>NZ_JBYLUK010000002.1:0-17392 GCF_058107395.1 Gluconobacter sp. ESL1110
GGAAATCTGCGAGAAAGACGCCAAAGATTTCATGCCGACATGACGCGATGGTCGTCAGAAGCTGCCCGAGATTTTGGTGTGAAACTGCTCTATCGAGGCAGCGAATACACCTTCAATAGTGGCGGCGTACATTTTCACACCAACGTCGTTTATTGGCCGACAAGACGTTTATCGGACGCTGATTGGTCCCGTTTCCTCTCTTGGTCAAAGTCCAGGTTAGGCGGTGTTCATTGGCGCGATTGCGGGCGGCTGAAAGACGTTAGAGAAGTCGTCAAATACATTTGCAAATTGTCGTCAGACAGTTCTGGGAATGGGTCATACGGCGTTGATGAACTGTCATCAGAAAATCTTGCGTGGTTCCATAATCAAACGTACCGCACAAAAGCATCTCAGCCTCTGGGCGACTTTGCAGAGTTTTGCGCTTCTTTGAAAGAAAATCGGCAGAAAATAGCCAGTTTTAGGACATGGGACGGACAACGAAAACTCGTCTTGATGGATATGGAGCCACACCGTCCGCGCTCTAAAAACAAGACGCCAGGGCGGTCTGACGCGGAAAATGTGGTCCTATGCCGCACTCTGCCGAGGCCGGGGAGGTCGGGAGTGATTCAGCCTTGGACCATCGTTTCCGGATACACCACAGCGCCATCTACGGGCTGCGGACGCGATGGTCTCGCACTGATTGACAGCAACCGGAGCCAGGCAAGACTTTGGGCGGAAGGCAACGGCTATAAAGTTCACAATGGTACGCCAACCCCCCAACCCGCCTCACAAGCTGCAAAAGGAAGGGTGTCAACTTCGCCGCCGGTAGTCCGACCTGTCGCACCCATTAGGCCCAGAAGCTACAAAACAGTCGTTGTAAAGGGCGTGGAAAGGTTGATTTCAGCACCACCGCCACAGCCAGCCCGTAAAACGCCGCCCGCTATTCGACCAGTCGCACCTATCGCGCCTCGGAGCTACAGGTCAGTCATGGTCAAAGGTGTGGAGAGACTGATTTCAGCACCGCCGATGCAGAGACGCCAGGGCTTGATTCCACAAAGCCTGGTGAAGTCAGCGCCGCGCCGGTAGTCCCTTCAAGAAGGGGCTTACCGGCAGGCCCGCCAGCCCCCACCCGTAGGCCGAAGGCCAAGGGAAGGGGGCGTAGGCGGAAGGGGGAGCCCCCGGCAGGGCGGACAGCTTGCTTGCAAGCGTTAGTCCGTCACTAACGCTTGCTAGGACACAGCAAAAAGCAAAGTCAAAAGCTATAATGATTCCATCGAAGGAAAATGGGTCATGGCTTATCAGTTTGCACATTTAGAAACATACAGCCGCAAGCCAAATAAGCACGGCGTAGGCACTAAATTTATATTTGATGAAGCCTCACGCCGAGACCCGTCTTCTTGTCTTCACGTCCAAAATCCGTCCGACCCCGATTTGGTTTATGGCGTGTCGATTGATGAACTTGAACGTCAGCATGACGAGATGTGCAGCCACGCAAAAGAGACAAATGCGAAGGGGCAAACGAGAGGAATTCGTAAAGACCAGCATACCCTTTGCACCATAGTTTTAAGCCATCCCGGAGAAGGGCTTGAGGGTGTGGCATCGGTCGAAGAATGGCAGAAACGCGCCATTTCTTGGCTTAAGAAGACATATGGTGATGAACTAAAAACCGTTGTCAGACATGATGATGAGAGTTTCCCGCACCTGCATGCATACGTTCTTCCTGACGATGTGAAGGCCCGAAGTTTGCATCCTGGCGTCCAAGCGAAAAAGGCTGAAATGGCAGGGGAAACCGGAAAGGAAGCCAACAAGCGAGGTGACAAAGCATACCGGGAATCAATGCGTGCCTGGCAAGATGATTACTACGAAAATGTAGGCCGTCCGTGTGGAATGTCGAGAATTGGTCCGGGCAAAAGAAGGCTGACTAGAGCGCAGCACCAAGCAGAGAAGGCACAAGCGAAAAGGTCCAGGGAAGCTGAATTGCGAATTGAAGCCTCACGCCGACTTGAGCAAAAGACAAAAGAAGAGGCGCGGAAAGTCGCAGAAAAGTCCCATATTTTAGAAGAAGAAGTAGGCGACGGATGGTTTGCTAACCATACCAAAGCAAAGAAGCTAGCTGAACTAACCGCTGTTGATGTCCTCGAAGACGCCAGGCGTAGGGGCATGGTGCAAGGTGCTAAATTCACTGAACCACAGTTCAATTCTCTTCGTGAAAAAGCCAAGGAAAAGGTCTCCATCCTGGCAAAAAGGAACACTGAACTAGCTAATCAGAATATTGCCCTACTTGCTGAAAATCGGCAGATTTCTGCGGGTTTTGATGACTATCAAATCCACATGTCGCAAGCTGAATTAATCATGACAGAAGCGGTTCATGGGTTGCGTGATGTCGCTTATGAAAGCCGGTCTCCGAAAGCCTACGAGAGGCTATCTCGTGCATGTGAGAACGTACACGACACACACGAAGCTGACCCAAGTGTCTTCGGAACATTAATCAAAGACGTGAGGCAGATTTGCAGTGATGTGAAAGAGTTTGTGCCTAACGTATTTAAGAAATTCTTTGGATGGACACCCGAACAGCAAGCCGAAAAATTGGCTCGTGAAAGGGAAGTTGAACGCATTAGAGAAGAAGCTAAAAGAGCCGCAAAAAGCGCAGAAAACCGCCAAAAAGTGGAGAGGAAGAGCCCATCGGCTCCATCGTTCCCGAGCAGATAATCAGTGGCATCGGGCAAGGACAGGCAAGCAGGAGCGAGCGCGGAGCGGGAGCGGCGTAGCCCGCATCTGTGATGCGTCCTGCCTGTTCTATGGTCTATGTATAGCGCAAAATAAAGACCTCATTTTTTGGCTATATTCTGGGATATTGCAATCAAAGACAAATAAAGGTCTGTCGCGCAAAACAATCCTGAAAAATAATTGCTACCATATAAAAGCGATTACAAATCAGGAGAGTTTTTATGCTTTACATGTCTTATCAAAACAAAGTTCTTTGTATATGTGATGATGATGAAAATATAATTTTCAGTTCAGAAATTACAGAAAAAAATATTACAGAGATAGAAGAGATATTGTTGTCAGATGATGGCGATGTAATGATATCGGATAGACAAGCATGGTTAGACATTGATGAGCGTATTTCATGCTATATCGGTTGTGCATTTTCTCAAGAATACAACTTATTAATTCCGTTCAGAGATATTAGTCTTAATTATTACGATTATAGTGAAGTTGATTTTTTTTGTGCTGTTAAGCTTCCTGAAGAATACGGAAAGTATTATCTAGCAGAAGAAGAGCCATTTTATGAATGCTTAGATGATAAGTGCCGCCCTTCCGGAGTTCAATTTTATTATTACAAGTTTTACTACGATTCATTAGAAGATGTTTACACAGAACTATTTCCAGAATCCGTGGAAGTTTTACCGTTACCGCCGATTATGATGTTAAGAAGCAGTATTAAAATTTCAGAAATTACATCAAACAAAGAAGCACTAGAGAAGAAAAAAGCTGAGAACTTTGAGAAAATACTTTTAGAAGTTAAGGAATCAGGTCTGAAATGATTTACGGATACATGCGCGTCAGTACGACGAAGAAAGACGATGGCGGGGAATACGTCCAGTCTTTCACCATCCAGAAACAGGCCCTGGCCGGTGCGGGTGTCTTGGAAACCAACATTTTCGAGGACCGGATTTCGGGAGCAAAAGCCAAACGTCCAGGTTTGGACGCCCTGCTTTCAGTCGTGAAAAAAGGGGACACTATCCTTGTCTGGAAGTTGGATAGGCTAGGCAGAAACGCAAGGCATCTCCTAGAGATTGCAGAAGAGATGAAGGCTAGGGGAGTGACCATCCGCTCTCTTGTCGATGGCCTAGACACATCAGGCAAATTTGGCGGTTTTCTCCTGACGATGCTGGCGGCTGTCGCTGAACTGGAAAGAGAAAATATTAGTGAACGTGTTACGGCTGGCATGTCTGCTGCTCGCCGTGCGGGTGTTGGTCTTGGGCGGAAAAATAAGCTGTCACCGTCTGCCAGGACTGATGTTGTCGAGAGTTTGGGCCGGGGTGTTCCTGTGTCTGAACTTGCCAGGCGCTATAGGGTGACCGGGCAGACAATCAGGAATGTTTCCCGACGCGCTGCATGATTACGGCGACATGAATAAGAATTCTTTGAATAAGAAGACAGTCGATTATCTCGATTTTCTGATTTCAAAAAATCTCCTTCCTAAAACTCGAATGGGAATCTTCCAATGGCTAAAAAAATGACAAACGAGGAAACGTGGGCAGCCTTCAGCGGTGGTCTCGGTCGAGGTGCAAAAAGGTTCGCTGATGCAGCAGCAGAAGACCTGCGGAGCGATGCCGTCGAGTTAGGTAAAGCTGTCGCTTCTGTTGCGCTTGGGTGTGCTGTTTTGCCAATACTTTTATACCTGTTTTTTTGCGTTGTTCTCATCACCCCAGGTATGTCTCCGGCAACCGGCTAAGAAGTCCACACATGACGCACCCTAGATGCTTTAAACCCTAGAAAACGACAGTTTACCGCTATTTTCTGGGGTTTTTAATGTGTCCTGTGTAGGTAGATGGAGTGCCCAATACCTGACCGTTATATGGCTGTTGGGGTGGCATATAAATGCCCGTAGGAGTGGACAATGTAAGGACATTGAATGTCCGTTGGTGTTACGGTTTCCTAATCGTGTATGACCAAAAATGGAGACCGTAAGACGTGTCAGAAAATCCGAAAGACGAACTGTCTGCGTGGTCAGTCCGTGGCGTAAATATTGACGCCAGAAATGCGGCTGTGTCCCATGCAAAGCGCTCTAAAGTGTCCGTAGGAGTGTGGGTTGAGCAAGCTATACGTGACAAAATCAAGGCTGATAGAAACGCCGGAAAAGACCTTACGAAGCGCGGGCCGGTGTCCATAGCAGAGGCCGGAAATGTCATTGAGATGCTCCAGAAATTGTCTGGTGCCGGTGTCGAAATCCCGTCAGGATTGCAACGGTCTGCTGTGTCCATGTTGACCAAAGTGACGCGAGAAGTCAGCAAGGGTCAGACGGTTCCGGGTGCTCGTGTGACGCCATCAGAAGCTAGTCAGACAGACACGGAAAGCGGTCAGCCGGAATAGGTGTTATCCATCCAGCCCCACGGCAAGCCGTAGGTCTGGATGGATAAGGGCAATGCAAAACAAGCCCCGTTGGGGGCTCGTTTCACATTGCAGAAAATTTTGTGCTATATATTCCCAGGTTACTCGGCGTCTCTAGCTATACTGGCAGGTCTAGCATCGAGAGGCTTTTTGGAGATTGCGAAATGCAAAAGCACATCGCCTTTCACCCAAGTGCTATTATATGCATTCGGGGTGTGAAAATCAATCATTGGCCTGCCATCCTGATGGATGGCGGCGATGTTCAACACGTATGACTTCCGCTCTGTAGCGTCATCCGTAACGGGAACTAGGTGTGACAACGTTTCTGCGCTGAATGACAAGCGCGACCGTCTGTCACGCGAAACCCGTCTCTTGTCAGCTCGTCTTGAATCCCAGGGTATCCACACGTTCGACAAGACAGCCCCGCTTTTCGCTATTGGCGAAGTGACGGGCGAAATCGAACGGACTGATGGGCGCAATCGCCATATCCAAATCCTGCCAGAAGTTGCCGTCCGCGACCGGTCGCGGACTATCAAGGAACTCTCATATTTCATTGAGAACCACCCCCGTCAGCGGTTCTTTCGTTATGCGGTTATCACCTCCGGAAATCGTGTCGAATATGGCGGAAATCTGCGAGAAAGACGCCAAAGATTTCATGCCGACATGACGCGATGGTCGTCAGAAGCTGCCCGAGATTTTGGTGTGAAACTGCTCTATCGAGGCAGCGAATACACCTTCAATAGTGGCGGCGTACATTTTCACACCAACGTCGTTTATTGGCCGACAAGACGTTTATCGGACGCTGATTGGTCCCGTTTCCTCTCTTGGTCAAAGTCCAGGTTAGGCGGTGTTCATTGGCGCGATTGCGGGCGGCTGAAAGACGTTAGAGAAGTCGTCAAATACATTTGCAAATTGTCGTCAGACAGTTCTGGGAATGGGTCATACGGCGTTGATGAACTGTCATCAGAAAATCTTGCGTGGTTCCATAATCAAACGTACCGCACAAAAGCATCTCAGCCTCTGGGCGACTTTGCAGAGTTTTGCGCTTCTTTGAAAGAAAATCGGCAGAAAATAGCCAGTTTTAGGACATGGGACGGACAACGAAAACTCGTCTTGATGGATATGGAGCCACACCGTCCGCGCTCTAAAAACAAGACGCCAGGGCGGTCTGACGCGGAAAATGTGGTCCTATGCCGCACTCTGCCGAGGCCGGGGAGGTCGGGAGTGATTCAGCCTTGGACCATCGTTTCCGGATACACCACAGCGCCATCTACGGGCTGCGGACGCGATGGTCTCGCACTGATTGACAGCAACCGGAGCCAGGCAAGACTTTGGGCGGAAGGCAACGGCTATAAAGTTCACAATGGTACGCCAACCCCCCAACCCGCCTCACAAGCTGCAAAAGGAAGGGTGTCAACTTCGCCGCCGGTAGTCCGACCTGTCGCACCCATTAGGCCCAGAAGCTACAAAACAGTCGTTGTAAAGGGCGTGGAAAGGTTGATTTCAGCACCACCGCCACAGCCAGCCCGTAAAACGCCGCCCGCTATTCGACCAGTCGCACCTATCGCGCCTCGGAGCTACAGGTCAGTCATGGTCAAAGGTGTGGAGAGACTGATTTCAGCACCGCCGATGCAGAGACGCCAGGGCTTGATTCCACAAAGCCTGGTGAAGTCAGCGCCGCGCCGGTAGTCCCTTCAAGAAGGGGCTTACCGGCAGGCCCGCCAGCCCCCACCCGTAGGCCGAAGGCCAAGGGAAGGGGGCGTAGGCGGAAGGGGGAGCCCCCGGCAGGGCGGACAGCTTGCTTGCAAGCGTTAGTCCGTCACTAACGCTTGCTAGGACACAGCAAAAAGCAAAGTCAAAAGCTATAATGATTCCATCGAAGGAAAATGGGTCATGGCTTATCAGTTTGCACATTTAGAAACATACAGCCGCAAGCCAAATAAGCACGGCGTAGGCACTAAATTTATATTTGATGAAGCCTCACGCCGAGACCCGTCTTCTTGTCTTCACGTCCAAAATCCGTCCGACCCCGATTTGGTTTATGGCGTGTCGATTGATGAACTTGAACGTCAGCATGACGAGATGTGCAGCCACGCAAAAGAGACAAATGCGAAGGGGCAAACGAGAGGAATTCGTAAAGACCAGCATACCCTTTGCACCATAGTTTTAAGCCATCCCGGAGAAGGGCTTGAGGGTGTGGCATCGGTCGAAGAATGGCAGAAACGCGCCATTTCTTGGCTTAAGAAGACATATGGTGATGAACTAAAAACCGTTGTCAGACATGATGATGAGAGTTTCCCGCACCTGCATGCATACGTTCTTCCTGACGATGTGAAGGCCCGAAGTTTGCATCCTGGCGTCCAAGCGAAAAAGGCTGAAATGGCAGGGGAAACCGGAAAGGAAGCCAACAAGCGAGGTGACAAAGCATACCGGGAATCAATGCGTGCCTGGCAAGATGATTACTACGAAAATGTAGGCCGTCCGTGTGGAATGTCGAGAATTGGTCCGGGCAAAAGAAGGCTGACTAGAGCGCAGCACCAAGCAGAGAAGGCACAAGCGAAAAGGTCCAGGGAAGCTGAATTGCGAATTGAAGCCTCACGCCGACTTGAGCAAAAGACAAAAGAAGAGGCGCGGAAAGTCGCAGAAAAGTCCCATATTTTAGAAGAAGAAGTAGGCGACGGATGGTTTGCTAACCATACCAAAGCAAAGAAGCTAGCTGAACTAACCGCTGTTGATGTCCTCGAAGACGCCAGGCGTAGGGGCATGGTGCAAGGTGCTAAATTCACTGAACCACAGTTCAATTCTCTTCGTGAAAAAGCCAAGGAAAAGGTCTCCATCCTGGCAAAAAGGAACACTGAACTAGCTAATCAGAATATTGCCCTACTTGCTGAAAATCGGCAGATTTCTGCGGGTTTTGATGACTATCAAATCCACATGTCGCAAGCTGAATTAATCATGACAGAAGCGGTTCATGGGTTGCGTGATGTCGCTTATGAAAGCCGGTCTCCGAAAGCCTACGAGAGGCTATCTCGTGCATGTGAGAACGTACACGACACACACGAAGCTGACCCAAGTGTCTTCGGAACATTAATCAAAGACGTGAGGCAGATTTGCAGTGATGTGAAAGAGTTTGTGCCTAACGTATTTAAGAAATTCTTTGGATGGACACCCGAACAGCAAGCCGAAAAATTGGCTCGTGAAAGGGAAGTTGAACGCATTAGAGAAGAAGCTAAAAGAGCCGCAAAAAGCGCAGAAAACCGCCAAAAAGTGGAGAGGAAGAGCCCATCGGCTCCATCGTTCCCGAGCAGATAATCAGTGGCATCGGGCAAGGACAGGCAAGCAGGAGCGAGCGCGGAGCGGGAGCGGCGTAGCCCGCATCTGTGATGCGTCCTGCCTGTTCTATGGTCTATGTATAGCGCAAAATAAAGACCTCATTTTTTGGCTATATTCTGGGATATTGCAATCAAAGACAAATAAAGGTCTGTCGCGCAAAACAATCCTGAAAAATAATTGCTACCATATAAAAGCGATTACAAATCAGGAGAGTTTTTATGCTTTACATGTCTTATCAAAACAAAGTTCTTTGTATATGTGATGATGATGAAAATATAATTTTCAGTTCAGAAATTACAGAAAAAAATATTACAGAGATAGAAGAGATATTGTTGTCAGATGATGGCGATGTAATGATATCGGATAGACAAGCATGGTTAGACATTGATGAGCGTATTTCATGCTATATCGGTTGTGCATTTTCTCAAGAATACAACTTATTAATTCCGTTCAGAGATATTAGTCTTAATTATTACGATTATAGTGAAGTTGATTTTTTTTGTGCTGTTAAGCTTCCTGAAGAATACGGAAAGTATTATCTAGCAGAAGAAGAGCCATTTTATGAATGCTTAGATGATAAGTGCCGCCCTTCCGGAGTTCAATTTTATTATTACAAGTTTTACTACGATTCATTAGAAGATGTTTACACAGAACTATTTCCAGAATCCGTGGAAGTTTTACCGTTACCGCCGATTATGATGTTAAGAAGCAGTATTAAAATTTCAGAAATTACATCAAACAAAGAAGCACTAGAGAAGAAAAAAGCTGAGAACTTTGAGAAAATACTTTTAGAAGTTAAGGAATCAGGTCTGAAATGATTTACGGATACATGCGCGTCAGTACGACGAAGAAAGACGATGGCGGGGAATACGTCCAGTCTTTCACCATCCAGAAACAGGCCCTGGCCGGTGCGGGTGTCTTGGAAACCAACATTTTCGAGGACCGGATTTCGGGAGCAAAAGCCAAACGTCCAGGTTTGGACGCCCTGCTTTCAGTCGTGAAAAAAGGGGACACTATCCTTGTCTGGAAGTTGGATAGGCTAGGCAGAAACGCAAGGCATCTCCTAGAGATTGCAGAAGAAGAGATGAAGGCTAGGGGAGTGACCATCCGCTCTCTTGTCGATGGCCTAGACACATCAGGCAAATTTGGCGGTTTTCTCCTGACGATGCTGGCGGCTGTCGCTGAACTGGAAAGAGAAAATATTAGTGAACGTGTTACGGCTGGCATGTCTGCTGCTCGCCGTGCGGGTGTTGGTCTTGGGCGGAAAAATAAGCTGTCACCGTCTGCCAGGACTGATGTTGTCGAGAGTTTGGGCCGGGGTGTTCCTGTGTCTGAACTTGCCAGGCGCTATAGGGTGACCGGGCAGACAATCAGGAATGTTTCCCGACGCGCTGCATGATTACGGCGACATGAATAAGAATTCTTTGAATAAGAAGACAGTCGATTATCTCGATTTTCTGATTTCAAAAAATCTCCTTCCTAAAACTCGAATGGGAATCTTCCAATGGCTAAAAAAATGACAAACGAGGAAACGTGGGCAGCCTTCAGCGGTGGTCTCGGTCGAGGTGCAAAAAGGTTCGCTGATGCAGCAGCAGAAGACCTGCGGAGCGATGCCGTCGAGTTAGGTAAAGCTGTCGCTTCTGTTGCGCTTGGGTGTGCTGTTTTGCCAATACTTTTATACCTGTTTTTTTGCGTTGTTCTCATCACCCCAGGTATGTCTCCGGCAACCGGCTAAGAAGTCCACACATGACGCACCCTAGATGCTTTAAACCCTAGAAAACGACAGTTTACCGCTATTTTCTGGGGTTTTTAATGTGTCCTGTGTAGGTAGATGGAGTGCCCAATACCTGACCGTTATATGGCTGTTGGGGTGGCATATAAATGCCCGTAGGAGTGGACAATGTAAGGACATTGAATGTCCGTTGGTGTTACGGTTTCCTAATCGTGTATGACCAAAAATGGAGACCGTAAGACGTGTCAGAAAATCCGAAAGACGAACTGTCTGCGTGGTCAGTCCGTGGCGTAAATATTGACGCCAGAAATGCGGCTGTGTCCCATGCAAAGCGCTCTAAAGTGTCCGTAGGAGTGTGGGTTGAGCAAGCTATACGTGACAAAATCAAGGCTGATAGAAACGCCGGAAAAGACCTTACGAAGCGCGGGCCGGTGTCCATAGCAGAGGCCGGAAATGTCATTGAGATGCTCCAGAAATTGTCTGGTGCCGGTGTCGAAATCCCGTCAGGATTGCAACGGTCTGCTGTGTCCATGTTGACCAAAGTGACGCGAGAAGTCAGCAAGGGTCAGACGGTTCCGGGTGCTCGTGTGACGCCATCAGAAGCTAGTCAGACAGACACGGAAAGCGGTCAGCCGGAATAGGTGTTATCCATCCAGCCCCACGGCAAGCCGTAGGTCTGGATGGATAAGGGCAATGCAAAACAAGCCCCGTTGGGGGCTCGTTTCACATTGCAGAAAATTTTGTGCTATATATTCCCAGGTTACTCGGCGTCTCTAGCTATACTGGCAGGTCTAGCATCGAGAGGCTTTTTGGAGATTGCGAAATGCAAAAGCACATCGCCTTTCACCCAAGTGCTATTATATGCATTCGGGGTGTGAAAATCAATCATTGGCCTGCCATCCTGATGGATGGCGGCGATGTTCAACACGTATGACTTCCGCTCTGTAGCGTCATCCGTAACGGGAACTAGGTGTGACAACGTTTCTGCGCTGAATGACAAGCGCGACCGTCTGTCACGCGAAACCCGTCTCTTGTCAGCTCGTCTTAAATCCCAGGGTATCCACACGTTCGACAAGACAGCCCCGCTTTTCGCTATTGGCGAAGTGACGGGCGAAATCGAACGGACTGATGGGCGCAATCGCCATATCCAAATCCTGCCAGAAGTTGCCGTCCGCGACCGGTCGCGGACTATCAAGGAACTCTCATATTTCATTGAGAACCACCCCCGTCAGCGGTTCTTTCGTTATGCGGTTATCACCTCCGGAAATCGTGTCGAATATGGCGGAAATCTGCGAGAAAGACGCCAAAGATTTCATGCCGACATGACGCGATGGTCGTCAGAAGCTGCCCGAGATTTTGGTGTGAAACTGCTCTATCGAGGCAGCGAATACACCTTCAATAGTGGCGGCGTACATTTTCACACCAACGTCGTTTATTGGCCGACAAGACGTTTATCGGACGCTGATTGGTCCCGTTTCCTCTCTTGGTCAAAGTCCAGGTTAGGCGGTGTTCATTGGCGCGATTGCGGCAGCTGAAAGACATTAAAGAAGAAGTCGTCAAATACATTGCAAATTGTGCCGTGTTCAGACAGTTCTGGGAATGGGTCATACGGCGTTGATGAACTGTCATCAGAAAATCTTGCGTGGTTCATAATCAAACGTACCGCACAAAAGCATCTCAGCCTCTGGGCGACTTTGCAGAGTTTTGCGCTTCTTTGAAAGAAATCGGCAGAAAATAGCCAGTTTTAGGACATGGGACATGGGACGGACAACGAAAACTCGTCTTGATGGATATGGAGCCACACCGTCCGCGCTCTAAAAACAAGACGCCAGGGCGGTCTGACGCGGAAAATGTGGTCCTATGCCGCACTCTGCCAAGGCCGGGGAGTCGCAGTGATTCAGCCTTGGACCATCGTTTCCGGATACACCACAGCGCCATCTACGGGCTGCGGACGCGATGGTCTCGCACTGATTGACAGCAACCGGAGCCAGGCAAGACTTTGGGCGGAAGGCAACGGCTATAAAGTTCACAATGGTACGCCAACCCCCCAACCCGCCTCACAAGCTGCAAAAGGAAGGGTGTCAACTTCGCCGCCGGTAGTCCGACCTGTCGCACCCATTAGGCCCAGAAGCTACAAAACAGTCGTTGTAAAGGGCGTGGAAAGGTTGATTTCAGCACCACCGCCACAGCCAGCCCGTAAAACGCCGCCCGCTATTCGACCAGTCGCACCTATCGCGCCTCGGGCTACAGGTCAGTCATGGTCAAAGGTGTGGAGAGACTGATTTCAGCACCGCCGATGCAGGGGGCGCCAGGGCTTGATTCCACAAAGCCTGGTGAAGTCAGCGCCGCGCCGGTAGTCCCTTCAAGAAGGGGCTTACCGGCAGGCCCGCCAGCCCCCACCCGTAGGCCGAAGGCCAAGGGAAGGGGGCGTAGGCAAAGGGAGCCACAGCAAGCGGACTTTTGCTTGCAAGCGTTAGTCCCGTCACTAACGCTTGCTAGGACACAGCAAAAAGCAAAGTCAAAAGCTATAATGATTCCATCGAAGGAAAATGGGTCATGGCTTATCAGTTTGCACATTTAGAAACATACAGCCGCAAGCCAAATAAGCACGGCGTAGGCACTAAATTTATATTTGATGAAGCCTCACGCCGAGACCCGTCTTCTTGTCTTCACGTCCAAATCCGTCCGACCCCGATTTGGTTTATGGCGTGTCGATTGATGAACTTGAACGTCAGCGTGAGCGAGATGTGCAGCCACGCAAAAGAGACAAATGCGAAGGGGCAAACGAGAGGAATTCGTAAAGACCAGCATACCCTTTGCACCATAGTTTTAAGCCATCCGGAGAAGGGCTTGAGGGTGTGGCATCGGTCGAAGAATGGCAGAAACGCGCCATTTCTTGGCTTAAGAAGACATATGGTGATGAACTAAAAACCGTTGTCAGACATGATGATGAGAGTTTCCCGCACCTGCATGCATACGTTCTTCCTGACGATGTGAAGGCCCGAAGTTTGCATCCTGGCGTCCAAGCGAAAAAGGCTGAAATGGCAGGGGAAACCGGAAAGGAAGCCAACAAGCGAGGTGACAAAGCATACCGGGAATCAATTCGTGCCTGGCAAGATGATTACTACGAAAATGTAGGCCGTCCGTGTGGAATGTGAGAATTCGTAGGGCAAAAGAAGGCTGACTAGAGCGCAGCACCAAGCAGAGAAGGCACAAGCGAAAAGGTCCAGGGAAGCTGAATTGCGAATTGAAGCCTCACGCCGACTTGAGCAAAAGACAAAGAAGAGGCGCGGAAAGTCGCAGAAAAGTCCCATATTTTAGAAGAAGAAGTAGGCGACGGATGGTTTGCTAACCATACCAAAGCAAAGAAGCTAGCTGAACTAACCGCTGTTGATGTCCTCGAAGACGCCAGGCGTAGGGGCATGGTGCAAGGTGCTAAATTCACTGAACCACAGTTCAATTCTCTTCGTGAAAAAGCCAAGGAAAAGGTCTCCATCCTGGCAAAAAGGAACACTGAACTAGCTAATCAGAATATTGCCCTACTTGCTGAAAATCGGCAGATTTCTGCGGGTTTTGATGACTATCAAATCCACATGTCGCAAGCTGAATTAATCATGACAGAAGCGGTTCATGGGTTGCGTGATGTCGCTTATGAAAGCCGGTCTCCGAAAGCCTTACGAGAGGCTATCTCGTGCATGTGAGAACGTACACGACACACACGAGAACTGACCCAAGTGTCTTCGGAACATTAATCAAAGACGTGAGGCAGATTTGCAGTGATGTGAAAGAGTTTGTGCCTAACGTATTTAAGAAATTCTTTGGATGGACACCCGAACAGCAAGCCGAAAAATTGGCTCGTGAAAGGGAAGTTGAACGCATTAGAGAAGAAGCTAAAAGAGCCGCAAAAAGCGCAGAAAACCGCCAAAAAGTGGAGAGGAAGAGCCCCATCGGCTCCATCGTTCCCGAGCAGATAATGAGTGGCATCGGGCAAGGACAGGCAAGCAGGAGCGAGCGCGGAGCGGGAGCGGCGTAGCCGCATCTGTGATGCGTCCTGCCTGTTCTATGGTCTATGTATAGCGCAAAATAAAGACCTCATTTTTTGGCTATATTAGGAATATGCAATCAAAGACAAATAAAGGTCTGTCGCGCAAAACAATCCTGAAAAATAATTGCTACCATATAAAAGCGATTACAAATCAGGAGAGTTTTTATGCTTTACATGTCTTATCAAAACAAAGTTCTTTGTATATGTGATGATGATGAAAATATAATTTTCAGTTCAGAAATTACAGAAAAAAATATTACAGAGATAGAAGAGATATTGTTGTCAGATGATGGCGATGTAATGATATCGGATAGACAAAGCATGGTTAGACATTGATGAGCGTATTTCATGCTATATCGGTTGTGCATTTTCTCAAGAATACAACTTATTAATTCCGTTCAGAGATATTAGTCTTAATTATTACGATTATAGTGAAGTTGATTTTTTTTGTGCTGTTAAGCTTCCTGAAGAATACGGAAAGTATTATCTAGCAGAAGAAGAGCCATTTTATGAATGCTTAGATGATAAGTGCCGCCCTTCCGGAGTTCAATTTTATTATTACAAGTTTTACTACGATTCATTAGAAGATGTTTACACAGAACTATTTCCAGAATCCGTGGAAGTTTTACCGTTACCGCCGATTATGATGTTAAGAAGCAGTATTAAAATTTCAGAAATTACATCAAACAAAGAAGCACTAGAGAAGAAAAAAGCTGAGAACTTTGAGAAAATACTTTTAGAAGTTAAGGAATCAGGTCTGAAATGATTTACGGATACATGCGCGTCAGTACGACGAAGAAAGACGATGGCGGGGAATACGTCCAGTCTTTCACCATCCAGAAACAGGCCCTGGCCGGTGCGGGTGTCTTGGAAACCAACATTTTCGAGGACCGGATTTCGGGAGCAAAAGCCAAACGTCCAGGTTTGGACGCCCTGCTTTCAGTCGTGAAAAAAGGGGACACTATCCTTGTCTGGAAGTTGGATAGGCTAGGCAGAAACGCAAGGCATCTCCTAGAGATTGCAGAAGAGATGAAGGCTAGGGGAGTGACCATCCGCTCTCTTGTCGATGGCCTAGACACATCAGGCAAATTTGGCGGTTTTCTCCTGACGATGCTGGCGGCTGTCGCTGAACTGGAAAGAGAAAATATTAGTGAACGTGTTACGGCTGGCATGTCTGCTGCTCGCCGTGCGGGTGTTGGTCTTGGGCGGAAAAATAAGCTGTCACCGTCTGCCAGGACTGATGTTGTCGAGAGTTTGGGCCGGGGTGTTCCTGTGTCTGAACTTGCCAGGCGCTATAGGGTGACCGGGCAGACAATCAGGAATGTTTCCCGACGCGCTGCATGATTACGGCGACATGAATAAGAATTCTTTGAATAAGAAGACAGTCGATTATCTCGATTTTCTGATTTCAAAAAATCTCCTTCCTAAAACTCGAATGGGAATCTTCCAATGGCTAAAAAAATGACAAACGAGGAAACGTGGGCAGCCTTCAGCGGTGGTCTCGGTCGAGGTGCAAAAAGGTTCGCTGATGCAGCAGCAGAAGACCTGCGGAGCGATGCCGTCGAGTTAGGTAAAGCTGTCGCTTCTGTTGCGCTTGGGTGTGCTGTTTTGCCAATACTTTTATACCTGTTTTTTTGCGTTGTTCTCATCACCCCAGGTATGTCTCCGGCAACCGGCTAAGAAGTCCACACATGACGCACCCTAGATGCTTTAAACCCTAGAAAACGACAGTTTACCGCTATTTTCTGGGGTTTTTAATGTGTCCTGTGTAGGTAGATGGAGTGCCCAATACCTGACCGTTATATGGCTGTTGGGGTGGCATATAAATGCCCGTAGGAGTGGACAATGTAAGGACATTGAATGTCCGTTGGTGTTACGGTTTCCTAATCGTGTATGACCAAAAATGGAGACCGTAAGACGTGTCAGAAAATCCGAAAGACGAACTGTCTGCGTGGTCAGTCCGTGGCGTAAATATTGACGCCAGAAATGCGGCTGTGTCCCATGCAAAGCGCTCTAAAGTGTCCGTAGGAGTGTGGGTTGAGCAAGCTATACGTGACAAAATCAAGGCTGATAGAAACGCCGGAAAAGACCTTACGAAGCGCGGGCCGGTGTCCATAGCAGAGGCCGGAAATGTCATTGAGATGCTCCAGAAATTGTCTGGTGCCGGTGTCGAAATCCCGTCAGGATTGCAACGGTCTGCTGTGTCCATGTTGACCAAAGTGACGCGAGAAGTCAGCAAGGGTCAGACGGTTCCGGGTGCTCGTGTGACGCCATCAGAAGCTAGTCAGACAGACACGGAAAGCGGTCAGCCGGAATAGGTGTTATCCATCCAGCCCCACGGCAAGCCGTAGGTCTGGATGGATAAGGGCAATGCAAAACAAGCCCCGTTGGGGGCTCGTTTCACATTGCAGAAAATTTTGTGCTATATATTCCCAGGTTACTCGGCGTCTCTAGCTATACTGGCAGGTCTAGCATCGAGAGGCTTTTTGGAGATTGCGAAATGCAAAAGCACATCGCCTTTCACCCAAGTGCTATTATATGCATTCGGGGTGTGAAAATCAATCATTGGCCTGCCATCCTGATGGATGGCGGCGATGTTCAACACGTATGACTTCCGCTCTGTAGCGTCATCCGTAACGGGAACTAGGTGTGACAACGTTTCTGCGCTGAATGACAAGCGCGACCGTCTGTCACGCGAAACCCGTCTCTTGTCAGCTCGTCTTGAATCCCAGGGTATCCACACGTTCGACAAGACAGCCCCGCTTTTCGCTATTGGCGAAGTGACGGGCGAAATCGAACGGACTGATGGGCGCAATCGCCATATCCAAATCCTGCCAGAAGTTGCCGTCCGCGACCGGTCGCGGACTATCAAGGAACTCTCATATTTCATTGAGAACCACCCCCGTCAGCGGTTCTTTCGTTATGCGGTTATCACCTCCGGAAATCGTGTCGAATATGGCGGAAATCTGCGAGAAAGACGCCAAAGATTTCATGCCGACATGACGCGATGGTCGTCAGAAGCTGCCCGAGATTTTGGTGTGAAACTGCTCTATCGAGGCAGCGAATACACCTTCAATAGTGGCGGCGTACATTTTCACACCAACGTCGTTTATTGGCCGACAAGACGTTTATCGGACGCTGATTGGTCCCGTTTCCTCTCTTGGTCAAAGTCCAGGTTAGGCGGT
>NZ_JBYLUK010000012.1:0-16010 GCF_058107395.1 Gluconobacter sp. ESL1110
TGCAGCTCGAACTTCTCCATGGAGGTGCGTCGTGAGCAGCACCCTTTACGACCATGATTTTTACGCATGGACCAACGAGCAGGCCAGCCTGCTACGCGCCGGGAAACTGTCCGAGGCGGATCTTGAACACATCGCCGAGGAAATCGAGAGCATGGGAAAATCCGAGAAGCGTGAACTTATCAGTCGTCTGACTATACTGCTTCTTCACCTGCTCAAATGGGAGTTCCAGCCTATACGCCGTGGTGCTTCATGGCGTCTCTCGATTGCCAACACCCGTGATGCGCTCACCGATCATCTGGCCGACAATCCGAGCTTGCAGAGCGTGCTGGAAGCCAGCATCGAAACCGCCTATCGCCGCGCTCGCCGTGACGCTGCACTAGAAACGGGATTGTCTGAGAACACATTTCCATCAACCTGCCCATGGTTATTCAATCAGATTATGGATGAAAATTTCTGGCCTGAAGCCTAACCTCTAATACCAGCCGTTGCTTGCTGAAACCCATACCAATGACGCGAACCTATTGGTTCTCTACGTTGGCAGGAATACCCGTATCCCATTATGAGTTTGATCAATTAACGGTTGGTATAATTTGGAAAACGATTAATAGTGGAGAATACAATGTCAACCGCAATATACGCTTACGTTCACGATACAAGTAATCCAATTACAACAAGCGGTAGTTATCAGCTTTTTCCACTAATTTACACTGGTCTTACATCATCTGGTGGCGGTGAAGCTGTTTTCTCTGGAAGCGATGTAACCGCATCTATTTCTTTCGCTCCTGCTTTAGCAAATGCAATTAACCCATATATTGTTCAATCTGAAAATGGCGCAAATGTTACAGTAGATGTAGGTTCATCTTTAATAGGACTCCTAACTGGATCATCATTTATTGCTAATGGTGGAACAATTAATATAACAGGTTCAGGAGGAATTTCAGCTCTAAGCGGATCTACTTATACCATAGAAAACGGTGGAACCCTCAATATGGGAACCATTGATGGAAGCACTAATGAAATTACAGCCTTATCAGGACAAAAAATTACTTTTGGAGATGGTGGAGGTACACTATTAATAAATCCATCTTCCAATCTTACACTTTTAACATTTAGTAGTATAACTGGTTTTGGTAACGCAGGCTCTACAATTGAAATTACAGGAGCATCTAAAGTTACAAACTCAACATTCAATGGAACAAAAACAAGCATTACATTTGATACAGGGTTAACTATAGAAATAAAAGGTGACTATACTTCAGAAGATAATTCCCTTTATCAACAAACAAGCGATGGAAACCTATATATTAGCGCAACATCGCAAAACAGCTTAGGAAATACAGCCTCTCTTGTCTGCTTCCTCCCCGGCAGCCTTATCAGCACGCCGTATGGCACGAAGGCCGTTGAAGAACTGAGTGTTGGTGATGAAATCATTGCGTATGTTGATGGTGTTGCGACGCCTCGTCGCGTGACCTGGACCGGTCAGGCACACTGCAACGTTCGTGCCCATCTTCCTGATGATGAGGCAGGCTACCCGGTCCGCATCCTCAAGGATGCCATCTCGGACGGAGTTCCGTTCAAGGACATGCTGATCACGGCGGAGCACTGCCTGTTCTTCGATGGAAAGTTTGTTCCAGCCCGGATGCTGGTGAACGATCGCTCGATCTTCTTCGACAAGTCCATCACGTCTTACGACTACTACCACATCGAAACCGAAGCCCATTCGGTCATTATGGCCGACGGCATGCTCACCGAGAGCTACCTCGATACCGGAAACCGTCGCGCATTCTCCCAGAAAGGGAACGTTGTCTCGATCGGTGGCAGCCGTAATCTGACATGGGACGATGCTGCTGCGCCGCTTGGTGTCAGCCGCGAATTTGCAGAACCTCTGTTCCGGCAGGCCGAAGCCCGGGCAATCGCTGCTGGCATCACACAGAAAGACACCGCTCCTGAACTGACAGAGGAGGCCAACCTCCATCTCATCACGGACACCGGTGTATCCATCCGCCCTGCCCGTGAACACAACGGACGCATCATGTTCATGATCCCGACAGGTGTTCAGTCCATCCGCATCGCCTCCAATGCCAGCCGACCCAGTGATGTCGTCGGACCGTTCGTCGATGACCGCCGTTATTTCGGCGTCGCTGTGGGGGATATTACTCTTTTCGAGGGCAACAGGTCTCGTACCATTACCTCTCACCTGACCGACAGAGAACTGGACGGCTGGAACACTCTGGAATGGGAAGACTGCCGCTGGACATCCGGTAACGGCCTGCTACCACTCGGTGAACGTCATCCGAACAGCGTCGCCATCATCGCTATCCAGATCAGAAAAACAGGCCCCTACCTGGCCACAGATGCGGTTCAAAAAAAGGCCGCTCTGCGGGCCTGAAAAGACAATCCCCGCCTCCCAGGAGAGGAGGCGGGGATCACCAGGGATCATACCCTCGGTCACGGCTTCGGCCTCTTCCCCGTGACCTCGTTCTTTCCAGATTATGCTCCCGTTCGACCGCCCGGATATCCTCCTGGTGCCTGATCTCGGCCTGCCGCGCCAGTTCCTGCCTCTGTCGTTCGGCTTCCCTCTCCCGTTCCATCCTCTGCCCGATCTTCCTAGCCAGACCGACCGCCAATCGCGCCCGTTTCTCAAGGCCGGAGAACAGCTCCTGCGCCTTCTCCACGGCCTTGCGGGCCGTTTCCAGAACCCGGTTCCGCTCGCGGATCTCCGCGTTCTGCTTCCCGAGATCCGTCACCGGCTCCCGGCCGGGGATCTCGCGGGCCGCCTGACGCTCCATGGCGGTCGCTGACACCCCCATGTGCCGGGTCGGCTCCTGCTCCTTCCCTTGGCGCTCGAAGCTCCGGTGATCCACCCGCTGTTCGATCTGGTGCCGTTCCAGCGCCATGTTCACCTGGCGCGCCCACACGCCCCGCATATGCTCGATCTCGGCCGAGGCGGTGCTGGCCACGTCCAGAACCCGCGTCTTGGCTCTCAGACCATCCTCTCCGGCCGTCCGGGTCGTGGTCAGGATGTGCGCGTGATGGTTTCGGTTATCCCCTTCCCGGCCGGGTTCATGGATCGCCACGTCCGCAACGACACCGTAACGATTTACCAGCTCGGCCGCGAAATCCCGGGCCAGTTCCTTCCGTGCGCCAGCGTCCAGTTCGGCCGGTAACGCCAGCTCGTATTCCCGGCCGGTCTTGGCGTCCTTTCGCTTCTCGGCCGCCTCGGCTGCGTTCCACAGGGCGTTCCGGTCCTGTGCCCAGTCCGCGCCATCCGGGACCACGATGAACGCATCCTCCACC
Organism: Gluconobacter sp. ESL1110; assembly: GCF_058107395.1. Taxonomy (NCBI): domain Bacteria; kingdom Pseudomonadati; phylum Pseudomonadota; class Alphaproteobacteria; order Acetobacterales; family Acetobacteraceae; genus Gluconobacter; species Gluconobacter sp. ESL1110. The sequence continues at coordinate 3,298 of NZ_JBYLUK010000012.1, forward strand.
CCCTGCTTGCGGGTGTAGTCATGCGTCAAGCCCTGCCGTTCGTCCGTCAATTCCTGACCGGCACGATAGGCAGCAGCAGCCACGACACTGCGACCGTCCGAACGCGAGATGGATTTGACGGACAGGTGGTAGATCGCCACAGCTCGCTCCGTTCAGGAAGGGTTCAGGGAAGGAACGTCCCTGACGCATGCATTGGAACAATGCTAAAGTGCGCCTTTCACTCCTTTGTCGCAAGGGTTGTTTGCGCCTCATGAGGAATCAAGGAAACTTCCGAAAAATCGGGTATCCTGAGCGGTGACACGGTTATGTGGATTCTACGACAGACCATTGCACCCGTATGGTGCCGGAGGAAAAATGACACCCATCGAAAAGGCAAAACAGCAGGTCGAACAGGCGAAGGCCCGGTATCAGGCTCTGCTCGCCAGACAGAACGCCGAGGAACGCAAGCTGGACACCCGGCGCAAGGTCATTCTCGGGGGGCTGCTGATCAACGCGGCCGGGAAGGATGAACGCTTCGGCCGCGTCATTGACGAACTGATGAAACGGATCACCCGCGACCACGACCACAAGGCGTTCGAGGGGTGGCAGAAGCCGGAACCTGACAGGTCATGACCGACGAACACGAGCTGGATGACGGGCTGGCCGCGTTCGACCAGCTCGGCCGGGAAATGGCGGAGACAAACCGACTGCTTCGGGCCGTCTGGTCCGATCAGGCGACCCGGAACCAGCAGGAAGCCGTCCTCTCGTCGGAAATGCAGGCTGCGCTTAAACAGGCCATAGGAGCCTCACAGAAGGCGCTACAGGCCAGTCAGACCGAAATACGCTCATCTCTACTCTGGACGGGCCTGATGGCCCTCTTGATCGTTCTGATGGCGTTTGGCGGGGGGATATTTCTTCGGTCAACGGTCTGGATGGGACACCGGGCACGCGGACGGATACCAGAAAGCCCGAAATCAGGAGGCGGCCGCGAGCTGGGCAAATACCCCGGCCGGACAGCGGGCTTATGGCCTCGATCGGCAGGGTAGCCTCGACCTGCTGACCCTGTGCCAGGGGAATGGCTGGACCACGGAACGCCAGAAAGGCGGCACCGTCTGCTTCCCGAACGCGGACGCCAAGGGGAACGTGAGCGGCTGGTATCTCCCTTGACCGTCACCGGGATGGGAAAGCCGGCCAGTCCCCTCATCGCTTCCTGAGCCATTTTCTCTTGCCCGATTCTGCCGGCGTCACAGGGTCCGGGCGAGCGCGGAGCGGGAGCGGCGTAGCCCGCCCGCAGGGCGCCGGAACAGACCCCGAAATGGCAGTTTTCCACCGAAAAAAGGGGGGACTACAGGGGGATTAGATTCTTTTCTCTTTCTTAGGGATCGCCACACCCCGCAGGAAACCTAGAGAAACGACTTGTTTTAAGTCCCGGATTCTGGGACTAATTGATCCCAGAATCCGGGACTTAAAAACAGGTTCTCCACAAGGAGCGAAACATGGCCCAGATTGTGCGCCTCACCACTAAGCCGCAGCGATCCGGACAGGAGGAAGCGGCACAGGCCGCCGAGCAGCTCTCGCTCCTGTCCGAAGAACTCCTGAAGCATTTGCCCGGAGAGGCGCGTATAGCCATCTCACGGGCCACACACGCGCTACAGAAGGCAGCGCGACCAGACACCACCGAAGGGCTTTGGCCGGGAGGTTTCACCATGTTGAGCCGTATGCAGACCGCCACAATTTGGGACGCCATCCGCGAGTTACCATCTGACGACCGGCCCAATCAGGTACGCCATGCCTTCGATCTGGTCCTGCTCAATCTCCGGCAGGACACCGGCGAAGTACTGCTCACCCGTGACCAGCTCGCCGAACAGATCGGATGTGCCCCCAAACATGTCAGCACCATCATGGGCACACTGGAAAAAATGGGCGTAATCCGCCGGGAACGGCGTAAAATTGAAGGGATGCAAGGGCGAGGTGTCGCCGTGTATTTCATCAACCCACATGTGGCATGGAACGGCTCGCTGGACGTCCGCAAGGCGCAGGCTGCGGAAACCCGGCCTCCCATGCAGCTCGAACTTCTCCATGGAGGTGCGTCGTGAGCAGCACCCTTTACGACCATGATTTTTACGCATGGACCAACGAGCAGGCCAGCCTGCTACGCGCCGGGAAACTGTCCGAGGCGGATCTTGAACACATCGCCGAGGAAATCGAGAGCATGGGAAAATCCGAGAAGCGTGAACTTATCAGTCGTCTGACTATACTGCTTCTTCACCTGCTCAAATGGGAGTTCCAGCCTATACGCCGTGGTGCTTCATGGCGTCTCTCGATTGCCAACACCCGTGATGCGCTCACCGATCATCTGGCCGACAATCCGAGCTTGCAGAGCGTGCTGGAAGCCAGCATCGAAACCGCCTATCGCCGCGCTCGCCGTGACGCTGCACTAGAAACGGGATTGTCTGAGAACACATTTCCATCAACCTGCCCATGGTTATTCAATCAGATTATGGATGAAAATTTCTGGCCTGAAGCCTAACCTCTAATACCAGCCGTTGCTTGCTGAAACCCATACCAATGACGCGAACCTATTGGTTCTCTACGTTGGCAGGAATACCCGTATCCCATTATGAGTTTGATCAATTAACGGTTGGTATAATTTGGAAAACGATTAATAGTGGAGAATACAATGTCAACCGCAATATACGCTTACGTTCACGATACAAGTAATCCAATTACAACAAGCGGTAGTTATCAGCTTTTTCCACTAATTTACACTGGTCTTACATCATCTGGTGGCGGTGAAGCTGTTTTCTCTGGAAGCGATGTAACCGCATCTATTTCTTTCGCTCCTGCTTTAGCAAATGCAATTAACCCATATATTGTTCAATCTGAAAATGGCGCAAATGTTACAGTAGATGTAGGTTCATCTTTAATAGGACTCCTAACTGGATCATCATTTATTGCTAATGGTGGAACAATTAATATAACAGGTTCAGGAGGAATTTCAGCTCTAAGCGGATCTACTTATACCATAGAAAACGGTGGAACCCTCAATATGGGAACCATTGATGGAAGCACTAATGAAATTACAGCCTTATCAGGACAAAAAATTACTTTTGGAGATGGTGGAGGTACACTATTAATAAATCCATCTTCCAATCTTACACTTTTAACATTTAGTAGTATAACTGGTTTTGGTAACGCAGGCTCTACAATTGAAATTACAGGAGCATCTAAAGTTACAAACTCAACATTCAATGGAACAAAAACAAGCATTACATTTGATACAGGGTTAACTATAGAAATAAAAGGTGACTATACTTCAGAAGATAATTCCCTTTATCAACAAACAAGCGATGGAAACCTATATATTAGCGCAACATCGCAAAACAGCTTAGGAAATACAGCCTCTCTTGTCTGCTTCCTCCCCGGCAGCCTTATCAGCACGCCGTATGGCACGAAGGCCGTTGAAGAACTGAGTGTTGGTGATGAAATCATTGCGTATGTTGATGGTGTTGCGACGCCTCGTCGCGTGACCTGGACCGGTCAGGCACACTGCAACGTTCGTGCCCATCTTCCTGATGATGAGGCAGGCTACCCGGTCCGCATCCTCAAGGATGCCATCTCGGACGGAGTTCCGTTCAAGGACATGCTGATCACGGCGGAGCACTGCCTGTTCTTCGATGGAAAGTTTGTTCCAGCCCGGATGCTGGTGAACGATCGCTCGATCTTCTTCGACAAGTCCATCACGTCTTACGACTACTACCACATCGAAACCGAAGCCCATTCGGTCATTATGGCCGACGGCATGCTCACCGAGAGCTACCTCGATACCGGAAACCGTCGCGCATTCTCCCAGAAAGGGAACGTTGTCTCGATCGGTGGCAGCCGTAATCTGACATGGGACGATGCTGCTGCGCCGCTTGGTGTCAGCCGCGAATTTGCAGAACCTCTGTTCCGGCAGGCCGAAGCCCGGGCAATCGCTGCTGGCATCACACAGAAAGACACCGCTCCTGAACTGACAGAGGAGGCCAACCTCCATCTCATCACGGACACCGGTGTATCCATCCGCCCTGCCCGTGAACACAACGGACGCATCATGTTCATGATCCCGACAGGTGTTCAGTCCATCCGCATCGCCTCCAATGCCAGCCGACCCAGTGATGTCGTCGGACCGTTCGTCGATGACCGCCGTTATTTCGGCGTCGCTGTGGGGGATATTACTCTTTTCGAGGGCAACAGGTCTCGTACCATTACCTCTCACCTGACCGACAGAGAACTGGACGGCTGGAACACTCTGGAATGGGAAGACTGCCGCTGGACATCCGGTAACGGCCTGCTACCACTCGGTGAACGTCATCCGAACAGCGTCGCCATCATCGCTATCCAGATCAGAAAAACAGGCCCCTACCTGGCCACAGATGCGGTTCAAAAAAAGGCCGCTCTGCGGGCCTGAAAAGACAATCCCCGCCTCCCAGGAGAGGAGGCGGGGATCACCAGGGATCATACCCTCGGTCACGGCTTCGGCCTCTTCCCCGTGACCTCGTTCTTTCCAGATTATGCTCCCGTTCGACCGCCCGGATATCCTCCTGGTGCCTGATCTCGGCCTGCCGCGCCAGTTCCTGCCTCTGTCGTTCGGCTTCCCTCTCCCGTTCCATCCTCTGCCCGATCTTCCTAGCCAGACCGACCGCCAATCGCGCCCGTTTCTCAAGGCCGGAGAACAGCTCCTGCGCCTTCTCCACGGCCTTGCGGGCCGTTTCCAGAACCCGGTTCCGCTCGCGGATCTCCGCGTTCTGCTTCCCGAGATCCGTCACCGGCTCCCGGCCGGGGATCTCGCGGGCCGCCTGACGCTCCATGGCGGTCGCTGACACCCCCATGTGCCGGGTCGGCTCCTGCTCCTTCCCTTGGCGCTCGAAGCTCCGGTGATCCACCCGCTGTTCGATCTGGTGCCGTTCCAGCGCCATGTTCACCTGGCGCGCCCACACGCCCCGCATATGCTCGATCTCGGCCGAGGCGGTGCTGGCCACGTCCAGAACCCGCGTCTTGGCTCTCAGACCATCCTCTCCGGCCGTCCGGGTCGTGGTCAGGATGTGCGCGTGATGGTTTCGGTTATCCCCTTCCCGGCCGGGTTCATGGATCGCCACGTCCGCAACGACACCGTAACGATTTACCAGCTCGGCCGCGAAATCCCGGGCCAGTTCCTTCCGTGCGCCAGCGTCCAGTTCGGCCGGTAACGCCAGCTCGTATTCCCGGCCGGTCTTGGCGTCCTTTCGCTTCTCGGCCGCCTCGGCTGCGTTCCACAGGGCGTTCCGGTCCTGTGCCCAGTCCGCGCCATCCGGGACCACGATGAACGCATCCTCCACCCCCTGCTTGCGGGTGTAGTCATGCGTCAAGCCCTGCCGTTCGTCCGTCAATTCCTGACCGGCACGATAGGCAGCAGCAGCCACGACACTGCGACCGTCCGAACGCGAGATGGATTTGACGGACAGGTGGTAGATCGCCACAGCTCGCTCCGTTCAGGAAGGGTTCAGGGAAGGAACGTCCCTGACGCATGCATTGGAACAATGCTAAAGTGCGCCTTTCACTCCTTTGTCGCAAGGGTTGTTTGCGCCTCATGAGGAATCAAGGAAACTTCCGAAAAATCGGGTATCCTGAGCGGTGACACGGTTATGTGGATTCTACGACAGACCATTGCACCCGTATGGTGCCGGAGGAAAAATGACACCCATCGAAAAGGCAAAACAGCAGGTCGAACAGGCGAAGGCCCGGTATCAGGCTCTGCTCGCCAGACAGAACGCCGAGGAACGCAAGCTGGACACCCGGCGCAAGGTCATTCTCGGGGGGCTGCTGATCAACGCGGCCGGGAAGGATGAACGCTTCGGCCGCGTCATTGACGAACTGATGAAACGGATCACCCGCGACCACGACCACAAGGCGTTCGAGGGGTGGCAGAAGCCGGAACCTGACAGGTCATGACCGACGAACACGAGCTGGATGACGGGCTGGCCGCGTTCGACCAGCTCGGCCGGGAAATGGCGGAGACAAACCGACTGCTTCGGGCCGTCTGGTCCGATCAGGCGACCCGGAACCAGCAGGAAGCCGTCCTCTCGTCGGAAATGCAGGCTGCGCTTAAACAGGCCATAGGAGCCTCACAGAAGGCGCTACAGGCCAGTCAGACCGAAATACGCTCATCTCTACTCTGGACGGGCCTGATGGCCCTCTTGATCGTTCTGATGGCGTTTGGCGGGGGATATTTCTTCGGTCAACGGTCTGGATGGGACACCGGGCACGCGGACGGATACCAGAAAGCCCGAAATCAGGAGGCGGCCGCGAGCTGGGCAAATACCCCGGCCGGACAGCGGGCTTATGGCCTCGATCGGCAGGGTAGCCTCGACCTGCTGACCCTGTGCCAGGGGAATGGCTGGACCACGGAACGCCAGAAAGGCGGCACCGTCTGCTTCCCGAACGCGGACGCCAAGGGGAACGTGAGCGGCTGGTATCTCCCTTGACCGTCACCGGGATGGGAAAGCCGGCCAGTCCCCTCATCGCTTCCTGAGCCATTTTCTCTTGCCCGATTCTGCCGGCGTCACAGGGTCCGGGCGAGCGCGGAGCGGGAGCGGCGTAGCCCGCCCGCAGGGCGCCGGAACAGACCCCGAAATGGCAGTTTTCCACCGAAAAAAGGGGGGACTACAGGGGGATTAGATTCTTTTCTCTTTCTTAGGGATCGCCACACCCCGCAGGAAACCTAGAGAAACGACTTGTTTTAAGTCCCGGATTCTGGGACTAATTGATCCCAGAATCCGGGACTTAAAAACAGGTTCTCCACAAGGAGCGAAACATGGCCCAGATTGTGCGCCTCACCACTAAGCCGCAGCGATCCGGACAGGAGGAAGCGGCACAGGCCGCCGAGCAGCTCTCGCTCCTGTCCGAAGAACTCCTGAAGCATTTGCCCGGAGAGGCGCGTATAGCCATCTCACGGGCCACACACGCGCTACAGAAGGCAGCGCGACCAGACACCACCGAAGGGCTTTGGCCGGGAGGTTTCACCATGTTGAGCCGTATGCAGACCGCCACAATTTGGGACGCCATCCGCGAGTTACCATCTGACGACCGGCCCAATCAGGTACGCCATGCCTTCGATCTGGTCCTGCTCAATCTCCGGCAGGACACCGGCGAAGTACTGCTCACCCGTGACCAGCTCGCCGAACAGATCGGATGTGCCCCCAAACATGTCAGCACCATCATGGGCACACTGGAAAAAATGGGCGTAATCCGCCGGGAACGGCGTAAAATTGAAGGGATGCAAGGGCGAGGTGTCGCCGTGTATTTCATCAACCCACATGTGGCATGGAACGGCTCGCTGGACGTCCGCAAGGCGCAGGCTGCGGAAACCCGGCCTCCCATGCAGCTCGAACTTCTCCATGGAGGTGCGTCGTGAGCAGCACCCTTTACGACCATGATTTTTACGCATGGACCAACGAGCAGGCCAGCCTGCTACGCGCCGGGGAAACTGTCCGAGGCGGATCTTGAACACATCGCCGAGGAAATCGAGAGCATGGGAAAATCCGAGAAGCGTGAACTTATCAGTCGTCTGACTATACTGCTTCTTCACCTGCTCAAATGGGAGTTCCAGCCTATACGCCGTGGTGCTTCATGGCGTCTCTCGATTGCCAACACCCGTGATGCGCTCACCGATCATCTGGCCGACAATCCGAGCTTGCAGAGCGTGCTGGAAGCCAGCATCGAAACCGCCTATCGCCGCGCTCGCCGTGACGCTGCACTAGAAACGGGATTGTCTGAGAACACATTTCCATCAACCTGCCCATGGTTATTCAATCAGATTATGGATGAAAATTTCTGGCCTGAAGCCTAACCTCTAATACCAGCCGTTGCTTGCTGAAACCCATACCAATGACGCGAACCTATTGGTTCTCTACGTTGGCAGGAATACCCGTATCCCATTATGAGTTTGATCAATTAACGGTTGGTATAATTTGGAAAACGATTAATAGTGGAGAATACAATGTCAACCGCAATATACGCTTACGTTCACGATACAAGTAATCCAATTACAACAAGCGGTAGTTATCAGCTTTTTCCACTAATTTACACTGGTCTTACATCATCTGGTGGCGGTGAAGCTGTTTTCTCTGGAAGCGATGTAACCGCATCTATTTCTTTCGCTCCTGCTTTAGCAAATGCAATTAACCCATATATTGTTCAATCTGAAAATGGCGCAAATGTTACAGTAGATGTAGGTTCATCTTTAATAGGACTCCTAACTGGATCATCATTTATTGCTAATGGTGGAACAATTAATATAACAGGTTCAGGAGGAATTTCAGCTCTAAGCGGATCTACTTATACCATAGAAAACGGTGGAACCCTCAATATGGGAACCATTGATGGAAGCACTAATGAAATTACAGCCTTATCAGGACAAAAAATTACTTTTGGAGATGGTGGAGGTACACTATTAATAAATCCATCTTCCAATCTTACACTTTTAACATTTAGTAGTATAACTGGTTTTGGTAACGCAGGCTCTACAATTGAAATTACAGGAGCATCTAAAGTTACAAACTCAACATTCAATGGAACAAAAACAAGCATTACATTTGATACAGGGTTAACTATAGAAATAAAAGGTGACTATACTTCAGAAGATAATTCCCTTTATCAACAAACAAGCGATGGAAACCTATATATTAGCGCAACATCGCAAAACAGCTTAGGAAATACAGCCTCTCTTGTCTGCTTCCTCCCCGGCAGCCTTATCAGCACGCCGTATGGCACGAAGGCCGTTGAAGAACTGAGTGTTGGTGATGAAATCATTGCGTATGTTGATGGTGTTGCGACGCCTCGTCGCGTGACCTGGACCGGTCAGGCACACTGCAACGTTCGTGCCCATCTTCCTGATGATGAGGCAGGCTACCCGGTCCGCATCCTCAAGGATGCCATCTCGGACGGAGTTCCGTTCAAGGACATGCTGATCACGGCGGAGCACTGCCTGTTCTTCGATGGAAAGTTTGTTCCAGCCCGGATGCTGGTGAACGATCGCTCGATCTTCTTCGACAAGTCCATCACGTCTTACGACTACTACCACATCGAAACCGAAGCCCATTCGGTCATTATGGCCGACGGCATGCTCACCGAGAGCTACCTCGATACCGGAAACCGTCGCGCATTCTCCCAGAAAGGGAACGTTGTCTCGATCGGTGGCAGCCGTAATCTGACATGGGACGATGCTGCTGCGCCGCTTGGTGTCAGCCGCGAATTTGCAGAACCTCTGTTCCGGCAGGCCGAAGCCCGGGCAATCGCTGCTGGCATCACACAGAAAGACACCGCTCCTGAACTGACAGAGGAGGCCAACCTCCATCTCATCACGGACACCGGTGTATCCATCCGCCCTGCCCGTGAACACAACGGACGCATCATGTTCATGATCCCGACAGGTGTTCAGTCCATCCGCATCGCCTCCAATGCCAGCCGACCCAGTGATGTCGTCGGACCGTTCGTCGATGACCGCCGTTATTTCGGCGTCGCTGTGGGGGATATTACTCTTTTCGAGGGCAACAGGTCTCGTACCATTACCTCTCACCTGACCGACAGAGAACTGGACGGCTGGAACACTCTGGAATGGGAAGACTGCCGCTGGACATCCGGTAACGGCCTGCTACCACTCGGTGAACGTCATCCGAACAGCGTCGCCATCATCGCTATCCAGATCAGAAAAACAGGCCCCTACCTGGCCACAGATGCGGTTCAAAAAAAGGCCGCTCTGCGGGCCTGAAAAGACAATCCCCGCCTCCCAGGAGAGGAGGCGGGGATCACCAGGGATCATACCCTCGGTCACGGCTTCGGCCTCTTCCCCGTGACCTCGTTCTTTCCAGATTATGCTCCCGTTCGACCGCCCGGATATCCTCCTGGTGCCTGATCTCGGCCTGCCGCGCCAGTTCCTGCCTCTGTCGTTCGGCTTCCCTCTCCCGTTCCATCCTCTGCCCGATCTTCCTAGCCAGACCGACCGCCAATCGCGCCCGTTTCTCAAGGCCGGAGAACAGCTCCTGCGCCTTCTCCACGGCCTTGCGGGCCGTTTCCAGAACCCGGTTCCGCTCGCGGATCTCCGCGTTCTGCTTCCCGAGATCCGTCACCGGCTCCCGGCCGGGGATCTCGCGGGCCGCCTGACGCTCCATGGCGGTCGCTGACACCCCCATGTGCCGGGTCGGCTCCTGCTCCTTCCCTTGGCGCTCGAAGCTCCGGTGATCCACCCGCTGTTCGATCTGGTGCCGTTCCAGCGCCATGTTCACCTGGCGCGCCCACACGCCCCGCATATGCTCGATCTCGGCCGAGGCGGTGCTGGCCACGTCCAGAACCCGCGTCTTGGCTCTCAGACCATCCTCTCCGGCCGTCCGGGTCGTGGTCAGGATGTGCGCGTGATGGTTTCGGTTATCCCCTTCCCGGCCGGGTTCATGGATCGCCACGTCCGCAACGACACCGTAACGATTTACCAGCTCGGCCGCGAAATCCCGGGCCAGTTCCTTCCGTGCGCCAGCGTCCAGTTCGGCCGGTAACGCCAGCTCGTATTCCCGGCCGGTCTTGGCGTCCTTTCGCTTCTCGGCCGCCTCGGCTGCGTTCCACAGGGCGTTCCGGTCCTGTGCCCAGTCCGCGCCATCCGGGACCACGATGAACGCATCCTCCACCCCCTGCTTGCGGGTGTAGTCATGCGTCAAGCCCTGCCGTTCGTCCGTCAATTCCTGACCGGCACGATAGGCAGCAGCAGCCACGACACTGCGACCGTCCGAACGCGAGATGGATTTGACGGACAGGTGGTAGATCGCCACAGCTCGCTCCGTTCAGGAAGGGTTCAGGGAAGGAACGTCCCTGACGCATGCATTGGAACAATGCTAAAGTGCGCCTTTCACTCCTTTGTCGCAAGGGTTGTTTGCGCCTCATGAGGAATCAAGGAAACTTCCGAAAAATCGGGTATCCTGAGCGGTGACACGGTTATGTGGATTCTACGACAGACCATTGCACCCGTATGGTGCCGGAGGAAAAATGACACCCATCGAAAAGGCAAAACAGCAGGTCGAACAGGCGAAGGCCCGGTATCAGGCTCTGCTCGCCAGACAGAACGCCGAGGAACGCAAGCTGGACACCCGGCGCAAGGTCATTCTCGGGGGGCTGCTGATCAACGCGGCCGGGAAGGATGAACGCTTCGGCCGCGTCATTGACGAACTGATGAAACGGATCACCCGCGACCACGACCACAAGGCGTTCGAGGGGTGGCAGAAGCCGGAACCTGACAGGTCATGACCGACGAACACGAGCTGGATGACGGGCTGGCCGCGTTCGACCAGCTCGGCCGGGAAATGGCGGAGACAAACCGACTGCTTCGGGCCGTCTGGTCCGATCAGGCGACCCGGAACCAGCAGGAAGCCGTCCTCTCGTCGGAAATGCAGGCTGCGCTTAAACAGGCCATAGGAGCCTCACAGAAGGCGCTACAGGCCAGTCAGACCGAAATACGCTCATCTCTACTCTGGACGGGCCTGATGGCCCTCTTGATCGTTCTGATGGCGTTTGGCGGGGGATATTTCTTCGGTCAACGGTCTGGATGGGACACCGGGCACGCGGACGGATACCAGAAAGCCCGAAATCAGGAGGCGGCCGCGAGCTGGGCAAATACCCCGGCCGGACAGCGGGCTTATGGCCTCGATCGGCAGGGTAGCCTCGACCTGCTGACCCTGTGCCAGGGGAATGGCTGGACCACGGAACGCCAGAAAGGCGGCACCGTCTGCTTCCCGAACGCGGACGCCAAGGGGAACGTGAGCGGCTGGTATCTCCCTTGACCGTCACCGGGATGGGAAAGCCGGCCAGTCCCCTCATCGCTTCCTGAGCCATTTTCTCTTGCCCGATTCTGCCGGCGTCACAGGGTCCGGGCGAGCGCGGAGCGGGAGCGGCGTAGCCCGCCCGCAGGGCGCCGGAACAGACCCCGAAATGGCAGTTTTCCACCGAAAAAAGGGGGGACTACAGGGGGATTAGATTCTTTTCTCTTTCTTAGGGATCGCCACACCCCGCAGGAAACCTAGAGAAACGACTTGTTTTAAGTCCCGGATTCTGGGACTAATTGATCCCAGAATCCGGGACTTAAAAACAGGTTCTCCACAAGGAGCGAAACATGGCCCAGATTGTGCGCCTCACCACTAAGCCGCAGCGATCCGGACAGGAGGAAGCGGCACAGGCCGCCGAGCAGCTCTCGCTCCTGTCCGAAGAACTCCTGAAGCATTTGCCCGGAGAGGCGCGTATAGCCATCTCACGGGCCACACACGCGCTACAGAAGGCAGCGCGACCAGACACCACCGAAGGGCTTTGGCCGGGAGGTTTCACCATGTTGAGCCGTATGCAGACCGCCACAATTTGGGACGCCATCCGCGAGTTACCATCTGACGACCGGCCCAATCAGGTACGCCATGCCTTCGATCTGGTCCTGCTCAATCTCCGGCAGGACACCGGCGAAGTACTGCTCACCCGTGACCAGCTCGCCGAACAGATCGGATGTGCCCCCAAACATGTCAGCACCATCATGGGCACACTGGAAAAAATGGGCGTAATCCGCCGGGAACGGCGTAAAATTGAAGGGATGCAAGGGCGAGGTGTCGCCGTGTATTTCATCAACCCACATGTGGCATGGAACGGCTCGCTGGACGTCCGCAAGGCGCAGGCTGCGGAAACCCGGCCTCCCA
>NZ_JBYLUK010000003.1:0-73701 GCF_058107395.1 Gluconobacter sp. ESL1110
CAAAGGAGCACGTGCAGCCCTCAGGCATCTCTCAAAAGATGGCCATCTCGGCGTGCTGGGCGACCAGAAAATGAACGATGGCATCGAAGCTCAGCTCTTTGGCCGTCCAGCCATGACAGCTTCGGCTACGGCAGTGTTTGCGCTGCGTCATAACGCCCTGATCGTGACGGGTCATGTCCGCCGCGATGGTCCGGCGAGACTCGTACTTGTTGTAGACGAACCGATTGACTTTCAGCCAACAGAAAACCGGCAGGCCGACATTCTGTCACTGACACAGCGCCTCAACGACCGCCTTCAAGAGTGGATTGAGGAGAAGCCAGGATCCTGGCTCTGGCTTCACCGCCGCTGGAACAAAGACCTGTATCGGAATATGACAACAAGATGTTGAGCTATGCGTTTTTCGCATGGCAGATTTGCCACAGTCGGGAAAGTTTATGTCGCCAGACCGGGTTTTGACGTCATTTAAGATTGTGAAAGGCCCCGTTTGGATTTTAGCCTGACCTTATCGCAATCACAGGGCTCTTCCGCCCCGCTTTGATGAGGACTTACCTGATGGCGCAGGCAACTCCCCTTCTTGACCTTTCTCCCGTTTCCATGGGGGGGAATGTCATTACCCTGAGACAGGGTGTGCTTCCCCGCCACCGTGAATATCTGTCCCGGTGGCTCGAAGCTGGTATGCGGATGGGTCTGTTCGATGCGGAGATCACGCCGGTCGATTCCAGCATCACCAATTTTGATGGAACGACCCCGATCGAGCATGTTCTTGTCTGGGTCCGTGAAAATCCCGACCCTGCCTACATGCTGCGTCCACAAGGCATGCGCTGGGTTCTGATCGACCATCTGCGGGATCACGAACTCGGTAGCTACGCCAGCTTCGAACTGGCTCTACACACCATTCGCCCCGTCCTGCCGCTGGCAGAAACATACGCCGCCTGACAGCGCTTTGAGGCATCAAACGGCCTCTTTCTGCTGTTCCCGGCGTCTTGGCCAAAAGCAGGCATAAAAAAACACGCGCTGGTCGCCGCAGACGCGTGTTTCTTCCTTTAAGAAATAAGATGCTTTCTTAGCTCGGTCGGGCCGCGATATCCCGCGATGCCGGAACAATAATCCGGGCGCCGCCGCCACGCTGGATCTGGTAGATAGCCAGCGCGCGCGTCACATGCCCATCCGGACGCAACCGGAACAGACCATCCACCCCCATATAACCATCCGCCCGAGTCAAGGCTGCCGTCGTAGGGCCACCCTGCTTCATCAGACTTCCAGCCAGAGCGGTCGCATCATAGGCAAAGTCCGTGACCGGGGACGGTGCCTGCTTGTAGACGGCCTTATATTGCCCGACATATCCGTTGCGATCCTTGGCGTCTGGCGCAGCGTACCAGGCACCATGCAGCGCACTCAGCTTGCCATCAAACGCCTTCCAGAGCGCCGGCCCCATGATCTGAACCTGACTGGTGTCAATGTGATCATCGCGCAGAGCAGTAATGATATGCCCCAGTTCCATACCGGTGTCGGCCAGAACCAACGCGTCAAACGGCGGCGGCGGAACAGGAGGGGCTGCAACAGGCTGCGAAGGTGTTGCCTGAACCGGAGTTGCAGCAGTAGCCGAATCGGGAGCAGCTTCTGCGGTCGGGTCAACAGCAGACGGACCGGGTGGCACTGTCGGCGCAGGAGCAGGAGGCTGACGGTTCGCAATATCCGACAAGCCCTTCAGGCCATCATCAATGCTCTGGGCATCCATTGCGTGGAAAACGATCTTCGGATCGTTCAAACCATCGTCGCGACAGGCTCGCTGAAGCCCCTCTGCCATGGCGTGACCAAGCGCATTGTCAGGCAGGAAAGCAGCAAATGTTTTGCGACCCGTCGCCCGTGCGGCATCCACCATGCGGCGAACCTGCTGCTCCGGTGTCAGACCCATGACCCATACGCCCGGACGCGCCTGTGTCGAATCGCTTGTGAACGCCAGGACAGGCTTGCCTGCTTCCACAGCCAGTGGCGCAACAGCGGCCGTTTCCGTAGCGGTCAACGGCCCCAAAATCATCGCATCACCACGGGAAAGCGCATCATGCGCTGCCTGTGCGGCACCTCCTGCGGCGTTGCTGTCATGAATATCCAGCGTTGGAGACCCTTGGGCAGAAAGAGCAAGCTTGGCGGCGTCTCGCATACGACCACCAATGGCTCCGTAGCGCCCCGTCAGCGGCAGAATCAGGCCAACGTCATGCGCGCCCGGCGCCTGACTAGAGCCAGGAATACCGCCCACACCCGGGATCAGCGAGGAGCCTCCGCCCGAACAGGCAGTCAGCGTCAGGAAGGTTCCAGCGGCGAGGCCAGTGCTTACACCCTTGCGCAGACGGCTCATCGGTCCAGAATAGGGCCTTGAGTTCGTCACCGAGGATGCAGATGTCCGAAAAGTCATGTTCCGCTGAAACTCCCTTGAGCGATACGGCTGAAATATTAACGGCCGCCCCGCCATCGGAGCATGGCCCGAAAGTGGGGGGACAACTGATATTGGTTGCGACGCCAATCGGCAACCTGGCTGATATCAGCGAACGCGCGATAGAGACCTTACAGAGCGTTGAGGCGATTTTATGTGAAGATACGCGGGTTACGGCAAAATTGCTGATGTCCCGCAACATCTCCACGCCCACCAGAACGCTGCACGATCACAACGAACAGGATCGCACCCCGTTTCTCATTGAAAAACTTTCTGCAGGCGCACGATACGCCGTCGTGTCAGACGCGGGCACCCCACTGGTCTCAGACCCGGGCTACCGTCTGGTGCGCGCAGCCATTGCCGCTGGTATTCCCGTTACGGCCATTCCTGGCCCGAACGCGGTCATCACTGCTCTGACCCTGTCTGGCCTGCCCCCCCTACCATTCATGTTTCTCGGCTTTCCGGCGCCACGCAGCGAAGCTCGCAAGACCGGCTTTGCAACGCTCCGCGCAGCCGAACAGGCTGGCGTACGCTCTACGCTGATCTGGTATGAGGCACCGCATCGCCTGGTTGAAACACTGGAAGATCTGGTTGAGGTGTTCGGGCCAGATCGCGAGGCCGCCGTTGGTCGCGAACTGACAAAGCGTTTTGAGGAAATGGTGCGCGGAACGCTCATAGAAGTGCTGGCTCATTTCCAAACAACAGCACCGCGCGGAGAAATCACGCTTCTGATTGGTCCATCAGCAGAAGATGACAGTGGCGCGGATGATCTGGATACGCATCTACGACAGGCTTTGGAAAGCCATTCAGTCAAGGACGCTGCAACGCTTGTCGCCGGGATTGTGAAACTTCCGAAGCGCACGGTTTATGCCCGTGCGCTGGAACTCTCAAAAGAGATGAAGAACTAAGTCCTCAGTCTTCGGATTTTGGAAGCGTGAACAAAGACTGGGACACGCTTCCACCCGTCTTTACATCTGACAAAGCAATGCGGGTCGTTCGCCCCTGCGCATCTACAACTTCCCATCCCAGAAGAGTCAAAGGCGCCTCCGAAAACACGAGGGTCAGGTTCCCCTCACCCGGGTTATCGGTTTTCTCGACCTGAAGGTGGATCTGACCGCTTTTGCGCTCGAATCCTGTAACAGTCACGTCCCCAGACAGTTTCAGGTCAGGGCGAAGCAGAAGGCCCAGCGGGGTGCGGTCCAGCGGAATGACCGTGACCTGTCCGACGCTGCGATCCTGAAACACGACCTTCCCGTCATTCGCGACCAGTAGAAGCGGGCTTGGGCTGTCATAATCGAAACGCATCCGCCCCGGACGATGCAGCGTCGCCGTGCCACCAACGGTTTTACCGTCGGGAGCAATCTGCTGAAAGCGGGCCTGAAGGACCGTAATCTGACCCAGCGTATCCTGAATACGGGCGACCCATCCCTGATCCACAGGACGAAGCTGCGCCGGAACAGCCTGCGCCAGAGCAGGAAACGGGAGAGCAGCAACGGACATGAAAGCGCTGGCTACAGCCGCGCGAAAGAAAAGATGGTTCATCATCCCTCTGGAACTACCGATCGGGGAGCGGGTTGCAAAAAGCCCCCGCTTTCCCGATTCATAGCGCCCCCCGATAAAAACCGGAATGTTCAGCTTCAGATCGAAGCTTCACGGAACAGCGGCTTCACGCTGCCACCCCATGCGCCCTCATAAAGAGCCAGCCAGTATTCGGCCTGATTCGGGCCACCTTCTGCAATCAGATGCAGCGGATCGAGGAAGTGAGCCTCATTACGAACACGCGCCCGAAGTCCCTGCTCTGCCAGTGTCAGAACCCGCTTGGCAAGAGCTTTCAGACCGCCTGGGAATTCAGCCTGCATTCCCTTTGCGGGCACATCGGCACGAAGTTGCTGATAAACGCCCCAAGGCTGTTCCAGAACCAGCTTTTCGGCCGCTTCCAGCGTGGCCGGATCATACAGAAGACCAACCCAGAGTGCGGACTGCGCAACCATCATCTCCGGCTTACCAGCATCCGCGCCACGCATTTCAAGGAACTGCTTGAGGCGTACATCCGGGAACGCAGTCGTCAGATGGTCTTCGAAATCGCCGATGGTCGGGGTCAGACCTTCCAAACCGGGCTGCGCCTCGCCATTAAGCCAACGACGGAAGGAACAACCACTCACGTCGATATTATTTCCATCGCGGGCGACGAAATACATCGGAACGTCTAGCGCCCAGTCTACATATTTCTCGAAGCTGAAATCTTCTGCGAAGAACAGGGAAGGCTGACCCGCACGCTGGTTATCAGTGTCCGTCCAGATGCGGGCACGGTTGGACATGAACCCGTTGGCCTTGCCTTCCACGAAAGGCGAATTGGCAAACAGCGCCGTTGCCAGAGGCTGGAGGGCCAGAGACACGCGCATCTTGCGGGCCATATCCGCTTCGCTGCCAAAGTCCAGATTAACCTGTACGGTGCAGGTCCGCGTCATCATGTCCAGACCGAGGCTCCCGACCTTCGGCATGTAATTCCGCATGATGGCGTAGCGGCTTTTGGGCATCCACGGCATGGCATCCCGGCCCCAGAGCGGCTGGAACCCAAACGGAAGGAAGCCAATTCCAAGCTCGGAAGCCGGACCACGAATCAGGTCAAAATGCTCCTGCATTTCAGCCTGCGTTTCCTGAAGCGAGACAACTGGCGCACCTGAGAGTTCAAACTGCCCCGCAGGCTCCAGGGAAATCGAGCGACCTTTCTGGCTGTTCTGACCAGCCAGACCAATCAGCGCCTCTCCATCATGAATCGGCGCCCAGTCCGGCCCCTCCAGCTTCTGAAGAAGAGCGCCAATACCCTTAGGCTCGTAGGGGGGAGCCGACAGCAGCTCACGCCCGTCATCCTGTCCCGGTAGCACAAACCCGAACTTTTCATGCTCGGTGCCAATCTTCCACTCAGACTGCGGTTTGGAGCCACGCTCCAGAACCTCGACGAGTTGCGCCCGATTCTCGATCGTTGCGCTATTGGACGTGCCGGGATTGGACATGGCGGTTTTGCCTCGGTTTAAAATCGTTGTTCGATATTGATTGAACTTGTAGCAGGTCAGACGATCCTGTCACCCTCACGCGCCACGTCTGAGCGCCAGACGGGACAGGCCAGCACAAACAGCAGTCTCGGCCCGCAGCACAAGCGGTCCCAGCGTCAGAGCATGGACAGCGGGATGCCGCTGAAGCAACAGAACCTCGGCGTCAGAAAATCCGCCTTCCGGTCCAATCAGCAGCGCCGCCGCTTTCAACGGGCCGTCTTCGCCAGGCCGACGCTCCAGCGCCGCAAAAAGCGGCTTGTCATCTGGCCAGGTAGAGAGAACGGTTTTCAACGGTTCAGGCGGGTGAATCATCGGAATATCCAGCCGCTCGCATTGTTCAGCAGCCTCGGACGCAATCAGGGCAAGACGGTCCAGATTCAGACGATGGGTATTGGTTCGCTCCGTAATGACGGGTCGGAAGGCGGTTACGCCCAGTTCCGTACCCATGCGGATCACAAGCTCTGTCGCATCCCGCTTCAACGGCGCGAACAGAAGCTCCACACCGTCCGTTGGCTGCGGAGGACGCTCCATTGCCCCAAGGACAATTGTCCCACGGTCTTTGCGAAGAGTCTGGATCATCGCAGCCCACTCCCCGTCCGTCGCATTGAAAACACGAACAGCGTCTCCAACAGCCTGTCGCATAACATTGCCCAGGTAATGGGCTTGACCAGCAGGAAGCGGAAGTTCCAGCCCTTCCGTGAAGGTGACATCCGGAACTTCAAGATAAAGACGGGGATCAGATCGGCTCATCCTTTTCCGATAGCGCGCTCCAGCCATTGACGGAAGCGCCTCCGCCACGCATCAGGGGCTTTGATGAACAAAACCAGCCCCCATACCGATATCAGCCTGACAGGCTGGACCGGCCGCCTGCCTGAACCATGGCGGTCCTACGCGCTTCTGGCCCGGCTGGATCGGCCAGTCGGAACGTGGTTGCTGTTCCTTCCCGGCGTGTGGGGGCTTTTCCTTGCGCCAGACGCTCCGCTTGAGCTTCGCGCCCTCTACACGGCACTCTTCGCGTTCGGCTCCCTTGTCATGCGGTCTGCCGGATGTGTCGTGAACGACATCTGGGATCGCGATATTGATGCCAAGGTTGCCCGAACCGCTGGTCGCCCATTGGCCAGTGGCGCACTTTCTCTGAAACAGGGACTCAAGCTGCTCGCTGCCCTGCTCTTCTGTGGCCTGTGTGTTTTGCTGTGTCTACCCGTGGCCTGCTGGATTCTGGCCCCTTTTGCACTGATTCTTGTGGCCCTGTATCCCGCCGCGAAGCGTGTTACCTGGTGGCCTCAGCTTGTCATGGGCTTCACGTTCGGTTTCGGGGCCCCCATGGGCTACGCTGCGGCAGGCGGGCGCCTGGATGGGAACGGCGCCCTGCTCTATGGCGCTGTCATTCTCTGGCAGCTTGGCTTTGATACCATCTATGGTTTTCAGGACATGGATGATGATGCACGCATCGGTGTGCGCTCCACGTCCCGCCTTATGGAAAAGCGTGCGAAACCCTTCATCGCCACCTGCTATAGCCTGATGCTGCTGGCTCTGGGGCTGGTCGCCATTCACGCTCATCTGCATCTTGGCTTCTGGGTGTTCTTTGCAGTGGCAGGTCTGCTTCTTCTTCAGCAGGCCCGTACGCTTAACCCCTACGACGCACCGAACTGCCTGCGCCAGTTCAAACAAAACGTCCCGATCGGTTTCCTTTTGGCTCTTGCCTTCATCTGCGGAAGACTTTGAACACCATGCCCGTCAGACTGCAGGACCCAGCGGCATTCATCCGCGACAACACGGCAGTCGAAAGTGCCGGACTTGTTCCGGAAATCGCCCTGCATCTGGCAACAGATATCACTCCCATCTGGCAAGCCAGCGAGGCGTTTCTTGAAGCGCATGGTATTGAGCCGCCCTTCTGGGCCTTTGCGTGGCCGGGCAGCCAGCTTATCGCACGCTATATTCTGGACAACCCTGAGCGGGTTCACGGCAAGCGTGTTCTGGACGTCGCATGCGGGTGCGGTCTAGCCGCCATTGCTGCAGCAAAATCCGGCGCGTTTGCTGTAGAAGCCAACGATATCGATCAGATGGCTCTGGAAGCCACTGCTCTGAACGCCACACTGAATAGTGCCACGGTGACGCTTCTTGCTGGAGATCTGATAGGCTCAAAGCCGGACTGCGATCTCTTGGTCATCGGAGACGTCTGTTACAACGAGGCCATGGCCGCACGCATCATGCCATGGCTGCTGGACTGTGCCCAGCACTGCGAAGTCTGGCTCTGCGATCCCGGACGCCATTACGCTCCCAAACTGGATCTGGACATTCTGGTTCAACAGAACGTCCAGACCACTCAGGAGCTGGAAAGTACCGACCAGCGCACAACAACACTCTTCAGTCTGCGAGGTATTTCCGCCCAAGGCTAAGAGCGGATCCTGTCAACGCGGCGATCATCGCGCCGCCGAGGCAGATAAAGGCTGGGTGGGAGAAGATTGTGAAAAGGGCAGCCACGAGCAAGGCGCCCGTCGTCTGCCCTCCAAGACGTGCGACTGAGAGCATGCCACTGGCACCACCTTCCCGACCAGCGGGAGCCGACACCATGATGGCCCGGTTATTGGGAGGTTGGAACAGACCAAAACCACACCCGGCCAGCAGGGTGCGCCACGCAATCGCAGCATTGCTCGCGTCCAGTGGCAACAGCCAGAGCAGCAGAAAGCCAAAAGCTGTAAGCAGCAACCCCAAAGAAGACAGCACAGATGCAGGAAAACGGTCAGCCACTTTCCCGACCACAAACGACATCACAGCCACCCCAACAGCCCATGGCGCAATCAGAAGCCCGATTGTGGAATCGCCACGATGAAAGGCGGACGCCAGGGTGAAAGGCATGGCGACAATATAGAGGTTTGAGGCCACAAAGCCGAGAAAACCCACCAGACACGCCAGCAGAAATGGCCGCCGCGCCAGAAGATCCACGGGAACAATCGGCTCCCGACGCCCCTTCTGATACCGGAGCAGAAGCCACCAGCAGATCAGACCAGCGCCCGTCAACAGCGATCCCGGCAGGAAATCGCCATGCATCAATCCATCAAGACCAATCCCGAGTAGAGCGAAAGACGCCACAGTCAGGATGGAGCCGGGAATATCAGCCTGCGTTTCGCTTCGGGGCGTTTGTGGCAGAGCAAAATGCGCCATGGCGAGAGCCGCCAAGGCCAGAGGTAGATTGATCCAGAAAATCCATGGCCAGGTCGCGACCGAAAGAACAATCGAACCAATCGTTGGCCCTAGAGCCACTCCAATACCCACAAACAGACCATTCAGGGCAATGCCCTTACCAAGCTCTGCATGGGGATAAATGAACCGTACGAGCGCGATATTCACGCTCATGATGCACGCCCCCCCAACCCCCTGAAGGGCCCGGGCCAGCGTCAGTTCCAGCAGGTTCTGGGACAGGGCGCAGCCGACAGACGTGATGAGAAACAGGAAAATGCCAATCTGGCTCATACGGGCAAAGCCTACCCGCGACCCGAAAGACGCCAGAGGCAAGAGGCAGGACAGGTTGGCCAACTGATAGGCATTCACCACCCAGATCGCCCGCGAAGACGGGGCATTCAGATCATGGGCGATGGAAGGAAGCGCCACGTTCGCAATGGCGTAATCCAGAACGGAAAGCAGCAGTCCAAGCAGAACGGCTGACATGGCTTTGACACGCTGGGCTCCGTAAAGCCCAGCGTGTCGTTGGTGGTCGCAGTCGAGATCTTTCTCGCCAGCGGCAGCGACTTTCATCACGATTAACGCCCCAGATCCCTCAGTTTTTTACCGGCAAAAAGATTGGTCTCAATCGTCTCAAGAGAGACACCTTTCGTTTCCGGAACCATCATGAGCGTGACAAGCACGAAAAGTCCATTGAAAGCGGCAAACATAATAAATGTTGATGCAGCGCCCATAGCGACCATGACCATCGGGAAAGTCTTGGAAATCGCCCAGTTTGCCCCCCAGTTTGTGACAGTAGAGCATCCAATTCCGAAATCACGTCCGCGCGTGGGCTGAACTTCGGAGCACAGGGTCCAAACAAGCGGCCCCTCACCGATTGCGAATCCAGCCACGAACAATAGAACAAACCCGCACAGAGCAATCTGAGCCTCAAAGCTCGAAGCGCCGACCGCCAACAGGATGCCCACACCCAGCAACGCCAATCCCGCAATGACGCAGCTCAGGATGAGAAGCGGACGACGGCCCCATTTGTCCACGCAGGCAATCGCCACACCCGTTAGGATCATGTTCGTCAGACCGACAAGTGTCGTAGCCCAGATGGACGCGTTGACACCAAAATGGGCCGCCTGAAAAACGCGCGGCGCATAATACAGCAGGGCATTGATCCCGGTTAGCTGCTGCATGACCTGAAGAAGCATGCCCAGATAGACAGAGCGACGGAAATTGGGATTGCTACGAAACAGGCCGAACCCGGCATCGCTGCTTTTGTGCAAACGCGCCTGAATGTCGGCCAGTTCAGCTTCTGCCACTTCTTCGTCGGAACGCAGGCTGTTGAGAACACGGCGCGCATGGTCCTTGCGCCCTTGCATCATCAACCAGCGCGGGCTGTGCGGGAGGATCAACACAATGCCCAGAAACAGCGTTGCAGGAACCGCCATGATTCCGAGCATCCAACGCCAGTGCTGACCGCTCGCCAGAAGACTGTCAGACACGAAGGCGAGGAAAATGCCGAGCGTGACCATCAACTGGTAAAAGGAAATCATGGACCCGCGAGCGGATTCGACAGTGATTTCAGAAATATAGAGCGGCGCAGCAAACGCTGCGAGACCTACGGCCAGGCCCAGAAAGACACGCCCGATAATCAGGATCAAAGCAGACGGTGCCAAGGCGCACAGCAGCGTCCCGAGAAGAAATAAAATTGCGGCGCCAAGCATAGCCCCGGTACGCCCGTATCGCGTGGAGATACGCCCAGCAACCAGAGAACCAAATGCGGCTCCTGCCATCATGGACGATACAATCCACCCTTGCAGGGCATCACTGGCATGGAAATCTGTAGCGATAAAGGGCAAAGCGCCCGCAACCACACCAGTATCGAGACCGAACATCAGGCCAGCAAGCGCCGCCATAATCCCCAGTGCCGTAGCGCGTGCCGTGCTGCGTTGAGGCTCCCCTGAAACGTCCTCACTGCGGACCGCAGCAATCCCGACCATAATTCCTGTTCCTCATCCTTAACTCAGGCCTGGCTCATACCTGACGGTCTTTCTAGGACCGAACACAAACCAACACCAACGTTTGGAGAGGGATAGATATACGAAAAGAGGGAGTTTTATAGTCCACTTTAGATTTTCTGTTCCGGTATGCGTACGATGCATACCGGAACAGAAAAGAGCATCACTTATCTGCGTAAGGGTTTTTCGTGCCACGCAACTGAATACGAATTGGCACACCCGGCATATGGAACGTCTCGCGAAGACCATTGACCAGATAGCGCTTGTACGCATCCGGCAGCATTTCCGCGCGGGTTCCGAACAGCAGGAATGTTGGTGGACGCGCTTTAACCTGCGTCATGTAGCGCAACTTAAGACGACGACCATCCACCAGTGGCGGCTGATGCCGGTCCAGCATTTCCTCGAACCAGCGATTGAGTTCGCCCGTCGTGACACGCGAGTTCCAGACTTCGTAAGCCTTACGGACCGCGGGCAGCAGACGATGAACACCTGCTCCTGTCAGTGCAGAGAACGTCACCACAGGAATCCCGCGAACCTGCGCCAGGGATGTCTCGATCCGGTCAGAAATAGCCTTGCGGGTCGCAACACGATCTTCAACAGCGTCCCACTTGTTCAGGGCAAGAACGCAGGCACGACCCTCTTTCTCGATCAGACGCGCGATCTGGAGATCCTGCTCATGAACGCCGAGTGTGGCATCCAGAGTCAGAACAACCACTTCTGCCATTTTCAGCGCCTCAATGGACGCAGAGACAGACATGCGCTCCAGAGGCTGCTCGACGCGTGCGCGTTTCCGCATGCCGGCCGTATCAACAAGGCGGATCGGTCCAACCTCATCGAACAGTTCCACCGAAATGGAGTCACGGGTCAGGCCGGCTTCCGGGCCAGTAATCATGCGCTCTTCGCCCAGAAGGCAGTTCAGAAGCGTTGATTTACCGGCATTCGGGCGGCCAACAATCGCAAGATGCAGCGGTCCAGTCGGACGTTCTTCCTGCTCTTCGCCCTCTTCAGGCTCTTCGTCACGACGGCGATGACGAATCTGCCGAGGCGCGTGTGGCAGGCGGTCCACGATCTCACCCATGAGATCGCTGATGCCTTCACCATGCTCGGCCGAAAGAGCCAGTGGCGTACCCAGACCCAGCGAATAGGCTTCCAGTGCCGCATCAGTTCCGGCTTTGCCTTCTGCCTTGTTGGCAATCAGCATGACCGGGCGGTTCTGACGACGCAGCCAGTTGGCGAAATGAGCATCCGTGGGCGTGATGCCTGCACGGGCATCAATGCAGAACAGAACCAGATCCGCCATGGAAACAGCAGATTCGGAAGAGGCCCGCATACGCCCGAACAGCGTATCCGGAGCGGCTTCTTCAAGACCGGCCGTATCGATGATGCGGATACGACGGCCGCGCATGAGGGCCTCGCCCTCCTTGCGGTCGCGCGTTACACCAGGCTCGTCCGAAACAAGCGCCTGACGGCGCCCGACGAGCCTGTTGAAAAGAGTGGATTTCCCGACATTAGGGCGCCCGGCGATAACAACGATGGGCAGGTTCTCAGAGGTCATTCGTTCAGCCATAGGCCCGCAGAACAGCATCCTGGGACAGTGTCAGCACCAGACCGTCACAGACGATTGGCTGAACCTGGCATGGCGCCGTGGTTTTACGGGTCGATTCAATTTTGCCAGTTACGGCATCAACAACCACCATGCCTTCCTGTGGCAGAGTGGAGAAACAGATCAGCTTGCCGTTTACCAGAAGAGGACCGACCCATTGGACGGCATCCTTCTGAACTTCCTGACGACGGAAGCGACGAAGCTGTGTAATCCAGCGCACATGACCAGACAAGCGGTCCAGACAGGCAAGCTGCTGATCCATGGACAGGACAAACATCCAGTCGCCACAGATTGTCAGGGGTGTCTGGCCACTGACTTCACGCTCCCAGAGGCGACGACCAGACCGCATGTCCACAGCCACGAGAACGCGGGACATGGAGATGGCGTAGGCCGTTCCCTTAACGATGACTGGTGCACCACGGATACAGGAGAAATCCAGCATGGCGCCCATACCATTGGCACCGCCAAGACTGTCACTCCAGACCATTTCGCCGGATGTCGCACGCAGGGCAACGAGATCACCGCTGCCAAAGCCTGCAAGCACCACACCATCTACGATGGCGGAAGCGGCCTGACCAAAGACAACCGTATCCGCACCAGTAGCCTGATACGTCCAGACCTGACGACCTGTCGCCGCTTCCAGCGCAAACAAACGCTCGTCAATCGTCCCGAAAACAACTAGGCCGTTCGCAATGGTTGGCGCAGAGCGGCCCGGCGTTCCGAGATCGACAGTCCATTTTACTTTGCCAGTTGCAGCATCGACTGCCAGCGCCTGCGCCACACCGTCAACGATGTAAAGCGTATCGCCTTCCAGTGCGACGCCACCACCAATATTGGTGGAGCGGGACTTTGCTGGTGCTGGCTGGTGTGACCAGAGTTGCTTCATACCCGGCCAGGTCCATGCTTTCACGACACCCTGTGCGTCCGTCGTGAAGATACGACCATTTCCAATCACTGGCGGCGACTGAATTGCACCACGACTGTTCGGCAAGATGGCCACCATGGACAGGAAGCTCGTCGGATTGACCTCGGCGCCGATCGAACGGCTCCATTTGAGATCAAGGCCACTACCAATCGCATTAACCGAAACATGATCCGGCGTGCGATCCGGCTGGAGCCATTCCGTTACAGCCTGCGGCGCTGAGAGGCTGATCGGCGTATGATCTTCGGGATCAACGGTCAGGCCAGCCCCGGTAGAGAGAACGTCAACACGATGGCCAGCCAGCATTGGCTTTTCATCATCATTGAACAGACTGCATCCGCCCAGTGCGGTCAGGGCAGCACCGGAACAGGCGACCTGTAACAGGGAACGACGGTTCACGGTCGGGGAAGATCGGTCAGGGCGGCGCATCAACCAGCGTCTCCAAAGGTTTCAAGCAGAGCCTGTGCACGGGCACGAACCCCTTCAGGCGCGTCAGCATTCCCGCTGATCTGCGTCAGCAAACGCTGGGCTTCTTTCTGCTGTTCGGCAGTTGCGCCAGAACGCAGATCCAACCCAACAAGACCTTCCTGCGCCAACGCCCCCCAGGCCCCACCATTCTGGGCAAGACCTTCATAGCCGGGACGCAGCGTCTTCGGATCTGCCGTGTTAGTCTGGGCATTCAGGACCATGTACCGCGCCAGATCCTTCAGTGCAGGTTCGGCAGCAGAATCGGACGCAACACTGTTCCAGGCTTTCAGCGCGGAGACTGTATCGTGATTCTGCATTTTCAGATCAGCCAGACGCAGCGCAGCATAGGAGCGAACTCCCGCCGGGCCATGATCGGCCAGATCCTGAAAAGTTGCTTCAGCCTGCTGCGTGACAGACTTGTCATGCTTGGGATCAGTCAGCGTTTCGAGTGCCGTGAAATACCGGGCGGAAGCCACCCCCTGCGCCGCTTTGCGGGCATGAGTCTGCCATTCCCAGACGCCACCGCCGATCGCGCCTACGACGACGACACCTGCCACGACAGCACCCCATCGACGTGCAGCTGCCCGTAAGCGCTGAAG
Organism: Gluconobacter sp. ESL1110; assembly: GCF_058107395.1. Lineage (NCBI taxonomy): Bacteria > Pseudomonadati > Pseudomonadota > Alphaproteobacteria > Acetobacterales > Acetobacteraceae > Gluconobacter > Gluconobacter sp. ESL1110. Next base: position 14,269 of record NZ_JBYLUK010000003.1, read on the forward strand.
CCGAATTTCCTCGTTCACCTCTGTGATGAAATCGTCCGCCACCTGGTCCCCTGTTGGATCGGTTTTGTAAAGTTCTGGCGGAACCATACAGGTGCCGCACGTTTGCGGCAAACGCTTCGCTTGAGAAGCTGTTACCGAAAGAAACTCATCGCCGTTTTAGGGCTTCCTTAACCCCTGCTAGATGATCCTCTCCGGCATGAAGAAACCAGCCCTGCTGCTGCCATCAGCCCTGATGCTTTGCGTTCTCGGCGGATGTGCCCCGGACCGCATTGCCTCTGCCCTAACCGGCAAAGACTGCAACACAGCCTATCTCTATGACGACGAGAGTTTCTGCTCCCGTCCAGTTGGGCCGCCCCCGCCCCAGCCTTACTGCACGACCAGCTTTGAAGGGACGGATTGCTGGGCCAGGCCGGACCTGATGCCCAATGTGGCCCGCCAGACCTATGAAGGCCCGACGAGCCTTACCCCTCTGCAAAATCAGACACGTATGGGGCAGTAACGTTTTTTAGTGGTGCCCGAGCTTACGGCCAGCAGCCGTCAGTTCGGTGGACAGCTTCTGGAATGACCCGGCAATGCGGGACTGCACAGCCGCACTTGCCGTATGGATGTGCGAAATCCTAGCGCTGGCCTCCTGACTGATGGCAGTTTCTTCGCGATTGGCCTGCCCTGAGACACAGGCGTTATAGGCCCGGGCCTCTTTTTCGTAAGCTGTTACGCGGTCCACGCTCTCGTTGTACTGGGCGACCGTCCCGGCCTTGACCGTGGGTGCCGTCGGCTCGGCACCACATTTGGGCGCACTCCAGCCGGAGTCGGCAGCCGTAGCTGTTCCAGCAGCAAGCACGGACAGAAGAGACAGGCCGCACAACGCGGCAACGGGACGAATCATAAAGCTCCCTTTCTTGGTCGAAGCGTCGCGCGCCCTACGCCCCGATCAAGGCGCAAATTTGGCAAAACGTCCTGTTGCGTTTCCAATTACTTCATCGTCCTGCATGACGACTGTTCCGCGCACGATGGTTGCCATCGGCCAACCCGTCACCTGCGTGCCGTCAAAAGGCGTCCAGCCGGCCGGAGACGCGATCCAGTCATTCTTGATTTCGCGCTGCGCCTTCATATCTACTAGCGTGAAATCCGCGTCGAAACCGACAGCCATCCGTCCCTTTGTCTGAAGTCCGTAAACGCGCGCCGGACCAGCAGCCATCAGATCGACAAGGCGGGACAGACTCAGGCGACCCGCATTCACATGATCCAGCATGACCGGCACGATCGTCTGAACGCCCGTCAGACCTGCGGGGCAGTTCGGCCACGGACGTTTCTTGGCCTCAAGCGGATGCGGCGCATGGTCGGACGAGACGACGTCCACGCGGCCATCCTGAATGGCTTTCCAGCTTGCTTCGTAATGATACTGATCGCGCAGAGGCGGATTCATGACGGCGAGACCACCTAGCTTTTCGTAGCAGTCCGGGCCGACCTGCGTGAGATGGTTGACCAGAACTTCAACAGTTGAAACATCCCGGAAACCTGCCAGATACTCCAGTTCTTCCGCCGTGGACGTATGAAGAATATGGGCCGGGCGACCTGTCTTGCGGGCAATCGCCATAATCCGGCGGGTACCGAGAAATGCGCATTCCACATCCCGCCAGATGCTATGTGTGGCGTAGGGCTGCCCTTCATGGAACATGGGCTTGCGTTCCTGAAGACGGTATTCATCTTCAGAATGGAAGCAGACACGACGATGACCGGAGCGCATGACCGCTTCGATGCCCTCATCGTCTTCAATCATCAGATTGCCGGTTGAAGATCCCGCAAAGACCTTGATTGCGCAGACGCCCGGCTGCTGCTCCAGCATCGCAAGGTCCGGCGTGTTCTCACGGGTCGCACCGATATACATACCGACGTCCACATGGGCGACGTTGCTGATATGCTCGCGCTTCCAGTCCAACATCGCCTTATCGGTGACACTTGGGGACGTGTTGGGCATATCGAACACGGTCGTCACACCCCCAAGGGCGGCAGCGCGTGTTCCGGTTTCCAGCGTTTCAACAGCCGCATTTCCCGGATCGCGCAGATGCACATGGCTGTCGATCAGGCCGGGCAGAACATGCAGCCCGGTCGCGTCAATCACACGGTCGGCGTCATCGTCTTTCGAAACGGACAGAGAAGCGATGCGACCATCCCGAACACCCAGATCAGCCTCGGCCTCACCCCATGGAAATACACAGCGGCCATTCCGGATAATCAGATCGTAATGCATGGTCTGTCCTCATTGAGTCTGGTGAAAGCCGCGTTCAGTTAACGCGGGAGAGCGTTTCGAAAACATCCCCATCCACTGGGATGTTTTCGATATGATGACGGTGCCACAGCGCATAGAACAGCAGCGTCCAGGTTTGTCGGGCATGTCCGCGCTGCGTTGCTGTGGAGAAAAGACGTTCGACCCGATGCGCAGGCATAATGGCCTGAATGCAGGCATGCTGCGCTACGAGCGGAGCCAGTCGTTTTGACTGCCCCTCAATCCAAGGCCCGACAGGAACGGTGAAGCCCTGTTTGGGTGCAAACGGCCGAGCCTGGGGCAAAGCCTCCTGAAGCCAGCGTCGCAGAAGCCATTTGCCATACCCATCACGGACTTTGAACCGATCAGGCAAGGACCAGACAGCCTCAGTCACAACCGGGTCGAGCAAAGGTGTACGGCCTTCAGCAGAATGCGCCATCAGGCAACGATCCAGCTTGAGCAGAAGATCGTTCGGCAACCATTCGGCAATATCGAGTGCCTGCACAGCAGGAAGCCCCGTCAGACTCTGTGACAATTCCATGGCTGCCAGCCCGGACCGCCACTGCCGTCCGCGCCCCGGAAGGCTGCGGCCAAACGTTCCCGAGCGCCAGGGCGCTCTTCCGCCTCGCCACCACGGTTTCAGTGCACGGCGATAACGGCCATATCCAGCGAATAACTCGTCCCCGCCCTCTCCGCTCAGGATCACCGTGACGTCCTTGCGAGCCTCCCGTGCGAGGAACCAGGTTGGAATGATGGCGTAATCTGCAGCCGGGTCATCCATACAGGCCACGATGGCCGGGAGATGCTCCCAGACCATGGCTTCCGTAACGGTCAGAACATGGTGATCGGCTCCAACAGAAGCCGCCAGAGCCGCAGCATCATTGGCTTCATCCGCCTTTCCGCTATCAAAACGGGCGGTCCAGGTTTTGGGATGAGGCAGACCCAGCTTATGGGCGGCGGCAAGGATCGTGGAGCTGTCTATCCCGCCCGAGAGAAACAATCCGAGGGGTACATCAGCCCGTAGATGAGCGTGAACGCTATCCAGCAGGGCAGTATCTAATCGACGGAGAGCCTGATCGTCCGTCAGATCGGCCGGAACTGACGTTGTGGCTTCCTTGAGAACATGCCTGCGACGGGACTCCACGATGCGACCGTCTACGATGCGCAGGGTCTCGCCTGGAAGCAGGCGCCGGATGCCCGGAAAGATCGTTTTCTGGCCCGTCGTAAACTGGAGTTGCAGCAGTTCATCCCGCGATTTTGCTCTTGCGCGACGAATACCGAAACCTCCGGCCAGAAGCGCCTGTGCCTCAGAGGCAAACGCTATGCCGCCTTCATACTCCGCGATGTAGAGCGGTTTGATTCCGAATGGATCACGGGACAGCACCATTTCATGCTGGCCTTGCTCATTTTCCACCGCTGCAATCGCATACATGCCGCGAAGATCATGCGTATAGCCCGTGCCGTCCCTCAGCCAGAGAGAGAGCGGCGGCTCGCAATCACTACCAGTCTTGAAATAATTGGCTGGAAAACTCGCACGAATATCGGGATCATTATAGATCTCGCCATTAGCGATCAGGGCTGCATGCCCTACGCGAAAAGGCTGCGTCCCTCCTGCAATATCGACGATAGACAGTCGCCGGTGCCTGAGTGCTGCTCCTGCGAAATCGAGACGTCCCTCACCGTCTGGCCCGCGATGGAAAATAGCCGCGGACATGCGCTCCAGCGCAGCTTGATCCGGCGTATGACCCGGAAGGCAGGACAGTCCGGCAATCCCGCACATCAGGACAATCCTCCGTCCAGAAACTCGGACCACTTGGCCATGACAACACTCTCGGCAAACTCGCGCTCGAACCGGGCACGACCGTTCTGCCGCAAACGTCCTGCCAGCGCTGCATCCTCCAGAATGGCTCCAATCTGACTGGCAAAAGCGTCGGCGTCTTCAACAGGAGCAAGAAGACCATCTTCTGTTCCCACAAGAATTTCTTGCGGCCCCTGAATGGCACTTCCGACGACTGGAACACCAGCAGACAGCCCCTCGATCACCACATTTCCAAGCGGCTCGATCCGGGACGGACAGACCATGACGTCACAGGCTCTCAGCCATGGGCCACTTTCCGCCACCCATCCCGGCAGATGAACACGGTCCGAAAGCCCTTCTTTGCGAATAAGATCTTCGAGTGCGGAGCGTTCCGGCCCCTCCCCCCCAATCACAAGATGCACGCCCGGAAGATGCGTCATGGTCCGGATCAGAACGTCAAAGGCCTTGTTTTCATGCAACCGCCCAAGAGCCAGTACAAAAGGCACGTCTGAAGGCAGAAACTCCGGACGGACAGCGGGAACAAGAGAAAAATCGGTCGCAAAATTTGGAACGTAATGAACGCGGTCTACGGGCCAGCCCTGAGCCTTCATCCAATCCGCGAGCCCACGCGTATTGCCGATCAGGTGCTCGCAGTTCCGGTAATTGGACAAATCATAATATCCGCCAAGACGCCCTGCCGTCCGCCACGGCCCTGACGGCAGTTTCCGAGCCGCACGACTCATCCAGGCGACGACCACATCCGGCTGAAACTCGCGTAAACTTTTCTGAAGACGCGGCTTTGTGCCCACATCCAGCATTCCGCCAAAACGGAACGTCTGCGTCTCCACATTGGCGGCCCGCAGGCGTGCTTCACGCCCGGCATCGTGCCGGATCAACGCCCGAACGGGCCGCAGATCAGCCGTCTGGGCCATGGAGAGACGCTCGAAGAACAGTTCCGCGCCCCCTCGCGCAGACCCGGCCATAACATGCGCCACTCTGGCTTTTCGCCCCGAAGGAGAAGACGGTGCCGCAGGCAGCTGAGAAGAAACGCTCATGCCCTCTCTATCGGCCATGCAGCGCGACGCTTCAAGCGTCAGGTTCGGAAGGCTTCGGCTTTTCCATCCAAAATCGCTCGCGCAACTTCAAGGACTTTCGAAGCAGAAAGACCCGTCAGAGGCGCCTCTCCATCTGGTCCCGGAGCCGCAAGAGCAAAAGCGTTTTCTCCAGATGGCGCATATTCTGACATACGGGACGGCCCGAACAGGCCAAGCGTGGGTGTTCCCGCTGCTGCTGCGAGATGCATTAATCCAGAGTCATTTCCAATAAAGAGCGCGCACCGCCGCAGCAACGCTGCAACTTCGCCAAGCTCCCGATTTCCACCAAGGTCGAGTGCATCCGGCAGTGCCTCCAGAACCGGCCGTGCACGTTCTTTTTCCGCCTCTCCCGGCCCATAAAAAACTACTGCCCGTAGTCCCTGCGCACGCAGACCTTCAGCCAAAGCAACAAACCGTTCCGGCGGCCAGATCTTGCCATCCCAGTTTGCAGTTGGCCCCAGAGCGAGCCATTGTCCGCTTGGGAGAAGCGTACGCGCCATTGCCTCCTGATGGTCGTACACACAGACACGCGGCATAGGCGTCTGCCGGCGTCCCAGTGCCTGACCAAGTTGCTCGACCTTGCGTCCGTCCCGACGCCCACCCCGAACAATCACGCGACGGCGCGTTCGCAACGTAAGACTCAGCAGCGAGCCACGAAGATCAACCACCATAAACCATCGGGTTCTCACGCATTGCTGCCAGAGATCCAGCCAGTGGCGATCATGCCGGCGCTTTTCCAGTGTGATGACGCGCTCACACCGGGGATCAGGCTCGAACACCCCCGTCGCAACCGGGCCGCAGACAACGGTGAAAAGCGCGGCAGGATAACGCGCCTGCAATGCTCCCAGAACCCCTGTCGAAATAACAGCATCGCCCAGCCGGTTGGACGTAATGAACAGAATTTTCATTAGTCGCGACGCCACACCGGCTCCTTGAGGCCGTCTACGAAAGCCGCATGGGCGGCCAGTTCTTCCGCACTGGGAGGTGCCATTTTCCGGGGTGTACGATTGGCCAGAAAGTCTTCTGCCCCTGCGAGATTCTTGTTGCGCGATGGGCCGGCAAGCCCAAGCCCGCGCTGACGGCCACCCATCAGTTCGACATACACTTCGGCCAGAAGTTTACAGTCCAGCAGCGCGTTATGGGTTCCACGCTGGGACAGGTCGATGTTGAAGCGACGGCACAGCGCATCAAGGCTGGCGGGCATACCCGGATACTTCTTGCGCGCCATTTCCACGGTATCGACCGCCCGACTGGCATAGTCCAACGGGGGGCGGCCACACTTCTCAAGTTCGGCATTCACGAATTTGAAGTCGAAGCGTGCGTTATGGGCAATCATCGGAGAATCCGCGATGAATTCCAGAAACCCATCCGCGATTTCGGCAAATTTTGGCGCGCCCTCCAAATCCTCGATCCGAAAACCATGCACTTTCGTCGCTTCGGCCGGAATGTCGCGCTCGGGATGCACCATAACGTGGTAATAATTGGTGGTCGGCAGGTCATCGATCAGTTCGATAGCCGCAATTTCGATGATGCGATCGCCCTGCTCCGGGTCAAAGCCTGTAGTTTCCGTATCGAACAGGATCGAGCGTTTCATGGGGCCTCGCGCAGACGGTGCAGAAGAGCGCGAACCTGCCGGGCAGCAGATCCACGGGAAAGGCCGGTTCGTATCACGATGTGCGCCCGGCGTCTGCGTTCATGGTCTGGCATCTGTCGGGCAAGCAGGGACCGGGCCTGCTCCTCGGTCATTCGAGCTTGCCCGCGTCCGCGCTGTCGAATGCGACTCAGACGCGTCGTCATGGGGGCCTGCACTACCACGACAACATCACAGTTCCGGTCCTCCCCAATTTCCATCAAAAGCGGAATATCCAGAACGCAGAACGGCTCTTTGCGCGTCCGGCATTGCCGCAGGAACCGCGCTCGTTCAGCGCGAACCAGCGGGTGCATAACGGATTCCAGCCGTTTCAGCGCCAGTTTATCGCCAACAACCGCCTGACGCAGGGCATGGCGATCAAGCTGCCCATCCGTGACGGTACCGGGAAAAAGGCGTGCAATTTCGGGGAGAGCCCTCCCGCCCAGCGCCTGTAGCGCGCGCACGGTCGCATCGGCGTCAAAAACCGGCACACCAGCCCGGCGGAACAGGGTGGCAACCGTACTCTTCCCCGCTGCCATCCCGCCCGTGAGGCCAATGATTTTCATGAGTCAGCGCAGGCTGGCAGCCAAAAGATTGAACGTCGCCTCATCTGCTTCCGGGTCAACACCGAACCAGGAACGGAAACCGGCCCGTGCCTGATGGATGAGCATTCCCAACCCATCAACCGTGCGCAGACCTTCCTTCTGGGCGGCTATCAACAGTGGGGTATCGCGTGGGGTATAAACAATATCCGTCACGCACAGATTGGCCCCTGCCTGACGCAGTAGCGGTTTCCAGTCGATATCCGCTTTGCCGTTCATGCCAAGGGACGTTGCGTTGACCAAAAGGGAACAGCCCGACAGCAGATTGGGCCAGTCATACCATTCCACCGCTTCCCCGCCCTTCAGGGCTGCAACCATGGCTTCGGCCCGTTCCATTGTGCGGTTTGCCACGATAACCTCGCATCCACGATCCAGAAGCGCCGCAGCAACTGCGCGGGCGGCTCCCCCTGCACCAAGAATCAGTGCACGGCCTGACAATGTGACGTCATGAGCCGTCAGATTGTCGCAGAAGCCCGTTCCGTCCGTGCAATCGCCGATGATCTGGCCATTTTCGAAACGAACGGTGTTCACCGCCCCCGCCCGCCTGGCCGTATCCGTCAGGCGGTCACAGGCGCGCATGGCCGCTTCCTTGTGCGGAATCGTGACATTGACGCCCTGAAATCCAGCAGCAGCCAGACCTTTCAGGGCAGCATTAAAATGCTCGGGACGCGTTGGCAGCGGGACATAAGCGCCATTGACGCCATGCACACGACACCAGTGATTGTGCAGCAGCGGGGAGCGTGAATGCTCGACTGGCCAGCCCATGACGCCAGCAAGTTTGGTATGTCCGTCAATCATGCAGCCAGTTTCTCCCAGACCTGAGGCAGAAGCCGCGCAAGGCGCGCTGCCCATTCCTGTTGCCCCGCCTCATCAGCGATAAGATCCTGCCGGAGTTCAATTTCCAGATACGGCAGGCCGTTCGCTTCTGCGTGCCGAGGGACGGTGTATTCGTTGCTGTCCGTCAGGACATAAGGTTCATTGTCGCCCACACAGAGGTCTCCCTCTGCACGAAGCATTTCGATCATCACCTGCGCCAGACGACTATCTTTATGATGCAGGATTCCGATCTGCCATGGCCGCTTTACACCTGCCATTTCCGGCGTGAAGCTGTGCAGGGCAATAAGAGCCGTTGGGCGCCCTTCCCGCTCCAGCAGTGCTTCAGCGATCGCATCATGATAGGGGTGCAAGATTTCGCGTTCGCGTCGGGCACGACACTGAAGCGGAGCGGCACTGTTGCCCGGAACAGGCGTTCCGTCACTGACATGCGGCATGGACGTCGGATGGCCCGGCGCACGGTTACAATCGATTACGAGACGGGAATAGACCTGCTCGATCAGAGTTGAGCCCAGCCTCTCATGCAAAGCCCGTCCGACCCCGAGAATGCCAATATCCCAGGCGATATGCCTCTGCCATTCCGCCTCTTGCACCCCCAGAAATCCAAGCGTTCGGGGAACGGCTTTGCCTGCATGGTCACTGACCAGAACGAATGGCGAGGGCCGCGTTTCGGGAAACAGGAGGAATGGTGCCGGATCATCGGCACCCAGCAGAGGAAGGGACATTGGCTCTTTAGTGTTGTTAACCTGCGAGAGCGGACAGAGTATGGCGGACTGCATCCGCAGACCAGTCCATATTCCCGATTGCTTCGGCCACGACCTCTCCCCTGGCGTTCAGCAGCAGGGAGCGTGGCACACCATGCAGAGACATGACGCTTGGTGTCAGATCCTTGAGATCCGCCGGCCGAACCTGTTTGACAGACGCCACCAGAGCGTCCTGATCCGCCGTTTCCATCATGACGGAAGACATCGGATCCACAAGCAGAGGCAGCGCATCAATCTGATGGGCGTCATAGAAAGCACGGACCTTGGGGATGGTGCTTCCACGCACAGCCACTGTCACGATCTGCGGCCCGTCTGCACCCAGCGCCTTGGCTGTCGCATTCACGGACGGCAGTTCACGGATGCAGGGCGGGCACCATGTTGCCCAGAAATGCAGCACGAAGGGTTTGCCGAACCAGTGTGACAGAGGAACGTCCTGATCCTGCTCGTTCTTGACAGACAGGGCTGGCAGAACACGCGGCTTGGCGAGAACACCAAAAGAGTTCGGGACGAAAGGAATACCCTTGTCTTCAGCAGACGCACTGAATGCACGGGATGTCGCAAGAAGTCCTGCAGCCCCGGTGAGCGCCGCGCGACGGGTCAATGAAAAAGCCATCCGTCAGATCCTGATATCGTCAGTGGAATAAAATTTCAGAGTTCAGCAAGAATATCGTGAAGCTGCTGGGCAGCATCCGGTGCAGACCAGTTGACTCCGCCCTCGGCCGAGGCTCGGAGACGGCCTGATCCATCGATCAGATACGTCACAGGAATGGCAACATCGGATGTCTTGAGCCATGCTTTGTAGGCTGCTTTGTCCACAGTCCACGCGGGAATATGCTTCAGACCCGCCGCATCCAGAAAGGCTACAACCTTTTCAGGTGTTGCGCTGGCAACGGCGACAGGGATGATCGGACAGTCCGTTCCAAGGGACGCCATGAAAGCGTCCAGCTTTGGAAGTTCCTGCTTGCAAGGGCCACACCAGGTTGCCCACACATGCAGAAGAAATGGCTTACCGCGCTGAGCTTCGAGGCTTGTATTTGCGCCAGACGGACCGGATAACTGCAGAGTGACTGGATCAAGCTGCGCCTTACCAGCCTTCAGGCTCTTCACAGACCGAAGATTTTCCTGCTGTTCCGCCCACGCTGCCCCTGACAGGGCCGCAGCAATGCTGACACAGCCAACACCCGCGATAAATCCACGCCGTCCAATCGGGATTGTCATTAAAACACTCTCTTTTCTGTTCCCATTCCCACAACACCATCACTCTTTCAGAGCCGCAATCATTTTTCTGAACTACGTGATCGCGTCCGGGACTCCCCAGTCCATTTCCTCTTCAATAAACGCTCGCAGACAGCCCTGAGAATCAATCAGAATGTGCCGGGGAAACTGAGTTCACTCACACCCAGCCGCCGCCCGGAAATCGTGTCGATCTACGGTCCATGGATCGATACGGGTCAGATTGGGGTTTTGGGAAAACAGCCACTGCGTCTGCGCCTATGCTGGGACATGTCATCAGGAACAATCGGTTTTGGACGATCTTCAGCATGTGCGGAATTGCGCAGGCTGGCCACGGCAGGTAGGCTTGGGCCTCCTGAAAGAAGGGTTCGCCGGTCGACCTGCTTCTGTTTCACCCTGTTACGGTCATCATGAAAAACGTTCCTGTCGAAAAAGAAACCGATGCTGCCTCGAGCTTTGAAGGCACGGCTGCCAACCCGCAATGGGGTGGTCGTTTTGCTTCCGGACCGGCCGCCATCATGAGCGAAATCAACGCCTCCATTGGCTTTGACAAAGTTCTCTGGCGCCAGGATATCCGCGGCTCTCTCGCCCATGCCGCCATGCTCCAGAAGGTTGGCCTGCTGACGGAAACCGAACTGGCAGAAATCCGGCAGGGTCTGGGTGACATTGCGCAGGAAATCGGCGAAGGACGTTTCGAATTCTCACCGGCCCTCGAAGACATTCACATGAACATCGAGGCCCGCCTGTCCGAACGGATCGGTGAAGCTGGCAAGCGCCTGCACACAGCACGCTCACGCAACGATCAGGTGGCGACAGATTTCCGCCTGTGGGTTCGTGATGCGATTGACGGGCTTCAGGAGCAGACCGCGTCCCTCATGCGGGCACTTGCAAAACGCGCACTTGAATATCACGCCACGCCGATGCCTGGCTTCACGCATCTTCAGGTCGCTCAGCCTGTGACGTTCGGTCATCATCTTCTGGCTTACGTCGAAATGCTGTCCCGTGACCGGGGTCGTCTGCGCGATGCCCGCGCACGCCTGAATGAGTGCCCGCTAGGCTCTGCTGCTCTGGCTGGAACGTCCTTCCCGATCGACCGCGCCATGACGGCAGCGGCGTTGAATTTTGACCGCCCAACAGCAAACTCCCTTGATGCCGTGTCTGACCGGGACTTCGCACTGGAGTTCCTGTCCGCGCTCTCCTTGCAGGCCATGCATCTCTCCCGCCTGGCGGAAGAAATCGTCATGTGGGCGTCGGCCCCGTTCGGCTTCGTCACGCTATCCGATGCATTCACAACCGGCTCGTCCATCATGCCGCAGAAGCGTAACCCGGATGCTGCTGAGTTGGTCCGTGCAAAGATCGGCCGCATCATGGGCAACTTCACCGGCCTCTTAACGGTCATGAAGGGGCTTCCGCTGGCCTATGCCAAGGACACGCAGGAAGACAAGGAACCTGTCTTTGATGCGACGGAAGCCATGACGCTGTCCCTCGCCGCCATGGACGGGATGATCCGTGACCTGAAGCCGAATGAGACGCGGATGCGTGAAGTTGCCGGTATGGGCTTCTCCACCGCGACGGATCTGGCGGACTGGCTGGTTCGGGAACTGCGCGTTCCATTCCGGACAGCCCATCACGTCACGGGACGTCTCGTCGGCCTGGCGGAGCAGCGTGGCTGTGATCTGGCGGACCTGTCTCTTGAAGACATGCAGGCCGTGGAATCGGGCATCAACGCCGGCATTTTCGATGTTCTGACGGTTGAATCTTCTCTGGCGTCCCGCACCAGTCTGGGCGGAACCGCTCCATCCAACGTGCGTCAGCAGGCTCAGGCCTGGCTGGAAAAACTTGGAGACGCTGCATGAAACGTTTTCTGCTTGTTGGCCTGACCCTCGTAGCACTTGGCACTGGCCTGAGCGCGTGCGGAAAGAAAGGGGCTCCTCATGCCCCCGGCCCGGCTTCAGACATCACCTATCCGCGCAGCTATCCGCCTGAATAATTGACGTTTGCAGGGATCTGTGAACGCGTGAAAAACAGCCTGTAAAAATCGGTAGATTTTCAGGAATGGAAATTCTCTTTCTGTATCAGTATGTTGTCAGGAAGAGTGTTCCCCGCGTGAGCGGGGATACTCTCCGCTTGAAACGCTACGCCGCTTTTTCAATCTCAGACATAACAGGGTTATGGCCGCTCCCGGCGAGCGGCTACCATCAACTCTCCCCCAGCGCTTTGACCACCAGTGGGTGCTGCATCACATTTTGTGCAGACCAACCCAGCGCGCGGAGGACACGCACCCCTTCTGCGCCGTCACGTTTGGAGAGCTTCTTTCCCTTCTCATCCAGAATAAGGGCATGGTGCCTGTAATCAGGTTGAGGCCATTTCATCAGAGCCTGAAGCACACGATGAACGGATGTGGCAGCGTAAAGGTCCTGCCCTCTTGTGACACAGGTTACGCCTTGTAGGGCGTCATCATGGGTCACGCACAGATGGTAAGACACACCCGTGTCTCTGCGCCCCAAGACGATATCGCCAAATTCATCAGCGCGCCCCGCAATCCGCCCCTGCCCGACTTCATACCAGGACGGAACACCGTGGATTTCATTCAGGGCCCGTTCCATATCGAGCCGCCAAACCGGACTCCGCCCGTTTTCTGACGCGCCCGCCCTGCACGTCCCCGGATAGACAGCGCTCCCATCGGGGGCATGGTGTCCTGAGAACGCAGCGGCGATTTCGGATCGGGTGCAAACGCAGGGATAAAGTAACTTGCGCTGCCGGAGATGATCCAGAACAGCCTTATAGGCATCGATGTGCTGCGACTGCTGACGGACCGGTTCAGTTGGCCACAAACCAAGCCACTGAAGATCCTGCCGAAGACTCTCTGTCAGATCAGGTGTGCAGCGTGTCGTATCAATGTCCTCAATCCGTACCAGAAAGCGTCCCGACGGCCCCGCCGTTTGCCGCGCATGGAGCGCGGACACGACGTGCCCGAGATGCAGGTATCCGGTCGGGCTTGGAGCAAAGCGGGTTACAGGCGGAAGCGTCATCAAGCTGTCATCAGGGTTTTCTTGCAGTCTGGGGAGTTTACTGAAATAGTCGTTGCAAAGAAGCCGACGACGCATGTTTATCGGCGTTTGTCTTACTGTTTTCTACGCCGAAGTTTCCCGCATGTGCCGTCCTCTCAAAAAGGGATGCGCGTGGTGCCTGTCAGTAGTCAGCATTTTCCGGCTCTTGTTCTGAATGCGGATTTCCGTCCGCTGTCGTATTTTCCGCTCTCGCTATGGTCATGGCAGGAAGCCGTGAAGGCTGTCTTTCTCGATCGGGTCTCCGTTCTGTCTGAATATGAAGACGGCGTCGTTCATTCCCCAAGCATGACAATGCGCCTCCCCAGTGTGATTGCCCTGAAGGACTATATTCCCTCAGCCCGAAAACCTGCTTTCACGCGCTTTAATGTGTTCCTGCGGGACAATTTTTCGTGTCAGTACTGCCATGACCGATTGCCAACGCATGAACTGACATTCGATCACGTCATTCCCCGCGCCAAGGGTGGCAAGACAACCTGGCAGAACGTGGTGACAGCCTGCAGCCCCTGCAATCTCCTCAAGGGTTCCCGGCTTCCCAGCGAAATCGGCATGTATCCTCACCGAAAACCAGATCAGCCGAGCAGTCGCCTCCTTCAGGAAAACGGGAGGACCTTCCCGCCCCACTATCTCCATGAAAGCTGGCGTGATTATCTGTACTGGAACACTGAACTGGAGACGTAAGCCCGCGTTCAGTGTCTCCAACTCAGCAAGGATCACATTCCATGCGTAAAAGTTTTCTGACTGCTGCTCTCGCCCTTGGCCTGTCTGTCACGGCTCTTCCGGCTTCGGCTGAAACGATCCATCTTTTCGGCCCGTTCAAGGGCGAACACGGTGCAACGTCCCCGATCAAGGGATCAGCATCCGCCATGCTGGACACGACCAAGAACACCCTCACCTATCGCTTTGAAGACAATGGCCTGACAGGCCCTGTCACCGCAATCCATCTGCATGGGCCTGCAGCAGAAGGCGAAGATGCAGGCGTCATTGCACCAATCAATGGTCCCTACCAGACGCGCATGACTGGCACGCTGAACCTGACGGCCGATCAGGTGAAAGACGTTCTGGCAGGCAAGAGCTACATCAACCTGCACACCGAAAAATTCCCGGATGGTGAAGCCCGCGCCCAGCTCACAACAGAGCTGACCGGCCACAAACATCACGGCAACCACTAAGCCATAAAAAAAGGCCTGCCCTTTTCCAAGGCAGGCCTTTTTCCAGTTAGAGCTTGGCCCTTATTCCCACTCGATTGTTCCCGGCGGCTTGGACGTGATGTCGTAAGTCACGCGATTGATACCACGAACTTCGTTGACGATACGGCCAGCGACACGGTTCAGGAACGCGAAGTCGAACGGATAGACTTCGGCCGTCATGCCGTCCGTGCTGGTCACGGCGCGCAGGGCACAGGCCTGATCGTAGGTCCGGCCATCGCCCATAACGCCGACGGTACGCACCGGAAGCAGGACTGCAAAGGCCTGCCAAATAGCGTCATACAGGCCAGCGTTGCGGATTTCTTCCAGATAGATTGCATCGACCTTGCGGAGCAGATCCAGCTTCTCACGGTCAATATCGCCCGGAATACGAATCGCCAGACCCGGCCCCGGGAACGGATGACGGCCAACGATATTTTCAGGAATACCGAGTTCGCGGCCCAGTTCGCGGACTTCATCCTTGAACAGTTCCCGCAGCGGCTCGACAAGCTGCATGTTCATGCGCTCGGGAAGACCACCGACGTTGTGATGGGATTTGATGGTGACAGACGGCCCACCTGTGAAGCTGACGCTTTCAATCACGTCCGGATAGAGCGTGCCCTGTGCAAGGAACTGCGCGCCACCAAGCTTTGCAGCTTCTTCTTCGAAGACTTCGATGAACAGACGACCAATCGTCTTGCGCTTGACTTCCGGGTCCTTGACGCCAGCCAGTTCTCCAAGGAACAGGTCTGAGGCATCGCGATGAACCAAACGAATGTTAAAGCGACCACGGAACGTCTTGACGACTTCGTCGGCTTCGCCGGCGCGCAGGATGCCCGGATCGACGAAAATACAGGTCAGTTGGTCGCCGATCGCATCGTGTATCAGCTTTGCAGCCACGGAGCTGTCCACACCGCCGGACAGACCGCAAATGACGCGACCATCACCAACCTGCTTGCGGATACGGGCGATTTCCAGCTCACGGAAGCCAGCCATCGTCCATGTTCCGCTGCAACCCGCAACATTGTGCGTGAAGTTACGGATTAGCGCGGCACCATGCGGCGTATGCACGACTTCCGGATGGAACTGCACGCCATACAGGCGACGACCTTCATCAGCGATAATCGCGAAGGGGGCACCTTCCGAATAGGCAACAGCACGGAAGCCCGGCGGAAGCTGCGTGACGCGATCGCCATGGCTCATCCAGACCTGTTCGCGCTTGCCGCGCGCCCACACGCCCCGGAACAGGGCGCAGTCTTCTGCGATGTCGATATAAGCGCGACCGAATTCACGGTGCTCGTGCGTTTCGACCTTTCCGCCCAGCTTCTGGCACATGGCCTGCTGACCGTAGCAGATCCCGAGAACCGGACGGTTCAGGGAGAACACGATTTCCGGAATCGCAGGAGCGTTCTCATCGTGGACGCTGGCAGGGCTGCCCGACAGGATGATACCGCGCGGATTGAACTCGCGGATTTTTTCATCTGTCGCCGTGAAAGGCCAGATTTCGCAGTAAACACCGCTCTCGCGCACGCGGCGGGCGATAAGCTGCGTTACCTGGCTGCCGAAATCCAGAATGAGGATGCGGTCTTCGTGGAGCGTTTCGTCGAGTTTCGCGACGGTGCTGGCGTCCTGCTGGGTCAATGTGATGGCCTCGCGTTCCGTGTTCATGGTGCCTTTTGATGCTCTCCTATAAGGTGTTGTGTCGTCTGCGTCATCCATTCTGCATCACAGGACAGGCACAACATGCGCCCGATTGCTCTTTTTTCTTTCTCAACACTGGCATTTCTCGCCGCCTGCGCTGCTCCTGACCCGGGGAAAGACCCCACAGGACGTTGGGTTGGTGCTCTCGTGACCGATCAGGGCACCTGCCCGACCGAACGGACATCCACGTTTGAAATCCGCGGAAAGACGATTGTTTTCACACCGGGTGATGGATCGCAGGTTCTGACCGGCGTCTATCAGCCCGGCACGCACCATTATCATGCAGAACTTATGAGCAAGGACACCAGCGGCCATCCAAGCCCGCTCGTTTTCAACGGATATCCGGTAGGTCAAGCCATTGGTGGGACATTCGGCTCCGCCGCATGCCGCGCTCACATCACCATGACAAGAAAGTAGAAATTATTTTCAGAGGGGGGTTGTCAGGTTCAGAAACCGCCTGTAAAACCCCGCCTCAAGACGCACCCGTAGCTCAACTGGATAGAGCACCAGACTACGAATCTGGGGGTTAGAGGTTCAAGTCCTTTCGGGTGCACCATCTTACTTTCGGTTTTACCGAGAGACTACATTGTGTAAGCACCCGTAGCTCAACTGGATAGAGCACCAGACTACGAATCTGGGGGTTAGAGGTTCAAGTCCTTTCGGGTGCACCACACAGCTTTTCCTGAAAATCAGTGCGTCAATTCTTCCAGAACGCGATAGACGTCTTCCCATTCGTACGGCTTGGGGAGAAAGGCCGTTTTTTCCGGAAGGATCCTCTGCCCTTTCAGAAACGCACCTGATGTCAGAACAACTCCAATATTTGGCCAGCGCTGCACGACAGTCTCTGCCAGATCAAGGCCATTGATCCGTCCGGGCATATTCACGTCAGAAAAAACCAGATCGACGGTTTCGCCCTTCAGCAGAATATCCATCGCTTCATCGCCAGTGGCAGCAAGAATCGGGTTGTAGCCTGCATCCTCAAGCATATCTGCGGCGAGAAATCTCAGCAGAGCCTGATCCTCGACAACAAGAACATTTTTCCGCTCAGTCAGATAATTGCCTCCAGCATGCATGCCGTGAGACTGCCCGACTGACGCCGTTCCTTTCCCTGACATGACATACATAAAGAAGCGCCCTCCTGGACCAAATATTGGTTGGAAAAACCAAAAAGGTGTTTCCCAGGCTTTCAAACGTCCGATCTGGAGGATGTTTGCAGAATTATGAAAATTCTTCTTTCGGCTCTACCGAACAAGAGGGGCAGCAAGCCCCCCGGGACCGACATCTGCCCCCACGGCCAGACCGCCTATTCCCCACGAGCCGTCGGATATGCGGACCAACAGGGGCGCGCCACTCACCCCTTTGGTTGCCTCACAATCGTGATGCACAAGGCCGCTCACTGTGACGCCGTTGATATTACATTCCACATCCCCGAACGGTACTTCACTTCTGTCCTGTGGATACCCGACCAGCATGGCACTCATGCCATCTTTGACCGCCACAGCCGGAAGGAGATCGGAGGCAACAGCGACCGGCTGATCCATAAGCAGCGTGGCGCGGTCATTGCTGCCTGTTGCCGCCTCATTCGCTGGATCATAACCCGCTGGAATGACGAAACGCTTGACCTGTGCGTGCTGTCGGTACCCGCCACGGGCGTATCCCATCAGAACATGAATGTCCTTGGGCTGAATATAATGATGCGTTGCAGGTAGCCAGAGGCAATGGGCCGCTGTCATCACAACAGTCGGAGCAACGGCAAATCCGGTACAGCGACCGCCCAACTCTGTCTGCACCCGCGCTAGAATCCGCCATGGTGCCTGATTGACGTCTATCAACTCCCGCCGCGCTCCGTCTCCCAGACCCGGAAGCGTTGAAGGCACTTGCGCAAACGCACCAGCCGCCCAACACAGCCCGAAAAGTTCCAGAACACCGGCCAGCAGGCAGGAGCGGAGTTTCATCCCAGATTGTCCGGCCCGAACGCGTCAGGCAGCAACTCGGCAAGTGTCCGAGTCAAGAGAATCTCACCTTTTGTAGAAATCATATGCACCTTCAGATCTGGCTGACCGAACTCACGAAGTTTCTGTCGGCACCCTCCACACGGTGTACACGGCTGGTCGCCACCACCAACAATCACAATTTCCTCAATACGTGTACCGCCACCAAGAACCATTGCGGAAATGGCCCCGCCTTCTGCGCAGGTTCCCAACGGATAGGCTGCATTCTCTACATTACAGCCCGAATAGACGACACCATCACATCGCAAAGCCGCCCCCACCTGAAAGCGGGAATATGGCGCGTAAGCACGGGAACGGGCATCAAGGGCCCGGGAGATCAGTTCTTCCATCATAATTCCGACATTAGCGCCTGTGTGAACGGCTTGGAACATCCATGCGTCCACGATACGGTAGAACCATCATGAACGCTCCCTCTTCCGCCCCCTCCTTCAATGACCTTCTGACAAGCCGCCCTCCTCTGGAGGTCAATGCGCGCGATGGTCTTCTTTTTGAAGGCGTGCCCCTGCACGTCATCGCCGCTGTCGCCGGTACCCCCTGCTGGATCACGGGGGCCGGTACGCTGCGCCGTCGCGCCAATGCACTGAAAGCGGCATTTGAAGCTCGGAACCTGCCGGTTCACTTCCACTTTGCCATGAAATCCCAGGATCATCAGGCAACCCTGACCATTCTGCGGGACTGTGGCTACGGCGTTGACATCGTCAGTGGCGGCGAAATGACCCGTGCACTCCGCGCTGGCATCGCCCCCGATGAAATCGTCTTTTCCGGTGTTGGCAAGTCTGATCTGGAACTGCGTGCCGCCGTGGAACGCGAAATTCGTCAGATCAATGTGGAGAGCGTGGAAGAGCTTTACCGCCTGAACGAGATTGCACATGCCTGCGGGAAGGTGGCCCGTGCGGCCCTGCGTGTGAACCCGGACGTCGATGCACAGACTCACGACAAGATCAGCACTGGCCGCGCTGGCGACAAGTTCGGGATCGAGCATCGTCGCGCCGTCGAACTCTATGCCGAAGCCGCTACGCTTGATCATGTGCAGCTTGTTGGTCTGGCAGTGCATCTTGGCAGCCAGATGCTAACGGCTGAACCTTTCCGCCAAGGCTATAGCCGCCTTGCGGATATGGTTCGTGAAATTCGCGCCGCCGGTCACACGGTCGAAACCATCGACTGCGGTGGTGGTTTGGGTATCCGCTACAAGGATGAAGTCGCCCCTCCCCCGGAAATGCTGGCTGGCGTCATTGCTGAAACGCTAGGTGATCTTGATGTCGCGCTCAGTATCGAGCCGGGCCGCTGGCTTTCCGCGCCAACAGGGGTTCTTCTCTCCCGCGTCATCGAAACCAAGGCGGGCAATCCGGATTTCGTCGTGATTGATGCCGCTATGAACGATCTGGCCCGTCCGGCGCTTTATGACTCCTGGCATGGTATTCTTCCCGTCGCCCCGGCCGCGTTCAGTGACGCGCTTAAGCCGTGGGATGTGGTGGGGCCTGTCTGCGAAAGCAGTGATATCTTCGCGAAGGATCGCATTCTGCCTGCGTCCCTGAAGCGCGGGGATCTCATTGCCCTTCTGGATACGGGAGCCTACGGATCCGTCATGAGTTCGACCTATAATTCCCGGCCATTTGCCGCTCAGGTTCTGGTCGATAACGGGCGCTGGGAGATCATCCGCCAGCGCCAGACCGTAGAAGACCTGATTGCCGCAGAAACTGTTCCAGACTGGCTCCTGCCCGCCCATGGCTGATCCGATTGCCGCAACAGCCCGCCTCGTTTCCCTTCGCCGTCGCGCAAGGCGCGTTCTGTGGTGGGAACGTGCCTGGCCAGCTTTGCGCTGGTCGCTGCTTCTTGCGGCATTCTATGGTCTGGCCAGTCTGGCCCGTATTCCCCAGTCTTTGCCGGACTGGCTTCATGCCCTCTTTGAAATGCTCGTTCTGGGAA
This sequence comes from Gluconobacter sp. ESL1110, assembly GCF_058107395.1. Classification (NCBI taxonomy): domain Bacteria; kingdom Pseudomonadati; phylum Pseudomonadota; class Alphaproteobacteria; order Acetobacterales; family Acetobacteraceae; genus Gluconobacter; species Gluconobacter sp. ESL1110. The sequence goes on from NZ_JBYLUK010000003.1 coordinate 34,384, forward strand.
CGGCACTCTGGCTCGGCATCAAGGGGCTGCGATCCATACCACAGCCTACGGAAGCGCAGGTTGATCGCCGGATTGAGCGTGACTCCCATCTGGCGTATCAGCCACTTCTAACACTTGCTGACCGCCCGGCCTATGCAGGCAATGGGGAACAGGCCGCCATTTGGGCGCAGCATGTTCACCGCGTTGTCGCATCCCTTGGCCCTTTGAAGGTCGGATTTCCAAAGCCGGAGACAACGACCGGTGAGAAGCTGGGTCTTGCCTCTGTCACGGTTGCGCTTGCCGCGGCTGTGGCGCTGAGCGGGCCTCACTCCCTTTCCCGCCTGCATTCAGGCTTTGTGCCCGGCGTGGATGATGACAGCGTTCCCCTGCCATCGGTTCAGGCATGGATTGATCGCCCATCCTACGCACCCGGCGCACCCGTTTTCCTCTCCCAGACGCAGCAGGCAAAACCGGTAACGGTGCCGCAAGGCGCAATCCTGAACGCGACGATTACAGGCTCCAATGGACGCCCTGTTCTCCGTGGAGCCACATCTCTCAGCCATGACCGGCTCGATGAGAAAAGCTGGAGCGAGAAGGCAACGCTTCAGCAGACAGGCACCATCACACTCTCCTCGCGAGGCCGGACGCTTGGTTCCTGGCGCGTCGCTGTCGAGCCTGACCTTCCGCCCGTAGTTTCATGGGACGGAAAGCCAGCGCCACAGAAGGACGACTGGCGGACCAGCCTTCCGTGGCATGTGAAGCAGTCTTATGGCGTCGCGTCTCTGGACGCTGAAATCCGACTGCCGGGGATTTCGAAGGGCCGTGTGCTCCGCGTTCCCATTCCTCTGGATGGTCATCCCAAGGATGCCAAAGGTGAGGCACGACCAGACTTGTCGTCCGACCCGTTTGCAGGAATGGAAGTTGAAGGACGGCTACATGCTACGAGCGTTTCGGGCCGTGAGAGCCTGAGCGATCCTATTCGTTTTCATCTTGGCGCACGCAAGTTCACGGACCCGCTGGCGCGCGCCATCGTGTCTCTGCGTCGTCGCCTGATGCTTGGGCAGGAACGCCCTCAGCAGGCCGCAGACGAACTGAAACTCCTGACCCAGACCACAACCGTTCACCCAGTTCTGGCCCCGCTGGGCCTCGATATCGCATCCCTCCAGCACGATGCGCCGGAAGGTTCAGCCGAACAGGTTCCGGGGCAACTCTGGGCACTCGCTCTGTATCTGGATGACCTGCGACGGGATGGTCCCGAAATTGCAGATGCCGCCGCAGCCGTGCGTGCGGCCCAACAGAGCGTCCAGCAACAGCTCGATCACATGCGGGAACTGGGCGAAAAGGGACATTCCCTTGCCGAACAGGAAGAACTTCAGCGCCGGACAAAAGATCTCAAAGACGCCTTGAATCGCCGAATGCAACTCCTGTTCCAGAAGGCGGCGCAAAGCGGCATCATGATGCCTCAGTCCGGTACCAGTTCGGCTGATCCATGGTCCGATCAGATGCAGCGCCTTCAGAACGATGCCTCCCAGGGGCATGGTGACGAAGCCCTTCGCAAGCTCCAGCAGATGGAAGATATGGCCGAGCATATGCGTCAGGCCACACCGGAAGATCTGAAAGCTCTTGCCGCCCAGATGAAGGCGCAGGAAGAAGCCCGCGCCCAGCGCGCCGCCCTGCATGATCTGGTCCATCGGGAAACGATGCTTCTGGATCACGCACAGGCGCGCCTATCCGCTGCTCGCAAGGCCGCCCTCCCCCCCGATCAGCAGGACGGTCATGAGGATATCAGCCAGATGTCCACGGCTGATCTGATGCGTCAGTTGGGCATGCAGCCTCCGCCGGATATGGAACAGGCCACCCCAGCTAAACCCGCTGCTCCGACCGACCCGGCTACTGTTGCGTCCCAGTCTCCCGAGCGCCGTGTCGACCATGCGCTTCAGCGTGCATTGTCCCGTGTGGATGATATTCTTGGTCGTCGCGTCAAGGATCTGACCGGCAAGCCTGCGACGGCCTTTGAAAAAGCCAAGGCGGACATGCAGGATGCCCGGAAGGCTCTGGCAGACCGTCACGATGATGAAGCTGCGACGGCAGAGCAAAAAGTTCTTGCGGATCTCTCCGAAGCCGGAAAACAGATGCGGCAGAACCAGAAGTCAGGTGGATCGGGTCAGGGTAAAGGCGGAAGCCTGAGCTTCATTCCGTCCATGGGAAGCGGCGGTTCCGGCCAGCAGCAGCATGGTGCAGCCGGGCAGCAGGGCGATGGCGGAGACCAGCCCGATGCCGGTGACGACGATGATGGGGATGAAGACCGCAAGGATCAGGATCCGTTGGGCCGGAAACTGGGCGAAGGCCAGAATGGCAAGGATTCCGACGCGCACATCCCCGATCGGAATGCGCGAGACCGGGCTCGGGATATTGAGCGCGAACTTCGGCGCCGTGCGTCAGACCGTACCCGGCCTCAAAGTGAACTGGATTATCTGGAACGACTGCTGAAGTCGTTCTAAGGCCACAAAAAAGGCGCTCAGGTCATTCCCCTGAGCGCCTTTTTTCATATCAGAAACAAGCTTGCCTTACGGCACGCGATAGAACGGGTTCGGCAACAGAAAGCCCTTCTCGGCATGACCATCCGCGAGATCGGAAGGCTGATCTCCGATGCTGGCGATAATAGTGTAACCCTTGGCTTCAATCGCCGCACGGGCTGGTGCCTTGTAATGCGCGGCATAGCCATGTGAAGTCATGGGACGTAGATCCAGTCCGTCCCAGTGCCTGATCCCAGCCAGATGAAGATTGCGGGCCGTTGCCTCACGTTCGTCTTCATGGCGGCCCGTAATGAAGAAGACCGCAACATGGTTCTTCTCGGCTTCATTAATCAAAGCCAGCGTCGAGGCAAAAGCTGGCGCACGGCCGCTCTTTTCCCAGGCAATGGCGCCGCATGGCCCTTTGGGCAGAGCATCACACGGACCGTTGGCGATATAGCCAAAATTATCCGCGCGGATTTCATCCCAGTTGGACAGGGTCGTCTCGTCAATATCGAGAACGATCGCAGGCTTGTGCACCTTGGGCGCACGCTCGAAGACCCAATGACGGGCTTGAGCAATCACCGTATCAAAATCGTGCTGGTAGTCGCCGCTGTCATGATAGGCGCTGGCCGCCATAATGGCATCACCGACATTGGCAGGCTGCTCGGCATAAGCAGCAAGTGGCGTCAGAGCCGCACTGAAAAGAAGCCCGGTGGCGAGCAAAAAGGAACGGGTCATGGCGGAGCCACCTTTCGGGACAGGAGAACAAGACCGACCCCAACAAGGGCCAGAGCCGTTCCGATAACGGAAACACCCGCATAACCCAAGCCCATGGACAGCGCGATTCCGCCAAAAGCGGCACCAATTGCGTTTCCAAGATTGAAGGCACCGATATTCACCGAAGAGGCCAGAGCAGGCGCATCATGAGCAGCCTGCATGACGCGCATCTGAAGAGCGGGCATCAATGCGAACGTCGCAGCGCCCCACACAAGCGTGGCAATCAGCGCGCCCGGCACCGTCTGGGCAGCCCAGGGAAACAGCAGCATGACGGCCCCCAGAATGGGGAAGAACATCAGAAGACTGCCATCCAGCGAGCGATCTGCACTTCGGCCACCAATCGCATTACCGATCGAAAAGCCTACGCCAGTCAGCATCAGAGCAATCGTAATCACCAGCGGACTGGCATGGGTGATGTGCTGAAGGATTGGCGCAATATAGGTGTAGAGCACAAACATGGCCCCTGCCCCGATCGCGGTCGTCAGCAGCGCCAGAAGAACATTCGCACGCAGAAGAGCTTTGAGTTCGCTGGCAACGTCCGGAACGGGTCCTGCCTCACGCGCTGGAAGCGCCCACTGTACGGCAACCATTGTTAGAAGACCGAGAATAGCGGTCACCCCAAAAGCCATATGCCAGCCGAAATTCATACCCAACCATGTCGCCGCCGGGACGCCAATGATGTTGGCAATCGTCAGACCCATGAACATGGTTGCCACTGCACTGGCCCGGCGCTCCGGCGCGACAACGGCAGACGCTTCAACTGCTCCGAGACCGAAAAAGGCCCCATGGGCCAGGCTGGTGAGCACGCGGGAGGCAAAAAGAAGTTCATAGCTTCCGGCCACTGCGGACAGCAGATTGCCAGCAACGTAAATTCCCATGAGCAATGTCAAGGCAGATTTACGGCGTAGTCTCGCCAGCAGAAGCGTAATGAAAGGGGCGCCAACCATGACGCCCGCGGCATAGGCCGTCACAAGGCCACCCGCCTTCGGGACAGTAACCTGAAGGCCCTGCGCGATAACGGGCAGAAGGCCCATCGGAGTAAATTCGGTTGTACCGATGGCGAATGCGCCCACGGCCAGAGCCAGCAAAGGCCAGTTCACGGGCAATCTCCGGAAATAACAGGTGGTTCGAGGATCATCGAACCATGCCAGTCCCGGAGCATCAGAACAAGATGAAGTGTTACATCATCCCGTTCATGTGCATGCCGGGTTCCATGCCATCCATATGCATGGACTTGTGCTTCGGGTCATCGACTTTGCACTTATGGTCTTGAACTTCCTCACCGGAAGCCCGGTCCAGAGCGTGAGCGACGTCATCCAGAATGACGAAACCACCGTGATGGCCCGGCGTCACCACAATCGTGTGATCGGCCATATCCCCTGCATCGCCCACAAGACGGAAAGGCGAAGGATCCAGTGTCTGTACCAACCGCGCCCGATACGGATGGCCATAGAGCGAAACAGGCGTCCAGGCTTCACCGATCATGTTCTTGTCGATTTCAGCGCGAACGTAAGGCGTTAGGCAATCAATATGAATGTGGAGCTGGTCCTGCGTCCGGCCATCACGGGAGTTGATGGCGAGAGACAAATGCTCATCCGGGACTGGAAAACCATATCCTGCCGGAACACGCTGCCGTTCGGCCCAGGCTTCTGCGAAGTAGTTTGGTGTTTCCGGCTGAAGCAGCGATGCGTCCTCAATCCCAGGAACCTTCTTTGTCGGGATCAGAAGATACTGACCGTGCCCGTACAAATCCTTGAGCAAAGCATAACCGTCCTGAGGGTCATAAACTGCGCACGGGTGATGCTCTGCATCCTTGGCGCATCGACTGCCTACCAGTTCCCAGAGCTTGTTACGGTCATGCCCCGGCACCTTTCCACACGCCACCAGCCCGCCGCCGATCGTAACGGCTGCCATCAGGCCCAGAGCGGCCCCAGCGCCAAACTTCATCCTCAAACTCATTCTTCCCTTACCTGACACTCTAACTGCATGACTGCTGCCAGTCTTTCAAAACGTCGGCGGACTGCACTGCCCGCAGCGCGCACGCTGCGTGCCCCCAAAATCAGGACAAGCTGCTGGTCTTCCACCAGCAGGCGACATTCCTCCAGCAGCACAGTCGTCCCGGCGCAGAGTGTATAGGCCAGACGGAGAGCCAGACCCAGCCTCACAGCTCGCTCAATTTCCGAACGGGACAAAAGCTGGCGGGAAGGTTCGATCAGGGACGCATCCATCGCCACTTCATAACGAACCGCAAGTGTCAGTCCGATAAAAGCGCGGGCTGCATGTTCAAATCCAACCCCATGGCAATGCATCACGCGCTGATAAGTCTGTTCGGCACGATACTCAGGATGATCGTAAGATCCGATATCCGACAGCGTACAGGCAAGCTGGCGCAAACGGCGCTGCCATGGTGTTTCGTCGCGGAACAGCGGTGCTGTCCATCCAGTCAGGGCATTGGACAGTGTAACGCTGCGCGCAAGACGCCCGGCCATTTCCTCAGCCAAAGCCGTCATCGGGTCATCGCCAGCGACGGACGAGGCCACATGCTTCATGTACCAGCCTTCCCGCAGGCCATCGACACTGAACACAACCTTGGACGGACGCACGCGCTCCATCAGGCATTTTAGAACAACGGCGGCGAAAGGCGCATCCCCAAGACGTTTACGAGGCGCATTCGGAAGTTTTTCAAGAGTACGCTTGGAAGCACCGATCACCCAATCCGACATCTCCCGCGCTTCCCCTTCGGACAGCGTGAAAAGATGAACCAGATTGAGCGGATACTGCGTACGGGCAATCTGCAACCTAGCCAGCGCACGGAAAGCCCCACCCACCAGATACAGCGGACGACCCGTCATACCCGGAAGCCAGTTAACCTCCCGAAGCAATTCAGATGCGATCTCCGCTGCGCTTTCGATACTGCCCTTGGCGCGATCCTGAAGACGGATCACACCTAGTTTAGTCGTCAGGGCTTCGTAATACTGACCATCGGCGACATGGATCAGTTCGAGCGAACCACCACCAATATCCGCTACGAGACCGTTCGCTTCGGGCAGTCCGCACAATACACCCCGGGCGGCATAATCCGCCTCTTCCGTCCCTTCGAGAACACGAATGGGCACACCCGGCATCCGTGCACGGATGGCCGATACGAAATCCGGACCATTGGATGCATCCCGCACCGCCGCGGTGGCCAGAACCTCAAAAGGCTCTGCTCCCATGGCACGGGCTACCGTATGAAAACGTCCCAGCACGTCCATCGCCAGCGTAACGCCTTCGTCATTCAAGCGCCCCGTTGCATCCAGACCGCGCCCCAGCTTGAGCGTAACTTTCTCATTGAAGATGGGGAGCGGGTTGCGCGCAACGCCTTCAAAAACCACGAGCCTGACTGAATTGGACCCGAGATCAACGATGGCGGAACGCTGTGCAGATAATGACATGTGGTTCAGTCTTCCAGAATCCGGTCAGGCCGCTCGCGTGGACGATGGGCCTCCGGAAGAGCTTTCTCCCGCGCGGCCGAACCCCGGCCGGACAGGGATGGATTGTTCATGAAGTATTCATGGGCAGAGAATGGATGCGCACTCGGAGACACCCGATGCCAGCGGCCGTCTTTCAACAGCGTCCAGCTTTGGAGGGTGTCCTTGATGTTCATCGTCATGATCTGGCCGAGAATCTGGGCATGAACGGTTGGATTGGTAATGGGCACCATTGCTTCTACCCTCCAATCCATGTTCCGCACCATCCAGTCCGCCGAAGAAATGAAAACTTTTGCCTTATGAGACGGCATGCGATGGCCATTTCCGAAGGCAAACACGCGGGCATGTTCCAGAAAACGCCCGACGATGGATTTGATGTCGATGTTTTCCGAAAGCCCCGGAACACCCGGACGGAGACAGCAGATCCCACGGATGATCCCGACGATCTTCACGCCAGCCTGAGAAGCCTCGTAAAGCAGATCAATGAGTTCCGCATCGACGAGGCTGTTCATCTTCAGCCAGATGCGAGCCGGACGACCCGCCTTGGCATGCGCGATTTCATCCCGGATCAGTTGCTCAATCGTCGGCCGGATCGTGATCGGAGAGAATGCGAGGGCATCCATTTTCTCCGGTGTGGCGTAGCCGGTCATATAATTGAACAGCTTGGCTGAGTCGGACGCCAGCTTTGGATCACAGGTGAAGAAGGACAGATCCGTGTAAATCCGCGCCGTGATCGGATGGTAGTTGCCCGTTCCGAAGTGAGCATAGGACCGCAGCGTTCCGCCTTCGCGGCGGACCACAAGGCTGAGTTTCGCGTGCGTTTTCAGATGTGCGAAACCGAACACGACCTGCACACCCGCTGCTTCCAGAGCGCGGGACAGACGAATATTGGCTTCTTCGTCAAACCGCGCCCGCAATTCAACCATGGCCGTGACGGACTTGCCTGCTTCAGCAGCCTCGATCAGCGCCTGAACGATGGGGCTGTCGCGGGAGGTGCGATATAGGGTCTGCTTGATGGCCAGAACATTCGGGTCCAGCGCAGCCTGACGCAGGAACTGCACCACGACGTCGAAACTCTCAAACGGATGATGGACCACGATGTCCTTGGCACGGATCGCTGCGAAGCAATCCCCGTCATAATCCAGAATGCGTTCCGGGAACCGTGGTGTGTAAGGCGGGAACACCAGATCCGGACGATCATCGACAATCAGTTGCTTGAGATCGACAACGCCTACGAAGCTGGGAAGAACAACGACATCTTCATCGCCGACGCCCAGTTCTTCACCCATCTCGCGACCAAGCGTTTCTGGCAGCTTCTGGTCGAGCGCAAGATGAATTCCCACGCCACGACGACGCTGCTTCAACGCCGTCTCGTAGGAACGAACCAGATCTTCCGCTTCGTCTTCAAATTCCACATCCGTATCGCGGATGATTCTTAGAACACCCGCGGCCCCGATGGAGAGACCTGGGAATAGGCGATCCGCAAAAAGCTGAACCAGATCTTCCAGCAACACAAAACGGATGTCGCCAGACGCATCTCCTTCTGATCCGACTTTGGACGGCAGGCGCAGGAAACGCGGAACCTGTGCCGGCAACAGGATCAGGCCATCCATGACATGCTTTGCCGTCATCGGGTCCTTCAGCCGCATGACCAGTGCCAGACCCATGTTGGGAATGAACGGCAACGGGTGGGACGGATCAACAGCCAACGGCGTCAAAACGGGGAAGACGCGCTCCTGAAACATCGTGGCAAGCTGCGCGAGATCAGCCTCATCGAGACCTTCCGTTGGCAGGATGGAGATGCCTGCATCCTTCAGTTCAGCTTCAAGCTGGCGCCAGACCCGCTGCTGCTCTTCCAGAAGAAAGCGCGCTTTTTGCCGCACCGCAGTAAGTTGTTGCGCGGGTGTAGCCCCATCGGGGCTGCGCACGACCATCCCTTCCCGAACCTGCCCGACCAGACCTGCTACGCGGACGGAATAGAATTCATCAAGGTTACTGGCACTGATGGACAGGAAGCGAACCCGCTCCAGAAGCGGATTTCGTGCGCTTTCCGCTTCCTCAATGACACGCTGGTTGAAATCGAGCCAGGACAGTTCGCGATTGATGAACCGTTCCGGAGATGTCGGCATGTCCGCGTAGTCTCTGGCAGTCGGGACGACCATCCGTCTGCGCCGGGCGCGGCTAACAGCAGGGGTCATGCTACCCTCACGCGGCTGGCGGGATGTACGGCGACGGGGCGCCGGTTTCTTGTCTTCAATCGTCACGATGGTCTCTTCCGGGAAGCTTGAACCAAAATCCCCATCAGGATCGGGACTCGGAAGAAGCGTGTCAAACGTCGGTTTTATGTCACTCGCCAGAATGCTCTGACATCAGAAGGTCGGGAAGCATTTCTCGCGCCAGTGCCAGCGTAATAGCCGTTCCGCGCGCCAACGCCGCATCATCAAGGCGCTCGACAGCAGAGACAAGCGCACTTCCCGTACGAGGAAGGTGCCGCCACAGCCAATCCGTCACAGATTGCGACACCACAAGCTGCCGATGCGCCAGAAGCGAGAGCAGCAGTGTGGCGCGCAGGTCATCCTCCGGCTCACCAGTCGCCGTCGTCGCAGTGGCGCGGAGACGACTGGCCAGATCCGCAAGAGCGAAATGACTACGTGACGGGGGCAAACGTCCTACCATCAGAACGCGATCTCCCTGCGCCAAGGCATCGTTGAGAAGATGGAGCAGTGTAGCCTCGTCCCCAGGCGAATCGGCATTATCAATCGCAAGATTGCCCTGCACACGGATACGTCCACCAGAAGAAGAGTGCGAAAACAGACGCGCATCCAGAACGGTAGCGTCATATTCCTGAGCCCAGACGGACAGAAGATGCGTCTTCCCCGTCCCGGCAGGCCCCCAGAGCCATAGCCGTCCATCCGGCCAGGCTTTGCGAGATAGCCATGCTCTTGCAGCGGCATTGGACGGACTCGTAATGAAACGATCAGCTGTGAACGCCACAGGTCTGCGTAGAGGAAAGGCCATCTGAAGACCTCCACCCCCTCCCAAAGGCCCGGTCTGTCCGTCCTGTTTTGTCATGCAAACCCTTTTTCCATGTCGTTCCGCTCTCAAATAGCGTTCCGCCCGTGCGCAGGATGCTCTAGAACGGCGTCACGTCAACCAGCGGGAAGCTTTCACGATGACCGATCAGCCCGATACCCCTCAGGGCGCCAGCTATGCACAGGCTGGCGTGGACATTGCCGCAGGCGACGCTTTGGTCGATGCCATCAAGCCAGCCGCCAAGGCAACGAACCGTCCTGGAACGATGGGTGGTCTCGGTGGTTTCGGGGCCTTATTCGATCTGAAAGCTGCTGGTTTCACGGACCCGGTTCTTGTCAGTTGTACAGATGGGGTCGGCACTAAACTGATGGTGGCGATCGAAGCCGGGAAGCATGATGAGGTCGGTGTGGATCTTGTCGCCATGTGCGTAAACGATCTGGTCGTGCAGGGCGCAACGCCCCTCTTCTTTCTCGATTATCTCGCGACCGGCAAACTGTCCGTCGAAGACGCTGCTACCGTCGTGAAAGGTATCGCACACGGATGTGCAGAGTCCGGCTGTGCTCTGGTCGGCGGTGAAACCGCAGAAATGCCAGGCATGTACGCTCCAGGACATTACGATCTGGCGGGCTTCAGTGTGGGAGCCGCAGAACGCGATAGCCTCCTTCCCGCAGGTATCCGCGAAGGTGATGCACTGATTGGCCTCCCTTCTTCCGGTGTTCATTCCAACGGCTTCTCACTGGTTCGGGAAATCGTTCGACGCTCTGGCCTGGGCTGGAATGCTCCAGCACCTTTTGCAGAAGGACATACACTCGCAGAAGCCCTGCTGACACCGACGCGCCTCTACGTCCGCACAGTTTTGGATCTTCATGCCAAAGGTCTGCTACATGGCTGCGCCCATATTACGGGTGGTGGGCTCCCGGGGAACCTGCCGCGCGTCCTGCCAGAAGGCCTGGGTGTTCGCATTGATGGCGCGTCCTGGACTGTCCCAGCCGTGTTCCGCTGGATGGCCAAGGTAGGCAACGTCGCGGCCGATGAAATGTTACGGGTCTTCAACTGTGGCATTGGCATGGTTCTTGTCACGCCCGAGCCAGAACGGGTTCTGACGGAGCTCGAAGCCCGTGGAGAGAGTGCCTTCGTGATTGGCGAAGTTGTTCGCTCGGATAAAAACTACGCGCTGACAGCACCGGTTTCCTTTTCATGATGCAGAAAACGCCGATTGCCATTCTGATCAGCGGCCGCGGCAGCAACATGCGTGCCCTGATCGAAGCTTGTGAAAGGCCCGATTATCCCGCCCGCATCGCGCTGGTTCTTAGCAATCGGCCAGATGCAGCGGGCCTTGAAGTCGCGCGAGCAGCTGGCCTTCAGACGATTGCCATAGACCATAAGTTATTCGGCAAAGATCGGGAGGCGCATGAACACAAGGTCGATGCAGCCATCCGCGCCTCAGGTGCCGAGATTGTGTGTCTCGCAGGTTATATGCGTGTTCTGACGCCATTACTGGTCAATGCCTGGGAGGGACGGATGCTGAACATTCATCCAAGCCTCCTCCCCGCCTTTCCTGGCCTACATACCCATGAAGCTGCCTTGACCGCAGGAGCCAAGGAACATGGATGCACCGTTCATCTTGTAACATCTGGCGTCGATGAAGGGCCTATTCTTGGACAGGCCCGAGTTTCTGTTTTTCCCGGCGACACTCCCGACACTTTGGCAGCCCGCGTTCTGGAACGTGAGCATGAGCTTTATCCAGAAACGCTGGCCCATATGATTACTCACCGGCCTTATGGTTAATCATTAAGGCAAATTGACAACCCAGTTACCAGGCCATGTCTTCATGGGATAACTATGGTTGGCTTCCCATTTATGCACTTCAGGCCGCCATGCATCTCCTGTTCTGTTGAACATCGGATGCCAGTATGAATGCATACCCACTGCCAACATCCACAGAACCACAAGAGGTGTAAAACGGCGTATCACCGCGCTCGAGGTAACAAACATTGCAAGCACAGTAAGAGCCAGAAGAGATTGGCCTACAAAAACGTATCTTTCGCCCCCATACATATCGATCTGGGAAACAGCGCCGCCGATAGATCCGAATAGGGCAGCCCCAGTAAAAGTCGCGTTGGCCAGCAGAAGCCAAAAGCATACCCTACTCTTTTTGAATAGGAGTGATATGCAGAGTAGGCATCCAAAGAAAAAGATAGTTGCGAGCTGTGGCCAGATCAAACCAAATGAGTTTTTAGAAAATGACTGCTGTACATGAAGAATAATTTTTGCCGTCTCGGCAGTTAACCCCCCAAAGACCAGCAATGGCTCGCGACAAAATACCGCAGCCAGAGCAGGTTGAAACCAATGTTCTCCGCCGCGACCACCATCCGTATGGTAGAAAAAAGCCAGTTGAAGCGCCGCACCAGAAGTTATTGCTATAAACTGGAAAAGCCGCGCCCGATTGCGATCTGTTAGAAGACGAAGACAAAAAGGAGCAACAAAAACAATTGAACCCGGCCCTGACAACGGAGCAAGAAACAGAACAAATAGCCTTAACCCGCCCATCACTCCAGAAGTTGTATCCATAGACAGAATCAGGGCACTGGAAAGAGCCAGTTCAAACTGACAATGCAAAACCTGCAACCACACCTCCGAAGAGGACGGAATAAATAAAAGCAGGGCCACAGCACTCATACGCACCAGAGGTGGCCGCAACCATTCATCCTGGGCTGTCAAAAGCAGGAATGGAGGTAAAAGTTGAAAAATAAGCCCAATCGTAATCGTAACGTATGGAGCATAAGCGATAGATGTCGTTTTATATGCTAAAAGGGTTGCAGCATTCGCCACTAAATTAAGATAGCCCCCATACGAATTAAACAAAGCTTTTAATGGGGGCATGACCATGGCATTATAGAAGAATATTTTTCCTTCCTCTGCCCAAAATCTACCAGTTATGATTATTTGAGGAGCACGGCTGCATATTAATACTGCATATACAAAAAGAACCATGGAAATAAAAAACCATTTCTTTTTGCCATATTCATAGTGACTAAAAAAATAATTCATTTTGCACCACTTTTATTTTTATCCTGAAAATAACGCGCGCCAAATCGGCCAAACTGCCAGACTAATAGCACCGTGGCCAGAACAGCCAGCGTTGTCATAGTGAGGTGAACCCAGCTCATACTTCCATGCGTAGCATTAGAGACTTCGTTTTCTGCAAGATGCCCCATTACCACATACCCAAGTAAAGCCGGAAGGGATGCCAGCGTACCGACGAGGTAATCACGGGCAGTAATTGTCGTAAGACCAAGTGCATAACTGGTGATTGCAAACGGCAGAACCGGTGACAACCTGAGAAGACAGACAATTTTCCACCCTTGGTCCAGCGCCATCTGATCCAGCATCAACAAAAACCGTCTGCGGGCTAGAATACCTTGTATCTGCTCTCGAAAAACAGCACGGCTCAGATAAAAAGCTCCCAATGCTCCGATAAGGGTAGCCGCACCAGAGAGAATGAAACCGTCTCTGATCCCAAATACCATTCCTGATACTATAGCACCTATTGATGCGGGTAAAACTCCACAAAGCGCTACCACTGTTTGCAGAAAACCAAATATAATCCAGCTATAAACAGGAGAAACCTCATGTATATGCTGTATGGTATGAACCATACGCTGAATAATTTCTGTATTGCCTCGGAAAATAATTCCCGAAGCAATCAACAGAACCAATACAACACCAACTACTATAGCTCGCATCAGATGAGAACGTTTTCGTTCAGAAAGTGAGCTCATTTTCCGAACAGGCTTGAACGCTTGATACCCAGACGATGCAGACGGTACTGCAAAGAGGTCTTTAGGCAGCCAAGCCCATAAACAATGCTTCGCTTGAGATTAATTGAAGACGCTTCAGGGAAATAACGCGTCGGACAGGAAATTTCACCGATTTTGTATCCACGACCAATAGCCTGAGCTAGCATCTGATTATCGAAAACAAAATCATCCGAACATTTATCGAGCGGAAGATTTTCTAGAACAGATTTAGTCCAGCCGCGATACCCGGTATGATATTCAGACAGTTTAGCGTTTAGAAGTAAATTCTGGGCGAATGTCAGAAACCGATTTGCAATATATTTATAAAGCGGCATTCCGCCCTTTAGAGCGCCTTTACCCAGAATTCTAGACGCGATAACTACGTCATAATGACCAGATGTCAGCATACTACACATTGCACGCAATAATTTGGGCGAATACTGATAATCAGGATGGAGCATAATGACCACATCAGCCCCCCGCTCTAGTGCTGTATGATAGCAGGTCTTCTGATTGCCGCCGTAGCCCCGATTACGTTCATGAAGAACGACATGTATCCCAAGCTTTCGCGCGATATCTGCTGTGTTATCACGACTAGCATCATCCGTTAGGATAACATCATCAACAATGTCCTGAGGGATTTCAGCATAAGTCTGCTCCAGGGTTTTGGCTGCATTATATGCAGGCAAAACGACCGCAATCTTCTTTCCATCGATCATAACAAGATCCGCTACCTATTCTATCGTCTGATGACACTTCGTCAGCATAAAGCCCGAAACCTACGCTGGAAAAATTAATTTCAAATTATATAATATCACGAGTTTCTCTTTCTTACCATCTCGACCATGGCAGGAAGCAACACACAAATACACTACAAATGTATCAAAAATAAAAAAAGCGTAGCTTATGCTACGCTTTTCCTTGAAACCCAACTGTATTTAAAAGAGTTACGGAAGAATTTCCGTCTCTGCAAAGAAGAATGCGATTTCGTTCTTCGCATTCTCGAGGCTGTCAGAGCCATGTACAGAGTTGGCTTCAATGCTTTCTGCGTACAGCTTGCGAACAGTGCCTTCAGCAGCGTCAGCCGGGTTTGTAGCACCCATGACTTCGCGATGCTTGGCAACAGCGTTCTCAGCCTGCAGAACCTGCACGACAACCGGCTCGGCAATCATGGAAGACACGAGGCTGCCGTAGAACGGGCGTTCCTTGTGAACAGCGTAGAAAGCACCAGCCTGCTTTTCGGTCAGCTGGATGCGCTTCTGTGCAACGATGCGCAGACCGGCCTCTTCGAACACGGCATTGATCTTGCCGGTCAGGTTACGCTTCGTAGCGTCGGGCTTGATGATGGAAAGCGTGCGCTCGAGAGCCATCTTTCTTCTCCTGTTGGACAAAGGGGTAAATCCCGCCGTTCCACTAGAGCAAATTCGTCGTTCCTGATAGGTCTGTCGCGGTTTTTTCACTCTTCCCGACTGATCGAGGCGCCCGTGAGCCTGCTCACCATCACTGACCTGACACTCCGTATCGCTGGCCGCACTCTGCTGGACGGCGCATCGCTGACTGTCGATCCCGGTCGGAAAATCGGCCTCATTGGAAAGAACGGGGCCGGAAAATCAACGCTCCTTGGGGCCATCGCGGGCGATATTGCCCCTGATGGTGGTACGATCACGTTAGCCAACCGCGCAACAATGGGGCGCGTGAAGCAGGAAACACCGTCGGGCGAGACATCCCTGATCGATACAGTGCTGGAAGGCGATCTCCAACGGGCAAAACTTCTGGCTGAAGCAGAAACCGCCACAGATCCGGAGCGGATTGCAGACATTCATGAGCGCCTGATTGCGATTGATGCCTACACCGCCCCTGCTCGCGCCGGCGCTATTCTGTCCGGCCTCGGATTTGATCAGGAAGCACAACTCCGTTCGGTTTCGGACTTCTCTGGCGGCTGGAGAATGCGCGTTTCCCTTGCCACAGCACTGTTCCTGAGCCCTGACCTGTTGCTGCTGGATGAACCGACCAACCATCTGGATATCGAAGCCACTCTTTGGCTTGAATCCTGGCTGGCCAAATTTCCTGGCGCGGCCATCATCGTCAGCCATGATCGCTCACTGCTCGACAATACCGTCGATGCGATTGCCCATCTCGATCATCAGAAACTCAGTCTGACACCCGGAGGATACGACAATTTTGTGCGTATCCGTACGGAACAGGCTCTCCAGCAAAATCGCATGGCAGAACGCATCGCGACCCAGCGCGCCCATATGCAATCTTTCGTGGATCGGTTTCGTGCCAAAGCCACCAAAGCCAAACAGGCTCAGGCCCGATTGAAAGCACTGGAACGCCTCCCCCAGATCGACAGTGTTGTGGAAGACACGCCAACACGCTTTTCCTTCCCCGAGCCACAGCCTCTTCCGCCGCCAATGATTACCCTCAACAACGTCAGCATTGGTTATGATGAACGCGTGGTTCTCAAAGGACTGAACCAGCGGCTGGATATGGAAGACAGAATCGCGCTTCTGGGTCAGAACGGGCGCGGCAAGTCCACTTTTGCCAAGCTCCTCGCGGGTCGTCTTGAACCCATGAGTGGCTCTTACAACCACTCATCAAAACTCCGGATCGGATATTTCGCCCAACATCAGGCCGATGAACTCGTCCTCTCCGAAACACCGATCGACCACATGGCGCGCGCCATGCCGGATGCGACACCGGTGGCGGTGCGATCCCAGTTGGCGCGATTTGGACTGGATGTAAACCGCGCAGAAACACGGGTATCCGAACTCTCGGGCGGTGAAAAAGCACGACTTCTTCTTGCGCTCTCCACACGGGAAGCCCCTCACCTTCTTATCCTTGATGAGCCGACCAACCATCTGGATCTGGACGCCCGAGATGCCCTAATCCGTGCGCTATCAGAATTTGAAGGCGCCGTAATTCTGATCAGCCATGACAGCCACCTGGTCGAATCTGTCGCAGACCGGTTCTGGCTGGTTGAGGATGGAACGATCAGCGCCTTCGAAGGGGATATGGCTGAATACAAGGAGTGGCTGATCGAGCGGGCCCGCAAAGCCCGTGCAGACAATGCAGAACGCACGAAAGGCACGGCGCGTTCGCCTTCCCAGGACGCGCCCCAGAAAAGGGTTGATCGTAAAGAACTGACGCGCGCTTTGGCTCCTCTCCGACGGAAAATCCGTGATGCAGAAGCGAAACTTGCCCAGATCACAAAAGAAAAAGAAAAAATAGAGGCCAAGCTTGCTGATCCGGCATTGTATCAGTCAGGAAATCCAGGAGAAATTGCATCGCTGAATGCACATTTGTCCGCACTCAACACAACACAGGAACAAACAGAAGAGTTATGGCTGGAGGCCCAGGCAGAACTGGAGGAAGCATCTGCCTGAAATCAAAATCCTCGCGCTCGCGCCAAGGCAATAAAGAGTTTATTTACTTTTAATTGGTAGAATCCTGTCTGAATTTCAAACATCAGGCGACTAGCTTTTTCAAAGTCGCCTGCAAGGACAGACAGGACTCCTGCGTGCCTCAGAAAATTTCCCATGCACCTCATGAGGCACACGCCAAACCTTCCTCCAAGTCGTTCTTTTCGCATCCAACCTTCAACAGCCATTATGGAAAATCTACTGCAGGTCACCCTCACCACAATCCTGCTCCATCACAGTCGCATCATGAAAAGCATACGGGCCACAAGCCCGCTTCCAGAAAGCAAAAAATTGAGGACTTTACCGAAGCCTGCTTTTTGCCTGGCAGTCTTATTGCCACTCCACAGGGTGAAAAACCCATAGAAACCCTGGTTATTAACGATGAAGTTCTGACAGTCGGGGGGCGAAGTGAAAAACTGGTCTGGGTTGGAAAAAGCCACTGTTGTGTTCGGCCAAATCTTCCAGATGATCTGGCAGGCTGGCCCATCCGTATCCGGGCCGGTGCAATCGCTGATCATCTGCCGCACACAGATCTCCTTGTAACAGCAGAACATTGTATTTTTATGAATGGTGGTCTCATTCCAGCAAGAATGCTGGTCAATGGTGTATCCATCATGTGGGATCGGAATATTCACTCCTACGAATATTTTTACATTGAAACCGAGACGCATACAATTATATCTGCAAATGGAATTTTTACTGAAAGTTATTTTGACACTGGTGACAGACGTGCTTTTCGGCAAACAGGTCAGATTGCAACACTGCGTTCCATTCAGAAAAATTGGGACAAAGATGCGGCTGCCCCACTCCTGACATCTCGGTCCCAAACCGAAGCGGCTTGGAAAGCCATCGCTACCAGAGCTGGTATTGAAGGGTTTGAAGCCTTCACAACAACAGACCCCGCCCTGCATCTGATCCTTCCTGACGGCACACGCCTCTATCCGAGCCGTCAGAGTGGTGGATACGTCATCTTTACTTTGCCAACCCCTGTCAGAAGTCTGCGGCTTGTTTCCCGCGCAAATCGCCCTTGTGACGTGAAGGGTCCTTACATTGATGATCGGCGCACTCTCGGCGTACTGATCCGAGACGTGCTCCTTTTCGATGCGTCCAGAACCCGAAAAGTAACCGATCATCTGGTTCCACCAGAACCAACCTCCGGCTGGATAGCAGACGAGACACAGGGTCAGGGCTGGACCGATGGAGATGCCGCCTTACATCTCAATACGGAAGGTCCGAGTACTCTGGCTCTCGAAATTATTGGCGGTGGCCCTTACAGTCTTTCCCAGCCTGCTTCACAGATCCGTTGGGCTGGCTGACCGTTGGTTTCTTCCAAGGCCCGATTGACCCGTCCTCTCTAAATCCATAAGCCGATGCTGGTCTACAGATTCAGGATGGACCGGCTGATGCCTATTTCGTTTTCCGACCCGAAGGACCGTGACGAAAAGGAGCCTCGCGCGCGCGAGTTATCCCGAATCGCAGGATTGCTCCGTATTGCTCTCGCTGTCACGCTCATCCTACTGGCCGTCTGGCTCATGAAAGACGTGTTGGCCGTTGTTTTCGCCTCTGCCCTGATGGCCGTGGTGCTTCATGGTCTCGCCCGCATGGTACGACGTCACATCACGTTCATCCCTTATCAGGCAGCCGTAGCGCTTGTGACCGTTATCATCCTTTTGGCCATGGCAGGCCTTGTCTGGAGTAGCGGTCCAGCGATCGGAGATCAGTTCATTCGCCTCAAGCAGGCTCTTGTTCAGCAGTCGGGAGACCTCAAATCCCACCTTTCCGGCTCTACGCTGGGTCAGATGGTTCTGGATCACCTCCCCACCGCTGTAGGCGGCAATGACGCGACCTCAGGCAGCCTCGGATCCTTGGGATCAGGGCTCGCTGGATCCGTAACCGGCATTCTCAGCAGCGCCTTCGGCGTTCTCGGAACTTTGGCGGTCATTCTGATTGCTGGTCTCTACTTTGCTCTGTCTCCTGCCATTTACATTGATGGCTTCCTGCGCCTGTTCCCAACTCAGCACCGTAGTGCAGCCCGTACGCTGCTCATGGCTGCGGGCACCACGCTCTGGGCCTGGACGGCGGGACAGGCTCTGGACATGCTGGTCGTCGGTATTCTGTCAGGTATCGGATTGTCGCTGATCGGAGTGCCGCTGGCGCTGGCGCTCGGTGTTGTTGCAGGGCTGTGCAACTTCATCCCTTATATTGGAGCCATTCTGGGAGCCGTTCCGGCAATATTGCTAGGCCTCTCGATGGGAACGAAAGAAGCGCTGTTTGTTGCCATTCTCTACAGCGTAATCCAGTTCTTCGAGGGCAATGTTCTGGCCCCTCTGATCCAGCGCCGCGCGGTTCATATGCCACCGGCTGTGGCCATCCTGTCCCAGACCGTTTTCAGCACGATCCTCGGCATTCCAGGACTGATTCTCGCATCTCCGATTACGGCGGCTCTCCTTGCCATGGGAGACAAAGCGACTGCCCCGCTTGAAGACGAAGATCAGACCAAGCGGGATGTTGGAGAGATTTCCGAGACCGAAGCACACAAAGAGTAAATTTTCTCTTGCTCCTGACGTAACGTCATCATGACACATGGCGCGTCAGGAGGAAGATCCATGACACCACAGACCCTGACAATCGGAGAACTGGCCAAAGCAAGCGCCACCACACCCCGAACCCTTCGACATTTTGAAGCAATGGGGCTTATCAGGCACATCCGAGCAGAAAACGGCAGGAGAGTTTATGATCTTTCCGCCGTAAGCACCCTTGCTCATGTGCTGCTTCTGAAGCGTATGGGCTTCAGTCTTTCAGAAATCAAAGAGATGGAACGCAGGCCCACCGCTCCCGAAGCTATAATCGACGCTCAACTGGCGTTACTTTCAGTGCGAAAGACGGCCCTCGAACGCACGATCAACCAACTTCACGCAACACGCCATCTGCTAAAAGAAAACGATATCGGTCATGGTGCCGTTGATCTTGCCGCATTCTGCCTCCTGCTGCATGAAGGAGAAGCGGCTCTTCAATGGGAAAATACACGACCTGTTTTCGAGCAGTACTTCACGCCTTCCGAGCAACGTGAATGGCAAAAGCAGATGGATACTCATTTCGGCTGCAAAGACGAAAAGACATTCTATCAGATTCGATGGGTAAAACTGATCGCCCACTGTGAAGACGCCATCGGTCGTAAAGTCGCGCCTTCGAGCCTCGAGGCCCAGCACCTTGTCAAAGAGTGGATGGAGTTGCAGAAGCCGCTCCAGGATGCCGTAGGACCGGATCTATGGCGCAAAGCTGCAACCATGTACGAGCAGATGCAGGACTGGCAGACGCCCGAGCGGCAGGCGCCTTTCAGTCCTGAAGTTTATACTTTCATCCGTGAGGCTGCAGCTCAGCGGGTTGTAGCGCCTTGAGAGACGCATCTTCAAAGGCATTCATACGGTAAGGACCATCATCTTCAAGCTGAACGCCAACGATATCGGCCTCATGCTTGTGCTTCCAGATGGAGATGATGACGGGGTGGTTTTCAGCGTTGCTCAGCCGCAGAATCACCTGTCCCTTTTGTGGCGGTTGTTCACCGCTCGGCCCCCAGCCCGTCGTATGGGACTGAAGCCAAAGGTTGACGTCACTCACTTCCGCGGACGTCAGATCCCGACTGACAGGAGCCACGATTTTACCCTCCGTGACGGGTGGGAATTTCCATGCGTGAATCAACGGCCAGGCGACGAACCAGACGATACCCACGGGAATAAAAACCAGTGCACAAAAAGCCAGAAGCAGCTTCTGTTCGCGCCTCATGTATTTTCTCCTGCCCAGCTTTTAAGGGCATCCGTAATACGGCTGACTTCATCATCAGTCAGCTCCGGGTGAATGGGGAGCGCAAGCACCCGTGCGCCAAGACCTTCGGAAACAGGCAGTGAAGCACCGTCATGATGCTCGCTATAGGCAGGCTGATGATGCAGTGGCTTGGGGTAATAAACCGCTGTTGGCACGCCTGCCTCTTTCAAATGCACCTGCAATGAGTCCCGGGCCACGGCATCCGGGAGCAGAACGCTATATATCGCCCACGCGCTTTCACTTTCCGCGACGCGCGCTGGCGCCTGAATTCCTTCTGGCATGGCAGCGTCATAGGCACTGGCAATAGCGTCCCGGCGCTTCAGTTCATCTTCAAAAGCATCCAGCTTGGCAATCAGAACAGCCGCCTGAAGGGTATCGAGGCGCCCATTGATCCCAATTCGCTCGACTTCGTAACGGGTTTTGCCCTCGCCATGGGTGCGGAGCGACCGGTAAAGCGCAGCCAAGTCAGCATCATCCGTCAGGATCGCGCCGCCATCCCCGTATCCACCCAGCGGCTTGGACGGAAAAAACGAAAGTGTCGTAGCGCGAGCTTCGTGTCCAAGACGACGTCCATGATAGGAGGCCCCAAAAGACTGGGCGCAGTCTGCAATCAGGGTCAGCTCTTCCCGAGCAGCAAACGCCTTCAGTTCATCCCAGGGTGCAGGCTGACCAAACAGGTCGACACCGATGACAGCGCGTGGCTCCAGTTCCTCTCCAGCCCGCACAGCCGCCAGGCGCTCGGCCAGAGAGGTCATGCTGATCTGGAATGTATCTGGCTCAACATCCACAAAAACGGGCGTTGCCCCAAGAAGAAGCACGACTTCCGCAGTCGCCGTGTAGGTAAAGGCAGGCAGGAAGACCGCGTCCCCCGGCCCAATTTCTTCACCCATCAGCACCATCAGAAGCGCATCCGTCCCTGAAGACACGCCAACCGCGTACTTCGCGCCACCGAACGCGGCGAGACGCTGCTCCAGTTCCTCAACTTCTGGCCCCATAACGAAGCGGCAATGCTCGAAAACCGTCTTTACTCGACGGTCGATCGCATCCTTGAGACGGGCCTGCTGTTTCGGAAGATCCAGAAAAGCAATTGGATCAGTCATGCAATCGTCTCCACATCGGGCTGGGAATGGTCTGTTTGAGACGGTGTCTTGCCGTCCCGGTTATGATGAGACGGTGTCTTGCCGTCCCGGTTATGATTGAATTCAGGCACAAGCCGCTGGAAAATCGCCATGATGGCGGGAAGATCTTCCTCTAGACAGGCGGCTTCAAGCGTATCCATGGCCTCAGCCGCCACATCGAAATCGACTGTCCGTGGGGATGCCATACGCAAGCCGGGTGCATCCGTTGGAACGGGAGCTTCGCGACCGTGGAACAACTCTTCAAACAGTTTCTCCCCAGGGCGAAGACCTGTAATCTGGATTTCCACATCCGTCTCAGGCCTCAGACCTGCCAGGCGGATCATCTGACAGGCGAGATCCATAATCCGAACCGGATCACCCATATCGAGCACGAAGATGCCACCCTGACGCAGCTTCTGATCCGTCGTGTCTTCACCGGATGCTTCCTGTGTGCCACGAACCGCCGCCTGAAGAACGAGACCAACGGCTTCGGGAATGGTCATGAAATACCGGGTCATGTCTGGATGGGTGACCGTCAGTGGACCACCCTGCTCAAGCTGCCTGCGAAACAGCGGCACAACAGACCCGGTGGACCCCAGAACATTACCAAACCGAACGGTCACGCAACGCAGTCCACCTTTCCCGGCCCGGGCGCGCATGTCCAACGCCTGACCATAAACCTCGGCACAGCGCTTGCTCGCGCCCATCAGGCTGGACGGATTGACGGCCTTGTCCGTTGAAATCATGACCATGGCCTGAGCACCGGAGCGCTCTGCTTCATCAAGCACGATCCGTGTCCCGATCACATTGGTCAGGACACCTTCGATCGGGTTGGATTCGACGATAGGCACATGCTTGAGAGCAGCCGCATGAAAAACGATTGTGGGCCGGTATTGAGTGAAAATTTCAGCAATCCGGCGTCGATCCCGAACATCGGCAACGATTTGATACCGCTTGCCATCGGGATAGCGCTCAGACAGATCGAGATTGATCTGCCACAGCGCATATTCATTGTTCTCAATCAACAGAATGGCTTTTGGGCCAAATGAGGCGATCTGCCGGGCCAGTTCTGCACCGATGCTGCCACCAGCCCCTGTCACCGCGACAACCTGTCCTGCAATCAGGCGGCTCATACCTTGAGAGTTCAATGCAACCTGAGGGCGATTCAGCAGATCCTCAATAGCCACAGGTCGAAGCTCGACACTTTCCGCAGGTTTCAGATCCGTCAGAGACGGCGTTCTCTGAACATCGAGATGATGAAAGCGTGCAACCTCAAGCACTCGGGAGAGCGACGCCCCTCGCAAGTCTGATGTTGTGATGACCAACGTGTCGGGCAGTCGCCCGGCTGCGGCCATCTGATTCAGAATTTCCGGTGTTTCATCAATCGTTCCCAGAATAGGGCAACTGTGAATACGCCGCCCGGCCTGCTGTGTCCCTCCTGTCAGCAAACCGACAACCCGCCGCCCCGCCTCCTGATCGCGTTCCATCGCACGGATGAAAAGATCCGCCTCATGGTCCGCGCCGAGCAGGAGAACACGCTCCCGGCCAGCCACCATCAATCGGCGACGAGCGCTTAATCGCCAGATCATGCGGATGGAGCCAAGAAATGTCAGCAAGACCAGCGCATGAATGAAAGGGAACGTTGAACTGGGAAGCGGATACCCGGCCAGATGCAGCAACGTCGAAAACAGCACCGCACTCAGCGCCGAGGCACAGGCAATATTGAACAGATCCGAGAGACCGGAAAACCGCCAGTATTGCTGAGCCATACGGAACGGCAACCCACTGACCAGCAGCGTGATTCCGCCCCCTGCGACAAACCACAATGGGTGAAGCCACCCCCCATGGGGATCCGCCAACCAACGGGCGACAGGAGCCGCCAAAGCCGAAACGACTCCGTCCAGCAGGACATTGAGGGCAATACGCCTAGCCTGCACAGTGGTACGACCAGTGCGGCTGACGGAAGAAGACTGGGCCGATAAATGGAGGCCGGATGAAGGTGTGACTGTCACACACACCTTATAGCGTCAAAACACCCGTTCCCATAAAGTCAGTCCATGCCCTTTTCTTTACAATCTCTTCTTTCCGGCGTTGTGGCCCCCGACCTCTTGGCCCCGCTTCTCTGCATGGCGCTTATCGCGCTTATGATTCGCGCCGGGGTGATGGATCATCCTGTCCATCGAAGCTCTCATACCCGCCCGATTCCCAAGGGCGGTGGCATCGGGATCATTGGGGCCTTTCTGCTCTGTCTTGCCCCAGCCCTTTACCTGACTCATCAGCCGTTTTTCACAGGACCTATCCTTGGATTAACAGGTGGCGTCATTCTGCTGGCAGCCGTTTCCTGGCTGGATGACCTCTATTCTTTTCCTGCGCGGTATAAGCTGGCAGCACAATTCATCGCGGCAGCATTGGCTGCATTCGGAAGCGGCGCGTCCCTTCCCATGACGGGCCTGTTCATTCTCGGTGCGGTCTTCATAACAAATGCGCTGAATTTCATTGATGGAATCAACGGTCTGGCATCCGGCGTCATGGCCTTGACCGCACTGTTTCTGGCGGCATCTGGAATTCAGCCAGTCGTTTTCGTTTTATACGCGGTCTGCCTGCTGGCATTTCTTCCCTGGAATTTTCCCAAAGCGCGAATTTTCATGGGGGATGTTGGCAGTCAGTCTGGCGCTTTGATTATCGCTTGGGGTGCCATGCAGCCTCACCGCCTCGCAGATCTGCTGACACTGGCACTTCTCTCTGGCGTCTTATGGGATGTACTTTTCACTTTAGCCCGCCGCGCTCGCGCCGGAGACCGACTGGCACAGGCTCATCGTGGCCATCTTTATCAGTTGGCAATCCGATCCGGGATGCCGATGCCACTGGTCACAATGATTTACTGGGGTTTTGTACTGTGGGGAGCGCTGGCCTGTACGGCGGCGCAGCCTTGGGAAACAGTGCTCCTTGTTCTTCTGCCCCAGCTTTGCTGGACAGGATATATCTGCACGCGGGCCAAAGCCCGCGTGCAGGATCGCTGGTAATTAGCCAGCGCGGCGGGTGATACGCTCGACAGAAGCAGAAGCGCGTTCTGCACGTGCAGGGCGCGTGCCGGATGCTTCAGCCATGACAGCGCGCATTTCACGCAGGAAGGACGATCCCTTCAGCGTGCGCTGAACCAGCACAGAGCGACGGTCCAAAGGATCGACCTTACGACGAGCCAGATCGAGTTCGCCCAGACGGTCCAGAGCGCGTGTGATAGCAGGCTTGGAAACCTTCAGTTCCGCTGCCAGACCACGAACGGTGTGGGCACCGTCACGCAGATAGCAGGTCAGGAACACGGCAAGCTGGCGGGCAGACAGATCCGGACCGTCACGGCGCACCATGGAAACGACGGTGTCGCACAGAAGGTGAAGCATCTGGTCGTTGTTAGCCTGAGGCATTTCTCTCTCCTTACGGTCTGCCCCCCTGTTACACAATCAGGCAACAGGGAAAAGAACAGTCGAGCCATTTAGACCCGACGGGTTGTGTATATCGTTCAGCCCCGCATGGGTCTGAGCTCTGGTCTTCTACATCTGGTGTTTTGAAACGCATCCGCAAGTATGCGGGTTTCAAAACGATTTATGCTGCGAATAGCAGCTTTCGAACATGGAAGGCCGTATGCCCTATCAGACGCAGATTTACACCCCATAGTTTTAAGACAATCATATTACGGTTCGTTAAGGATCATCCCGTAGTCTGGTTGTTCACTTCACGAAGACCTGCCCAGTCTTGCAATCATTTTAAGAAGCGCACGAAGCGCGAGGGTCTCTCCCCCCTCCGGACGACCTGGTGAATTCGCGTCATTCCAAGCGTAAGTGTCTATATGGAGCCACTTTTGTCCGTCCGGAACAAACCGCTGAAGGTAGAGAGCAGCCGTAATCGCCCCTGCCATCGGTTTTGACGTTATATTTCCGAGATCGGCTATTTTACTATCAAGCCATGCGTCGTAGCCATGCCAGAGTGGCAATCTCCACAAAGCATCCGCAGTATCCAGACCCGATTCGAGCAGTAATTGAGCGAGTTCATCACTGTTGCTGAACACAGCCGGAAGGTCGGGACCGAGAGCTACGCGCGCAGCGCCGGTCAGGGTTGCAGCATCCACAATGTAATCCGGAGCGCTTTCAGAGGCTTCCGTTATCAGATCACACAACACCAGACGCCCTTCCGCATCTGTGTTCCCGATCTCCACAAACTTACCACTGCGCGTCTTCAGAACATCCCCTGGACGCATGGCATGGCCGGACACACTGTTCTCGACGCAGCCCAGTCGAAGCTCCAGATCAATATCGAGCTTCAGGTCAATCGCCGCACACATGACAGCCAGCATCAGAGCCGCACCGCCCATATCCTTTTTCATGCGCAGCATTCCGGCCGCAGGCTTCAGATCGTACCCGCCCGTATCAAAGCAGACACCTTTCCCGACCAGTGACAGACGCGGCGCACCTTCCCGCGCCTTCCAACGTGCAACGACAACAGCAGGCTTGCGCTCAGATCCCTCGCCGACTTCAGCCAGACAAGGGTAAGCCACCTTCAAATCATCGCCCTCGACAATGCGCACTTCAGCGCCTCGCCCGTCCAGAGCCCGGTAGGCAGACTGGGCGAGATCTCTCGGACCAAGAAGATTGGCAGGCGTGTTGATAAGGTCACGACCGAACCAGGTGGCCTTCGCAATGGCACTTGCTGTTTTAATAGTATCCGGGACCACCATGCGCGTCGCAGCGTCCTGATCCTGACCCACACGATAGCGATAGGCTCCCATTGCGAACCCTAGGAGCGCGATCTCCTGAACGCCGTCTTCAACCCCATGCAGGACAGTAAGCCAGTCACCGGCAGGAAGAACTGTTCCTAGCAGACCGAAAGCGGTCGGATCATTCAGTCTCCCCTCATCAACACAGAGCAGAGCCGCACCCGCTCCGTTCTCGCCCGGCAGAAGCGTGAACGCGCCGTCACGGGACGCAAAGCCCTGCGCCTTCAGAAAAGCGCCGTGCTCTCCCAGCAGACGATCAACCGTTTCCGTGTCCTGAGAGCGCACCAGATGGACTGTCCGAGGTGCCGGAGCATCAGAAACGGACACGAAAGGGAGTTGAATATGAAAACTCATGAACCTCTTTCCTGAAAAGTGTCGAACCTTGAGGCCCGAACGCTTGCTTTTGTTCCGCAGGCACCCGACCATTCAGACATGACGGGTGCTCACCGCGGTAACCATTCCGCTCATCATATCATGCCGGCAAGCGTCCGTGCGGCGCTGGGTCCAACCAATACCGGCAAGACGCATTATGCCCTCACGCGCATGATGGCTCATTCCTCCGGCATCATCGGCTTTCCGCTGCGTCTGCTGGCGCGGGAAAACTATGAGCGGCTGGTGAAAGCCAAGGGAGAGCGGTCCGTCGCCCTCATTACCGGTGAGGAAAAAATCGTTCCTCCCGGGGCCCGCTGGTTCGCCTGCACAGTAGAAGCCATGCCGCTGGACCGGAAAGCCGAGTTCGTCGCCGTCGATGAAATCCAGCTCGCCTCCGATCCGGACCGTGGACATATCTTCACGGACCGACTCCTGCACGCCCGCGGCACGGTAGAAACGCTCTTCCTCGGTGCTGAAACCATTCGCCCCCTTCTTCAGAAGCTGGTTCCAGGCATCGAGATCGACACCCGGACGCGCCTGTCCAGCCTGGTCAGCACCGGCCCGACCAAGCTGTCACGTCTGCCACCCCGCTCCGCGATCGTCGCGTTCTCCATGGCTGAGGTTTACGCACTAGCGGAAGTTATTCGCCGCCGCCGAGGCGGATGTGCCGTCATCATGGGGCAGTTGAGCCCCCGCACACGCAACGCACAGGTCGAACTCTACCAGAACCGGGAAGTCGATTACCTCGTCGCCACCGATGCGATCGGCATGGGGCTGAACATGGATGTGGACCATGTTGCCCTCGCCCAGCTCTCCAAATTCGACGGCACCTCCCCCCGCCCGCTGTTTCCGCAGGAGATCGCGCAGATCGCCGGGCGTGCTGGGCGTGGCATGAAGGACGGCACCTTCGGCACCACGGCGGACTGCCCACCCATGTCTGCCGCCACCATCGAAGCCGTGGAGCAGCATCGCTTCGATCCGATCCAAAGACTCTACTGGCGAAACCACGAGCTGGATTTCACCAACCCACGCGCCCTCCTCGCCAGCCTGACCGTCGCGCCGCCGTTTCGTGGCCTGACCGCAGGCCGGGTAGCATCAGACGTTACAACTCTCGAATCCCTCGTCCTCGATCCAGAAATCCGGGAGGTCGCAAAAGGACGTCGCGCCACATCCCTGCTCTGGGAAGTGTGCCAGATCCCCGATTTCCGCAAACTCGGGGATGACAGCCACACCCGCCTCTGCGCGCGCCTTTTCCTGCATATCCTCAAGGAAGGCGCCGTCCCGGCCAACTGGATGGAAGGCCACATCAAGGGCTTTGCACGCGTTGACGGAGACATCGACACCCTGATGCACCGCCTGACCGGCGTGCGCGTCTGCTCCTACGTGGCCGCCAGAACGGAGTGGAGCCGTCACTCCGCCACATGGCAGCAACGGGCCCGCGAAGTGGAAGACCTTCTATCCGACGCCCTTCACGAGCGTCTGACGGCACGCTTCGTGGACAGGCGGGCAACATCCCTGCTTCGCCGCCTTGATGCAGAGACAGATCGGAACATTCTTTCTGCCGTCACAACGGATGGAGATGTGATCGTTGAAGGCCACAGCATCGGAAAAATCCGGGGCTTTGCGTTGCAGGCCGATACAACAGGCGGCCCCGATCACCAGATTATCATGCGCGCAGGCCGGAAGGCTCTGCTCCAGGAAATCCCCCGCCGTGTCCGCCTGTTTCAGGAGGCACCTGACAGTGCCCTCTCTCTGGATACTGAAACGGGCCTTCTCTCCTGGGAAGGTATCGCGCTCGGTAAGCTGATTGCTGGAAAGACATTCCTTCAACCGGCCGTACGTCTGTTTTCTGGAGAATTTTCAGATACCAATCAGCGCAATCAGGTCGAGAACAGGCTGCTCCGTTATGTGCGGACAATGATCGAGCGGGATATGGCCATTCTCTTCAAGGCAGAACAGGCCGTTACGAACCAGCCAGACCTCAGGGGTATCGTTCACCGTCTCCATGAAGACGGCGGCATCACGAGCCTTCTGTCCACTGACAGAATGTTGCCACAACAAGCCAAACGCTCCCTGCGCAAGATCGGCGTAGAAGTCGGCCGCTTTGCCATTTTCTTCCCTGCCCTTCTGCGTCCTCGCCCCCTTGGTCTCATGACGCTCCTGACACAACTTCGTCTTGGCGAGTCTCTCGCCATACCGGCTCCAGGTCGGGTCTCGCTTCCCTGGGACCTTGTCGCAGGCGTGCCGGGCTGGCTTCAGGCCGGACAGACCGGGATCAGGCTTGATATTGCAGAACGCAGCGTCGCGGAACTGGAGCATCTGACCCGTAAGCAGGATCACCCTGCTCCTGCGGGTCTGGCCTCACGGTTCGGTGTAAAAACAGACATGGTTCCGGGAATTTTGACGGCTCTCGGGATTGCTCACCGCCCCCCGTCGGCTGCCAGCCCTTCTCACGCAGGACCACCCGCTCCCCTCATGATCCTTTCCGATCGGCGTACCCGTGCGGGCCGCAGGAGGCCTAAAGCTTCGGGTCAACGCACCAGCCGACCGACTGCTGTCCGACAGGATAGTCCTTTTGCTGCTCTCGCTATTTTAAGAGAACGATCTACCCCATGAGTGATGACTATCAGCGCCTGGACCAGTGGCTCTATTACGCCCGGCTCGCCAAAACGCGCCCTCTCTGCGCAGCGATCGTCAGTAAGGGGCGTATTCGCGTGAACCGGCAACCAACCAGCAAACCTCATGCCAAACTTCGTGTGGGAGATGTGCTGACGCTTCCCCCCACGAACCCCAGTGAAGACGTGCGGGTCTGGCGTATTCTGGACCTTGGGGAACGTCGCGGCCCCGCGAAAGAAGCATCCCTGCTATACGAGATCATTAAAGAAGAGCCTAAGAAGCTTGCTTCCTAAG
The DNA here is from genome assembly GCF_058107395.1 of Gluconobacter sp. ESL1110. Classification (NCBI taxonomy): domain Bacteria; kingdom Pseudomonadati; phylum Pseudomonadota; class Alphaproteobacteria; order Acetobacterales; family Acetobacteraceae; genus Gluconobacter; species Gluconobacter sp. ESL1110. The sequence goes on from NZ_JBYLUK010000003.1 coordinate 64,371, forward strand.
CCAATCCTTCGCATATCTTCCCGCACAATTGAAAAATGGGCCGCACAGCCGGGCCCGAATGAGGATCGGAGACACCAATGAGCTATGTGGTCACGGAAAACTGCATCAAGTGCAAGTTCATGGACTGCGTGGAAGTTTGCCCCGTAGACTGCTTCTATGCCGGAGAGAATTTCCTCGTCATCAACCCGGACGAATGCATTGACTGCGGCGTATGCGAACCTGAGTGCCCGGCTGAAGCCATTTTTCCAGACAGCGACAACCGCGCCACCCCATGGATTGAGATCAACTCCAAATTCGCAGCCCAGTGGCCGAACATTACCCGCAAGGGTGAACAGCCGGCCGATGCGGAAGAATGGAAAGACAAGCCCGGCAAGGCAGCCATGCTTTCCGAGGCACCTCACAAGGACTGAACCCTTCTCTCAACGGAAGGTTCAAAGCCCGGCACAATGTGCTGGGCTTTTTTTATGGGCAATACCTCAGATACGTCCGCCCAGCCGCCTGAAATCTGCGATCGGTTCTTGGGCTGAACAGCAGATGCATCACAAGGCAGGCAGACACAAAAAAAACCGGCAGGATTTCTCCTGCCGGTTTCTTCAGCTTTGATCCGTAAAGGATCTTAGCGGGACATCATGTTGATGGCCGTGTCATGCATGATGAACAGCGTACCACCGATAATGATGACCACTGATGCTGCTGCGAAGATGAAGCACATCAGGTTCCAGCTCTGCTCGCGGCTGGTGTTCAGGTGCAGGAAGAACACCAGATGCACAACGATCTGAACGACCGCCAGCACACCAAGAGCGGCCAGTGCCATCCCGGGAGCAAGTGCGTGGGTCATGACTGCTGCGAAAGACGCAACAGTCAGAACGACCGCAAGAACGAACCCGATGATGTAGGACTGATAGGAGCCGTGGCTACCATCGTGGGTTGTATGTGCCTGGGCCATTACATCACACCTGCGAGATAGACGAAGGAGAAAACACAGATCCAGACGATGTCCAGAAAGTGCCAGAACAGGCTGAGGCAGGTCAGCTTGTCCATCATCCGCTGGGACAGATCCTGCGGGCCCATCATCTGGACCATCAGAACTGCCATCCAGATCAGACCACAGGTAACATGCAGACCGTGCGTTCCAACCAGCGTAAAGAACGCGGAAAGGAATGCAGAACGGTCAGGACCGTTACCTTCAGCGATCATGTGTGAGAACTCGCTCACTTCAAGACCAACGAAGGACAGACCCAGCACGAACGTGATGGCCAGCCAGACCAGCACCATGGTCTTGTTCTTTGCAATCGCATTGATCGAGGCAAAGCCATAAGTGATGGATGAGAACAGCAGGATTGCCGTTTCGATCCCCACATTCGTCAGGTCGAACAGTTCCTTGCCCGAAGGCCCCCCGGCAAACTGGTTCCGGAGGACTGCGAACGCAGCAAAGATCGAACCGAACAGGACACAGTCCGTCATCAGGTAGAGCCAGAAGCCGAAAACATTCGGCGTCTCGTGATGATGCTCGTGACCGTGGTCGTCAGCGTGTGCCAGAGGCGACATGGTTGCTTCGTGAGCCATTAACTATGCCCCCCTTACTCTGCTGCCTGAGCAGCGGCGATACGACGGGAATAAACTTCCTCGTTGTGCTCGATTTCGCTGACAGGGACGTAGTAATCGACATCGCGGTTTGCACTGCGCATGATCATCGTAACGGCAATACCGATCAGGCCAAGACCTGCCATCCACCAGATGTACCAGATGGCACCAAAGCCGAGGATGAACGAGAACGCACCGATGATGGCACCCGCAGCCGTATTCTTCGGCATGTGGATCGGAGCCAGCGGCTTGTTATGTGCACGACGGCCAAGCTGCTTTTCGGTGTGGAACGTGTCCAGACCATGGATGTCCGGGATCACTGCGAAGTTATAAGCCGGCGGCGGAGAAGAAATGGACCACTCCAGCGTACGGCCACCCCACGGATCGCCCGTCAGATCCAGGTTTTCCGGCAGGTTACGATCGCGGATGGAGACGTAAAGCTGCGTGAGCTGGCAGACGATACCCAGAGCGATCACGATCGCACCAGCTTCTGCAACCAGCATCCACGGATACCAGTCCGGGTTGTTATAGTGGTTCATACGACGCGTCATGCCCTCGAGGCCGAGGATGTAGAGCGGGACAAAGGCCAGATAGAAGCCAACGAACCAGCACCAGAACGCACGCTTACCCCAGGCTTCATTCAGCTTGAAACCGAAGGCCTTCGGGAACCAGAAACCCATACCTGCAATGTAGCCAAAGTACACACCGCCGATGATGACGTTATGGAAGTGGGCGATCAGGAACAGGGAGTTGTGAAGGATCCAGTCAGCGGCCGGCATAGCCAGCATGACACCTGTCATACCACCGATGGAGAAGGTGATCATGAAGCCGATCGTCCAGTACATCGGAGCCGTGAATTCAACACGTCCCTTATACATGGTGAACAGCCAGTTGAAGATCTTCACGCCAGTCGGGACTGCAATGACCATCGTCATGATACCGAAGAAGGTATTGACGTTGGCGCCTGCGCCCATGGTGAAGAAGTGATGCACCCACACGACGAACGACAGCACCATGATGGAGCACGTAGCGTAAACCATCGTGTTGTAGCCGAAGAGCGGCTTGCGGGAGAAGGTTGAGGTAACTTCAGAGAACACGCCGAAAGCCGGGATGACCAGAATGTAAACTTCCGGATGGCCCCAGGTCCAGATCATGCTCAGATACAGCATGACGTTACCGCCGGCATCGTTCGTGAAGAAGTGCATGCCAAGGTAACGGTCGAGGCTGAGCAGAGCCAGCGTCACGGTCAGAACCGGGAACGAAGCCATGATCAGAACGGTCGTGCAGAACGCAGTCCAGGTAAAGACCGGCATCTGCATCCAGCCCATGCCAGGAGCGCGCATCTTCACGATGGTCGTGAAGAAGTTCACACCCGTCAGAAGCGTACCAACACCGGAGATCTGAACGGCCCAGATGTAGTAGTCAACGCCAACGCCCGGGCTGAACTGCATTTCGGACAGTGGCGGGTAAACCAGCCAGCCGCACTGAGCAAACTCACCGATGAACAGCGAGATATTGATCAGAAGGGCGCCGACCAGCGTCATGTAGAAGCTGAGCGAGTTCAGGAACGGGAACGCAACGTCGCGTGCACCGATCTGGAGAGGTACCACCAGGTTGAGCAGCCCCGTCATGAACGCCATGGCCATGAAGAAAATCATGATCGTGCCGTGAGCGGAGAAGATCTGGTCGTAGTGGTGTGGCGGAAGGTAACCGGGGTTACCGGCATAGGCCAGCGCAAGCTGGGTACGCATCATGATGGCGTCCGCGAAACCACGGAACAGCATGACGATTGCCAGGATGATATACATCACGGCAAGACGCTTGTGATCGACTGTCGTCAACCATTCGCGCCACAGGTAACCCCACTTACCGAAATAAGTAACGGCACCCAGCACGGCAAGGCCGATGACAGCCACAGCCAGAAATGTACCGACCAGAATCGGCACATCAAAGGGTATGGCTGAAAGGGAGAGTTTTCCGAGCATCTGTCGGTTATTCCTTCATGCCAGTGTCGGACGGTGCAGCGCTGGAAGCGGACTGCATATGCATGACCTTACCCGTCGTCTTCTCAACCATCATGCCATTGTTATACTTGGCGACGATGCCGTCGAAGAGGTCTGGCTGGACATGCGCGAAATACTGCACCGGCGCAGCTTCCTGCGGGGCGGCATATTTCGGATAAGTCGTGTCGTCGAGGTTTTCGCTGCCGCTCTTTACCTTCTCAACCCAGGCGCTGAATTCTTCAGGTGCCATGGCAAGGGTACGGAACTTCATGTCAGAGAAACCGCGACCACTGAACTGGGAGGCTTCACCCAGATAATCACCGGACTCAGCGGCAAGAAGATGCAGCTGCGTCTGCTGACCCGGCATGGAGTAGATCATTGATCCCAGACGCGGGATGAAGAACGACGTCATGACAGTGTCAGAAGTGATCTGGAAGTTCAGCGGCGTGTTCGTCGGAACATCCAGCTGGTTGATCGTCGCGATCCCCAGATCCGGATAGATGAACAGCCATTTCCAGTCGAGAGAGACCACCTGAACATTCAGTGGCTTGACGTTGTCAGCCGTCTGAAGGGGGCGGTACGGGTCGTAGGCGTGGGTGCTGTACCAGCTGATCGCGCCAAGAGCGACGATGATCAGGGCAGGAATGCCCCAGATGACATACTCAATCTTCGTTGAGTGATCCCAGGTCGGCAGATATTCGGCCTGGGTATTGGAAGCACGATACTTCCAAGCAAAGTAAAGCGTTGCGATACAGGTCGGAACCACAATCGCCATCATGATGGCAAATTCAGCCACCATGACGTCGCGGTTCATTTCTGCAATCGGACCGCGCGGCTGAAGCAGATCAACCGTGCAACCCGATAGCATCAGCGCCGGCAACGCTGGGAGATATCGCCAGAGTTTTTTCATCGGTCCTGCTTTCATCATCCGTTCCGGCATGGAGTATTCGCCGGGAAACGGTTTGACACGATAAGGGCCGCATCAGAGCTGCCGAACGCTGCCATAGTCTGCTGCCTTTCTCGTTCGTATCCTGACGTCAGGAACCGGATCAAAGATCCGACCCTGAAATTCATTCAGCATGGGACACGACTGTCCCGGTTCCTCAGGTTTTTTCTGCCTGAATCGACCGGAAGACAAGGCTTATCACGGATTTCGTGAGGAATAGGGCATATCCCCGACAACCCTATAAATGGCTGTTTTTCGCCACATTTGATCTAATTACGACTTTTATTAAGTCTGAAAATTACAGTTTTTTAATGTAAACCAATTCGAATAAGTCGAAAATAATTCAAGACCTTTTTAGTCCAAAAACAAGAAAGGGAGCAAGAAAGGGAGCGACATTGACTGCCACTCCCCCAGAAACATCAAAAATAGTTGAAAGGTAATATCAGTCGCTATTACTGGAACGGACGCCTGTGAACTGAATAAGAAACTGAAACAGGTTCACGAAATTGAGATACATGGAAAGCGCGTCGTAAATACTAAGCTTCCCAATATCATCCTGCGACGCGAAAGACATATATTGCTGGTAGTTAATCTTGATGCGTTGCGTATCGTAGGCTGCCAGGCCAGTAAAAAGAGCCACACCGATTAGAGAAACAAGCATAGCCAGCGGTGCGCTATGCAGGAAGATGTTCACAACCATCGCAATCATGATGCCAATCAGGCCCATGAACAGGAAGGAACCGAGTCGAAGAAGGTTCGCTCCCGTCGTGTATCCCCACAGCGCCATTCCGCCGAACATGACAGCACTGATAAAGAATGTTCTGGCCACCGAAACGCCCGTATAGCTCAACAGCAGGCTGGACATGCTTGCGCCCATCGCTGCGCTGAACAGTAGGAAGATTGCCTGAACAGCAGACCGTGAAAGGCGATTGATCCCGAAGGACAGCACCATCACAAATGCCAGAGGGGCAAAAATTGCGACACCACCAAGAAAGGTCGGCCGCAAAACGAATGCGCCATTAGGCGTTTCTGCCAGATGGAAGAAAAGCGCCCGCAAAGATGTTTCTGCGACGCCATAAGCAACAAGCCCCGTTACGACGAGGCCGATCGCCATCCAGTTGAAGACGCGGCACATGTAGGAACGAAGACCGGCATCAAGACTGCCGACCCCTGCCTGCGTACCGGCCCTGCCGAAATTGGAATTGAAAGCCATGATACCTTTTCCAGTAAAAGGCCCTTTCAAAAAGGGCGCTTGACGAACCTTGAAAGCTCGCCCGTACTTTCCCTGAATGTGGGGCTTTTCACTGCACGGTCAAGAAGACCCTTCATATCTGTGTTCTATTTGTCCGGGAAACGAGCCTCTTGAGACTTTTTGTCGCACTCGACCTCTCCCCCGCCCAGCGCGAAGCGCTCGCTCTTCTCAGAGGGTCATTGCCTGGTGTGCAGTGGGTTCCGTCCGAGAACTATCATTTAACCCTGCGCTTTATCGGCGAAATTACAGATCGCTATGTCATGGACGAGATTGATCTCGCCCTTTCCAGGCTGGCCTGGAAACCGTTTGACGTCTCATTTCAAGGAGCAGGTCTCCGGGAAGGAATGACGGCTGACAGCCTGATCATCGGTATCGAACGATCTGAAGCTCTCAATACGCTTCAGACGCAGGTTGAAAGCGTGCTTCGCAAGGCTGGCTGCTCACCTGCCAAACGACGCTTTCAACCTCACATAACTCTCGGCCACCTTGCGACGACCCAGCGTGCCGATGCGGTCCGGTGGGTTCAAAGACATAATCTTTTCAGAAGTGAGCCAATGCCTGTTCACCACGTTACGCTTTTTGAAAGTCTGCGTGGGTACGATCAGCATGTCTATGTTGCCCGCGCCGAATATGCCTGGCACCCCGACATGCCACTTCTTCCTGAGGATGAATGATTTCCAATCCCACTACACAAGACCGATTGACTGCTCTGGTTCAGGAGGTCCGTGCCTGTCGCGTCTGCGAAAATCATCTTCCGCTTGGCGCGAGACCTCTCATCCATGTCTCTGCAACATCGCGACTGCTGATCGCCAGTCAGGCGCCAGGGACGAAGGCCCATTTCAAGAATACGTCTTTCATGGATCCGTCAGGCGTTCGGCTGAGACAGTGGCTTGGCCTGACGGAAGATGTCTTTTACGACACACAGCACGTTGCCATTCTCCCAATGGGCCTTTGCTACCCCGGGCGCCTACCCAAAGGCGGGGATTGTCCGCCACGCCCGGAATGTGCGCCAATCTGGCGAAATCGGGTCCTCTCCCTAATGCCAGCTTTACAACTTACCCTTTTGGTCGGCAGCTACTCACAACATCATATCTTAGGAAAAGGCTCTGTCACAGAACGGGTCAGGAATTTTCGGGATTATCTACCCGACAATTACTTCCCCCTGCCCCACCCGTCATGGAGAACAGGGGTATGGGAAAAGAAAGCACCCTGGTTTCAGGAAGAGGTCATTCCTGCCCTTCGCGAAAAGGTGCAGGCCATTCTGGCTCTCAGTGATGAGCAAGCCGTAGGGTATCGACCAGAAAGCCCTGAACACCGGAAATCAGGATCTGGATGCCGATAGCCAGAAGGATAAGCGCCGCCAGACGGCTGACAATCCGAGCCCCCGTCACGCCCAGCATGGAAACAATGCGTTCCGCATAGGCGTAAGCTACCGCGACAACAATGCCCATGGCCGTTGCTGCCGCAGAGACACCCATAAAATAATCTGGCACCGGCATATGCGGCGGGCAGGACGAACTCAGGGCAATCGCGACTGAAATACTCCCCGGCCCCACCGTAAAGGGCATGGCCAACGGAAAGAATGCACGCTCTTTCAAATCAGGCGCAGCGACAGTTCGGCCACCCTGCAAAGCCTGCTTCTCTTTACGGGCCTCACTTGTTTCCGGCTGCTGCAACATGACCCAGGCACGAGAGGCCACCACCAGCCCACCCGTTATCCGCAGTGCGTTCATGCTAATACCAAAAAAACTGAGAATCCAGCTTCCGAACCAGATGGAGACAAGAAGGATCGCAAGAGAGTTAAGAGCCACAAGCCGTGCCAGCTCGATAACTTCTTTCCGCGTCCGCCCTTGTGTCGCCTGAGCAAAAATCAAGGAGGCACCAAGCGGATTGATGATCGAGAACAGTGCCGGGAAAGCAATCAACCAACTGTTGACCGCATTACCCAGACTTGGCGGCAAACTCATGAACTTACGGTGCCTGAAGCCGCTTCAGGACGTCCTGCCGACCGCTTCTTGCGAGCCTGCCGTTCTTCTCCACTCAGAAACGCCCGGATCATGCGATAATCCTCAGAAAAACAGCAGATGGTTCCAGCCTTCCCATCCGGGCAAACTGTCAATCCGAGATCATTATAGACGGCCATGAGAGACTGACCAACACGGACAAACGCAAGTTTTCGTCCCTCCTGAAGGGCTAGATCTCTCAATCGCCAGATCGCAGCAATACAGTTCCGCTCCGAACCAGCCGGATCGCCCAGACCAATGATAAACTGCCCCGTACGAAGGAATGGAATGGCGGCACGGCCAGCCTCATCATGCAGCAGTCCACTTGGCCGACGACGTCCCAGTTCCTGCAAGGCGTGCGGAAGACTGCGATAACGCTGCTCATTTTCTGAGTTCCACGCTTCAAAGCGGATGCGCGTCCGGCGCATTCCAAACCAGAGCGCGAAAAGCCCACACAGCGCAGAAATGGCTAGAAACCAGCGTCCGATCGCTGTGTGTGCGTCGTAAATCATTGAACGCCACCAGATAGGACCGAGATGACGTTGCAACGCCACCCATCCCACGCCGAGCAAGCCCAGCGCCCAAAGCGACACCGGGGCAAGCATGGCAGGCGTCAAGGGCGCGACAAGGATTTGTGCACGCCGATAATAGCAGTTCCGGAACGGCGCGATCAGCAACATTACCAGCCCAAGTGCAACCGGTGCCTCCCATGGTGCATGGCGCAGCACCAGCAGAACAACGGACGCCCCCAGAACACCAAGCGACACTTTCCATGCCAGTGCCACGCGCTGAGACAGTCCCAGCGCCAGACCAACCAAAGCCACACCGCTGACAGTCAGAAAAAGATCCGCAATCTGGAAGACTGCCGCGCCCAGTGAGGTGTGAAGGGGCGGCAATTCAGCCGCCAGAGCATAGAGAACCAGAAGAATACCTGCGACAGCCTGAACGCTTGTTGCAACTGTGACAGAGAAATCAGCTTCAGACTCTCGCACCACCTGACTCGGCCGGATACGGCGCGGTGCCTGCCCCGCTGACACGAGCGCCTGCTCGCCACGCAGAAACAGTTCATGCCCTGCAAACATCAAGCCCGCCAGCACAAGCGGAATGATGTAATAAAACAGGCGGAACACCAGAATGGCGCTCATGATTTCCGGAACAGGGAGGTAGGGGCGCAGCGCCAGCAACATGGCACTGTCGAAAACACCTAACCCACCAGGCACACTGGCAACCAATCCAGCCGTGTAAGACGCAATATAAATGGCCAGAAATGTACCAAAACCAAAATGCGCCTCCGGTGGGAGTGGAGGCAGGACGGCATATGCGATCAAGGCTGTTGCCGCCATATCGGCCGCACTGACAGCAATCTGGGAAATCGCAATGCCAGTCCGGGGAATTTCAACCGTGTAGCGCCAGATCCTGACATGACGACGCACACGGGACAGCACGACATACGCGGCCAAAACACCCCAGCACCCTAATCCTGCAAGCCTTAAAAGAAAGGACGGCAGATGAGACAGTACGGGAATTGCATGTGGCTACCATC
>NZ_JBYLUK010000004.1:0-123437 GCF_058107395.1 Gluconobacter sp. ESL1110
AGGAGGTTTCCATGTCTTATGACTTTACGCCGTAAGCCGCCAGAAACAGCCCATGCCCCACATGGTGGGTCATGCCAAGCCAGATGGCCGCGGGTATCCAGATCAGAGGCGCGCCAATGGGAAAGACCGCAACAAACGCTGCAATACCCGCCAGAAGAACCGGGGAAGGAACGCCTGCAATCATGAGGCCAATCCCTGTCAGAACGCCCTGAATTATTGCCGTACCCAGTACCCCGTATACCGTTCCCCGAATTGTCCGACCGATGACATTGATGAGACGCGGGGTGGCACGAGGCCCAGCGATCCGGGCGATCAGCGTGGTAATGGTGAGACCCAGCGAATCGCCGTTCAGCCAGAGGAAAAATGCCACGAACAAAGCCATGACAAGCTCCACCAGACCACTGGCCAGCTTCATCAGGATGGCAAGCGTGTAGTGAGCGATCTGGCCAAAATAGGGACGCAGCATTTCCGTGGCCGCGCCAACATCATGGGTCAGATGGTGCCACCATTCGACCAGATGGGACCCTGCCAGCGGGATATGAGCCATCCAGGCTGGAGGTGGTCCGGCCGAGCCTGCCCTGAGAAGGAGCGTATCCAGAGTGCCAATCGTTTCCGGGATGTCACTGATTCCAGCAGATGTGAGAACCGACAGAGGAACGATAATGGTCACGGCACTGAGAAACATCATGCCCAATGCGGCAAGCGACGGCCGGATATGGCGTCTCAGCCATCGGTAGATGGGCCAACTGGAAAAAGTGAGGATAGCCGCCCAGAGGATGGCCGAAAGGAACGGCCAGAGGATGACGCCGCATCCATAGGCTATGCCAACAAGGACGAAGCCCAGAATGATCCGCTCTGTTGTCATGGCGCAGACTTCCGGGGGGGCAATGGCTTCAAGGCAGGGACCTGCATATTCATGGCTGAACAGTCTGCCATGCTCTGGCGTCCTGCGCATCCCTCGACCTATGGTAGAGGAATGACGAATTCACCGCTTCTTGCCGCACAGGACCTCCTTGCAGGGACAACGGCTTACGTTCCGCTGGATGCCAGCGTTCTCCTGCCCGGTCAGAACGGGAATCCGGACGCTGCGTTCCGTGAGGCCCATATTCCGGGTGCACGTCGATTCGACATTGATGTCTTTGCCGATCCGGAGAGCCGCCTTCCGCATACCGTTCCGGGTGCTGCCCGGTTTACGCGCCTGATGGGTGAGCTTGGTCTGACCGAAGACACGCCGATCGTCTTTTATGATGGAAAGGGATGTGTCGGAGCCTGTCGAGGCTGGTGGCTGGCGCGCCTGTTCGGGCACCGAAATGTCAGGATTCTGGATGGTGGTCTGGCTGGGTGGCGGGAAGCCGGTGGGGCTGTTGAGCAGGGGGACGCTGTGAGTGTTCAGCCTGCCCAATACAGAGCCCGCCCACGTTATGGACTGCTGGCAGGAAGCGGCGACATTTTGGAAGCATCCTCTCAGACGGTTGTTCTGGATGCTCGCAGTCATGGGCGTTTTACGGCGTCTGTTCCTGAGCCGAGACCGGGCGGGCGCGGCGGCCATATGGCGGGCGCTCTCAGCATGGACTGGACACGGCTTATCGACGAGCATGGTTACTTCCTGCCGCCGGAAACGCTTCGCTCCCTGTTCGCACCGGTTGCCGGGCGCCGGGTGATTACAAGCTGCGGGTCAGGACTGACAGCCGCAACACTTCTGGCTGGACTGGCAATCGCCGGGCTGCCGGATGGCGCACTTTATGATGGGTCGTGGGCAGAATGGGGAAGTGATCCGGATGCGCCGATTGTGACGGGAGAACAGGCATGAGCGATCTCGAAACACGCGTTAGCGCGGGCTGGAACCGCTTGGCATCAACTCTTGTACAGGGGGGGCGTGCAGAGGCCAGCGAGAGCGGAACGCTGGTGAACCTGCCTGTCTCGCGCGGTTCGACGGTCTTGTTTCCCACGCTTGAATCCATGAACCGGATGGATGGCCGCAGCCATGCCCACAAGGCGGTTTATGGCGCAATGGGAACACCGATTCAGCATGAACTTGAAGTGCTTCTGTCGGCGATTGAAGGTGGTACGCACACACAGGTTGTCAATTCCGGTCTGAGTGCCTGCACGACGCCGTTGCTGGCGTTTCTCGGGCAGGGCGACCATCTGCTTCTGCCCGATTCGGTCTATGGGCCAACGCGCCGCTTTGCTGACACCATGCTCAAACGTCTGGGCGTCAGCACAACGTACTATGCTCCGATGGCGACACGCGCAGAAATTGAAGCCCTGACCCGGCCTGAAACGCGCATCATTTTTGCTGAAAGCCCCGGCAGCCACACATTCGAAGTGCAGGACGTGCCAATGCTGGCGGATGTGGCCCATCAGGCAGGGGCGTTGCTATTCCTCGATAACACATGGGGAATCGGTGTTTTCCAGCCGTTCGAGCATGGGGTCGATGTGTCGATTCAGGCCCTGACGAAATATCCCGGGGGCCATTCGGACGTTATTATCGGCTCCATCACGGTCAATGATGAGGCGCATTGGAAGACCTTGCGGGATGCCTCCATCCAGCTTGGCCAGTGTGCCAGCCCGGATGACTGCTGGCTGACCCTGCGTGGTCTGCGAACCATGGGTGTGCGCCTCGCTCATCAGTCCCGTTCAGCACTTGAAATTGCTCAATGGCTAAAAACACGTCCGGAAGTGGCGCGCGTGCTGCATCCGGCTCTGGAAGACTGTCCGGGGCACGACATCTGGAAGCGTGATTTTACCGGTGCGTGCGGGCTGTTTGGCGTTGAGCTTCAGCCGAATATCAGTGTCGAGGGCGCGGAACGCATGATCGATAATCTGAGCATGTTCGGGATCGGGGCCTCCTGGGGAGGCTATGAAAGCCTTGTGCTGCCCACGACCGGACATGTTCGCCGCGTGACGGGAGAGGGTGGGCCAAAAGCGGCGACCTTCCGCCTGCATATCGGTCTGGAAAGCGTGGAGGATCTCAAGGCAGATCTGGCGCGCGGACTGGATGGTCTGGCAGGGGTGGATCAGTAATGCCAAGCAAGGAATGGATTATCTGGTGGGTCATGCTGGTGGGTTATACCGTCATGACTGCAACCCTGCTGTACGGTTTCTGGCTGTACGGAACGGCGATGTTCCATCAGATCAATTTCTGGATCACGCTGTTTATCATGGTCGCCATGATCCCGTCTTTTCGGGATCTGGGTCGACGGAAGAGTGGATCAACGCCGCCGAAACCCTAAGGCTTCGGCAACGTGATGGCGTTGAATCTGCTGCGTGCCTTCCAGATCCGCAATGGTTCGGGAAACACGCATCAGGCGTGTCAGTCCCCGATTGGAGAGGCGCATTTTCTCGGCGGCCTGTTCGGCCATGGAGCGAGCATCATTATCCATGACGAACAGGTCTGGTGAGACCTGAGCATTGCAAGCACCCTGCCGTTCGATCTGTCGTGCCCGCGCTTTTTCAACGCGGGCCCGAACCGTCGCACTGTCTTCACCACGTGGTGCCCGGCTGATTTCGACAGGCAAAAGCGGGTCAATCTGTACGCAGATATCCATGCGATCGAGCATGGGGCCTGAGATTTTGGCACTGTAATCCTCACCGCAGCGTGGCGCTTTGCGACAACTGCGTTCCGGGTCTCCCAGATAGCCGCACCGGCAGGGATTCATCGCGGCAATAAACTGGAAACGGGCCGGATAAGTCGTGTGCTGGGCCGCACGCGCAATGGAGATGGACCCCGTCTCAATAGGCTGACGCAGCGATTCCAGGCAGGAGCGGGAGAATTCGGGTAGTTCATCAAGAAACAGCACCCCGTTATGCGCCAAACTGACTTCACCGGGTCTCGCTTTCGCACCCCCACCAACCATGGCCGGGAGGCTCGCACTGTGATGCGGAGCACGATAAGGCGGCCGAACCGTCAGGCGTCCCTCTTTCAAAAGACCGGAGACACTATGAATACGGCTGGTTTCCAGCATTTCTTCCGTTGTGAGGTCCGGCAGAATACTTGGCAAACGACATGCCAGCATGGATTTTCCTGCGCCGGGCGGTCCACTCATGAGAACGGAATGTCCACCGGCGGCGGCAATCTCCAGAGCGCGTCGACCCAATGCCATACCTTTGACGTCTGCAAGGTCTGGCCCGTAATCGGGCGTGTAGCCCTGCGCCGGTGGAACAGGCGTCAGAACCTGTTCGCCTCGAAAATGGGAAACAAGCGCAAGCAATGTTTCTGGAGCCAGAATGTCATGATCGGGATTGCCCCAACGTGCTTCCGTACCCTGAAGCGAAGGACAGATCAGGCCTAGCCCCTCTGTCGCGGCACCCAGAGCGGCTGACAGAACACCGTTGATTGGATTAACACGCCCATCCAGAGACAATTCACCAACGGCGGCATAAGCAGACACGGCTTCGAACGGCAAAAGTCCCATCGCCACCAGCAGACCCAGGGCAATGGGAAGGTCAAAATGTGCGCCTTCCTTGATGAGGTCGGCGGGCACCAGATTGACCAGAATACGTTTGGGTGGAAGCGCGAGGCCCATCGCTGTCAGAGCGGCGCGAACGCGTTCGCGCGCTTCTCCAACAGATTTATCCGCCATGCCGACGACCAGAAACGCAGGCAAACCGGTAGAAACCTGAACTTCGACCGTGACCGGAACAGCTTCGATGCCTGAGAAGGCGTAGCTCTGGATACGGGCGAGAGTGGGGGTGGTCTTGGGAGGTGTGTTCTGGCCGGATGTCGTCATGGGACGAGATCGTAGCCAGAACATATTACTAGATGGTTAACGCTGGTAAATCAGGCGTGCACGGAGCGTACCATCCATAGCGCGCAGACCGTCCAGAAGCTGCTGATCCATGTCAGGGCCAGTCGATTCGGCCTCAACGACGACGTATCCGACTTCACCATCCGTTTGCAGATACTGTGCCGTCACATTGCAGTTCTCGGCTGCGAATAGCTCGTTGATCTGCCGCATGATGCCGGGACGGTTGGCATGAACGTGCATGAAACGCGTGCCACGTGGCCGCTCCGGAAGCTGTACGCTCGGAAAATTTACGGCACCAATGGTGGAGCCAACATCCGAATAGTCCACCAGCTTACGAGCGACTTCAACGCCAATCCGCTCCTGCGCTTCCATGGTGGAGCCGCCGATATGCGGGGTGAGAAGCACGTTTTCCAGACCCTGAAGCGGGGAAACAAAACGCTCGCCAGCAATCTTCGGCTCGACCGGGAAAACGTCCACACCTGCGCCCATGAGGTGGCCGTCCTTGAGAGCAGCAGCCAGCGCCTCCAGGTCCACGACATTACCGCGCGCGTTGTTGAGCAGGATGGAGTTGGGCTTCATTGCCCGGATTTCAGCTTCGCCAATCAGCAGATCCGTGTCCGGTGTTTGCGGAACATGGAGCGTCACGACATCCGACTGAGCCAGAAGATCTTTCAGCGTGGCAACAGCAACTGCATTGCCATGGGGAAGGCGTGGCATGATATCGTAGTACAGGACGCGCATACCGAAGGCTTCGGCCAGAACGGAAAGCTGCGAGCCGATTGAGCCGTAACCGACAATACCCAGCGTCTTGCCACGAACTTCCCATGCATTGATGGCGGATTTGTCCCAGCCGCCCTGATGGCACTGTTCAGAACGGGACGGAATACGGCGCATCAGCATGACCACTTCGCCCATCACCAGCTCGGCGACAGAACGTGTGTTGCTGTACGGGGCATTGAAGACGGGAATACCCGCCATCCGTGCTGCCGTCAGATCGACCTGATTTGTTCCGATACAGAAGCAGCCAATTGCCATCAGGCGGTCAGCGGACTCGATGACCTCCTGTGTGAGCTGCGTCCGGCTGCGGATCCCCACCATGTGCACGCCTTGAAGCGCTTCCTTGAGAGCATCGCCTTCAAGGGCGCCTTTCAGGCGTGTGACCTCTGCATAACCCTGCACATTGAAATGCTCGACAGCACTCTCATGGATGCCTTCAAGCAGGAGAATGCGGATCTTGTTTTTGGGGAGAGAGAATTGCGCGTCCATATTTCCATCCCGGTCCTGAACCGGAAGGCTCCGGCTCTCATTCCAACCTGTCCCGGCCCATGATCACCGGGGCGTCATGCCTAACGCATCGTTCACAAATGGGAAAGGTGGCTCACGATCTCTGGAAGCAGGGCAGGGTTGCCGCAGGCCAGAACCGTTCCATCGCTATCAAGGCTGAGGGGCTGGCCCTGCCAGTCGGTGATGCTACCGCCCGCGCCCTCGATAACGGGCACCAGAGCGCCCCAGTCCCAAGGGTTCATCGTGCATTCTGCAATCACGTCAATCTGGCCGAGTGCCAGCAGTCCATAGGCGTAGCAATCCCCTCCCCATGAGGTTCGCCGAACATGTTTTTGAAGGTTGGCAAAACGGGGTGTATGGGCAGGCGTCATGATTTCCGGCGAGGTGCAGGATAACTCGGATTCTTTCAAGCTTGGGCAAAGACGTGTTCCGATCGTGCCGGGCAAGCGGTCCGAAACGAAGCGTGTTTTCTGCCCCACAGCACCAATCCATCGTTCCCCGGTCAGTGGCTGGTCAATCAGACCCAACACCGGACGGCCTTGATGAAAAAGAGAAATCAGGGTGCCGAAGGTTGGGCGCCCCGTCAGAAATGCGCGTGTTCCGTCGATGGGGTCCAGAACCCAGAGCCAGTCGCTTTCATGCCCGCTCATGCCGCTTTCTTCGCCAAGAATGGCATGGTCCGGAAGAGCGTCTTCCAGAATAGCGCGCATGACTTTTTCGGCAGTACGATCGGCCACGGTGACAGGGCTGTCATCGGATTTCGCATCCGCCTGCAAGGAGGTGCGGAAATGAGGGATGACCGTCCTGCGGGTGGCATTGGCACAGGCTTCGGCGACGGCAAACGCCTTGTTCAGAACTGTTTCGATCATATTTTCCTTCAATTTCCGTCAGAAAGCCGTGTGTGAGATTGACGCCCGATCAGGCGGGCGGCATCAGAAGGACCATGCGCCCGATCATTATCATTCCTTCCAGACTTGCCTCGACCCGTCTTCCGCGCAAGCCCCTTGCGGATATTGGCGGTCTTCCCATGATTGTCCGTGTTGCGAAACGGGCTCTTGAAGCAAAAATCGGAACAGTGGTGGTCGCAGCCGGGGATCAGGACATTCTTGATGCGATCAGTGGGCTGGAAGGCGTGCAAGGCGTTTTGACCGACTCGTCGCTGGCCAGTGGTTCGGACCGTGTTCATGCTGCCCTTCAGCAGGTTGATCCCGCTGGCGAACATGATGTGGTTATCAACCTTCAGGGCGACTTGCCGCTTATTGAGCCTGCCAGTCTGGCAGCAGTTCTTGAGCCTCTGAAACAAGACAGCTTCGACATCGGAACGCTTGCAGCTCCTGTCCAAAGCGAATGGGAGCGAAATGCCGAACAGGTGGTAAAGATCGCCTGTGACTTCGGGGAGCGTTCTGTCGCGCGAGCGCTTTATTTTTCACGCCTGCCGATCCCATGGGGCGCTGGTCCGCACTGGCATCATGTTGGAGTCTACGCATGGCGTCGGGAGGCACTTGAGCGCTTTGTTTCCCTACAGCCTTCTGCACTTGAACGCCGGGAGAGCCTGGAGCAGCTTCGGGCGCTGGAAGCCGGGATGACCATTGGATGTGCACGTATTGAACACGCGCCTCAGGGTGTTGATACGCCTGAAGATCTGGAACGAGTGAGGAAGTTGGTCTGATGCCGGTCATTGCTTTTCAGGGGCGGCCTGGCGCCTATTCGGATCTCACATGCCGTCAGGCCCGTCCGGGCTGGACAACTCTGCCATGCGCAAGTTTTGCAGCTGCGATTGAGGCTGTTCATGATGGCCGCGCGGATGAAGCACTTCTGGCCTGTGAAAATTCCCTTGCAGGGCGCGTACCGGATATTCATTCCCTTTTGCCGGAGGCGGGCCTGCACATCGTAGGGGAGCATTTTCAGCGTGTTGAGCATTGCCTTCTGGGGGTGCCAGGCACTGAAATCTCCGATATCAGGCGTCTGCATACCCATCCGGTAGCCTTGGGGCAGGTTCGCAAGCTCATTCGTGAGTTGAACCTTGAAGCCGTGCCGGAGTTCGACACCGCCGGAGCTGCGGAACTGGTGGCAAAATGGGGGCGTAAAGAGGATGCTGCCATCGCGTCTTCTCTTGCTGGCGAACTGAATGGCCTGACGGTTCTGCGGCGGAATGTGGAAGATGCCGCCCATAATACGACGCGGTTTTACCGTGTAGCACCTGCACCGGACTTTCCTGATGTCAGCCGGAGCGATACGTTGACCACGCTCCTGATGCGAGTTGGAAACACGGCTGGTTCGCTTTACGCGGCATTGGGTGGATTTTCGCGGCATGGTATAAACATGACCCGGATTGAGAGCTACATGCTGAACGGTTCTTTCACGGCGACGCAGTTCCTGATGGATGTCGAAGGGCATCCGGAGCAGCCTGCGCTTGCAGCCGCTTTGAAAGAACTGGAGCAGGTCAGTGATAACTTGAAGATTTTGGGTGCATACCCACGCAGTCTTGCCCGTTCCGGCATATGACGTTGACGGATCGGATGAGCAGGATGGAACGCATGATGAGCAGAGGCGAGACGATGGTGGAGACGGGCATGTATCGGGGGTCGCTGACGGCTCTGGTTACTCCGATGGATACGGATGGACGTATCGATTTCGGTGTGGCGACAAAGCTTATCGAGCGCCAGATCAAAGCCGGTACCAGTGGTCTCGTTCCGGCTGGCACTACCGGAGAAAGTCCGACCCTGTCTCATGAAGAGCATGGCAGGATTATTGCGCACTGTGTCGAGACATCGAATGGGCGTGTACCTGTCATGGCAGGGGCAGGTTCAAACAGCACATCTGAAGCTGTTCAGATGGCGAAGCATGCTCATTCTGTCGGTGCAGACAGCCTGCTGGTCGTTGTGCCGTATTATAATAAGCCGACACAGGAAGGTCTCTATCGTCATTTCATGACGATAGCGGACGCGACGCCGCTGCCGATGTATCTATATTGCATTCCAGGCCGTTCAGTTGTGGATATTACCCCTGAAACGTTGGGGCGTCTGGGTCAGCATCCGAATATCGTGGGTGTGAAAGATGCCACCGCCAATATGGCGCGCCCGATTGCTGTGCGGCGTCATGTGAAGAAGCCGCTGAATCAGCTTTCCGGTGATGACAATACGGTTGTTTCGTTCCTTGCTGCTGGTGGTGATGGCTGCATCGGCGTGACGTCCAATGTCGTGCCGGATCTGTGCGCACAGATGCATGCGGCCTGGAATGAGGGGCGCGTGCAGGACGCGATCGCTCTTCAGGATCAGCTGTCTCCGTTGCATGACGCGATGTTCATGGAAAGCAACCCTGGGCCGGTCAAATACGCTATGTCCCGACTGGGTCTCTGTACTGCCACTCTGCGTCTGCCGCTGGTTGAGCCTCAGGATGCAACGCGTAAGGCGATTGATGCGGCCTTGCGTTCTCTCGATTTATTGGACTGATATTTCTAGATGGCCGGAAAAAAAGAGAAGAGCGGCATGATCTCTCATGGGATCGTCGCTCAGAACCGTAAAGGCCGGTTCGATTATACGATTCTTGAAACTACGGAAGCGGGTATCGTTCTGAAAGGTCCAGAGGTAAAAAGCCTCCGGCTGGGGCGTTCGACCATCACAGAAGCCTACGCGGCAGAGCGTGATGGAGAAATCTGGCTCTTCAATGCCTATATTCCTGAATATCAGGGCGGTGTTCTGTCTCGCTTTGAGCCTCGTGCGCCTCGTAAACTTCTGATGCACAAGAAGCAGATTGCTCATTATCTATCAGCTGTAACGCGTGCGGGCGCTTCTCTCGTGCCTCTGGATATTCATTTTAACGATCGTGGCGTCGCGAAAGTAACGATCGGATTAGGGCAGGGTCGCAAGAAAGAGGACAAGCGTCACGCGATTGCAGAGCGCGACTGGCAGCGTGACAAGGCGCGCCTGATCCGCAGCAAGGGCAGGGATTATTAAATTTTCGGCAGCGCCAGTTTTTTTGAAACGCTAGCCAAATTACTTCTCTGTCTCGCTAAACAGCATATCAGACAGAAACAAAAAAACCGCTGTGGACTAGGTCCACAGCGGTTTTTCTATTCGTTCAGCAAAGCGCTGAAGCGAGATCAGTCAGCGCTGATGACAGCAGCTTCCGGACCCTTCTGACCCTGAACAACCTTGACGTTGATCGTCTGGCCTTCATCGAGGGTCGCAAGCTGGGAACGCTCAAGAGCGGAAGCGTGAACGAAGATGTCCTTGCCGCCGGAATCAGGCGTAATGAAGCCGAAGCCCTTCGTGGAGTTGTACCACTTCACGGTGCCGCGGATGTCCTGTGCGTCGGACAGGTCAGGAGCCGGACGGCCCGGACGAGCGGACGGACCACCAAAGCGTGGCTGCTGCGGAGCTCCGAACTGAGCGCGCGGACGCGGTGCTTCAGCCGTGCTTTCGTCAACGGAAAGAACTTCCGCAACCTGGCGACCCTTCGGACCCTGACCGATGCGAACAACAACGGTTGCGCCCGGATTGACGCTGCTTACGCCAGCGTTGCCAAGAGCGTTGGCGTGCAGGAATACGTCGCCAGAGCCGTCAGCCAGTTCCACGAAGCCGAAGCCCTTCTCCGTGTTGAACCACTTAACGCGGGAGCTGATTTCTGGGCCGGATGCTGTGACGAAGCTGCTGCCTGCACCGCCACCGCGACGAGGGGCGCCAAAGCCGCCGCCACCGCCACCGAAGCCACCACGGTCACCATAGGACGGCTGGGACGAATAGTCCCCGTCAAACCCGCCGCGGCGAGGTGAGTTAAAGCTGCGGTCGGTTCTGTTGTTTCTCAACGGTCTAATCCCGAGACTGGGGCGCCACAGAGGGGGTCAATTCCCTGCCGTGACGTATTTCAAAAAAGGTGAGTTCAGCGCCAGCGCGTTCCTCTGAGAGAATCACTAGCATGGTTTTTTGCTCGGCTGCCACAACGAAAGTGAGAGAAGCGCCCAACTCGCGTGGATTTTAAGATTGTCACGAGCGCTGGAAGGCTTTGCTTCATAGCCCGGAGATGACATACAACGCATTATAAATGCCCCAGATCCTGATCGTTCGTGAGAACAGAGGTGCCTATGCAGACCCGACTGACTCTTTCCCTCGGGGCAACAGCCCTGCTTGCACTGGCCTCTTCGTCCGCCATGGCGACCCCCCTTCAGGACCCCTACGGGACCTGGACGATCCAGGGGGAAAACGATGCAGTTTCAACGCTTAAGGGAACGTCGGACCAGTATTACACATCGGGTCTGCGTATCAACTGGACGTCGGGTACGGACAATCTGCCGCTTCCGTTTGCGAATCTGAACCACTTCCTGATGGGCAATGGGCAGCAGCGGATCAGTATCGGATTGCAGCAGCTGATCATGACGCCTCGTGAAACCCAGATGGCCCAACCGCCGCAGGGTGATCGTCCGTATGCAGGTCTTCTGCTGGGAACCATTAATCTTATTAATGATACGGATCTGTCCCGTACGGTCATGGGAATCCAGTTTGGTGTCATGGGACCTGCAGGTCTGGGGCGCCAGGTTCAGAACGGCTTCCACAATTTGATCAGTGATACGCCTAACAAAGGCTGGAGCCATCAGTTGGCCAATCAGCCAATCATGCAGATTCAGGCAGGACGTATCTGGCGTCTGCCAATCGTGAACATCTATGGCGTTGGGATGGACGTTCTGCCTGCGGTTTCTGGCGCAGCCGGTGACTATCGTACTTATGCTGATGCAGCCGCGACCTTCCGTATTGGTCAGGGTTTGAACAGCGATTTTGGAAACTCGACAATTGGCCCGGGAACGGATGGAACAGATGCTTTCCGTGCTACTCGCCCGCTGGCATGGTATTTCTACGGTGGTGTCGAAGGACAGGCCGTAGGGTATGACTCCAGTCTTCAGGGCAGCACAGTCCGTGCAAATGCCCCTCATGTCGATAAGGTCTGGGATGTAGGTGAAATTCACGCCGGTGTGGCTGTGATGTGGCACGGTGTGCGACTGTCTTACAGCCAGAACTGGCAGACTGCCCAATTTAAGACCCAGAAGGCTGGATTGTTCAACTACGGATCATTGAAGCTGTCTGTAAAGTTCTGATCTGGGTTGAATTGTTTTGAAACCCCGGTTCTCCAAGGTTTTTTTATGCGGATCGGGAAAGGGGCTGGGTTTGGTCCAGAACGGGTGATCCTAACAGGTATCCCTGGACCTCCTCGCAACCGTAGGCGTCCAGGAACGCCATCTGGTACTCGGTTTCTACGCCCTTTGCGCAGGTCGTGATGTTCAGGGCGCGCGCCAAGGCCAGAACGGCAGACATAACTTCGTTGGCACGATCGTTTTCGCCCAGACCTTTTATGAAACCTCTATCCAGCTTGACCTGATCCAGCGGATAAAAACGCAGACGTTCCAGAGAAGAGTGTCCTGAACCAAAATCATCCAGAGCAAGGCGTACGCCTAACGCCCGAACGCGGGCCAGCTCACGGAATGTAATGTCTTCCGGACCAAAAAAGCGAGATTCTGACATTTCTATCTGAAGGCGGCTGGGAGCGAGGCCCGTTTCCTGCAGGATTTCTGCAACGAGTTTCGAGAGCCTTTCGCTTGCAAGCCAGACAGGAGAAATATTGACGCAGACCCGATAGGGCTTTTCCCATTGGGATGCCGCCTTGCACGCGTGCCGAAGGCTCCAGGTATCCAGGGCTTCAACCATGCCGGCTTCTTCAGCGCATCGAATGAAAAGCTCTGGCGAAACTTCACCATGTCTCGGCCTGTTCCACCGGAGCAGGGCTTCATGGGCGACTACTTTTTGGGAAGCCGTATCGACGATTGGCATCCACTTCAGAAAGAGGGCATTCTTTTCAGCAGCTTGTGCGAGATCCTGCTCAAGGCTGGAAGACAGGAGATGGAGTTCGGTCTTTTCTGTTGATGCGCGTCTTTCATGTCCGCCACCTGCTCTCTGCGCTTCAACCAATGCGGCTTTGGCGCCGGTTAGCAGATCGTCAACGGACTTTCCATTGTCCGGAAACATGCTCCAGCCGACGGAAAGAGAAAAAGGAAGTGACATTTCAGCAAGATAGATTGGGGTGTCGGATGTATGCAGGATTGACGTCATTAGGGATCTCGTCGTGACGACCGTGTGCCCCGGTGGTGTCAGAACGACAAAATTACCTCCTCCCATGCTGCCAAAAAAGCTTCTTGGAGGCAGAAGAATATCAACACGCCGGATAATCTCCTCCAGCATCTGATCCGCGATATCCCAGCCGTACCGTTCATTAATGAATGAGAGGTGATCGAGATTGAACCAGATCAGCCCGAAGTTTGCGCGCTTTGTAAGATTTTTTGTGCGATCAATATGGGACTGGATGGCTTCCAGAGTTTGGAGCCGATTAGGCATGGCGAAGGGCGAGTTCTCTACAGGACCTCTTATCAGTTCAGCCATGTCTTCAAGGGCAGTATCGTTGGACGCGTGGAATTTGGTCTCATCGTGCGCGAAGGCCAGAAGGACTGTGGCGGATGCCTGCTGCTGAGGCGCAGATTTGCCAATGACTATACCACGGAGGCTGTGACCACTTTCGGTTTTGAATTTTACGACTGAAGAAGACTGAAGCAGGTCGGAAATCGGGAGGTTCCGGATATGATCTGCAAAAGATGGACCTATATGCGAAATCTCGACAGACGACGCTGCAGTAGAAATACTATAGACGGCTGCTGCTGAAGCCCCAGTAATGGCAAGGGCAACTCTGAGAATGGGTTGATAACTGGCAGGTATGTTTCCTGTCGGGAGAGAGGCTGCATGCCGATCTGTGCCAGTTAACGTCATACTTAGTGCCCAGTATTCTTAAGTCGTTGTAACCATCTGAAGTAGAAAAAGTTCCTTCTTCAGATGTTCGAATTACACACTTATCTTTAACGATCTTCTAACCCGAGATCAAAAGTCGGTCTGGTTCATGGCGATTAAAAAGCATTAGGAGTGTACGAAGCGCTACTCCCCGCTTTCCTTCAAGGTGGGGGTTCCGGTCCAGTTCCCGTTCGGAATCCTGTTGCATGGCCGTCACCAGAAGGGACAGGCGCAGACCTTGAGCCAGGCGAAAGCCAGGCAGGCCGGACTGGCGATTTCCTGCGAGATCTCCACCGCCGCGAATCCGGTAATCTTCGTCAGCAATCATAAATCCATCGTTTGTGTCGCGTAAAAGGGTCAGGCGTTTGACGGCAGTTGGCGTGGCCATTCCATCATGGAGCAACAGGCAGAACGATTTTTTGGCCCCCCTTCCGACGCGCCCGCGCAACTGGTGAAGCTGAGCCAACCCAAATCGTTCGGCCTGTTCGATCACCATGACGGAGGCATTCGGGATGTCCACACCCACTTCGATTACAGTGGTTGCAACCAAAATACGGGTTTTTCCCAGGCGGAAAGCTTCAAGAGCGGCCTGGCGGATTGCGATATCCTGTTTGCCATGCGCTAGCCCGACGATACCGGGAAAGCGTTCGCTCAACATGGCCCAGCGCTCTTCGGCGGCAGCGGCGGATTGGGTTTCGCTGTTCTCAATCAACGGGCAGACCCAGAAAACCTGTACATTATCTGCAATCGCACGGGAGATGGCAGTGAGAATTTCCGGCATTGCTTCCATACTGTGCAGCGTTGTGCGGATTGGCTGACGTCCTGCTGGTTTTGAATCCAGACGACTGACGCTCATTTCGCCCCATTCCATCAACTGGAGTGTTCGGGGAATAGGCGTAGCCGTCATGACCAGAATGTCTGTGGCCTCGCCCTTGGCGCTGAGGTTCATCCGCTGTTCAACGCCAAACCGATGCTGCTCGTCGATGACTGCCAGCCCGAGATCCGCGAAAATGACGCCGTCCTGAAAAAGAGCGTGTGTCCCGATAACGATTTTGGCCGTTCCATCGGCGATTGCGCCCAGCGTTTCCCGGCGTGCTGCACCCTTGATGGTCCCGCTCAGATACACGCATTCGGTCGGACAAAGGCGGGAAAGCGTCTCGAAATGCTGTCGTGCCAGAATTTCCGTTGGAGCCATAAGCGCAGCCTGAGCGCCTGATTCCACGGCCTGAAGCATGGCATTCATGGCGACGAATGTCTTACCCGCTCCCACATCGCCTTGAAGAAGGCGCATCATGGGCGTGGGCGACGCCATGTCTTTCAGGATTTCCGCGATGGCACGTGATTGTGCCTCCGTGGGGGGGTAACCAAAGCGACGGCTGAGTTCGGCGCGGAGTGTGCCATCTCCCGGCATGCTTCGGCCCGACCGGCTACGGGCTTTGAGGCGTGCGAGGCCAAAACAGAGCTGGTCAGCTAGAAGTTCGTCGGCTGCAAGCCGGGTCAACGCTCTCTCACGCAGAGGTGCCCATTCCACCTCAGCAGGACTGTTTTCCGGCGCCTGTATGAGCCTGAGGGCCTGTGAAAAGGACAGCCAACGTCGTTTGTGAACAAGAGCCGGGTCTTGCCATTCGGTAAAATCGGGCAGGAGGGCAAGAGCAGCCTTCATGGCCTTGCGCACCGTGTAGGGAAACAGGCCAGCCGTCAGGGGCCAGACGGGCTCAAGTCGAGGAAAACTATCCCGCTTACTCCAGCTTGTAACGTGATCCGGCTGCGGCATGGTCAGTTCGCCCTGAAACCGGCTGGTTTTGCCGGACACAAGAAGTTCCGCACCGACAGTCGGAGCTGGCATATTCTTCTGCTGGAAGAAGACCAGATCCAGCCGTCCCGTATCGTCTTCCGTGCGGATGACGGAGGGCTGTCCGGGGCGTGCAGCTTTGCGCATCGAAACGACACGGACACGTGTTGTCAGGATTTCTCCGGGCGCGAGATTGTGTCCGGCGGCAACTGTGCGCAGAATACGACGATCAACGATCCGCTCGGGAAGAGTGAACAGCAGGTCCAGGACGCGCCGTCCGCCTGCGATCTTTTCCAGCAGACTGGCGTGTCGCGGCCCGATACCGGGCAGGGACGTCAGGGGTGCAAAGAGCGGGGCAAGAAGATCTGGAGACGGCTGTTCGGACTGCATTGCAACGGGCGCTCCCCGGCTCCTCTTGATGTGTCAGGCTATGAAACGGCAGGTATAGGGCAAGAGCAGGATGGAACAAAACGAAACCATGACCCGTGAAATCCCACTTGCATCCTTTGGTCCAACCGTCTGGGGTGTACCTGATGGAAGCGTAGCCCTCCTGCTGCGCCAGAGACTGTCTGAACATGACGGGCCGCTTTTACATGTTGCTCGGGATGATGCTGCAGTAGCCTCCCTTGCGGACATGCTGGCCTATCTGATGCCCGAAGTCGAAGTCCTGCGTCTGCCTGCGTGGGACTGCCTGCCTTATGACCGCGTCTCTCCGAACTCCGTCATTGTGGCCGAGCGCGTTGGAACACTCTGTCGTCTTCTGGAGCCGACCAAGGCGCGCCGGATTGTTCTGACGACAGTTCACAGCCTTTTGCAGCGGGTGCCGCCGCGTTCCGCCTTCAAAGGGCAGTCCATCAGCGTGGCCACCGGCGAAATGCTGGACCAGTCCATGCTAATCGAAGTTCTGGTCGCCAATGGCTACACCCGGACGGATACCGTCATGGAAGCTGGCGAATTCGCAACGCGTGGCGGGATTTTCGACCTGTTCCCGTCTGGCGCGCCGGACCCGATCCGCCTCGATCTGTTTGGCGATGAAGTCGAGAACATCCGCGCCTTTGACGTCGGGACGCAGCGTTCAACTGAGAAGCTGGCCCGGTTCGAATTGCGTCCCGTTTCTGAATTCTCGCTGGGCCCGGATAGCATCAGCCGCTTCCGGACGGGCTGGCGTGACACGTTCGGCCCGGCTGCCGCATCGGACACGATTTACGAGAATGTCTCGGACGGGCGCCGCTATCCGGGGCTGGAACACTATCTGCCGCTTTTCCACGATGGCGATGGCCATCAGATGGAAACGCTTTTGGATTATCTTCCGGAGGCAGCCGTCAGCTTTGACAGCCACGCACCGGATATTCTGAAAGCCCGGTTGGACATGATTGCGGACCATTATGAGGCCCGCCG
Source organism: Gluconobacter sp. ESL1110 (assembly GCF_058107395.1). NCBI lineage: Bacteria > Pseudomonadati > Pseudomonadota > Alphaproteobacteria > Acetobacterales > Acetobacteraceae > Gluconobacter > Gluconobacter sp. ESL1110. The sequence goes on from NZ_JBYLUK010000004.1 coordinate 17,046, forward strand.
CGTGCCGGTGCGGGAAGGGGAAATGCCCTATCGCGCGCTTCCGCCACATCGCTTGTATCTGGATCGGCACGGCTGGGACGCGATGCTTTCCCGCACACCTTCTGTGCTGCTGAATGCTTTCGCCAAGCCAGACCTCGGGGAAGGCATTGATGCGGGCAATCGTCCTGGGCCAATCTTCGCACGCGCCAAGGACGGGTCGCGCGATGGCGTGTTCGAGGCGTTCGGCAAACAGGTGGAAGGCTGGGCAAAGTCTGGTCGCCGCACTTACGTCACAGCTTGGAGTCGCGGTTCGCGGGAGCGAATTGCCCATCTGCTTCAGGAACATGGCCTGACCACGGAAAGCCACGATGACTGGCCGTCCGCTGCGGGGATATCACGCGGAACGGTTGGACTGCTGGTGCTTGGAGTGGAGCGCGGGTTTGTCTCAGACCGGCTGTGTTTCGTTTCTGAGCAGGATCTGCTGGGTGAGCGTATCTCCCGTCCGCCCCGTCGCAAGAAGCGTGGCGAGCAGTTTATTTCCCAGGTTGGAGAGATTGCGGAAGGCGATCTGGTTGTCCATCAGGACTATGGCATCGGGCGCTATGTGGGCTTGCAGACCATCCGCGAAGGTCTGGTGGCGCATGATTACCTCTCCATTTTCTATGATGGAGAGCAGCGGCTTCTTCTTCCGGTTGAGAATATTGAACTTCTAAGCCGATTCGGCTCTGAGCAGGCCAGTGTTCAGCTTGATAAATTGGGCGGTACGGCGTGGCAGGCCCGCAAGGCCAAGATGAAGTCGCGCATCCGCGTCATGGCGGGTGAACTGATTCGAACCGCTGCCGCCCGTGCGATGCGTGAAGCACCGACGCTGGCACCTGCTGAAGGTCTGTGGGACGAATTTTGTGCGCGCTTTGCATTTGTGGAGACTGAAGATCAGTCCCGCGCCATTGCGGATGTTCTGGAAGATATGAGTTCCGGACGTCCGATGGATCGTCTGATTTGTGGCGACGTCGGGTTCGGAAAGACGGAAGTGGCACTGCGGGCAGCCTTCGTGGCCGCTTTGTCTGGCATGCAGGTGGCTGTTGTCGTCCCGACGACGTTGCTGGCGCGTCAGCATTATCGGGGGTTCGTCGCCCGCTTCGAAGGGCTGCCCGTCCGTATTGCCCAGTTGTCGCGCATGGTGACCCCAAAGGAGGCGACGAAAGTTCGCGAAGAGATGGCTGATGGCCGTCTTGATATTGTCATTGGAACGCATGCGTTGCTTGCCAAGACTGTGTCCTTCAATCGCCTTGGCCTTCTAATTATCGATGAAGAACAGCATTTCGGTGTGGCTCATAAGGAAAAGCTCAAGGCTCTGCGTGAAGATGTGCACGTCCTGACGCTGTCCGCCACGCCATTGCCGCGCACGCTTCAGCTATCCCTGTCTGGCGTGCGTGAAATGAGCCTGATCGCCACGCCCCCGACGGACCGTCTGGCTGTCCGCACGTTCATTACGCCGTTTGATAGCGTGATGATCCGTGAGGCCATTCAGCGCGAGCGCTTCCGGGGCGGGCAGGTCTTCTGCGTCCTGCCGCGTCTGGCGGATCTGGATCGGATGGCGGACCGTTTGGCCGAGATCGTACCGGACGCCAAGGTCGTGCAGGCCCATGGCCGTCTAACGCCTACGGAACTCGAACGGGTCATGACCGAGTTTGCGGATGGGAAGTACGATATCCTTCTCTCCACTAATATCGTGGAAAGCGGGTTGGATATGCCCAGCGTGAACACGATTATCATCCATCGGGCGGATATGTTCGGGCTAGGGCAGCTTTACCAGCTTCGTGGGCGCGTGGGGCGTGGCAAGCAGCGTGGTTATGCCTACCTGACCTGGCCGCAGACGAACCCGCTTTCGGCGGCTTCCGAGAAGCGTCTGGAAATCATGCAGACGCTGGATTCTCTGGGAGCAGGGTTTACGCTGGCGTCTCATGATCTGGATCTGCGTGGTGCTGGCAATCTGCTGGGTGATGAGCAGTCCGGTCACATCAAGGAGGTTGGTATCGAGCTGTACCAGCAGATGCTGGAAGACGCGGTTCTGGATCTGCGCCGTGAACGGGGTCGCAAAGCGGAAGAGGATGAGAACTGGACGCCCAATATCATTCTGGGTCTGCCGGTTCTGATCCCGGAAACTTATGTTGCTGACCTGCCTGTTCGACTGGGGCTTTATCGCCGCATCGCATCCCTGAACGGGGAGGCGGAAGTCGAGGCGATGCGTGCTGAACTGGTGGATCGTTTTGGGTCATTGCCTCAGGAAGTTGGCAATCTTCTGGACGTGGTGCTTATCAAGCGTCTGTGCCGTGAAGCAGGCGTGGAGCGTCTGGAAGCCGGGCCGAAGGGCATGGTGCTTCAGTTCCGCAAGAACCGGTTCCGCAACCCCGCCGGGCTGATCGACTGGGCGACACGAAAGAAGGACTCGGGTGTAAAGATTCGCCCGGACCACAAGCTGGCCGTGATCCGGGAAATGACGAACGCCACCCGGATTGGTTTTGCAAAGAAGGTGACGACCGTTCTGTGTAAACTGGTGCGGAAGGTGGAAGACGCGGACTGAGCGCGTCTTCCGGTTCTTTTTAAGGAACGGCGATTGGAAGCGGGATACGATTGACCGTCACAACGCCACCTTGAAGGGCAATGTCCCAACTGGTGGTGTTGCCATTCTGGCGGCCCATCAGGCGGGCGATCGTCAGGGCAGTCACGACCTTGGTGGGTGCCGTCTGGTGAATTTTCTCGATCAGGTCAGCGATGTTGGTGATGCTGACATGAGTGTCGGCAGTTGATGTCGCTGCGGAAGATCCGATCTGGATGGTTCCGGTTCCATCGACCGTGCTGGTGCCGGAGATAGCGTGCAGGGCGTTGATGGTGATCTGCTGTGACGCGCCGGAAAGTCCGTGGATGGTTAGATCAGCCGAGAGTGCGGACGGGATAAGGGGTTGTTTCGAATCGTGGATGCCAGTTCCATTGACCTTCATGCGGAGATCAGGATTGGTCTCAACGGCATTGATGGTCGCGTGCTGAATCGTCATCGTATGGCCGGGGCGAGACAGCTTCACGTTACTCCAGGACGCTTCCGGTGTGCCCTCGTGGATATTATGAACCGTAATGGTCGCATCCTGCCCCTGACACGCCGGGCTCAGGCCGCCGCGGAAGGCGCTGAGGGCTGCATAGGCCGCAGTCGCGTTGAACTGTTCGAGTTTCGATTCTTCAACGGCACCTTTCGGGTCTTTCAGACTGATAGGGCCGATATCCAGTCCGATGCCGGTGCCCGTCAGGGTTGCGTGCATTCCTGAGGCGGAGAACGCATGTGATGCAGCCTGGTGGCCGCTGAGCGAATACGTGAAGCACGAGGCGGGGATATTGGGCAGTGTGTCTGCGAAAGCGGAGGATGCGAAGGCTGGAAGAGCCGTCGCGATGGCCGTCAGAAGAAGGGTGCGGAAAGACATCATGCCCTCGGTGCTGGTGGTGTCCGATCTCTTGGACAGCGTGTTGCTTTAAGATCGTTAAGAGTCTCTTAGGATTATGGAGAGACAATGGTTCCCCAATATCCTTTCTTGCGGGTGAGTGTGCATGTCTTCGTCCATTTCCGCCATGCCAGCGGTGCCGCAGTACCTCTCCATCGTCAAAGATGAGCAGACGGCCGTCACCAAATGGGAGAAGACAAGCACCGACTCCCAACAGGCTTTGACCGCCTTCAAGAGCGAAGCCTCTTCAATCACAACACCGGATCAGCTTCTGAAGAACTACAAGGCACTGAAAGTTGTTCTTGGCGCCTACAACATGTCGTCCAACATTGATCAGACGGCTGTTCTGAAGCAGCTTATGACGCAGGATCCCACGTCCTCTACCTCTCTGGCCCAAAGAAGTGGCAATGCGTCCTGGAAGGCATTTGCCACAGCGTTTTCGGACTGGTCTACGTCGCCTCTGGCGTCAGCCGATACAGTATCCACCATTACGCAGAAGTACCTGACGAACGGATACGAAAGCAGCGTTCAGGAAGAAACGCCGGGTCTGGGCGATGCACTCTATTTCACCCGGACCGTCACGTCTGACACGAAGCTTACAAATATCATGTCGGATTCAAAGCTGCTGAAGGTTGCAGAGAAAGTCGCTGGGTTTGATTCTACCCAATTCGGTGCGCTCGATTATGATCAGCAGGTGCGGTTGCTGGGCGACAAGCTGGATCTAACGCGGCTTAGCACGCCAAAAGGTGTTCAGCGCTTTGCAGAGCAGTATCTGGCGCTTCTGCAGATTAACCCGGACAAGACGACTACTCCCTCCAGTATGTTGACACTCTACGGTAGCAGTGGGTCTTCTGATGGTGTTCTGTCCCTGTTCACGGGCGGCAGCTCTTCAACGTCATCAAACCTTTATTCAGCGCTTTTCTGAGCCTGCTGCGTGACATCGCGGCGGGAGGTCTGTATCGCGGCTAGAGACATCTGGTAGCGAAAAAGGATCTCTTCATGGCGGGACTGGACCCTGAAGACTGGAGCGGCATCCGTGCGATGGGGCACCAGATGCTGGATGCCCTGTTTGATCGTATGGAACATGTCGGGGAAGGGCCAGTCTGGCAGCCTATGCCACAGGACGCTCGTGACGCTCTGAAAACCGGTTTCCCCGAACAAGGTCAGTCGCTCGAAGAGCTGCATGGTCGCTTCACGGATCTTATTGTTCCCTATGGTAATGGGAATACCCATCCGGGTTTCATGGGGTGGGTGCACGGGGCAGGCACGCCCGTAGGGATGCTGGCGGAAATGCTTGCTGGCGGCATGAACGCCAATTGCGGTGGGCGCAGTCATGCTGCCAATGAAGTCGAGCGCGAAGTTATTCGCTGGTCTCTCTCCATGGTGGGTATGCCGGAAGACGGCTCCGGTTGTCTGGTAACCGGGTCGTCCATGGCTAATTTCATCAGCATCATTACGGCTAGTCGTGTGCAGGATATCGCTCTGCGCTCTCAGGGCGTTGGGGGCCGTAAAATGGTTGGCTATGCCGCGACGACCGCGCATGGTTGCCTTCCGAGAGCGTTCGATCTGGCGGGTTTTGGCAGCAATGCCCTCAGGCGGGTCCCGGTTCTGGCAGATCACAGGATGGATCTGGTCGCATTGAAGCGCATGATCAGGGAAGATCGTGAAGCGGGCTACACCCCGTTCATGGTGGCCGGAACAGCCGGAACTGTGGATTGTGGCGCGATTGATGATCTTGCCGGGATCGAAGCGATTGCCCGTGACAACGGGCTCTGGTTTCACGTCGATGCAGCGTTTGGGGCTCTGGCCTGTCTGTCGTCCCGGTTTCAGAAGGCACTCTCCGGTATTGAGAAGGCGGATAGTCTGGCTTTCGATTTCCACAAATGGGCGCAGGTTCCCTATGACGCGGGATGCGTTCTCGTGCGTGATCGAAAAGCGCATGCGGCTGCTTTCGCTCAGTCTCTTGACTATCTGACCCGTGAACCTCGTGGCCTTGCGAGTGGTGCGCCATGGTTCTGTGATTTCGGGCCCGATCTGTCTCGCGGATTTCGTGCGCTCAAGGTCTGGATGACGCTGGGCCATTATGGTTCCCAGCGGATGGGGCAAATGGTTGAAGAGTGCTGCGACGTGGCGGCGAACTTGGCGCATCGTGTTCAGACGGCACCGGGGCTGGTTCTTCTGGCGCCAGTGACTCTGAACATCGTCTGTTTTGGGATTGAGGACCTGTCAGATCAAAGCGTGTCCGAACTGGTGCAGGACCTGCACGAAAGCGGTGTAGCAGCGCCTTCTACGACGCGGATCAATGGTCGGTTGGCGGTGAGGGCGGCGATCGTCAATCACCGCACCACGACCCTCGATACCGACCGTATGCTGGATGCTGTTATCGCGCTCGCCGCTGCCCGACGGGCGTAAAAAGCTCGCTCAACTGAGCCATCATGGTACCGCCCAGGTCTTCGGCGGAGCTGATGGTTACACTGTGTCGATAGTACCGCGTTACGTCATGGCCGATGCCAATGGCCAGAAGCTCGGTGTTGCGATCACTTTCGATCCGCTTGATGACCTCGCGCAGATGGTTCTCAAGATAGTTGTGCGGATTGGCAGAGAAGGTGCTGTCATCCACCGGCGCACCATCTGAAATGACCATCAGAATATGCCGGTGTTCAGGGCGCCGTTTCAGGCGTTTCCAGGCCCAGAGCAGCGACTCTCCGTCAATGTTTTCCTTGAGAAGCCCATCACGCAGCATCAGGCCCAGATTTTTCCGGGCCCGACGCCAAGGGGTGTCTGCGTCCTTATAGATGATGTGACGCAGATCGTTCAGGCGGCCTGGTTCAGGCGGTCGCCCGTTTTTGACCCACTGTTCCCGGCTCTGACCACCTTTCCATTGGCGGGTGGTAAAGCCCAGAACCTCGACCTTGACGCCACAGCGTTCCAGCGTGCGCGCCAGAATATCGCCGCAGATGGCCGCTGTACCAATCGGGCGCCCGCGCATGGAGCCCGAATTGTCGATCAGGAGTGTCACGACCGTATCGCGGAACTCCATTTCGGTTTCATACTTGTAGGACAGCGGCAGGGTCGGATTGGTCACGACACGGGAGAGACGTCCGGCGTCGATAATGCCTTCTTCCTGCTCAAACTCCCAGCGGCGCTGCTGCTGCGCCATGAGGCGGCGTTGCAGACGATGTGCCAGACGCGACACGAGTCCCTGAAGCTGAACAAGCTGCTGGTCAAGTTGCTGCCGGAGACGGTCCAGTTCATCCGGATCGCACAGATCAGCCGCCCCGACTTCCTCGTCAAACTTCGTCGTGTAGGCTTTGTAGGACGACGCTATGCCCGCACCCGTGCCATCGCCCGTCTGATCGGAAGGGCCGGCGGCTTCTTCCGAACCTGTTTCAGGGGAATCGAGCGCGTCGGAAGACATTTCCGTCTCACCTGTGACGCCGCTTTCGCCGCTCTCGGGTTGATACCCGTCTTCCTGATCCGGCTCTTCGCCTGCGGGCGTCTGTTCGTCTTCCTGTGGGACGGCTGCATCGTCTTCAGACTGCTGCTCGTCTTCTGAAAAATCATCAGACGGAGCCTGCTGCTCAATCTCTTCCGGCAGTTCGGTCAGTTGGCACGCACCAAGAAGATGCGTGATCGCTTTGGCGAACGCTGTTTGGTCGCCCTGTGTTTCGGCCATTTCAGCCAGAGCATTCCGCGCAGATGGCGAAAGGGAGGAGCGCCATGCGTCCAGAGCCGGGCCTGCCTGTGAGGGCGCATGTTCGCCGGACATGGCTTCGCGGGCCAGAAAGCCAAGTGCCATGGCGGCGGGCATGTCGTCCTTGGTCGCCATACGATTGCAACCGGCCTCGGCGCATTGCTGGATGACGCGTTGATCCAGATTGGCCCGGACACCTGCCATATGCCGGGAGCCGTAGACTTCACAGCGGGCCTGCTCAAGCGCGGTATAGGCTTCCTGAGCCTGTGGCTCGGGGAAGTGTGCGTCCAGTCCATCTTTGTGGTGACGCAGTTTCAGGGCCGCGGCATCGGCTGCCCCACGGACTTTCTGGATCTCGCGGTCGTGCATACTGCGCGACATGTAAGGCAGCTGAATCGAGTCTGGTGCCGGAGGGGCTGGCAGTCGGTTGCCCACGACCACGCCCTGAAAGTCCACGTTCTGGTCGGGCGTACCGCCGAGAGCGCGAAGGGTCGCGATGGTGGCGCGGCGGAAGCCCTCCTGACGGTTCTCGTCAGGAGGGGAGTTCTTGGGCGCGGACAAGGCTTTTTACTCCACCGGGGAGGCGTTGAAGCAGCGCTGATAGTACTCGGCCACAATCCCGCGCTCTGCTTCGTCACACTTGTTCAGGAAAGTGAGGCGGAAGGCGAAAGCCACGTCATTGAAGATCTGAACGTTTTCTGCCCAGGCGATGACGGAGCGGGGAGACATGACTGTAGAAATGTCTCCAGCCATGAAGCCTGCCCGTGTCAGGTTGGCGAGAGCCACCATCCGCTCGACCATCTTTGTCCGGTCCTTGTCGTCCGCGCCAATTTTCAGCTTGGATGTGACGATGGCGACTTCCTGCTCCAGCGGCAGGTAGTTCAGGGTTGTAACGATGTTCCAGCGGTCCATCTGGCCCTGATTGATCTGCTGGGTGCCGTGATACAGACCCGTCGTGTCTCCAAGTCCGACCGTGTTGGCCGTGGAGAACAAACGGAACGCCGGGTTCGGGCGGATCACGCGGTTCTGGTCGAGAAGGGTCAGGTGACCTTCGGCTTCCAGAACGCGCTGGATCACGAACATCACGTCCGGGCGGCCGGCATCGTACTCGTCAAAGATCAGCGCGCAGGGATGCTGGAGGCACCATGGCAGCAGACCTTCACGGAATTCCGTTACCTGCTTGCCGTCCCGCAGGACGATGGCGTCCTTACCGATCAGGTCAATACGCGACACATGGCTGTCGAGGTTGATGCGGACGCAGGGCCAGTTCAGGCGTGCTGCAATCTGCTCAATGTGTGATGACTTGCCGGTACCGTGAAAGCCCTGAACCATAACGCGGCGGTTATATGCGAAGCCTGCAAGAATGGCGCGGGTCGTGTCTTCGTCGAACTTGTAGGAGTCGTCGATATCGGGAACGTGCTCGGTCCGTACCGAGTAGGCCGGTACCTGAATATCCGTTTTGATGCCGAAGACCTCACGCGAAGACACCATGAGGTCAGGCGCACCGAGAACGCTGGTTGGCACTGTTGAACTTTCAGCGGTGGTGACGGTTTCCGGGGCGTCGATCGTCGCGAAATCACTCATGGGTCTGACGGACTTTCATTGAATTCAGGAATGTTCTGAAAAGATGGGCCTTTGGACCGTATTCTTCCAGAGAGAAAATCAGGAAACGAACTCTGATTCGCGACTGAAATGCGTTTTCAAAACCGAATAGGCGGCTCCGATAGCTTTGAAACGCTCTTCAGCTTTCTGATCACCGATATTCGCATCCGGATGATGACGACGTGCCAAGGCGCGATAGCGGGTTTTTACGTCATCCAGAGAGACAGGCCAGGAGAGGTCCAGTGTCGCCAGCGGTTGGCGGAGTGGCTCTGGTGGCCCACTGGCAGCGGCACGCTGTCGCGCGCTTTCCTTTGCCCGCTCAGCACGATTCCGACGGCTGGCGCCGAGAATATCCAACGGGTCGAGAATATCCTCTTCGTTGAACTCAGCCTTGTTGGCCGTGCCGGTACCGAGTTTCCATGAAGGGCGTTGCCAGGACGTATCGGCCCGCAGATGGGCCTCGATCTGGCCGGGTGTCATGCCACGGTAGAAATCCCAGCGGGAATTATATTCGCGCACATGATCAAGGCAGAACCAGAAGTAGGATCGCAGGGCATCCCGCCCGCGGGGTGCGCGATAGCCGGCACGTTCCGCGCAGCCCGGATGGTCGCAGGTCTGGTCCGGTGCCTCTGGATCGGGGTCAAAAGCCCGATGTCTGGTAGATTTACGCTGCATGGTGTCTGATATGGGCAATGTGAGCCGCCTGATGCAAGCGGACAAACCAAGTCGGATTTAATTGACCATGACACAGCCCCTTACAAGACGGGACAGAATTGCCGAAATTCTCACGCAGGAACTGGCGCCCTCCGTGCTGGAAATCCAGGACGACAGCGCCCGTCACGCTCATCATGCCGGGGCCAAAGCTCTTGGTAATCCGGGGGAAACGCATTTCAATATTGCTATCACCAGTGCGAAGTTTGATGGTCTGAACCGGATTGCCCGGCATCGTCTGGTGAACGGATTGCTCGCCGGGGAGTTTGAAACGGGACTACATGCCCTGTCTCTTGTTCTCCACGGAGAAACCACTCCATGAAGCGTGCCCTTCTGGCTCTTCTGTTTCTGTCTGGCTGCGCCACGAGCGGCTATGGCCATCTTCCTGCTGACCAACAGGCAGATGTACATCGCATTGAAACCTATATGAACGGTGTGACCGGGATGCGGGCGTCATTCAACCAGATTGGCCCGGATGAGGGGCATAGTTCTGGACGATTCGTTTACATGCCTGGGCATCTGCGCCTCGACTATGTAACTCCACACATCATGGAGCTTGTCGCGGGTGACGGTCATCTTGTGCTGGATGATATGGACAGTGGGGCCGTGACGCATCTGTCTCTGAAGCGGAATCCGCTGGGCCTGCTTCTGCATCATCCGATCCGCTTTGATCGGGATATTCAGGTTACGGATGTCAGGAGAGGGCAGGGATCGCTTCAGATTTCCGTGGCTGAGGCAAACAACCCCTCTCAGGGTCTTCTGACACTTCAGTTCTCTGACATGGACGGTAAGTTGTCCCTGATGGGTCTTCAGGGCGTGGATGCCCGTCAGAACCGTTTCAGCGTGTCATTGAACAGCGTGGAAGAGGGTGTGGCGTTCACACCCACGGTTTTCACTCCTCCTGGGGGATAGATCCGAAATGCGCTGGCCATGCTGCGGCCAGCGCCTCGTCCAGATCCTGCATGGTCAGGGCTGGATTGAAGCGGCGAAGACTCGTGACGCCAAATTCCCGGATGCCGCAGGGAACAATTCCATCGAAATCGTCCAGAGCCGGGTCAAGATTAATCGAGACACCGTGCCAGCTGACCCAGCGGCTGACGCGGATGCCAAGGGCGGCGATTTTTGCTTCCTGACCGCTCAAAGGATCAACGGTCCAGACGCCGATGCGCCCATCACGGGTGAACGCTTCCACACCGAGGCGTGCCAGCGTCTCGATGATCCAGTGTTCCAGCCCTTTCACGAACGCTCTTAGATCGCGCGGAGGGATGGTACCGTTCTGCTGGCCAAGATTTAGCATGACATAGGCTAATCGTTGACCGGGACCATGATAGGTCCACTGTCCGCCACGTCCTGCGCTGTAGGTCGGGTATCCATGAGGGTTGTAGAGATCTTCCGGGCGGGCAGATGTTCCCGCAGTAAAGATCGGAGGATGTTCTACCAACCAGACGAGAGGGTAGGCAGTGCCCTCATGGATTTGGCGGGAACGCGTTGCCATGAAATCCAGGGCTTCAGGATAAGGTGTCAGTCCGTCTGATTTTTTCCACAAAATTTCTTCACAAATATCGTTTCTGGTCATTGCTCTCGCTTCAGGCTTCGGCTATATCGCCCCTCACCGGACGGTCTTGCACTACACAAGACGGTTTGTCACGGGGCGGCCGTGGCGGAATGGTAGACGCGCAAGCTTGAGGTGCTTGTGGGGGCAACCCCGTGGAAGTTCGAGTCTTCTCGGCCGCACCATTTCCCTTTTGAGGGGAATGGAAAAATTCTCGAAAAAATCATAAAAACAGAACTCCCCCTGAATGCCAGAGTTAAGGCATCCAGAGTGGTGTTTTGCGTCTGTGCCATTTTATTGCCAGACTGCTAATCCACCGTTATGCCTTTCTATGTTTTCATCAGAACGTTGTGAGCTTCGGCTCGGCGGTCGGATGATTGTTCTGGCTGATGTGTGAGGTTTCGTGATCAAGCCCCTGAAGAAAGCAGTCCTTCCCGTTGCAGGACTTGGAACGCGGTTCCTTCCGGCGACCAAGGCGATGCCAAAGGAAATGCTTCCTGTCGTCGACAAGCCGCTGATCCAGTACGCCATCGATGAAGCGCGCGAAGCTGGCATCGAAGAATTCTGCCTCGTCACTGGACGCGGTAAAGACAGCTTGATCGATTATTTCGATATCGCTTACGAGCTTGAGGCAACGCTGAAAGAGCGTGGCAAGAAGAGCGCGCTTGAAGCCCTGCAGCCCAGCAGCGTGCAGGCTGGCTCACTTGTGGCTGTCCGTCAGCAGGAGCCGCTGGGCCTTGGTCATGCTATCTGGTGCGCCCGGTCCTTTATCGGTAACGACCCGTTTGCCATTCTTCTTCCGGATGACATCGTAAAGAGCGGCCGCAGCTGCGTTGCTCAGCTTGTGGATGCCTACAATCAGACGGGCGGTAACGTCGTTGCCGTAACGGAAGTACCGCGCGAGCATACCAATCGTTACGGTATTCTGGATGTCGGTGCGGACGACGGTCGCCTCGTGGAAGTGAAGGGGCTGGTTGAGAAGCCAAATCCTGAAGATGCTCCGTCCAATCTGTCGATCATTGGTCGTTACGTGCTGACGGCTGATGTGATGAAGCATCTTTCCAAGCTGGAGCGTGGCGCTGGTAACGAAGTGCAGCTGACGGATGCAATGGCCAAGATGATCGGGCATGTCCCGTTCCATGGTCTGCGCTATGAGGGTACGCGCTATGACTGTGGTGACAAGGCTGGCTTCCTGGAAGCACAGATTGCCTTCTCGATTGATCGCCCTGACCTGGGTGATGCGGTGAAGGCGTTCCTCAAGAAGTATGTCGACGCTGTTTGATGTCTTTCAGGCACGATTTTGATCCAACCAGTCTCCGCGAATACGATATTCGCGGAATTGTTGGAAAAACGCTTCACCCCGAAGACGCTTTTGCGATTGGTCGTACTTTTGCGAGCATGGTCATTCGGCAGGGTGGGCGTAGCGTTGTCGTTGGTTTTGACGGAAGGTTGTCTTCTCCCGCTCTTGAAGATGCCCTTGTCAAAGGCGCCGTAGAATCTGGTGCGGATGTTATCCGCATCGGCTGCGGCCCGACGCCCATGCTCTATTTTGCGTCCGTTGCCCTGAAGGCTGACGGCGCAATCATGGTTACGGGAAGTCATAATCCGCCGGATTATAACGGCTTCAAGATGATGAGTGCTGGTAAGCCGTTTTACGGAGACCAGATTCGTGAGCTGGGGCATCTGGCTGCAGCAGGAAATGTTGTTCCCGCGACTGAGGGAACGTCGCGAAGTGAAGAGATTTCCGGCGCTTATATTACCCGCCTCCTTCAGGATTATGATGGGTCACGCCCGCTCAAGGTCGTGTGGGATAATGGTAACTCGGCTGCGGGCGACGTTCTGTGTCGGCTGGTTGAAAAATTGCCAGGTGAACATACGGTCTTGTTTCCGGAAATTGACGGTCATTTCCCGAATCATCACCCCGATCCTACCGTTCCCAAAAACCTTCAGGATCTGATTCTTAAGGTTAAGGACACAGGTGCGGATCTTGGCATCGCCTTTGATGGTGACGCAGATCGGATCGGTGTGGTGGATGATCAGGGGCAAATTCTCTGGGGGGACCAGATTCTGGTACTTCTGGCCCGTCATGTTCTCCGGGAGTATCCCGGCGCAACGATCATTGCAGATGTGAAGGCCAGCAAGGTTTTCTTTGATGAGGTCGAGAAAGCAGGCGGTCAGCCGCTGATGTGGAAGACCGGCCATTCTTTGGTAAAAACCAAAATGGCTGAGACAAAGGCCCCTTTGGCTGGCGAAATGTCGGGGCATATTTTCTTTGCCGATAAATGGTATGGCTTCGATGATGCACTTTATGCGGCGGTGCGGTTTATAGGGATTGTCTCTCGACTGGGGCAGCCGCTTTCACAGGTTCGACGTGCATTGCCAGAAACAGTCAGTACGCCTGAGCTGCGTTTTGATTGCGCCGATACGCGAAAATTTGACGTGATAGCTGAGGTTGCAAAGCGCCTTCGGAGTGAAGGCGCTGACGTCTCTGAAATCGATGGTGTGCGCGTCAATACAGAGGACGGATGGTGGCTCTTGCGTGCGTCCAATACCCAGGCGGTTCTGGTGGCTCGGGCAGAAGCCCTGACCTCTGCAGGACTTGACCGTCTGAAGCAGGCTCTGGCGCTTCAGCTTGACGCTTCAGGCCTCATGGCACCGGATTTTTCTGGTGAAAACGCTGGGCACTGAGGGTCTTTTCATGGCATGGACAACGAGATGTCCATGCCATTTCAGTCTTTTCTAGAGCCCGGCCAGATCGTGCAGCATCCTGACTATCCGGAATGGGGTTGGGGTCAGGTTCAGTCTGCAATTGCGGAGCGCGTGACCGTCAATTTTCAGAACGAGGGTAAGGTTCTGATTGACGCTTCGCGGGTGACGCTAAAGCTGGTGCAGTCCTGATTGCTAAGCATACTGCCGCCGTTTTTTTCTCGCTGTTGCCGGACACTTCTTGATTTGGCGCTTCCGCCAGTCTGTTCCGGGTGTGGGGCCGATGTCCTGACAGAGGGAGCATTCTGCTCTGACTGTTTCTCCTCCGCCCGGCGCATTATTTCCCCCTGCTGTGACCGGTGCGGGACACCACTGATCAATGAAACTTATGGGGGTGCCAGAAGAATCTGCGTTTCCTGTCAATTGAAGCCTCCCGTCTGGCGTCAGGCGCGCGCGGCCTTTGTTTATGATGATTGGTCGCGGCGGATGATCCTTCCTCTGAAATATTCTGACAGAACGGAAAATGCAGCCGTTCTTTCCCAGGAAATGGGAAGGGCCGGAAAAGTCTTGCTGGAGCAGGCAACAGTATTGGTGCCTGTGCCGATGTACCGGGGGAAACTGTGGAGGCGTCGTTACAATCAGGCTGCGCTTCTCGCTCATGGATTGGCGCGTCGCAATAAGGTTCCTGCTTTGCTGGATGGGCTTGAGCGCAGGCGGGCAACCAGAGCGCTTGCTCGGCTTTCTCCAAAAGAACGTTATGCTGAAATTGCAGATACGATTGTTGTTCGGCCAGAGCGTGAAAAACGAATTGTAGGGCAGGCCGTTCTATTGGTGGACGATGTGTTGACAACAGGAGCGACGGCATCGGTCTGCGCGGATGCACTCTTGAAGGCGGGAGCATTATCGGTGGATATTCTCGTTGCAGCCCGGACCGGCAAGGGCGATGAACGGGATGTTCCGTATCCCGAGGAGTAAAAAACCATATGTCAAAAATTGAAATTTTCACGCAGCCGGGATGCCCATACTGTGTTCATGCTGTCGATCTCCTCAGATCGAAGGGTGTAGCTTTCCAGGAGATCAATGCGCCCCATGGGACGCCGGAGCGGGAGGAGGCTATTGCGCGGTCGGGACGCCGGACTGTTCCGCAGGTCTTCGTGAACGGAACGCCTCTCGGCGGGTGCGATGATATTGTGGCGCTGGATCGAGCAGGGCGGCTTGATTCCCTGCTTGGCGGTGTCTGAGTGCGGTGGGGATTGATCCTGTCGGGTCTGCTGGCGTGCCTGTCTCCTTCAATGGGGCGGGCCGCGGCTACCGCTGATGTTTCTTCGTCTGCCGGTCCTTCTGAACTGGGTCTTTGGTTGTCCGGGGGGAAGGATGGTGTCTTCTCGATCGAACGCTGTGGAAGCAACGGGAATGCCCTGTGTGGCAAGCTGGTCGGCATGGACTATGATGGGGAAATGCCGAAAGACACCTGGGGTCGAGCTGAGTGCGGCTTATGGATGTTGACAGACTTTGTACCAGTTGAAGACCACAAATGGGGTGGCCACATTCTTGATCCACGGAGCGGACGTGTTTATCAGGCCTACATCTGGCTTTCGGAGCCGAATGTCCTGAAGCTGCGGGGCTATGTTCTGGGAATGCCTCTGTTGGGGAAAACCGAGACCTGGACCCGGTATACCGGTGGCGCCTTTGGCGCGCAGTGCAAGATGCCTCCGCAGCCTCACTGAGAAACTATCATGGCAGACCGTATCCTTCTGATATGGTCTTTCAGAAATGCGCAGGTCCGATGTGGCCTTGGCATCTGCCAAACTGAAAGGACCGTGGAACCATTATGTCCCACCCCGTTTCCCGTCGCGATTTTGCGCTTGGACTTGCTGCTGGTGCCGTTGCAACCGGTGTTGCAGGAACGTCTCATGCGGCGGACGAGCCCACAGTCATTCCCGTTCCGCCACCGCCGCCGAAGCCTGTTTCCAAGACGGTCTGTTTCGTCGGCGGATACACCAAGCATGCTCCGCCTGGCGGAGCAGGAAACGGGCAGGGAATTGCTGTCTTCGAAATGGATCGTGAATCCGGCGTTCTGACGCCGATCACGACTTATACCGATATTGCCAGTCCTTCGTTCATCACGCTGTCTGCGGATAATCATTTCCTATACGCTCTCAGCGAGATTGATGATTATAACAAGGATGGGCATGGGTCTGTTACGGCATTTGCCGTGGATCAGAAGACTGGCTCCCTGCGCAAGCTGAACGTAGTCAGTTCCGGCGGGGCCGTTCCGGCGCATCTGAGTGTGCACCACTCAGGGCGTTATGTGCTGGTGGCGAATTATGTGGGAGGCTGTGTAGCCGTTCTGCCGATCCGGAGTGATGGTTCTCTGGGAGAGGCAACGGACGTCGTTCATAACACTGGTCCGCGTCAGCCAGAGCGTGCAGCCGACAATCCGCAGGGCAACTTCGCCGTTTCAGATCATTCCGGATCGCATCCGCATATGATCCGCTCTGATCCTAGTGGGCGATTTGTGATTGCGGATGATGCTGGGCTGGATCGGGTCTATGTCTGGACACTGAACCTGACGACCGGAAAGCTGATTCCGGCCAAGACGCCGTATTACGATATGGAGCCTGGTTCTGCGCCGCGTCACTTCGAGTTTAATCATTCGGGGCGCATCATGTACAATCTGTGTGAGCAAAACTCGAAGATCGTGGTCTCTAGCTTCGATCCGCTGACGGGTGTCATCACGAACATCCAGACCGTCAGCACGGTCACGCCGCATTTCCGTGGCTCAACGCTGGCTGCAGAAATTCTGATCTCGGCGAGCGGAAAGTATGTCTATGCCTCCAACCGTTTAGGCGATTCTCTGGCTGTGTTTGCGATTGCGGCGGATGGAACACTGTCCTTGCAGGATGAAGTCTGGATGCATGCCGATTATGGCCGTGCCATGATGTTTGATCCGTCTGGAACATTCCTGTTCTGCGCTAACCAGCGTTCGGATGCGGTGACGTCCTTCAAGGTGGACAAGAACACCGGACAGCTTGCGTTTACGGAGAACTTTACGCCTGTCGGTAGCCCGACGACGTTTGCGTTCATGAATACGCAGGTCTGACCTTCCATGAAAAAGGCGCTCTTCAGAGCGCCTTTTTTGTTTCAGCCCTTCGTGAACATTGCGATATAATTCACGCCAGTGTCGCGGGTCGTGCGCCAGCGCGGGGGCAGGTAGCTCATGCCGGCAATATCGGTCATGCGCAGACCGGCGTTACGGGCCATGGCTGCCAGCTCTTCCGGCTTGATGAATTTCTTCCAGTCATGTGTGCCGACGGGCAGCATCCGCAGAATGTATTCCGCGCCTAGCTTTGCCATGGCGAATGAACGCGGTGTGCGGCTCATCGTAGATACTGCAACCATGCCTCCCGGTCGGGTCAGGGTTGCAAGCATGTGCAGGAAGTCCTGCGGATCGTTGACGTGCTCGATGACTTCTAGGGCTGACACGACGTCGAATTTTACGCCTTCCTCGACCAGATCTTCCGCGCTGCCATTGCGATAAGTCAGGGGGGCGGCACTTGGTGGCAGTGGGTAGTTAGCCTGATGCGCGCGGGCTGCTTCGATCCCGTCTGGGCTTGCATCAAGACCGAGTGTCTCGAACCCTAGCTTTGCAAAGGCTTCGCTGGCGAGGCCTGCGCCGCAGCCGATATCGAGCAGGGAAAGGCGTTCTCCTTTGGACGGCTTGAGAGAAGTTGTCCGGGAAGCGACCCAGTCCGTACGCAAGGGGTTCATGGCGTGAAGAGGGGCCATCGGGCCGCGAGGGTTCCACCAGTCTTTGGCCAGTGCGCTGAAATGGGCAATTTCGGAATCGGAAACGGAAGAGCGATGTGAGGTGCTTCCGGAAACGGTTTCTGAGGCCATCAGAACTGTCCTTCTGTGTGCCCGCATGATGCCGTCGGCTGGACGCGGCGTGGCGAGACGAGTATGTGGACCGGCAGAGTCTGTTCAGAAGACCGGCCGGCAAATCTGTTTTGTGCCGTATCCGATGCCAGACCCGAGCGCGCAACGCCAGACACGTACTGGAGCCTTATCCGCGATGTCCATGTCCGATACTCCCGTTCACGACCAGGTTTCCGGTCGTGCCGATACTCTTTCCATGTCTGTGGATAGCGGGAAACGGAAAACGATCGTCATGAAATTCGGCGGAACATCCGTCGGAACAATTGAACGCATCCGGATCGTTGCGCAGCGGGTCAAAGCCGAGCATGCGCAGGGGCGTCGTGTGGCTGTTGTTGTGTCGGCCATGGCAGGTGTGACCAATCAGATGGTTGGATACTGTGCCGAACTGGACCCGCTGGCAGACCCGAAGGAATATGATGCCGTCGTAGCCTCTGGCGAGCAGGTCACGAGTGGTCTTGTGGCTATTGCGCTACAGGCTATCGGCGTTCCGTCACGCTCTTTTCAGGGCTGGCAGATCCCGCTTGTGACAGATGACGCGCACGGGAAAGCATCCATTGATGGCGTTGACGGTACTGAACTGCTGAAATGTCTTGATAATGGTGTTGTGCCGGTTATCGCTGGTTTCCAGGGTGTAGGTCCGGATAACCGGATTGCCACACTGGGGCGTGGCGGATCAGACACATCTGCGGTAGCGATTGCCGCTGCGATCCATGCGGATCAATGTGACATCTATACGGATGTTGATGGAATTTATACGACGGACCCGCGTATCGTGAAGCGTGCGCGGAAGCTGGATCGCATCACATATGAAGAGATGCTTGAGCTTGCTTCCGTAGGCGCCAAGGTTCTTCAGACCCGGAGTGTCGGGCTGGCGATGCGCGAGGGAGTTCGTGTGCGTGTGCTGTCGTCATTTTCCGAAACGGATGATGACAGTGGGTCGATTGTGGTGGATGAGGACGAGATCGTGGAGAAGGAACTGGTTGCGGGCATTGCCAGCTCGCATGATGAAGCAAAGCTCTCCGTCCGGCGTATTCCGGACCGCCCGGGCATCGCGGCGGCCATTTTCGGACCTCTGGCTGCGGCAAACATCAATGTGGACATGATCGTGCAGAGCACGGGCGTTGACCGCATGACGAACATGACCTTTACGGTCGGCAAGAGCGACGAGGCGGCAGCCCGCGCTGTTCTGGAAAAGGCTCATGCCGATATCCAGTATGGTGAGCTTGAGACATCTCACAACGTTGTGAAGATTAGTGTTGTTGGTGTTGGCATGCGCTCCAATGCCGGACTTGCGGCGACCATGTTCGGCACTCTGGCGGAGCGCGGAATCAACGTGCAGGTGATTTCCACGAGCGAAATCAAGATCTCCGTCCTGATTGATTCGGAATACAAAGAGCTTGCGATGCGTGCACTGCACACCGCGTACGGGCTGGACAAGAAAGAGGAACCCTCTACGTGAGTGCAATGACGGACGCCCGCGAAACCCTGAACCGCCTCTGGAAGCCAGGATGTGACTTCCTGGGCAGCGAAGTCGCCATTCTTGGCGGCGCGATGTCTTGGGTGAGCGAGCGCAATCTTGTCTCCGCCATTTCCAATGCTGGCGGCTTTGGTGTGATTGCGTGCGGCGCGATGACGCCGGAGCGCCTTGAGGAAGAAATCGTTGCCACGCAGGCTCTGACGAAGCGCCCGTTTGGTGTGAACCTTATCACCATGCATCCTGAACTGGATCGGCTGGTGGACGTATGTCTTGCACATAACGTCTCCCATGTTGTTCTGGCGGGTGGTGTGCCGACTAGTGCCACGATCAAGCGTGTCCGTGATGGCGGAGCGCGTGCGATTGGTTTCGCGCCTGCACTGGCTTTGGGCAAGCGTCTGGTGAAGCTGGGTATTGAAGCACTCATTATTGAAGGATCGGAAGCAGGTGGCCATGTTGGGCCGGTTTCCCTGACGGTCCTGGCGCAGGAAATCCTGCCGCACATCAAGGACGTTCCTGTCTTTGTGGCAGGTGGTCTGGGTCGTGGCGATGCCATCGTGTCCTATCTTGAGCAGGGCGCTTCCGGTGCACAGCTTGGAACGATCTTTGCGGCGTCCCAAGAAAGTATCGCACACGAGAACTTCAAGAAGGCGTTCCTGCGGGCCAATGCCCGTGATGCCGTGACATCCGTGCAGCTTGATGAGCAGTTCCCGGTCATTCCGGTACGTGGTCTTGCCAATGCGGGGAGCCGTGGCTTCCTGAAGCATCAGGCAGAAACGATCCGGAAGTTCCAGAATGGCGATGTGAGCAAAGAAGATGCTCAGCTTTCCATCGAGCATTTCTGGGCTGGTGCGCTGCGTCGCGCCGTGATGGATGGTGACGTCGATAACGGGTCTGTCATGGCTGGCCAGTCTGTCGGTATGGTCAAGGAGATCCGTCCGGTGTCCGAAATCATCGCTACGCTCGTGGAGCAGGCTGTGGAAGCCATTGCAAAGCGGGAAGACCGCGTTCACGCTCCCGCCTGATCAGGTTATTCAGCCATGTCACCTCCTTCCGATATCCGCACGATGCCGCTTCGCTCAGACCAGCCGAGTGTTGGAACGATCCTGCGTACGCGTCGGGAGGAGTTGGGGTGGCAGATTGAGGATGTGGCTCAGTGGCTGCGGATCCGTAGCCGTCTTCTGGTTGCACTGGAGGCGGATGATCTGTCGTCCCTGCCGGGTGTTGCCTATGCCGTAGGTTTCCTGCGGACATATGCTCATGCCATGCAACTGGATGCCGATGGTCTGGTTGCACGCTTCCGCCAGGAATATCGCGGTGTTGTTAACCGCAAGACGGATCTTGTTTTTCCTCAACCGGAGGGAGAGCGCGGCCTGCCAGTCGGGCTTCTGGTCGGGGCAGGGCTTGTTGTTGTCGTTGCCGCCTATGCGGGTTGGTATCGGTTTGCCTCGCATGAAAGCCCGGCTGATCGCCGGGTTCCGGCTGTTGCGGAGTTGATGCCAGGCGCTGCAACGCCCGCAACGACCTCTCCGCAGGTTGCATCGGTCATGCCGGGACGTGCGCCTACGCCGGAACCGCATGTTTCGCAGTCTGTAGCGCCCGCCATGACGCCACCTGTTGAGGCGCCGTCTGCACAGGCTTTGCCGCAGGCTGTTCCTCCGGCGTCTCAGGTCAAGCCCGCTCCTGCCGTTACGGCAGAAGCTGAGGCCGGTTCTGAAGATGCAGATCAGAACGCCGGAGACCAGTTCGGTCCTGCCACGAATGCGCCAGCAGAAACTCCCGCTCCGGCTGTGCCTGTCGGATCAGTTGTTGTGCGTCTGCTTGCTCCTGTCTGGATGCAGGTCAAGGATAAGGACGGCCATGTTCTTGTCTCGCGTGTTCTCAAAGCCGGAGAAAGCTGGCAGGGCGACGCGGCAGGTGCTCCTTTCCGAATGTCATTTGGCAATGCCGGAGGCGTGGTTCTTTCAACGGATGGTACGACCAGTGCGCCTCTCGGGCGTCAAGGTGAGGTTCGTCGGAACGTCGAGGTTACGGCAGAAGCCATCAAGTCTGGGGCATTTGGCAATGGCGTTGCCTTGCCTGCGCAACCTGCGTCTGAGCCGTCAAATCCGTCTGCTGTTCCTGAGGCGGTTGATGCATCGCAGGATAGTCCTGCACCTGTTGTGAAACCCGTGCCGCATCGGGCAAAAGCGCCTGCAAAGCCTCCCGCAGAACTTTCTGCTGACGATCTGAACGCCCGGCAACTGGATCAATCGTCTTCATCGCATTAAACAGGGGCCAAGCCCCTGACCCACAGGACCCGGTTTGTCCGGGCACGAAGAGGTAAATCATGAGCAGCTACCGCCCCTATCAGCACATCGAGCGTCGCAAGTCGCGCCAGATTCATGTCGGCAAGGTTGCGGTCGGTGGTGATGCGCCGATCTCCGTGCAGACCATGACCAACACCCTGACATCCGACGCGCAGGCGACGATCGACCAGATCCGTCTGGCCGAACTGGCAGGTGTAGATATTGTCCGCGTGTCGTGCCCGGATGAAGCTAGCACGGAAGCCCTGAAGGAGATCGTGCACGAAGTGAACGTGCCGATCGTTGCGGACATTCACTTCCACTACAAGCGCGCTATCGAAGCTGCGAAGGCCGGCGCGGCCTGTCTGCGTATCAATCCGGGTAATATCGGTAGTGCCGAGCGTGTTCGTGAAGTTGTGAACGCCGCCAAGGATTACGGCTGTTCCATCCGTATCGGCGTGAATGCCGGTTCGCTGGAAAAGCACCTTCTGGAAAAGTATGGTGAGCCTAACCCGGAAGCACTGGTTGAAAGTGCTCTGGAACACGCCAAGATCCTTCAGGACCATGATTTTCATGAGTTCAAGATCAGCGTGAAGGCGTCTGACGTGTTTATGGCGGTTGCAGCCTATCAGCAGCTTGCAGACTGCTGTGACCACCCACTGCACATCGGCATCACTGAAGCTGGTTCCAAGCGTGCCGGTACGGTGAAGTCTTCCATCGGTCTGGGCAATCTGCTCTGGGCGGGCGTGGGTGACACGATGCGTGTTTCGCTTTCGGCTCCTCCGGAAGAGGAGGTGCTGGTAGGCTGGGACATCCTCAAATCCTTGGGTCTGCGTCATCGCGGTGTGAAGATCATTTCCTGCCCGTCCTGTGCGCGTCAGGGTTTCAATGTGGTCGAGACAGTTCAGACGCTTGAAGATCGCCTCCAGCATATCAAGACACCGTTGACGCTCTCCATCATCGGATGCGTTGTGAATGGTCCGGGTGAAGCTCTCATGACCGATATCGGTGTGACCGGCGGCGGCTCTGGTCGCCACATGGTTTACTCCGCTGGTCGCCAGGATCATACGATGCCAGCCGAAGACATGATCGAGCACATTGTGGATCTGGTTGAAACCAAAGTTGCCGCTATCGAAGCGGACAAGGCTCAGACCGAAGCTGCTGCTGCCGCTGAAGCCGCCAAGCAGATGGATCCGGCGAGCCACTGATGTCAGGACTGCAACCGCCTCGCGGCACACACGACCTCATCGGCGACACCATGCGCCGTCACCACCATGTGGTGGAAACAGCGCGCTCGGTTCTGGAAACCTACGGGTTTGAGGAATGGAGCACGCCAATCTTCGAAGACACTCGGGTTTTCTCCCGTACGCTCGGTGAGACATCCGATGTCGTGTCCAAGGAGATGTACACGTTCGAGGATCGGGGCGGCGAGAGCATCACGCTGCGTCCAGAGAACACGGCCTCCATCTGCCGTGCGCTCGTGACGAATGGCCTGACCCAGTCGCTGCCTCAGAAGGCGTTCTATCAGGGGCCGATGTTCCGTTATGAACGTCCTCAGAAGGGGCGGTATCGCCAGTTCCACCAGATTGGTGCGGAACTGCTGGGTGCCGAAGGGCCGTTGCGGGATGCTGAAGTCATCACGATGGCTTACGACATCCTTAAGGCTCTTGGTCTGTCCGAACATGTTGTTCTGGAACTGAATACGCTGGGTGATATTGCGTCCCGTCAGGCATGGCGTGAGGCGCTGGTCGCTTATTTCCGCCAGCATGCTGATGCTCTTTCGGAAGAGAGCCGGGTGCGTCTTGAGGTAAATCCTCTGCGTATTCTGGATAGCAAATCCGAGCAGGATCGGGCGCTTCTGGCGGATGCCCCGGCGTTTGCAGACTATCTGAACGATGAGTCCCGCAAGTTCTGGGATGATCTGCGGTCTTACCTGACGGCCTTTGGCGTGGAGTTTGTTGAGAACCCGCGGATCGTACGTGGCCTTGATTACTACAGCCACACGGCTTTCGAGTTTGTGACAACCAAGCTGGGTGCGCAGGGTACTGTTCTGGCTGGCGGGCGTTATGAAGGTCTGGTCGAGCAGATGGGTGGCCCTGCCATTCCGGCGATTGGCTGGGCTGGCGGTATCGAACGTCTTGCGCTTCTGCTGGAAGAAACACCTTCCGTTGCGGCTGGTATTGCGATCGTTCCCATGGGCGATGAAGCGGTTCTTAAGGGGGCGGCCATTGCACGTGCTCTTCGTGAAGCCGGTTTACGTGCGGAGATCGAGACGCGTGGCAACATGAAGAAGCGTATGGAGCGCGTCGTAAAGTCTGGTGCGTCCCATGCGGTTGTTCTCGGCGATGAAGAACTTGCGCGTGGCGTTGTACAGCTTCGGGACCTTGGTGCCCGTGAGCAGGAGGAAGTGGCCATATCCGACCTCGTACAGGCTCTGAAAGGCGCCTGAGACGTGGCATTTGATGACAGGCTGGAGCGGATTGTTGCCCGCTCGGAAGAAATTCAGGCTCTGATGTCGTCTGGCGAAATGGGGGGAGAGGAGTTCACCCGTCTTTCGCGCGAATATGCGGAGCTTGAACCTGTCGTCGCGTCCATTCAGGCCTGGCAGGCTGCCGAGAGGCAGCGGGAAGGGGCCCAGGCTCTTCTTGCTGATCCCGAAATGAAGGAACTCGCTCAGGTCGAGCTTGAAGAGATAGAAGCGCGTATCCCTGAGTTGGAGCACAACCTGCGTATTGCGCTTCTGCCCAAGGATGCTGCTGATGAGCGCAGCGCCATTTTGGAAATCCGTCCGGCGGCGGGTGGTGACGAGGCCGGGCTTTTTGCCGCCCAGCTTTTCGACGCCTATCGCCGTTTCTCGGAACAGAACGGCTGGCGCTTTGAAGTCATGGAATATGCCGAGAGCGAAGTCGCTGGCCTGAAAGAAGGCATGGCGACGATTTCCGGCCGTTCCGTCTTTGCCCGTCTCAAGTATGAATCAGGCGTTCATCGTGTTCAGCGGGTACCGGCCACAGAAAGTCAGGGCCGTATCCATACATCGACGGTGACTGTTGCTGTTCTGCCAGAAGCGGAAGAAGTGGACGTGACGATCAATGACGACGATCTGCGGATCGACGTTTATCGCGCGTCTGGTGCGGGCGGACAGCACGTTAACAAGACCGAAAGTGCCGTTCGGATTACGCATATCCCGACTGGCGTTGTCGTGGCGATGCAGGAAGAAAAGAGCCAGCACAAGAACCGTGCCAAGGCCATGAAGATTCTTCGGGCACGCCTTTATGAGCGTCAACGATCCGCAGCGCATGAGTCGCGTGCCGCAGATCGTAAGTCTCAGGTCGGAACGGGTGATCGTTCAGAACGCATCCGGACCTACAATTTTCCGCAGGGACGTGTGACGGATCATCGGATCAACCTGACCCTCTACAAGATCGAGCGCATCATGGCGGGCGAGTTCGATGAGATTATTGATGCTCTGACGCGTGAGGAGCAGACAGAGCTTCTTGCGGCGGAAGGCTTTTAAAGAGTCAGGAACTTGGCGTAGCGCAGACAGCAGCGCGTCCATGTCGGTGGGTTGCAACAGAGGGGTCGTTGTAATCCACAAGGAAGAAATCAGTGAAGTTGTTACTTCCGACGGCATCCAGAGTATGGCCTTCTGGATGATGGAGTTGTCCTTCGCTGCTAACCTGATGCATTTCCTGATGACCGTTATGCATGATGGTGATTTCGCCGCAGAGCGCGTAATCAACGTCATATCGTCCAGCGGGTAGGGGAATAGTGCGTGTTTCGCGGGATTTGGACAGCCCCAGCCGGAAGGTCGCCACAAGGTTACCGTCAAGGTAAAGACGGGACACTTCGGATATTTCTTCTGAAGCGCGCTCATCTGTCACGGTGAAGGTACCGGGCAGTTCTGACTGGGCCTGAGCCGTATGCAAGGCGCATCCCAGAAGAAGGGCTGAGAATAAGAATGCACGTTTGGACTTCATGATGACAGGTATAGCAGGTTCTCGGGCAAGATGACTGCAAAAGATGTTCTTCTTCGACAGGCAACAGAGGTTCTGCAAAGGGCCGGGTTGGAAGATCCGCGCCGGGAAGCGCGGCTTTTATTGGGGTGGACGACGGGTCGTGATCCAGCGGGACTGTTTTCCCTGACAACTGTTTCGGAATCTGATGCGACTCGGTTTGAGGGGGCTGTTACGCGACGTGCGGCACGGGAGCCACTGGCATTTATTGTCGGGGAAACAGGGTTCTGGACGCTTGATTTCCATACGACACCTGACACGCTGATTCCGCGTGGGGATAGTGAAGCTCTGATTGAGGCGCTTCTGACTGTGCGGCCGGATCGTGCGGCGTCTCTCAGGATGCTTGATCTTGGAACTGGCACAGGCTGTCTGCTTCTTTCTGCGTTGTCGGAATATCCGCAGGCCTGGGGTGTGGGGGTGGATCTCTCCGCAGGAGCGGCAGCACTTGCTCGCAGGAATGCTAGCCGGAACGGATTGCAGGACCGAAGCTGTTTTTTGGCGGGAAACTGGGATTCCGCTTTGGCCGGAAAATTCGATGTGGTGATTTCCAACCCTCCTTATATTGAAACGGCAGATGTGCCCGATCTCATGCCGGAAGTTGCTCGCTATGAACCTTCTCGTGCGCTGGATGGTGGTCAGGACGGGTTAGATGCATATCGCCTGCTCTGTCAGGCGCTTCCGTCACTTCTGGTGCCGGGCGGTCACGCTATTCTGGAAATGGGTCTGGGCCAGATTGATTCTGTCTCAGAAATCGGTCGCGCTAACGGACTACGGGAGGTTGCGCGGCAGAACGATTTGGGTGGAATCGCACGGGCTCTTGTTCTTCAGTGGTCAGAAAACTCAGGAAAGACGTTGGCTTAGAGACTGAGAGTTGATATGAACAGGAAACTGCATTCTGTCGTAGAAGCCGCAATGGCGGTTTTTTCCTTATGCAGTTGCTCCTGTTGACCGTCTTTCAGTAGCCGGCAGCGGATGAGAGGCTGGCCAGTGTCCAGCCACAGCGAGATAGACAGACGTCTTTTCGGCAGCGGCGGACGCATCCTTCTGCACGGGCAGAAGTGGGGCACGCCATCAGGAAAGTGCATCACGGGTCGATGAATATGAAGCGTATAAGAGGCCGGCATCATCGTGCTGGCGGCGGGACACCACGCAGTAGCAATTCCCAGACCCCTCTGAACCGCAACCATGTGTTTGACAGCAATGGCCCGGACCTCAGAATTCGTGGAACTGCCCAGCAGCTCTTCGAAAAGTATCTCCAGCTTGGCCGGGATGCGACAGGAACGGGGGATCGCATCCTTGCGGAAGCCTACTTCCAGCATGCAGAGCATTATTTCCGTATTCTGAATGCCATGAACCAAGCTGCTCAGCAGAGCCAGCAGGAGCGCAATGAGCGTCAGATGCAGCGCCAGCGGGCTTATGAAGAGCGCCGTGAATCGCGTGGCGAACGTGGCGGTGACGAACACGGGCAGGATGAGGGCGATGATCAGCCTTCGATCGAGTCTTCCCGTTCGGAAGAAGCTCCGGCTGAAGCGGAGTAACAATTCTGAAACCGGCCCTGTGAAGGGCCGGTTTTTTTATATCCGGCCAATAAACCGTTCTGGTAGGCGCCAGAGTTCTGTTCCGTTCAGGTGCAAATCCAGTCTGTAGCGATCATGCGTTCGAGACGTGGCGCTGTTCTCGACAGCGTGTCGCCAGTTATGCAGACGCTGATCGTTCTGGTCGAAAGTGGCTTCTACTACGGGAAGAGCCGCCATGCCGCGGAGCATGTTTTCCCAGTCTTGATCGTTCACTCGCTGATGTTGCCCAACGTCGTTGGAGCACCAGGGCTGCCTTCGTGTCCGCTCCAGTCGGCGCAGACCAGAAGACAGATCTGCATAACGAAGATGGAAGAGAAAAAGCGGAGCGCCCATTTCGGGAGCAATTTCTGCACAGCAATGAAAACCAGGCGCCCATGTGATGGCGATACGGATCAGGACGGGTTTGCACATAGCGCTTGAAAATCGCACATGCTGGCGCTGGAAAGAGACGAGGCGCGTATAATCCAGCGAAGCCTCGCTCTCCGGCAGATGAATGATGTCCAGTCCTGTGGCTGTTACGACTGGCCGCGTATTCGCTTGGGCAAAATGTGTGAGGGACGGAAAGATGTCTGGGTCAGGGAGAAGGAGTTCATCAACATCGACGTAGATGACGGTATCGTACCACTCGAGCAAACTCTCGCAGAACTTCCCAATGGATCTTGTTCTGCGCTCATCATCCTGGGGAGAGCGGGGAATTCGGACCCGGTTGATCTGCCCGAGAGCGTCTGTCGATCCGTCATCTGAGCCGTGGTCGATAACGTAGCAGGACTGTTCACCAACCTGCGCGCCGTAATGTCTGCGCCAGATCAGAAGATGTTCTGGCTCATTGTAAACCATAGTGACGACGGCAAGAGGTTTCTTGATCATGTCGTCAGAATACAAAAATGCTTTCAGATCAGATACCTGAAAGATTTTTATAATTTTTTAGGAAAGAAGGATGGTAGCGGTGGACGGATTTGAACCGCCGACCAAGGGATTATGATTCCCCTGCTCTACCGCTGAGCTACACCGCCATCCCACCGGGATGCCCCGGCGTTGAGGCGGGTTTTTAAGGGGGATCTGATTGAGTGTCAATACGTTATCCAGAGGAAAATGCAGGATTTTGGTCACTGCATTTTTTACACTGGTCATATCTGTTATGGCTGGGCAGCTTTCCGCTTTTCTCCAGATCTCTTGTTAAGGAGTTTTCCGCCTAGTGACGCAGCATTTCGTCAGCACGCTGTTTGCCGTTCGATCCTACTTTACCTGGCTCCCGGCACCTGTCGTCTCCGTTCTGATGCTCGCGGTCGTGGGTATTCTCGCTTTCTATTGTGGAAACCTCGTCACGTCCTTGACGCTACGTATTCCTGGTTCCCGAAGTGCAGCGCTGATCCGGAAAATTGTTGCGGCTCTTCGTCGTCCAACACGGATCATGGTTGCGCTGCTTGCCATGCTGGGCGCACTCCCGGCTGCCACGGGATTTTCTTATGAGACGGAGCAGGATCTCAAGCTGTTTTTCCTGTTTCTGCTGGTTCTGACCTTTGGCTTTTCGGCCATTATCGTGTTCCGGATCATGACGGAGGCGTACCTCAATCGTCTGTCGTCACGAGAGCAGACTGACGACATCATGATCCGCACGCACCAGACGCAGATTCGTGTTTTAAGGCGCCTGACGGAAATTATGGTGGGTATCGTGACGGTGGCGTCCGCGCTGATGCTTTTTCCGTCCGTTAAGCAATACGGTGTTTCGCTTTTTGCCTCCGCTGGTGCCGCGTCCCTGATCGTTGGTCTGTCTGCACGTGGTCTGCTGACCAATCTGATTGCGGGCGTGCAGATTGCAGTGACCCAGCCAATTCGTATGGAAGATCTTGTCATTATCAATGGGGACTGGTGCTGGGTTGAGGAGATCAATGCGACCTATGTTGTCCTTCGGGTGTGGGACTGGCGCCGACATATCGTCCCGATTTCCTACTTTCTGGAAAACCAGTTCGAAAACTGGACGCATAATTCCGCGGCGATCATCGGCGTAGTGTTCCTCTGGCTGGATTATGAAGCGCCGATGGACAAGGTGCGGGAGATGTTGAACGAAATCATCCGCACATGCCCGCTTTGGAATGGTAAGGTTTTTGATGTGCAGGTGGCAGATTGCAATGCTCAGGTCATGTCTATCCGTATCATTGCCAGTGCTCGGAATGCGTTGCAGAGCTGGGATCTGCGCTGTGACATCCGGGAGAAGATCATTGCCCGTATTCGGGAAGAATGTCCTGAGGCATTGCCTCGTGCGCGTTTTGCGATGATGCCCCCGAGACCGGGAGAGGACGCATGGCCAAGCGAATTGCTCTCTCCCAAGATCGATCGACCTCCGCCAGGCAGTTATATGGGGCCCGGTACGCCCGGCGCGTAAAGGTAAAAGCCACTGGGACGCAGTGGCTTTTATTATTTGTCCCGCTTGTTGCGTTTAGCGTTATGGTGACGCGGATAAGGAAGTCAGTTTGTAACGTCTTTATCCGTCAGACAGGATTTACGGCGCCATCGTAGAGTTGTGGCGTCCGTAGAGAACATACGTCATGACACCCAGCACTACATATCCTGTAAGAAGGAGCAGAGGGACAGGGTTACCGCTGGCCACTGCATGGATCATGTCTGTGACGAGGGGAATGGTCATGAGCAGACAGAAAATAATGCCTAGAAGGGGCGTTATACCAACCCAGAAACCACGAATACGAAACCCGCCCAAGGGAACGCTGAAGGGTCTTTGAATGTCTGGCCGCGTGTTTCGCTGCCAGATGACTGTGAAGCAGACGATGCCGAAAGCGGCAGCTGTTCCGATGGAGACCAGATCGCTGATGATGTCGATGGGCAGGGTGGCAGTCATGAAAGCCACAACCAGGCCGAGAACGATGGTGCCAAGCCATGGGGTGCGAAACCGTGTGTGAACCTTGCCAAACAGGGCAGGGATGAGGCCATCACGGCTCATGGTCAGCAAGACGCGGGATTGGGCATACATAAGCCCCATCAGAACCGAGCAGAGACCTATTGTTGCACCGACATTGATGAAGATGGCCAGCCACGGCGTGTTCATGGCTTTCACGGCAATGGCCAGCGGGTCCGGTACGTCCAGTTCGTGATAAGGAACGATGCCAAGCAATACTGCGGCAACGATCATATACACGACGGTGCAGATCAGCAGGCTTCCAATAATCCCGACCGGGACGTCCCGGGTCGGGTTTTTGGCCTCGGCTGATGCTGTGGAGACGGCCTCAAAGCCGACATAGGCGAAAAAGATGACTGAGGCGGCCCGGAAAATACCTTTGACGCCGTAGTGGAAGCCCCCCTGATTGGCTGGGATGAAGGGATGCCAGTTTGCGGGATGAATGGCATGAATGCCAAATGCCACGAACAAAGCAAGAACACCCACTTTTAGAAAGACGATGATCGTGTTGACACGGGCGGATTCCTCAATGCCCCGAACGAGCAGACCCGTGACCAGGAAGACGGCAGTTAACCCGATCAGATCCAGCCTCCATCCTCCGCTGATGGAGGAGCCTTCCGATCCTGGAACCGGTTGAAGAGTGGCTTGGGTAAGGGCTTGGGGTAAATGGATACCAAAGACGGCCAGCAGGGACGACGCGTAACCGGACAGACCGGCTGCCACTGCAGCGCAGGAGATTCCATATTCCAGAAGCAGGAGCCATCCTACGATCCACGCCACTTTTTCGCCCATTGAAATATAGGCGTAGGAGTAGGCTGAGCCGGAGACAGGCAACGTGGAGGACAGTTCTCCATAAGAAAACGCTGTAAAGAGGCAGGCCAGAGCTGCGACAACGAACGAAATGAGAACGGATGGGCCAGCATACTCCGCAGCAGCAGTCCCCGTCATGACGTAAATGCCAGCGCCGATTGTTGATCCCACGCCCAGAAGGATGAGTTGTGTGGCTGTGAGGCTGCGCTTCAGTCCATGCGACTCATTCTCGGACATGATCTGTTCGAGACTCTTTCGACGGGCAGTTGTGGCGGCGGATGCGCTGGATTGTATCGGAAGTGGCATGATCCCTAATCTGCCGGGAAAAGCGGCGTCTGGAAAGGTTTATAGAACGATGAGAACGCCTGCCAGAAGACCGGCAACAATGCAGTAAATGCCGAAAGGCTTGAGAGCCCATTCGTCATGATTGCGGAAGAAGCGCAACATCAGGAGAGAACAGATCAGCGCGGTGATACCGGCTGCGAAGGCACCTACGACGCATTGGAACATGACGTCATGAGAGATTGTCATGTGCCGCATCTGCCACCCTTCCTTGACCGTCGCTGCCAGAACGACTGGCTGGGCCATGAGAAGGGAAAAGCGGGCAGCTGTGCCATGATCCAGCCCACGGAGAAGGCCGCCATTCATCGTGGCGCCTGAGCGTGACAGGCCCGGGAACAGGGCAAGGCACTGCCAGAACCCGATCACCAGGGCATCCTTGGGAGACAGGGAAGAGATCGGCCGGTGATCTGCCTGTCCACGTTGTTTGCGGAGCCATTCGGTAACCAGAAGCAGAAGGCCGTTCAGGACCAGAAACCCTGCGACGGCCAGAGGGGCTCCGAATATGCCTCGGAGGCGATGTTCGAAAAGGCCGCCGAAGATGACAGCCGGAATTGTCGCAATAACGAGAAGACCAAAGATCCGAATCGACTCAAGTTGGTTGTATCGACCGTGCAGACCAAGCATCCCGCGAAGAATGGCCATCCAGTCGCGCCAGAAAACACCCGCCAGGGCCACGAGGGTTCCGACATGGAGCATCGTCAGGAACGGCAGGAACATGTCTGAATGTTCGTCCACGTTCCAATGGAGGATACCGGGGAGCAGAACGGCGTGACCGAGGCTGCTGACAGGGAAGGGCTCGGTAATACCCTGAACGATGGCGAGGATGATGGCCTGGAAAAGCGTCATGGAGCCTGCACGGATGGGCGGAAAAGGAAGTCACTTGCCTGATGGGGCGAAGGGACGCAACCTTGACCGGGCTCTGGGGGCAGATTAACTCGCTTTTCTATTCGGTTTTCTGAAAGTTGAGGCGCGGCATGAAGTCAGGATACAGCGGGCGCGGCGGTGCCATTCTGGCAAGTGGCCTTGTTCTTGTCGTTGCCGGGGCGTTTCTTGTTTACGGCAAAGAGTTGCGCAAGGACCCGGTTCAGAACAGCATTGTCATGCATGCTCAGTTCAATTCGGCCAACGGTCTGAAGCCGGGTGCGGATGTTGATCTGGCGGGAGTGACCGTTGGGCGTGTTCAGTCCATCCGCCTGGATCCGCAGAGCCAGATGGCCGACGTAGCATTCTCGGTTGATGAACGTCTTCATCTGCCCGTTGATACGGCTGTTGGGATCGGTGCGCCCAGCATGACGTCTGATAACGCTCTTCAGATCGAGCCAGGCAAAGACCCGAAGACGCTGACTGCTGGCGGGGTTATCAAGGATACCCGCGATCAACTGTCTCTGGAGCAACAGGTCAGCAATTATATCTTCGGTGGTGGTAACCTCGGGAACTGATGTTCCCTCAGTCGTTCATCGGATAGGACGCGAGCAGGCGACGCTGCTTGCGCCAGGAATGTAGCATTCCGAACGCGCCAGAGGTCTTCCATCCGCGGGCCTTGTTGGCTGCACCGATCAGAAACGTCTGGCGATAGTGGGAAAACTGGGCGCGATAGGCTTCCCACAGTGTCGTACGGCGATCCCAGATGTGAATGGCTTCAGAGCCGACGCCATTGATCTCGATGATCCGCAGATCTTCCCCACGCTGAAGAGCTTCGATTGAAGGTACCTTCACATCGACCCGACCAAAATAGAAATCTGGAACGTCTTTCATGATGGCATCCAGGCGGGCGGTCAGTGCAGGTGTGGTGTCTGCGCGGCCATCTCGGA
This sequence comes from Gluconobacter sp. ESL1110, assembly GCF_058107395.1. Taxonomy (NCBI): domain Bacteria; kingdom Pseudomonadati; phylum Pseudomonadota; class Alphaproteobacteria; order Acetobacterales; family Acetobacteraceae; genus Gluconobacter; species Gluconobacter sp. ESL1110. The sequence goes on from NZ_JBYLUK010000004.1 coordinate 49,943, forward strand.
ACACGGACCCTTTGCAATGGTTGCCAGCGAAAACCAATGGCAGTTGCTCACCCTCGGCCAGCACCGTTTTCTCTCGGCCTGCAAGGCGGGGCAGATACAGTTGGGGAACCTGACTCATGCGAGGATCGCGCATGATGAGTTCCTCAATGGTGGAACGTCCGTTACCCGTCAGAACCGGAGCTTCCTTGTAGGTCACGGACGTAATGCGGCCCTGTGTCTGATCCGGGTGGCGGATATAGAACAGGCCCGCTTCAACCGGGTAATCGATGAGTTCCTGCACCATGAGCGCCACGTTATCCGGGAACTGCGGAAGGACTTCTTCCATTTGCTCGCGAGTGTGGACGAGCTTCACGCCTGTTCCATTGCAACCGATATCTGGCTTGACCACGACGGGGAACGAGAGGCCGGACTGCTCCATGGCTGTCAGAGCGCGTTCCAGTGACCCAGGGCCGCTTTCAAAAACAGCGTAGGGTGCAATGGCGTCCTGTGCGACGGGACCAGCCATATCGAGGATCGAGGATTTGCTCTCACCGCAGAGTCCGCCTGTTTCAATGCGCGGATTGGCAGCCGTAGGAATACTGAGATCCCGGTATTTCAGGCCCATGGCGATCCAGTAGAGGACGATAGGCGTGTAGAAGATGGAACCTGGCCAGAACTCAAAAAGAGAAAGGGGATTTTGCTCGGTCTCTGTCTTAGACATTCAATTACTGGCTCACGGTCTGGATACGGGCAATCAGACGCCCGACAACAACGATACACAGAACAAATCCTGCCAGCCCGGCCCAGCGCCAGCCTCCCTGGTGCGCCAGAAGCCAGCCGCCGATCCGCATGGCCAGCAGGAACAACAGTGTTGTCCACACTAGCGTAGCGAGAACTGCTGTCAGGGCAAAGCGCACGAAAGGTGCGTGGAAGAAGCCACAGGCTGTGTAGAGCGGCAGGCGGGCGCCGGGCACGAAGCGTGAGATGGCCACGATGCGGATGACGTTCTTCGAGAACCAGTCCTGCGTGCGTTCCTGTTTGGGGAGGGTCAGGAAGCGACGAAGGTAAGGCCAGCGTGCTCCGGCAGCGCCGAGGCCGTACAGTCCGAGATCTCCGACAGCGACGCCGAACCAGAGCGCTCCAAGGGCCAATGCTATGCTGACATGTCCGGCGCGGGCTGCAACGCCTGACAGGACGGTCGCTACATCCTCGAGGATGAATGTCCCCACAATGATGCTGACGGCTTTCAGCCAGGCAGGCTGCGACGCCAGGGCGGGGCCAATGGCTATCATGCCGGGGGATGTTCCATGATCATGGAACGTTGATGTCGCATGTTGGCGTGCTGGCGACAATCTCACGGTTGTGGTTTCACCCTTCTGAATGTGGAAAGAAGGATGAGAGGCTGGCGGGGAGCATCACAGGTTGCTAGCGTGCGCTGCAAATGAACCACCCTCTGGGGGCTGATAGTCCAGTGCTTAAAAGACGTAACCTTCTTGCCGCCTTTTCCTCGGTCGCCGGAGCCGCGGCGATGGGAATACGTTCCGCTGAAGCACAGGATTACGGCGCGTTTCTTGAAGGGGTGAGGACGCAGGCGCTGGCTCAGGGGCTGTCTTCCGCTGTCGTAACGCGCGCGCTGTCGCTGACGAGGGAGCCGAACCCCAAGGTTCTGAAGCTTGATCGTCATCAGCCTGAGTTCACCCTGACCTGGGCGCAGTATCGTGATCGTGTTCTGCCAGAGTCGCGCTTTCAGAAAGGGCGCACTGTTTACGCTGGTGTGGGAAACATCATGGCTCCGATCAGTGCGCGGTTCGGGTGTGATGATCGTGCGGTCATGGGGATCTGGGCGCTCGAATCGGGTTTTGGCGCACACACCGGCACGTTCTCGGTTGTTGATGCGTTAGCGACACTGGCCTTTGATGGTCGCCGCTCCACGTTTTTCCGGGGAGAGCTGATGAAGGCGCTCCAGATTTTGAACGACGGGGATATCTCCCCTGAAGCTATGATGGGCAGCTATGCCGGAGCCATGGGGCAGGCCCAGTTTATGCCAAGTGCCTATCTGCGCTATGCGGCAGATGGAGACGGAGACGGAAAGCGCAATATCTGGACGTCCCAGCCAGATGTGTTTGCCTCCATTTCCAACTATATGGGCAAATGTGGTTGGCAGCCCTATGAGCCCTGGGGGCAGGAAGTCACGCTGGCAAATGTGCTGGACAAGAGCCAGATCGGACGGATCAATACGAAGTCTCTGGCGGAATGGATGTCTCTCGGTGTTCGCCGGGCAGATGGTGCGCGCTTCTCGCGGACTGACGTCAAAGGGGCGATTGTCCAGCCGGATGGTCCGGGCACGCAGGCCTTCATGGTTTACCATAATTTCAACGTGATCCGTCGTTACAATCCGTCTGATTATTACGCGCTGGGCGTAGGTCTTCTGGGAACCGGCATTGTTACTCCGTAATTGCGCGCCACTTTTGGCGTTTCTGCCTCTGTTTGGCGCCTGTCATCAGGATGACGCGCCTGTACCTGTCGCGCACCCTCATTACGAGTTGGGAAACGCGTGGCAGGGTCCGCAGGGGTGGTTTTATCCCTATGAGCAGTTTGATTACCGCGCGACCGGTCTTGCCACACGCGAAACGCCTCTGAAAGGGCACCTCGCGTCGGACGGAGAGGCCTGGTCCGCGGATGGCATGACGGGATCCCATCAGACTTTGCAGCTTCCTGCTGTTGTGACGGTTCGCAATCTGATCAACGGACGGGTTGTGCGTATCCGACTGACACGTCGTGGTCCGGAAAGCGCCGGGCGAATTATTGCGCTCTCTCCGAAAGCTGCGGATCTTCTTGGGATGACCGCCGATACACCTGTAGAGGTGACGGAAGAAGAAGCCGCCAGCCGGGCTCTGGTTGAAGGACTGACTGGCGCGCCTCATCTGGATGTTCAATCCGCCCCGGTTGGAGAGGTTCGTGCAGAGTCTCTCGATGGTGGTACGGCGAAGACCTATGGAAGCGACTCGTCGGAGGGACATCAGGCTGCATCAACGGTTGCCGCGATGCCTGTCACGTGGTCGCAGAGTAATCCGGGACCTACGGGGCTTTATGTCCTGTTAGGCAAGTTTTCCGGTCGCGGGGCTGCTGCCAGTATTACGGCGCGGTGCTCCGGCGAGGTTCAGCGCGTCCCTGATGGGGGAGGTCTGGACTGGCGTGTAAGGTCCGGACCCTATACCGATACCGCCCAGGCCGATGCGGCACTGGACCGGACCCATGCGTGCGGGGTAGAGGGCGCGCGGATCATTGTGGAATGACGGCCGTGATTAAGGCTGAAAGACTGGGGACGAACGTGCGGACTAGACGCTCTCTTTTCGGTGGTGTGGCAGGTTTTGCTGCCTGTGCTTCTTTTGGCGGGCCGCTGAGTGCACTGGCACGCCCGCATCATCATGCTGGCCACGCGAAGGCCGCAGCAGCTGCGACTTCTGCTGCTCCCGCAACACCAGTTGGAACACCTGCGAATACGCCGATCGGCCCGTTCGATACCGTGGCGCGCTGGGCCTATATCGTGGACTTCGACACGGGTGCAGTCCTGCTGGACAAGTCTGCTGACGAGCGTATGGCACCGTCGTCCCTGACGAAGATGATGACGGCCTATATCGTGTTCGGGATGCTGGCGACCGGACGACTTCGTCTGGAGCAGACTCTGCCTGTCAGCGAGAAAGCCTGGCGGACGCAGGGTTCCAAGATGTTCGTGCCGCTTGGTGAGAGTGTCGCGGTGCAGGATCTCATCCAGGGCATGGTGATCCAGTCCGGCAATGATGCCTGCGTTGTGCTGGCTGAAGGCATTGCCGGGTCTGAAGAACGCTTCGTTGCGATGATGAACGAGGAAGCGCCCAAGATCGGGCTGAACAACTCGCACTTCATGAATGTGACGGGTCTGCCAGCTGAGGGGCATTACATGTCCGCTCATGACGTAGCGACTGTCGCCATGCATCTGATTCGCGACTTTCCGCAGTACTATCATTTCTTCGGTGAAACCGAGTTCCTGTTTAACAAGATCAAGCAGGGCAACCGGAACGTTCTCGTGGATAAGGGCCTCGCTGACGGTCTGAAGACGGGTCATACCGATGCAGGTGGGTTTGGTCTGTGCGCCAGCTCCAACCGCAATGGTAATCGCGTCATTGTTGTCATCAACGGCACGGCGTCCAGCAATGAGCGTGCTCATGAAGGTGAGCGTCTGATGGCGTGGGCTTTCGCAAATTTCGAAAATGCGACTTTGTTCCGCAAGGGGCAGGTTGTCGATCATGCGCCTGTCTGGATGGGTGAGCGTAAAGCTGTTCCGCTCGTGGCTGGCGCTGACATCGTGATGACGATGCCGGTCGGCTGGCAGCAGCGCTCTCACATCGCAGTGGATTATGCGTCGCCGGTGATTGCGCCGGTTGTCGCCGGACAGTCCTGTGGGGCGATCGTAATTTCAGCGCCGGGCATGGCGGATATTCGTGTGGCGCTTCAGGCTGGAGCGTCCGTTGCGAAACTCGGACTGGTTGGACGTGCAATGGCGCGCCTTGGTCATGGCCCTGCAAATTAAGAACGGCCTGTTCATCACGCTGGAAGGTGGCGAAGGCGCGGGGAAATCCACGCAGGCGCGCCTTCTGGCGGATGCGCTTCGAGACCGGGGTTACGAGACGATCCTGACCCGTGAACCGGGCGGGACACCGGGCGCGGAAGCCATTCGTCATTTGCTTCTGTTCGGGGAAGAAGAATTTTCCTGGCGTGCGGAAGTGTTGGCGCATATGGCGGCGCGCTGTGATCATCTGGATAATCTGATTCTGCCCGCTCTTGAGCGTGGTGCGATTGTTGTCTGTGACCGCTTTCATGACTCGACGCTGGCTTATCAGGGCTACGGTGTTGGGAATGCCTCGGCAGAACGTCTGGAGTTCATCACGGGCGCCCGGCGTCTCGTGGCGCGTGAGCCGGATCTGACACTGTTGCTGGAGCTTCCACGGGAGCAGGCGCTTGAGCGTCTGGAAAGCCGGGGCGGACGGACGGATCGTTATGAAGGTCAGGCTGAGGCTTTTCATCAGCGTGTGTTGACGGGGTTCGATACGATTGCCCGTGCAGAGCCAGAACGTGTGAAGCGTATCAATGCTGGTCGCACGCCCGAAGCCGTCAGCCGTGCATTGCTTGAAGCTGTGCTGCAACGTCTGGATCAGACGGCGAGTGTTTCTGGCGCGTGACAGATCCTCGGCAAACGTTTGAACTCCGGGGTCATGAAGAGGCTGAAAATGTTTTTCGGACTGCCTTGGCCTCGGGACGTCTTCATCATGCCTGGCTGATTTCCGGCCCTGCAGGGATCGGGAAAGCGACGCTGGCGTTTCGTCTGGCGCGTCTTCTTCTGAACGGGGAAGATCCCGACTCACCTGCTGGTCGGCGTATTACAGCCGCCACACATGGTGATCTTCTGGAAATTTCCCGTGCGGTTGATGAGAAAAAAGGGCGTCTGCGCGGAGAAATTACGGCTGCGGATGTCCGGCCGGTCCAGTCTTTCCTGCATCACACGGCCACTGAAGGCGGCTGGCGTGTGGTTATCGTCGACGGGGCGGAGTTTCTGAACCGTTTCGCGGCCAACGCGCTTCTGAAAATCCTTGAAGAGCCACCGCCGCGGGCCATCCTGCTGCTGACCACAGCGTCTCCCGGTAAGCTTCTTCCGACGATCCGCAGCCGCTGTCGGGCATTGGCGCTGTCTCCCGTTTCAGATCGGGATATGAGAGCTATTTTGCCAGATGTACCCGAGGATGTGCTGGTAAGGGCACATGGTTCACCGGGACGGGCACTGTTTCTGGCGCAGGACCGGGACGGGGCCATTGCAGGTTTTGTGGCAGAAATCCTGGCTGGAAAGGCCCTGACTGCAGAGATGCTCCCTCTCATTGACCGGATCGCCCGGGAGACGGAAGGTTTCGCATTGCTCTGCGATTTGCTAGGCGAGGGGTTAGCAGAACGCGCACGCTCGGCTGCACGACGTGGCGATCTGCTTCTTGCTGATTCTTCTGCCCGTCAGTGTTCAGAACTTGATACACTGAAGCGGCAGACAGACGGTTTTAATCTGGACAAGGCTCAGGCCATCCGTCAGGCAGTGGAACGCGCTGCCGGGATGTGAATGGCTCGGGCATGACAAGACGAGTGGACATGACGCGGCGCTTCACCATTACAACTCCGATTTTCTACGTGAACGGCGCTCCGCATATCGGGCATGCCTATACGTCCATCGCGGCGGACGTTCTGGCCCGTTTCCATCGCCTGAATGGTGAAGACGTCCTGTTCGTCAGCGGGACGGATGAGCACGGCCAGAAGGTCGAGCAGACCGCGACCGCTCAGGGCATGGATACGCAGGCCTATGCCGACAAGATTTCTGCGTCTTTCCGCCAGATGCAGCAGGACATGGCTATCTCCACGGATGAGTTTATCCGCACGACGGATGAGCGCCATAAGATTGCTGCAACGGCTCTGTGGGAGAAGGTTGCGGCCAACGGCCATATCTATCTCGGTGCGTATGAAGGCTGGTACTCTACGCGGGATGAAGCGTTCATTGGCGAAGACGAGTTGGTCAAGAAGCCGAATGGCACGATGGTTGCTCCATCCGGTGCGCCGGTTGAGCGCGTCAAGGAGCCGTCTTACTTCTTCAAGCTGTCCGAGTTTCAGGACCGTTTGCTGAAGCTGTATGAAGATAACCCAGACTTCATTGGCCCACATGGTCCCCGTCGGGAAATCGAAAGCTTCGTGAAGCAGGGGCTGAAGGATCTCTCCGTCAGCCGAACCAGCTTCAAATGGGGTATTCCGGTTCCAAACGATCCGGATCACGTCATGTATGTCTGGTTCGATGCGCTCGCCAATTATCTGACGGCTGTGGGTTACCCGGACCTGAATGATCCGCGTGCGAAGTTCTGGCCGGCTGATTTGCATATTGTCGGTAAGGAAATCGCCCGGTTCCATTGCGTGTACTGGCCAGCTTTCCTGATGGCTGCGGGTATCGAACTGCCGAAAAGCGTGTTTGCCCATGGCTGGTGGACGGTCGAAGGCGAGAAGATGAGCAAGTCTCTCGGCAATGTGTTGGACCCGAAGGCACTGGCTGATGAGTTCGGTCTGGATGCGCTGCGGTTCTTCCTGATGCGGGAAGTGCCGTTTGGTGGCGATTCAAATTTCAGCCGCCGCTCCATGATTACGCGCACGAATGTCGAACTGGCGAATGATCTTGGCAATCTGTGCCAGCGGACGCTGAGTTTGGTTGCACGCAATCTTGGTGGCGTCGTACCGGAGCGTGGTCCGCTGACAGAAGATGATCAGACCATTCTGGCGTCTGTTCAGTTACTCCCGACGCTTATGAGCGAACAGATTGAGCGCAAGGCGATCACGGATGCGCTTGAAGAAGTCTGGAAGATCATTCGTGCAGCCAACTCGTACATCGACCGTCAGGCTCCCTGGGCGCTGAAGAAGACCGATCCGGAGCGGATGGCGCATGTGCTGCGTGTGCTGCTGGATGTGATCCGCGGTATTGCGACAATGCTTCAGCCTTACATGCCCAACACCATGGACAAGATGTTGACGCAGCTTGGTGTGGAAGAGGGCGAGCGCACATTTGCGGCTCTTGAAACGCCGCTGCCGGGTGGCCGCACACTGCCGAAGCCGGAAGGGCTGTTCCCGCGCTTTGTCGTCGAGGACGCAGAATGACGGGACTGATTGACAGTCACTGCCATCTGGACCGTCTTGACGATGTGCCTGCCGCGCTGGACATCGCGCGGCAGTCTGGTCTGGACGGGATGATTACGATCGGAACGCGGTTTTCTCAGGCTGACACACAGATTGGCCTGACGCGGTTTGACACGCCAGATCTGCGCGTCTGGTGCGCGATTGGGACGCATCCTGATCATGTGGGTGAGGAGCGTTTGCCCTCCGTTGAAGAACTGGTGCGCAAGGCGGAACCGTCCTGCGTGGTGGCGATTGGCGAGTCCGGGCTCGACTATTTTCATAGTGGAGATGAGGCGAAGCCGACGCAGCATGAATCCTTCAGAACGCATATTGCTGCGGCTCGGGAAACAGGATTGCCGGTCGTTATTCATACGCGCCAGGCGGACGACGACACGATTGCGATCCTGCGGGATGAGAGCGGGAAGGGCGCCTTTCCGTTTCTGATCCACTGCTTTGCATCCGGACCAAAGCTGGCGGAAGCGGCTCTGGAACTTGGGGGTTACATCAGTTTTTCGGGGCTTCTGACATTCCCGAAATGTGAGGAAATCCGCGAAGTTGCGCGGATTGTGCCGGAAGACCGTTTGCTGGTGGAGACGGATAGCCCGTTTCTGGCGCCTGCACCCAAGCGCGGACGGCCTAATACGCCCGGATATGTGGCGCATACGGCAGCCCGCTTGGCGCAGGAGCGGGAAGTTTCGCCTGAACGGATCGCAGAGATTACGACGGCCAACGTGCATCGGCTGTTTATAAGGACGCGCCCGTGAAAGTCACGATCCTCGGATGTGGTGGTTCGGCGGGCGTTCCGATGCTCGGGGGGCGTGATGGCTCACAGACGGGGATCTGGGGGCACTGTAACCCGGACAATCCAAAAAACCGGCGGACGCGCTCGTCGATCGTGATCGAAGGTGAGGGCGGTTTTCGGCTTCTGGTTGATTCTGGCCCGGATTTTAGGTCTCAGATGCTGAATTGTGGCCTGAGCCACATTGATGCAGTGCTCTATACCCACCCCCATAGCGATCATATTGCCGGGCTGGATGATCTGCGCGCCATCAATCGCGTCATTGACAGACCACTTCCGCTATTGGCTTCGCAAAGCACTCTGGAAGAACTTAGACAGCGTTTTGCCTACGCTTTTGCCCCTTGGAAAGGGCCAGATTTTTATCGTCCGGTCTTTGATGAGCAGGTCGTTGCGGTGGGTCAGTCTGTTACTTTTCCGGGTCTTGAAGGGCGAGTTTTCGAGCAGCAGCATGGACGGATCACGTCTCTGGGGCTGCGATTTGGGAAGTTTGCGTATTCGACAGATGTTGAAACGCTGTCTGATGAGGCGTTGGAGCTTCTGGATGGTGTCGGAACGTGGGTTGTTGATTGTTTCCAGTATGAACCGCATCCCGCTCATGCGTGGCTGGAGCGTGTGCTGGAATGGCGCACGAAAATCAGGGCAGGGCGCACAATTCTGACCCATATGGGCACAGATATGGATTACGACATCTTGTGCAAAACGCTGCCGCCAGATGTGCGGCCAGCTTATGACGGAATGGTGCTGGAGTTTTGAAAACCGGGCAGGGGGCTGCCCGGTTTTTTTAGGATCAGAACGTGATCATCGCACCGGCAGACATGGTGTGATCGCTTTCGCGGTTCGGGCCGTGAGCAGCTGATTCCGTATGGGCATATTCACCCACGAGGAACATCCAGTCTGTCAGTGTGTAATACAGCGCGCCGACTTCGGACTCATTACGTCGCACCAGTGATGGATTGTCTTCGCCAGCCGCCTGATAAAGATTACTGACACCATAGCTTCCGACCAGCTTCAGGCGCGGCAGGATCTTATAGGATGCCTGAACATAGTAACCTTCAGAGTTCCGCTTGCGTCCGGTCTGTGAAATGCCGTCAAACAGAAGGCCGGTCGTGCCGAGACCGTTGCCGTAATAGTAGTACGCTACGCCTTCAAATGGTCCGCGGGACAGTTTCACGCCAACGTCGCCCGCGGCAACGGTTGCGCCTTTGCGACTGTCGGTTCCAAGGGTTGAACTGGTCAGGTTCTGGACGTGCTGTGTCAGGAAACTGGCCCAGAAGCGTGTGGTGAACCCGGCAATGGTGGTGTCGTAAGTGACTTTACCCTGAACCATTGGAGAACTGTGCTGTGTGGTTGTCGCGGATAGACCACCACCGGCGAAATTGAACTGATCCAGCGGTGTCATGATACCGAGAGAGCCCTGAAGACCATGCCATTTCGGGGAAATATATGTGATCTGCGGGAGCCAGTCAGTGTAGACATAGCCAACGCCGATACGGCCGAGTGAGGTATTGGCCGGATTGGCATTACTGCCGGTGCTGCCGACGCTGAGGAGCGTTGCATCATTCAGGATGGCATCGGAGGCAAACAGTGCAATGTCACGGCCGATCTTGATGGTTCCAAGTTTGTCGGTTCCGGCGGTCATATAGACCTGACGGAAATCGACGCCTGCCGTACCAAGACCAACCGGGCTACCACCAGAATTGGCGTTGAATGTACCAACATCCGCATTGTTCAGACCCGGGTACATTCCGAAAACTGCGCCGAGTTTGATCCCGTCCTGAACGGTGTTCAGCTTCAGGATCAGGCCGCCTGGCAGCAGGCCGTTACGAACGGATGAAGAGTCAAAACCGCTGGACCCTGTGGAGATGCCGCCTGCAACGGGGCGGCCACCGCCCGGGCTGTTATAGGTGTAGAAGCCGTTGATGAAGCCGGACAGATTAATTTCGATCTGACCAGCCTGAACGGTCACGCCTTTGCCTGCGACGTAGGGTTTGACCCTGACGATGCTGTCCGGGTCGTAATGTGCGAGCATGGAGCGTGCGTCACGTGCGCTGGCGGCAGCGTCCTGAGCCGCACGCTGCGCTGCCTGGGAGGCTGCAATGGTTGTGACATCCGGCGGCTCAAGAGAACCATCGTACTGATTGGGGTTGTATCGACGATAACGGTCGTGTCTTGCAGGGGGGCTGGATGTATCGTCCTGATTGGTCGAAGCGCTGGAAGAACGGCCATGCCTTAGGTGGTGTGCCAGAAGACTATTATATTCGCCGCGCGTCAGGCTGCCTTTGGCGCGAAGAATGTCCAGAAGTTCGGTGTAGTCATCCGCCTGTGCCGTTGCAGGGAGAACTGTAAGCGAGCCCAGAGAGAAAGCGCAGCCCAGAAAGGCAATCTGACGCAGAGAAAGGCGAGCCATGCAATGACCGTTCCATCGAGTGAGCCGGTCACGAAAATGCGTTCGGAGACCGGGAGAAATTGAACTTCGTTTCACGTTAGCGCCAAAACGGCCATTCTTTGCAACAAGTCATCGTGTATCACGAGTATGTGAGGAAGCGACGTCTTTTTGATATATAAGTTGGCATAATATATCTTATACGACATTCGTGTGAGCTGATATTGAACCTCTTCCGATGCTTGTAAAACTGAATTCCTGAGGCTTCCCAACCAACGTTTGTGGGACTTTCGCGTGGTTGTACGGCTATCGCATTGGTTGTCCTGGGATTTGGCACTTTGCCATATATGCCCATTTGGGGGAGTTTTCCGGGGATTTTTCCAAGAAAATATATCTTTGGGATCAGGTGATTTCTTTCATGGCAAAAAGCCACAAAGAATTATGTGATGAGGTCTATGGCTTTTTGCCATAGATTGCGATTGGGACATTTTGCCATAGATTTTCATATTGGCATTTTGCCAATGCCCTTCTCTTCCTCTTTACCCTACGTCGCACTGACCGCTACGAAAGGTTTTCCTCTTTCGCTTCCGAGGTCTGCTTTGACTGAAGTGCTCCCTAATGATCCCGTTATCGATGCCTTGACCGTCCCTGATCGTAAGGAGATCTTCGGTCATCCGCGGGGTCTTTGGGTTCTTGTCCTGACGGAAGGATGGGTCGCCTTTTCCCTTTACGGATTACAGTCCATTCTCGTTCTGTATCTGGCTGATCATCTTCTTCAGCCCGGACATATTGAAAATGTCTGGGGCATGGGAACTGTGAAAGCCGTTTTGGACATTCTTTATGCTCCTGTTGGGATTCAGGCGACAGCTGGTGCCATAACAGGACTATTCCTAGCTCTGATTTATGCGACGCCCCTATTGGGCGGCTTTGTGGCAGACCGGTTCCTGGGGAAAACCCGGACCATTCTCCTGGGAGCCATTCTAATGACGGTCGGGCATGTCCTGATGTCGTTCGACTGGAGCTTCGTGCTGGCTGTTGTTTTTCTTCTGTTGGGTATTGGAGCTGCCGGAGGGCTGCGGGCGCAGGTTGGTGCGCTTTATGCACTTGATGACCGTCGGCGGTCGGACGCTTATCAGATCTACTCTCTCGGTGTGCAGGCTGCCGTTATTGTGTCACCTGCCCTCTGTGGAATGTTGGCAATGAAAGCATGGCACTGGGGGTTTCTAACTGCCGGTCTGGGGATGCTGACTGGGTTGATTGTCTATCTCTTCGGGCGTCGCTGGCTGCCAGAAGATACGGTTTTCAAGGCTTCATCCCCTCGCCCGCGCCTGACATCCCGCGAGAAAAAAACGAGCGTCCTTCTGCTGGCGTTGCTGCCGGTGCTGGCTTTAGGTGCGCTGCCAAATGATGAGATCTTTGAGGGATATCTGTTGTGGGGGCGTGAGCATTATCAGCTGACGTTCTTCGGACATCTGTTCCCTGTCAGCAGTCTCGTCTCGTTCGATGGTTTCATCAGCACTTTGATGACAATTTCCGTACTGTGGTTCTGGCGAATGTATGCCCGACACAGGCCAGACCCGGCAGAAATCACCAAAGTGGCCATAGGCACTTTTATTGCCTCGTCAGGCCCGGCTGTTCTGGCGCTTGCATCATGGCTTTATCCTGAGCCTCATCAGATCAGCCTATTCTGGGGACTGGCTTTTCATATTATCAACGATATTGGCTTTAGTATGAGCTATGCCATTGGAATGGCAATGTATTCCCGTGCTGCGCCGGTGAGCTTGAATACGATTTTCGTAGCCTGTTTCTCGCTTCATCTCTTCATGGCCAATCTGACCATCGGTAAGCTTTCAACCCTGATCGGGCATATTGGAGATGTTCCCTTCTGGCTCCTCCACAGTGGAGCCAGCTTGGTTGCGGGGGTGATTTTGTTGACATGCTCAATTGTGTTCCGGAGCCTTTTGGCCCCGGAACATGTGCCTTCAGGGCGAGACAATCCGTCTCATATCCTGTGACGGAGCCAGTCTGACGCCTTCTGCCGTTTGCAGGACGTAAGGGTCCAGCAGTCCGTCTGCCCGCTTATTGCTGCGAGCGATGATAAGACGCTGAATGATCGGGTAGTCGTGGATCAGACGCTCAAAGACGGGCTTGGGAATGGCCAGCAAGTGGCTGAACTGAAGGGCGCGCACTGTACCGGGCATACGCTCGCTCCGAATGACGCTGGCCGCACCAATAAGGTCCCCGCTCCCGAACAGGATTTCCCTTTCAGGTAGGTGAACTTCCGCCAGTCCTGCCACCTGAGCGTAAACGGTTCGGACTTTCTGTCCGCGCTTGAACAGCACTTCCCCTGGAGACACGAAACGCATCGCTACCTTGCGGGAGAGTGTGTGTAAAACACTATCGGGCACGCCATTGAACGCCGGAAAAGCCCTCAAACGTTGTTCGATGCCGCTTTTCAGGTTGAACCGCAAAGGCGCTTCGAGGCGCGCGCTCCGACGTTCGATATCGCGATGGAGTTCCCTATGAAGTTCTTCGGAAATCAGGTTGTCCGCCTGGAGTGCGTCGTACTCCTCGTCTTCGAGACGAAGGGCGATCTGGCGCAGAATCCGGCTCTCCAGGGCTTCTGAGTACCCGGAATAATGGAGACGCAATGTTTCCAGTGCATCGTCGAGCAGCTTGCGCTGACGACCAAGAACTTCAGACACGATTTCCGTAATGCGTGGACCCAGTGTTGGTTCCATGCGCTGACGGACGAAGCGTTGCAGCGACAGGGAGACCAGATGTGCGATGATGAGCATTTCGAAGCGCTCCATCATTGCATACATCAGTGGCTCATCGAAATGGAAGCGACTGTGCAGATCCTGAGCAATCCGGAAGCGTAAAGGTGGCTGGAGGCGGCGCTTCAGGGCTTTGACGTATCCATACCGTCCTTCAAGACGGGCGCCATCAGACATGGCCTCGGCAGTGCGGAGAAGCGTCTCCATCACACGACGTGACAGGCCCTGGATGCGGAAGAGATCCAGAAGCAGAGAGCGCTCCTGATTGGCGATCGTGATAAGCGCGATATTCACGCGGGCCCGGTCACTCAGGGCAGATTCAAAATTATTGGCCGCCCTCTCCTTTTCTGCGCGCTTTTCAATGCGGCTGATGACGCCAATGCGTGTTTGCTCACTGAATCCCAGTTCGTCGGACATGACGCGGGTACGTTCTGCAACTTCGCCCAGACCAATGCCCAGAATTTGCTGACGAATAGCTTGATCAATTGGTGAAAGCTGATCGAGCTTCAGGAACAACACAAGAGAACGCAGCGTCGTGCCATTGACCAGCAGCGTGATCAGAACGAAGCCCGTTGCGATGATACCGATGAAGTGGGCAACCGGGCTGGAGACGCTCTGGTTCTCCGTCACGGCCAGCGCCAACGCCAGCGTGATGGCGCCGCGTAGACCGCCCCAGACCATGGTAGCCTTGAACGGTGTTGGCACTGGTGGGGAAAGCTTTGTGAAAGCAAGGATGGGAAGTAGGCCGAACACAACGGCACCGCGAGCCAGTAGCCCGGCCACACTGGCGATCAGGATCAGTACACAGTCCCAGCGGGTCATGCCGATCAGCAGGCGTGGTACCAGCATGGACGCCAGCAGGAACACGAGTGAACCGGCCCAGAAGACCAGTTGCTGCCAGAGGTCGTTGAGAAACCGCCAGACCTGCGGACGGAATGTCGAGGGTCCGTAAGCAGAGACTGTCAGGCCAGCAGCAGCTGTTGCCACCACGCCGGAGAAGCCGAGCATTTCGTCACACAGGATATAGACCGTGTAGGGCAAAGCGAGTGTTAGTGTGATTTCTGCGGCAGGTGCGCCACCCAGACCTGCGATCAGGAGCAGCGTCAGCCGACCCAGACAGACACCCACGACGATTGCGCCACCGAAGGCAGATGCGAAATCAACAACGGCCTCACCCAGATGGATGTGTCGGTGTGAGGTGACCGAGGCCAGCAGGATGGCGAAGATTGCGATGGCGGCTGCATCGTTCAGGAGTGCCTCGCCTTCAACAAGGCGCGTCAGTCGCGACGCAGCGCCGATTTCCCGGAAGATGCCGGCCACTGCGGATGGGTCGGTCGTGGCGACGATGGAGCCTAGAAGAAGACAGACAACAAGGCTTTGACCAGCAAAAGGGTAGAGCGCAAAGCCGATCGTCGCGGTTGAAACCACAACCGCGACAACGGCCAGTAGAAGAACAGTGGCCGTTTCATGCGCCAGACGTCTTACGTCAATGGCCATGGCGCCCTGAAAGACCAGGATGGGCAGGAAGATCAGCAGGAAGGCTTCGCTGTTGATCGGAAAATAGATCAGGGCTTCAGCCGCTCCATCCAGCAGGTCTGTGGCGGATGAGCGCACAATGAGCGATGCCGCCCCGCCCAGAACAATACCAGCGAGGGCAAGCAGGACCGTTTCGGAAATCTCAAGCCGTTTGGCCAGAGGCTGAATGATGCTGACGAGCGTGAGCAGGAACGCAATTGCGAGAAGAACGGCTGCAAGCCCTGTCACCATCATTGTATTCCGTACCCTTTTAGTTCGAATACCATCCTAGAGAGCGTTTCCGCTGTAAGATAGCGTTGTCTTCAAATTATGTGTCAGCGGCTGCAAGCCACTGTTTCACCTGACTTTCCGGGTCGTCTACGCGAATAAAATCACTGACGGCCGCCACGCTGTCCGCTCCGGCCTTCAGGCAGGATGGCAGACGTTCGAGCGTTATGCCGCCGATGGCGACCAGAGGAACGTCACCGCACAGTTCCCGCCATTCCGTCAGACGTTCAATGCCCTGAGGACCAAACGCCATTTTCTTCAGTTTCGTTTCCCAGATTGGACCAAGCGCAACATAATCCGGCTTGCAGGCCAGAGCGCGTTGCAACTCTTCATGACTATGGGTCGAGATACCAAGGCGGATGCCTGTCTGTCGGATGGCATCAAGATCAGCGGTATCAAGGTCTTCCTGTCCCAGGTGCAGCCATTCATAGCCAAGTTCGATTGCCAGCTCCCAGTAATCGTTCAGCACGAGGGCGACATTATGGCGTACGGCGAGTTCCTGCGCGGTTTCGATTTGCGCGCGCAGCTCTTCGGGTGGAAGATCCTTGAGGCGAAGCTGAATGAAGCGTGCACCCGCCCCCCCAAGACGCTCAACCCAACGGGGATGGTCAACAACCGGATATATCTTTGAAGGCAGACGGGACATCAGAGCATTTCTCCACCAAGAGTGCGGGCCAGACCCAGTGTCGGGGTCGAGGGCACCGCCATATCACGTTCTTCCATAGGGTCTGCCGCATACCCTGCCAGACCGGCCTCACATGCCAGACGAAAAGCTTTTGCCATCTCTGCCGGATTACCAGCTTTGGCGACGGCTGTGTTGATCAGGACGGCATCGAACCCCAGTTCGAAGGCGGCGGTCGCATGGGATGGCTTACCGATCCCGGCATCCACGACCATGGGCACATCCGGAAAATGTCCACGCAGAGCCCGCAGACCGAAAAGATTGTTCAGGCCCCTGCCCGAGCCAATTGGTGCGCCCCAAGGCATGAGAACTTCCGCACCAGCTCGTAGAAGGCGCTCCGCAACGACCAGATCTTCCGTCGTGTAGGGGAATACCTGAAACCCGTCTTCCGTTAGAATACGGGTTGCTTCCACAAGTCCGAACACATCTGGCTGGAGTAGGTCGCCCTGCCCGATGACTTCGAGTTTGATCCAGTTGGTTCCAAAGACATCGCGGGCCATTTGCGCCGTTGTGACCGCTTCCCGGACACCGTGGCAGCCAGCCGTATTGGGCAGGACGGGGACATCCAGACTTTGGATCAGCGACCAGAATGCCTGCCCGGCCTGAGCACCCGCAGATTCACGGCGAAGGGATACGGTCACGACGCCAGCCTGAGCGGCTTTAACCGCATCGGCAAGAATGGCCGGACTGTCATATTGCGCTGTCCCCAGCATCAGGCGTGAGGACAGTTCGGTGCCGTAAAATTTCATGCATCAGCCTCCCTGCATCGGGGCCAGAATTTCGAGGACGGCCCCCTCGTCCACAGCTTTGACGCTGCGCTGCGTTGCTGGAACGAAAAAACCGTTCAGGGCCGTAGCGACGCGGGCTTTCCCGTAGCCGAGTTCATCAAGAATGGCTCCAAGAGTTCGGGCGTGAACCTCTCTGGGCTCGTCATTAACGGTGATCTGCATGATGTCTCTCCCATCCAGGGGGGTACGAGGAAGAAAGGGTTCAGGCCCGATCTGTTCCGAAAATGATCTCACAGACTTCCCTTGCACGCGCGGGAGATAACAGGAACCCGTGACGGTACATGCCATTAAGGGAAATTTCGTTGCCTTCTCTTCGAACGCGCGGGACATTGTCCGGGTAAGCGGGTCTCAGTCCGGCATTGGCTTCCAGAAGTTCAGCCTCGGCGAAGGCTGGATGGAGCGTGTAGGCCGCGTTCAGAAGGTCCGTGATGGCGCGGACGGTGATGGCGCGGGTATCATCGCTTTCCACCATCGTGGCCCCTACCATAAAGACCGAATTGTCACGTGGCACGATATAAACCGGAATACGCGGATGCAGCATCCGGATCGGACGGTAAAGTGTGATCTCGGGACAGCGCAGAAGCACCATCTCTCCACGCATTCCTCGCAGATCTTTCTGCATCTCCCGTGCGGCGACACCTGTGCAGTCGACGATCCAGTCAAAAGAGGCCGTATCAATCGCAGCGTTGGAGACGATTATTCCACCATGGTGAGCCAGCTTGTCTCCAAGGGCTACCAGCGCTTTGCGCGGATCAACATGTCCTTCTTCCGCGAAAAACAACGCTCTGTCGAAGCGATCTTCCAGATCGGGTTCAAGGGCTCTGATGCGCTCAACGCCTATTGTCTCGAAGTGACTCGTTCTGCGCCCGAAGCGCGTAAGTTCAGGGGTGTCACGTGGTGGAGCTACTACGAGACTTCCGGCCTGCACTACATCCGGGACGTGGGATTTCCACCAGTCTAGTGATGACAGGCTGTCTTGGGTGACCTCATCGGGAGCTGACTCTGCCTCGCACCATGGGGCAAGCATCCCGCCCGCAAACCAGGAGGCTCCCGCCCCTATGCGACCACCAGCATCATACACAGTGACCTGGGCGCCGCACTCGGCAAGAGCAACGGCGGTGACCATGCCGGCCACCCCGGCTCCACGGACCAGAATGTGAGGTTCTGTCATGTTTGCCCCCTGAGAAAAACCGCGATGGGTGTAACACACCTCTTACGGACGGTCAGGAGGCTCGCGCAGGAAGGTGATCGGCGTTGTAAAGGAAAATGGTGTATCGGCCCTCTGTGACACGGGCTGCGGGAGCGCCGAAAGTTTTGATGGCACCGGCCTCGTTGAAGGTTTCCTCGGGATGGGGAATGACGACGAAGAACGCTTTGCCATCCAAAGAGTGCCAGTCCATGTGTTTGCGAATATGCACGAATGGGGCAATCGTTCCGTTGCCCTGTATCATCGCCGGATACACATGAATTTTCCCAAGGGATGCCACTTCGAGATTGCCTGAACTCCACCAGGTGCCAATTCCATCAGGAGGGAAGTCTTTTTCCAGCCGGCTGAGAAGGTGGTTATCTTCCGTGCTGAGGATCCCTGTCGAGTATGGTGGGAGAGTTCGGTAATCTGTGATGAGCGTTACCGCCAGCACGGCTATCGAAATAGTGATGGCCATACGTCGTGTGGGCCAGACAAGTGCGGTAATGCAGGCCAGATCAAGCCAGAGAGGAAAAAGGTAGCGCGCTACAGCCACCGGGCTTCCATCAAGCGCAATACGATTGCTGACGGCCAGTGCGATAAAGTCCAGCAGTGCGGATACAACCAGGAAGGAGCAGAAGGGTGTATTCCGGCCACCACTCGCCCAGGCTGTTCTGGCCACCTGATAGGCTCCGGCCAGGGCCATAACGACAAGCGCCAGACGCAGACATTCCGGAAGTACTGTACTAACGACCTGACCGGAAGGATCGGCATCATAGACGAGCAGAATGGAGCGGAATGTTGTAAGCAGATTGCTGCTCAACTGCTCCCAGGGTGCAAAGCGCGTCTCCAGCGGTTCGGTTTCAAAACCTCCGGTTGCAGCATTGAGGTGCAGGAGGGTTTTCGCGAGCATGACGGCCACAAGCGTGGCACCTGCCATAAGGAAACGATGTTTCTTTGGGAGTTCTCTTGCCAGAGCGGCATATAAAAGCAGCGACCCCGCTCCCGTGATGGCCAGTAACGGATCCCCAATGACGCCGAGGCAGAGAAGAAGTGCCATAATGAATAGTGACCGCCAGGAGCCGGACGACAGGAACCGGTCAGCCCAGTGTAAAGCCCACACTCCATAGATCAGCACGCCCATGTGGATAGCCGAGAGCGTGATGAAATAGGCTGTTGGTGCGCGCAGGAGCGGAAATGCCAGCACTGGCAGAAGAAGTGCAGCGGCTCCCAAGCGGGACTGACGATCCGGGAGCCGCAGAAAAACTACAGCAAAGGCGGAGACTACGACGCCAGTCCAGAGAATGGCGGGTTGTACCATCAGCAAAAACGGGCTTCTCGCAGGATGGCCAAGAGCATACCAGAACGCGGCCAAGGTTGCGCTCAGGGGAATATCTGACGTCCAGAAATCGGGAGGCGTCAGAACCCAGCCTTTGAGGCGCCAGTTTCCGCGAAGAACATCCAGGCCTGCGAGAAAATACGAAGCTTGATCAGATGTTTTTGGCCAGAGGGATGAAACCCGAATGGCCAGTAGAAGATACAGTAAGGATAAAGTTGAAAAAAACAGGGTGGAAGAAAGCTTTTTGCAACCAGTAAAATTATTTAATTTCATGGTTTTGTATGGATTTCTTATGTCTTGCTATGAAGTTGTGCGGCGAGAATTTCCACGGGGTGCGCAGGACGCTTTCCTGCCAGCCTCTTTCCTTGGCAACGGCAGGAGAAACCTGTCGCCAGAACATCGCCTTTCGCTGCCCAGTTCTGCTCGAAAATGGTCGCCGAAAGATCTGCATGCTCTCGTTCGTGGCCGAACAGACCAGCCATACCGCAACAGCCGGCTTTGCCAGCCTGAGCCTGTACACCAAGATGTTGCAGAACTGTGGCCCAGTCCTGTGCACTGCCGGGGCGGACGGCCTGTTCCGTACAATGTGAAATAACCGTCAGGGGCGTCATATCTCCTGCAGGAGGCTTTTCGGCCACTATGCCTTTGTCGATCTGGCGTTTTAGGAAGCCTTCCAGAGAGAGCACTGCTGGAACGGACTCCATGCCTGCAACGTCTTTATATTCCTGCTCAAACATCAATCCCGTTGCGGCATCAAGGGCAATAACGGGCACATTATGGCGATTGATGTTACGGAGTTGCCGCAGGGTTTCGCGTGCCGTGGAGGCAAATCCCTTGCGAAAGCCCCGGACATGCCGTGCCTTGCCGTTATCCCATACAGGCGTGATCCGCACGTTCATGCCAAGGGACGACAAAAGCTGGTACGCACTTTCGATGACGTCACCATCGAAGCTGCCGGTAAAGGAATCCTGAATCAGCACGACAGAGCGATCATTCTTTGCGGCTTGTCGAAGCCAGCTCTGTGTCAGAAGTGCTGTGCGTGGGAGAGTGGCCGGTTTCAGTACTGGCAAATCGACCAGCCCAATTTTTTTGAGCAGACCGGCTGAAATTGGATTTTGCATCAGGACGTTGGCGATTTGTGGCATCCGTCGCCCAATCCCAAGAAGTGGTTCCAGCCAGTACACCAGATAATCTCGCATCGGGCGTTGCCGTGTCTGGAAATACAGATCCAGAAACTTCGAGCGCATGGAGGGAATATCCACGCGGATCGGGCACTGGGTCGCACAAGCCTTGCAGGACAGACAGGTGTCAAGCGAGGCTTTAAGTTCTGCCGTCAGTTCTGGCAAAGCATTCTTGTCGGAAGCATCATCTGGCAGCGCGTTCAGACGTGCCCAACTCCGCAGAAGCGTTGCGCGGCCTTTAGGCGACTGGGTTCTGTCCTTCGTTGCCTTGTAAGACGGACACATCGCCATATCTGGCTCACGATTGTAACAGGCGCCATTCCCGTTACAGCTAACGGCAAGGCCAAAATTTTCTCTGAAATCATCAGAGATCTGCTCGTCGAATTCACCTTTGAATGGGACGCCGTCTATGCGGTCCACGGGATGGAGTTTTCCGACCGGAGCAAGCTTTCCACGATTGAAAATATCTTCAGGATCAAAGACTTCCTTAATCCGGCACAACTCTTTGAAAAGCGTTTCCCCGAAGAACAAAGGAGAGAACTCTCCACGATAACCTCGCCCGTGTTCCCCCCATAGCAATCCGCCATGTTTCTTGGTGAGGTTTGCGACAGCGTCTGAAATTGGCCGGATCAGGGCCCGATCTTTTTCGGAAAGCATATCCAGAAAGGGTCGAACGTGTAGACATCCAACATCAGCATGTCCGAACATGCCATAGGACAGAGCATACCGGTCGAGGATCGCACGGAATTCAGCGACATAATCTGCGAGGGCTTCGGGCGGGACGGCTGTGTCCTCGACAAAAGCCACGCCCTGTTTGTGGCCATCAGGTCGCCCTAGAAGCCCAACGGATTTTTCTCGCAGGGTCCAGAGTTGGTTGATGATCTCCTGATCTGAAATTGGTTTGTGATCAATGACTTCGAAAGGGGAGCTCTCAAGAAGAGTCACGGCTTCCTGCATCTGCTGATGCAGATGAGTAGCATCGTCCCCTACGAATTCGACGAAGCTCATCCCTCGAACCGGGACTTCGGAACGAGCGCCCAGAACACTTTCAAGAGACTGCCAGACGATATCCTGCGCTGCTTTTTCCAGGACCCGGTCATCCAGCACTTCGATAGCCGAAGGGTTGGCTGGAAGGAGGGTTTGCACGTCTCGTAGTGTATGATCGAAACTGGCATAGCGGACGACCAGAAGTTGTCTGAACTTCGGAAGGCGTCGCACGCGCAGCACCATGCGCTTTGTTAGAGCGAGTGTCCCTTCCGAGCCTGCGAGCAGGCGAGCGAGACTGAACCGTCCGTCTTCGAGCAGAATATTCTGCAGGTTATAGCCTGTGAGCCCACGGTTCATATCCGGGAAAACGCGACGGATTTCGTCAGCCTGATCCGTGATGACGCGATGAACTTCACGATAGATGCGTCCGGGCAGATCCTCTCGTGCTTCAGCTTGTTTTAGGTCGGTTTGTGAAAGCTTCCCGACATGCAGGTCAGACCCATCGGACAATACGACGTCCATTGTCTCGATGTAATCGGAC
This sequence comes from Gluconobacter sp. ESL1110, assembly GCF_058107395.1. Classification (NCBI taxonomy): domain Bacteria; kingdom Pseudomonadati; phylum Pseudomonadota; class Alphaproteobacteria; order Acetobacterales; family Acetobacteraceae; genus Gluconobacter; species Gluconobacter sp. ESL1110. Next base: position 72,113 of record NZ_JBYLUK010000004.1, read on the forward strand.
GTGCGGCCGTAGAGGCGCGACCCCTTGCCTGACGCGTCAGTGGCGACCATGCCTCCGATCGTAGCGCGGGTTGCGGTTGAGACTGTCGGGGGGAAAAAATAGCCGTGCGGCTTCAGGAATGCATTCAGTCTGGCGAGGACGACGCCAGGTTCGACTGCGACCAAGCCGGTTTCGGCATCGAAGTCCAGAATATGGTCAAGATAGCGGGCTACATCAACGATGACCCCGGACGTCAGGGATTGGCCATTGGTGCCTGTTCCGCCACCGCGTATCGCAAGTGTCAGATGTCCTCCGGCAGCCGCACGAACCGCCCGGTTCAGATCTTCGAGAGTTTTGGGATAAAGGACCAGAACAGGAAGCTGCTGATAGATGCTGTTGTCAGTGGCTGCCACTAGCCGTGCCGAAACTTGTGGGGTGATGTCCCCTTCAAATCCTTCAGTTCTTAGCCGGCTCAGAAAAGTATCACGGGCGGCAATCTCAGATGCGGCCAGAGTGAGACCGGAATGTACGGTTCCACCTGATAAAGCTGCATCGCCACCCATGATTTTTTCTCCCATTCACGTCATGTGTTGAGGGGCTATCCTCCGCGAAATGAAGCGTCTTGGAAAGCCCCGCCAACCGGAAGAAAATGTCCTTATTCCACCGTGACGGATTTAGCCAGATTGCGAGGCTGGTCCACATCCGTGCCCTTCAGCAGTGCGACCTCGTAAGCGAGGATCTGGACGGGGATTGCGTAGAGAATGGGAGCAACAAAAGCATCTACATCCGGCAGTACAACAATATGTTCTGCAATGCCTTCAAGGCGTTTTGCACCCGCCGCATCTGTAAAGGCCAGAATGCGCCCACCACGCGCCTTGGCTTCCTGCAGGTTGGACAGGGTTTTGTCGAACAGGATTGTGGAGGGTGCGATCGCCACGACAGGAACGGTCCGGTCAATCAGGCTGATCGGACCATGCTTCAGTTCACCCGCGGCATAAGCTTCTGCATGGATGTAGCTGATTTCCTTGAGTTTTAAGGCGCCTTCATAAGCGATTGGCGTGCAGATGCCGCGCCCCAGATACAGGACATCTCTGGCTTCTGCGATAACACGCGCCATGGCCTGAATGGCCTCAACCCGCGTGAAGACTTCAGCTGCACGGGACGGAAGATCGAGGAGGTTTGCTGTTAGGCTTTCTTCGCGAGCCTTATCGATCGTGCCCCGTGCGCGTGCGAAGTCGATGGAAAGAGCTGCAAGAACAGACAATTGTGCTGTAAAAGCTTTGGTAGAAGCTACCGAAATTTCCGGACCAGCAACCATCCCCAGAACCAGATCGCTCTCACGTCCCATCGTTGAATGTTCGACGTTAAGAACAGACACGATACTTTGCCCGGCCTTTTTGAGGCTACGCAGAACGCCGAGCGTATCTGCCGTTTCACCGGACTGGGAAATGAGGAGTGCAACCCCTTTGTCAGGCTGTGGCGCGTCCCGATAGCGCATTTCGGAAGCAACATCGATTTCGACGGGTACACGGGCCAGAGACTCAAGCCAGTACCGGCCGACCATGCCAGCATAGAAAGCGGAACCGCATGCTGTGATGGTGATGCGAGGAACCTGAGCCGGGTCGAACGGCATGGCCGGTAATGCGATGGTCTTGGAGGCAGGGTCGGTAATGCGCTGAAGCGTCTGGCCGATGGCGACCGGATGCTCGTGCAGTTCCTTTTCCATATAGTGGCGATAGCCATCTTTGCCGACCTGTCCGGCCATAAACGCAATGTTCTGGATCGGGCGGCTGACTTCCTGACCTTCGCCATTGAAGATGATGACGTTGCCAGGCGTCAGTTCGCACCAGTCGCCATCGTCCAGATAGGTGATGCGGCTTGCCAAGGGAGCGAGAGCCAGACTGTCGGAGCCAAGGAACATCTCGCCTTCGCCGTAGCCGACGGCCAAAGGAGCACCATGACGGGCGCCAATCAGGAGGCCGTCATGGCCCTGAAAAATGATGGCAATCGCATACGCGCCTTCAAGGCGCTTGATGGCAGCAAAAGCTGCGTCCCGCGGCGTCTTGCCCTGATCCAGATAAAAATCAACCAGATGGGCGACGGTCTCTGAATCCGTATCAGACAGGAAAATTCGGCCCTGTGCTTCGAGCTCGGCCTTTAGTGTGGCAAAGTTCTCGATAATTCCGTTATGGACGATTGCGACCCGGCCAGCAGCGTGCGGATGAGCGTTGGTTTCTGTCGGTGCGCCGTGAGTGGCCCACCGCGTGTGGCCGATGCCTGTTGTGCCGCTGAGGGGTTCAGCCTTCAGAACAGCTTCGAGATTATCGAGCTTGCCGGCTGCGCGACGGCGATCAATGGTACCGTCGGCGGACAGGGTCGCGATACCGGCAGAATCATAACCGCGGTATTCAAGCCGACGCAGCGCTTCGAAAACGATCGGGGTGGCTGGACGATGGCCTACAACGCCACAAATTCCACACATCAGCCCTGCTCCTTTTTGGCTTTAAGGGTCTGTTTGATTTCAAGGCCGCGACCTGGTTTGACAATCTGACGGGCGCGTCCGAACGCCAGACCTTCTGCCGGAACATCTTCCGTAATGGTGCTTCCCGCAGCGATCAGCGCGTCGTCTCCAATCGTGACGGGGGCCACGAGAATGGAGTCCGACCCGATGAAGTTGCGTTCACCGATGATGGTGCGGTGCTTGAAGTACCCATCGTAATTGCAGGTCACTGTCCCTGCCCCAACATTGGTTTCCGCGCCGACGGACGCATCCCCGAGATAGGTCAGGTGATTGGCTTTTGCGCCGCGACCGAGATCCACATTCTTGAGTTCGACAAAATTTCCGACATGCGTGTCTGCGGCGCAGACCGTACCGGGACGCAGACGGGCATAGGGGCCAATCATGGCGCCCTCACCGACTGTACATCCTTCAAGATGTGAGAATGCCCGGATCAACGCGCCGCTGCGGACTGTCACGCCCGGTCCGAAAAAGACGTTTGGTTCAACCACGACATCCGCTTCCAGAACCGTGTCTGTACTGAAGAAGGTGGTCTCAGGAGAGACAAGCGTTACACCCGCGTCCATGGCAGCAGCCCGGAGCCGTGCTTGAAGTGTGGCTTCTGCCTGTGCCAGTTCACTTCGGGAGTTAACGCCTGCGAGTTCGCTTTCAGGAGCCTCGACACACTGAACACGCCCCTGTGTGGCGGCCATGGCGACAACATCCGTCAGGTAATATTCACTTTGTGCGTTGGTGTTGTCGACGGCTGCAAGCCATGTCCGAAAATCATCGGCACCCGCGCACATGACGCCCGCATTGCACAGCGTAATCTGTCGCTCGTCCTCGGTTGCATCTTTGAATTCGACGATCCGGCTGACATGCCCCTGTTCTTCGACAATCCTGCCGTAACGACCGGGATTGAACGGGCGCATACCAAGAAGCGCAAGACTTACCCCGGTCTGGCGAGCTGCCGTGAGCTTGCGCATTGTGTCTGCGGTGATCAGGGGATTGTCGGCATATAGGACGGCAATGTCACCGTCACCGAACAGGTCTTTTGCCATGTTGGTGGCGTGCGCCGTTCCTAGGCGGTCGGTCTGCACGACCGTTCGGTAGGGCAAAACCACTTTTTCAAGCTCGGGCATATCAGGCCCAACCACCACAACCACATCGTCAAAGACTTTGCGGGCAGTCTCGATCAGATGTGTGATCATGGGACGGTTTCCAAGACGGTGCAAAGCCTTGGGAAGGCGGGACTTCATGCGCGTGCCGAGGCCCGCTGCAAGGATGATGGCTGTGGTGTGGCGTGCGGTATTGGTCATGTTCCGTCCCGGGTATCCAAACCGCGCCAGTTCGTCAAACGATGGTTGAGCGCTACACCATCACTTCGGATTGCCGTTTATTGCGAAATGGTTGCGGCTGATTTTGAAGGTGGAAGCGGGTTCTGCATAACAACAGTAACATGTCCCAGCTTTGGATGATTGAACTCGATCCGGACGGGGACTAGCCCGATACCTTCAACATTCCTGAACCAGGCAGCTCCAGGCTGAGGGGTGGCCAGTTTCGCCCGATTTGGAGAGTCTTTGATAAACCCTGCGACCTGCTGACCGATAAAATCACAGCGGAGCGACGGATCTCCAGCATAAGCCTGTTTATGCGTTCTCGGGATGTCCGCCTGTGTCGGACCGTGAACCGTCATTTTTGTCAGACGTAGCCCGTCAAAAATGACGGCAGAACCGTCACAATGTCCGGTCTGCGTCAACGTCTCCAGCAGGCGCGCCATACCACTCAGTGTATCAATCGTATGAGGCAAGTCGCTGTCTGGTATGGGGTCCCGGTCTGTTTCAACGGGTTCCAGAATATCAACATGTGGGGTGTTGCCGTTATAGGTGAGCAAAACCCGACGATGCTGTCCGCGCGACATGCCCCCGCTATCATACCGAATGGGTTTGACGTTGCCGCCTTCGATGAAATCGCCTTCTACGCGAGAGCGGATATCCATCTTGACGAACCAGCTGATCATACCGGCTGGTCTGATATGTGTGGTTCCGCCGTAGCCCCAGTGCTCGATCTGATAGGACACATCTGTATCAAGCACATGCAGTCCGCGCAGATAGACCGCGTAAGACGTGTTGACCTGACCGGCTGCCGCATGAGCAGTGGAAACGCCAGCCAGAAGCAGGAAGCCTGCTCTAGCCAGCGCTCGGAGTGTCTTAAACGTCAAGATTGGCCACTTTCAGGGCGTTTCCGACGATGAAGTCACGGCGCGGCTCCACCACGTCTCCCATCAGGGTCGAGAACACCTGCCCCGCCTCTTCGACGTCACCAATCTTCACCTGAAGCAGGGTTCGGGTCGATGGGTCGAGCGTTGTGTGCCAGAGCTGCTCATCGTTCATCTCGCCCAGGCCTTTGAAGCGGTTAATCGTCAGGCCGCGGCGGCCCTGTGCGAAAATTCGGTCCATGACATTGGACGGACCAAACAGCTTCTGCTCGTTCTGATCGAGCCGCAGGATGGCCGGAGTGGCGAAATCTCGTGCCAGACGTTCCCCTTCCGAGGCCAGCCAGCGGGCTTCTGCGGATTTGAGAACGCTCTGTTCAAGGCGATAGATTTCGCTGACGCCACGAACCGAACGCGCACACTCAATCCCGGTGCTGGAAAGAGAGACTTTCCAGCCACGCTCGTTCTCAGCGGATGCTTCGTCAAGGCGGCGCTGGAAGTCGGGGATGCGATCGCCAATTGTTGTCGGGTCAAGTTCCAGAACGCGTGCGATTGCGGCCTGTTCGAGTACCCAGACCGGGATCTTGGTGGCAATATTTTTCAGGTTCTGGGCTGCTGCGATGAGGAAGCGGACTTCCTCCTGAAGGGCATCGCCTGTCAGTTCCAGATTGTCTCCAAAGCGCAGGGAGGCATTTGCCAGCGCTTTATCCAGAAGATACTGCTCAAGAGCGGCATCATCCTTCAGATAACGCTCTTCCTGGCCACGCTTTGCGCGATAGAGCGGCGGCTGAGCGATATAGAGATAACCCTGTTCGATCAGTTCCGGCATCTGGCGGAAGAAGAACGTCAGCAGCAGCGTACGGATATGGGAGCCGTCCACGTCAGCATCAGTCATGATGACGATCTTGTGGTAGCGCAGCTTCTCGGCTGAGAAACCGCCCTGATCCACTTCGCCACGTCCGATGCCGGTGCCTAACGCCGTAATGAGTGTGCCAATTTCGGCCGAGCCCAGCATACGGTCGAAGCGGGCACGTTCGACGTTCAGAATTTTACCGCGCAGAGGTAGGATCGCTTGGAACCGACGATCACGCCCCTGCTTTGCCGTACCACCTGCGGAGTCACCCTCAACGATGAAGATTTCAGCCTTGGAGGCATCGCGTTCCTGGCAGTCTGCCAGTTTTCCCGGCAGCGAGGAGACGTCCAGCACACCCTTGCGGCGCGTCAACTCACGGGCACGGCGCGCAGCCTCACGGGCGCTGGCTGCATCAATGATTTTGGCGACGATCGCCTTGGCTTCCTTGGGATGCGTTTCAAACCAGTGGGCAATCGCATCCGCTGCTGTTGCATGCACAACCGGCTGAACTTCAGAGGAAACCAGCTTGTCTTTGGTCTGGGACGAGAACTTGGGATCCGGCACCTTGACGGAAAGAACTGCCGTCATGCCTTCACGCATGTCTTCGCCCGTCAGGGAGCCTGATTCACGCTTGGCAACGCTCTCGGCATACTTGCCGACCACACGCGTCAGGGCCTGACGAAAGCCTGCAAGATGTGTGCCACCATCCCGCTGGGGGATGTTGTTCGTAAAGCACAGCATTGTCTCGTGGTAGCTGTCGTTCCACGTCAGGGCGAACTCGACGCGAATGCCACTTTCGACATGGTCGATCTCACCCGTGATCGGCGGTGTAACGATCGAGGTCTTGGAGGAATCAAGCCACTCGGCGAATGCGCTTAGGCCGCCTTCATAGAAGAAGCGGACTTCCTTGCTTTCGGCATGGCGTTCATCACGAAGAATGATTTCCATTCCGGAGTTCAGGAAGGCCAGTTCGCGGACGCGACGTTCCAGAATGGAGAACTCGAATTCCACCTTGGTAAAGGTCTGTTTGCTCGGCTTGAATGTGACGAGCGTTCCGCGGGGTTCGTCAGATGGGCCGACAATGCTCAGGGCTTCGTCACGCTCACCATGCTGAAAGCGGATCTTGTGCTCGAGCCCGTTACGCCAGATCCGAACTTCCATCCATTCTGACAAGGCATTCACGACAGCCGCACCAACACCATGCAGGCCGCCGGAAACTTTGTAGGAGTTCTGGTTGAACTTGCCGCCTGCGTGAAGCTTGGTCAGCACCACTTCGGCTGCACTGATCCCCTCTTCAGGGTGCATGTCGGTCGGGATACCACGGCCATCATCGCGAACGGAGACGGATCCATCTCCGTTCAATGTCAGGATACAGCGGGTAGCGTGACCGGCTTGGGCTTCGTCAACGGCGTTATCGATGATTTCGAACACCATGTGATGAAGGCCGGAACCGTCATCCGTGTCACCGATATACATGCCAGGGCGTTTACGGACAGCGTCCAGTCCCTTCAGTACCGAGATAGAGGAGGCGCCGTAATCTTCACCGTCTGCGCCTGGAATCTCCGGCTGGTTCTGGGTCTCTGACATGCGCGAGGCGGTCTCCGTGGAACTCTGAAAAATTATTGTCTTAATTATAGCGCGTCGAAGCCTGTGAGGCCAGAGCGCGCACGCTACGCAGGTTGGATATGACTATCCTGAATATTGAAAAATCCGGCTTTTCCGGTGAGGGCCGAAAAGGGTTCGGCATCTGTCCCGGTTAATAAGACGGGCGTATTGAGATTTAGCAGGCTGACAAGAAGAGCATCTCTCCGGGGTTCGTCCAGATGAAGGAGCGGTTCATCCAGAAGGATGACAGGCGCATCCCCCCTGCTCTGTTCGATCAGCGCAGCATGACTCAGGACAACACCAATCAGCATGGCTTTTTGCTGACCGCTGCTTGAAAGCTCAGCTGAGCGGCCGGTTTTTGCGTCAGAGAGAAGAAAATCTGCTTTATGGGCACCGACGGACGTGCTGCCGCGCGTGCGATCTTCGGTCCGACTGTCGCGCAGTTTTGCCCTTAGCCAGTCTTCCACCTGTAATGCGGAAGCGCTCATGAGTTTCCGGGTAATGTCGCAATTCAAACTGAGAACGCTCTGCGGGAAGTCGCCACCGGAAAAAGGGTGAGCGTTCATGCTTTCCACAAGGGAAAGTCGGGCAGCGGAGGCGGCAACAGCATGTCGAGCGATGGAGTCTTCAAGAGACGCCAGCCAAAGGGCTTCGTCGGGCCGATCCGTCAGAAGGCGGTTTCGGCTTGAAACCGAGCGTTCATGGGCTGCCATCTGGCGTGCATGGTCCGGGGTCAGGGCCATAACCAGACGGTCCAGAAAGCGTCTTCTGCCGCTGGCGCCTTCCAGAAAAAGGCGATCCATTTGTGGTGTCAGCCAGACGCATGAAAATACTTGCGCGATCTCTGCCTGAGATCGGACGTTTGCACCATCCAGCCTGAAAGAGCGTCTGCTGTTTTCGGAAAGATCGGCGCCCGTCCCAAGCAGGGTCTGGTCAAGGCCATGGCTCAACGTGGCTGCTACGCCCCACTGAGAGGCATCTGTTCGGCACAGGGATTGAAGGGGCGCATTTCGAAGGCCGCGCCCTGGTGCCAGAAGCGACACAGCTTCCAGCAGGTTGGTTTTTCCTGATCCGTTTTCGCCGGTCAGGATTGAAATGTTTGTCTCGGGCTTCCAAACGGAATGCCGGTAGTTCCGGAAATCCTTCAGGGCCAGGCGGGTCAGTCTCAATGCGGGCCGATCAGACCCGCATCGGCATCAGAACATACAGGGCAGACGGAGACGCCGTATCGCGCACCAGTGTTGGGGCGGAACTGTCTGCAAAAGCAAACTCCACTTCAACGTCAATCTGGTCTGTGATGTCCGTCAGGTAACGGGCCTGGAAGCCGATTTCGATCGGTGGCGCATCATAGGTGACGGTGCTGTCGTCCAGTTCCTCGTGTGCCACGCCCTGGTCTGGGCTGATGGCGGAAAGCGTCAGCATATTGTGCGTGACGGACAGTTTGACGGGGCGCGAGCGCTCCTGACTGATGGCTGCCACACGACCGACGGCCGCCGCGAAATCTTTCTTCGTCGTGCGAAGGATGCGATCATTGCCCTTTGGAATAACGCGCTCGTATTCAGGGAATGTGCCGTCGATAAGTTTGGATGTCAGAAGGACGGGGCCAGCCTGAAACTGGATGCGGGTGTCGGACAGGGACACTTCAATGTCCGCAGCACCTTCATCCAGCAGCTTGCGAAGTTCGGCGACTGTCTTGCGCGGAATGATGACGCCCGGCATGCCGCGCGCACCTTCAGGCAACTCTGTTTCGACGCGAGCCAGACGATGACCGTCTGTAGCGACAGCGCGCAACATGGGGAACGTTCCGCCTTCTGCGACATGCAGATAGATACCGTTCAGATAATAACGCGTCTCCTCATTGGAAATCGCAAACTTGGTACGGTCGATCAGCCCGCGGAGTGTTGCGGCTGGAATACGGAAACGGTGCGGAAGATCTCCTGCCACCATGGCTGGGAAATCATCAACCGGCAGGACGTTCAGGCTGGTGGCGTAGCGGCCGGCGCGCAGGGCAAGCGGTGCGTCGATTTCCGGGTGGTCAAATTCGATTTCCACGCCATCTGGCAGCTTGCGAACGATCTCGAACAGCACAGCAGCAGGCACGGTAGTAGAGCCGAGGCGCTCACCTGTGGCTACGACGTCTTCGACGACGGCAATTTCCATATCCGTGGCCGTCAGGCGAAGAATATCCCCTTCATAGGACAGCAGGACGTTCGCAAGGATGGGAATGGTGTTCCGCTTTTCTGCAACGCCATGAATATGCGCCAGGGCCCGTTGCAGCAGGGTGCGGTCAACCTTGAATTTCATCGTTTTTTTCCCTGGTCGGCAATCTTTAAGTTTTGCCGTTTCTTAGCAGACACCCGCTTCCGGCGAAAGGCACCGATAGCGGGTTGTCGTCCTTGCTCAGCCTTCAAGCATCCGGCGCATCAGCTCGACGTCTTCTGCGAAAGACGTATCCTGCTCCATCAGTTCTGCAACGCGGTTTACGGCGTGCATAACGGTCGTGTGATCACGGTTACCGAATTTGCGCCCGATTTCCGGAAGGGATCGGCTGGTCAGCTGCTTGGCAAGGAACATGGCGACCTGGCGCGGACGGGCCACAGCCCGGGCACGGCGTGCAGAAGACATGTCCGTCAGGCGGATATTCCAGTGTTCCGCAACCTTGCGCTGAATTTCCTCGATCGTCACGCGACGGTCATGAGCCTTGAGCATGTCCTTCAGGACATCCTGCGTCGTATCGAGTGTAACTGGCCGGCCAACCAGATCGGCGTGGGCGATCAGGCGATTCAGGGCACCCTCAAGCTCGCGCACGTTTGTCGTGATTTTGTGGGCCAGATATTCCAGCACCTTGGATGGAACGTGCGTGCCGGACGCCTTGGCCTTCGCTTCCAGAATGGAGATGCGGAGTTCAAAGGTTGTGGCGTGAATGTCCGCCACCATGCCGCAGCCCAGACGTGTTCTCAGGCGATCTTCAAGGCCAGACAGATCGGATGGGCTCTTGTCTGCGCTGACAATGATCTGACGTCCGGCGTCAACGAGGGCATTGAACGTATGGAAGAATTCTTCCTGTGTGTTGTCCTTGCCGATCAGGAACTGAAGATCGTCGATCATCAGGACGTCAACGGAGCGCAACTGCTCCTTGAATTCCATGGTGGACTGGGAGCGGATGGCCGCGATGAAGCGATACATGAACTTTTCGGCCGACATATAGGCAACCGAGACGTTGCCTGTCTTCGTCAGTTCCGAGCCGATAGCATGCATAAGATGTGTTTTGCCCAGCCCTACACCACCATACAGGAAAAGTGGGTTGAAGCCGGGGCTGGACGGCTTTTCAGCCACACGGCGGGCGCAGGCATAGGCAAATTCGTTCGGCTTGCCCACGACAAAGCTGTCGAAGGAAAATCGCGGATCCAGAGGGACAGCAAGGTCGCTGCGTACTTCGTGGCTGACCGCGACCTGAGCTGTGACTTCTTCGACGGCGCTGTCGCTTGCGATATCGGCGGACGGGGGAACTTCGGGCAGGCCACGTTTGACCTGGAGTTCAATACCCTGCACATCCGCACGCTCGGTGCGCCACAGCGTTTGAAGACGTTCTTCGTACTGGCTGCGAACCCAGTCCCGAAGGAAACGGGTCGGTAGGTACAGAATAAGTTCGCCGTCTTCGATCGGTCCCAGAACGATCTGGCGCAGCCATGTACGATATTCGACTTCGCCGACTTCGCCCTTCAGCTTTTCACGAACTTTGTGCCAGGAAGCTTCCAGAAGATCCGCCGAGCCGGGGGCGGAGGCGCTGGCGTCCAGATACTGAGCGTTTTCCACCTATGATACCCCCTTTCATTTCTGCCCCAGATACGATGGGGCGTCTGTTATGGTTCCCTGCACGCAGGGTGGATATGCTTCCAACGGAGAACGTCCACACAGGATTGGGTGGCGCTTCAAATAAAGCGAACGCTTACCGGAGAAAACAGAGCCTCTGGCACTGAGCTTGATCTGGCAGGATAGGCTTCTGCCCAAACCGAAGCAAGCTGGAACACGAAAGGTTCAGAGGTGCCGAGGTGAGGTGTTGCAGTATGGTCAAAAAAGAACGCGCTCCCTGAGGGGAGCGCGTTCTTCAGTTCATACCCTGCAAAGGGGCTCAGGCGGTTGCCAGAGCCTTGATGCGGGCAGACAGACGGGACAGCTTGCGGCTGATCGTGTTCTTTGCGACGACGCCCTTGCCGGCAGCGCGCTGCATTTCAGGCTGTGCGACCTTGTATGCTTCGGCAGCAGCCGTCTTGTCGCCAGACTGGATAGCCTGTTCGACCTTCTTGATGAAGGTACGCATACGGGACACGCGGGCCACGTTGCGCTCGCGGCGGCGTTCGTTCTGACGGATGCGCTTACGGGCAGAAGCTGTATTTGCCATGGATCTTTCGGTTCAGTTAGCGGTCTTGTCGCGGAAAATGATTGGCGCCCTCTACCCGTCATGAACGGGGACGTCAAGCGTTTTGCACATTTTATACACACGGGGCGTCTGCGCAGAGTCTTCCTCATTTCTGGCAGTTTGCGCAGTAGAATGTGGATCTACCTGCCTGCGTAATGCGTGAAACAGGATAACCTGTCCCGCACTCTAAGCATGCCTCTCCTTCCCGTCCGTAAACAAGGTGCAGGTCCTGAAAGCCGCCCTTTGTGCCATCGGCCTGAACATAGTCTCTTAAAGACGACCCTCCAGATGCGATGGCCTCTGTAAGAATGGTTCGTATGGAATCGGCAAGGCTGCTCGCTTCTTCCTGACTAAGAGACATGGCCGCGCGGGTGGGGTGGATATGGCTGCGGAACAGTGCTTCGCACACATAGATATTGCCGAGGCCTACGATCAGCCGCTGATCAAGGAGAGCCGTTTTAATGGGCGTACGCTTGCCCTGCATGAGGCTGTGCAGATACGGGCCTGTCATGCTTTCCGAGAGCGGCTCAATGCCGAGACCGCTTAGAAGGCGGTGCGCATTTTCCTGACCGGTTGAAACAAGATCCACCATTCCAAATCGCCGCGGATCCACGAGGCCCGCGCGGGCGCCGTTCTCCGTTTCCAGAACCAGATGCTCATGTTTGGACGGAGTCGTGTTCATGCCGGATTGGCCGAGGAGCAATCGGCCGGACATTCCGAGATGCAGCATCATACTCGTGCCGCTCCCGACGCGCATGAGAATATACTTTGCGCGGCGATGAAAGGAGAGCACGTCCTGTCCTTCCAGCCTTTCCCGGAGATCCAAGGGAAATGGCCATCTGAGGTCAGGGCGGTTGACGGTAACGTGACGGATCCGCTGCCCTTCGAAGGCGGTGCGGAACCCACGCATGACGGTTTCGACTTCTGGAAGCTCTGGCATGACTGGACACAAAGATATATCGATTGCCCCATGACCGATAGCGCTGAACACAACGTCCCGCCCTTCCCGTCTTCCGAGCAGACCGGAGACACCACGGATTTTGGTTACCGCAATGTCCCGCGGAACCAGAAGAAGACCATGGTCAGGGAGGTGTTTGAGAGCGTCGCTGGCAAATATGACATCATGAACGATGTCATGTCGCTAGGCATTCACCGGATCTGGAAGCGGATTTTTGTGGGGATGCTTGGCGCGCGCCCGAACATGAAGCTGCTGGATCTGGCTGGCGGAACGGGTGACATTACGTTTGGCTGGCTGCGCTCCGGTGGTGGTCCGGCCATCCTGTCAGACATCAACTCCGCCATGCTGTCCGTCGGCCGTGACCGCGCCATCAAGGCGGGGCTGATTGGCCAGATCGAAGTCTGCGTCGTCGATGCGGAAACGATTCCCCTGCCTGACTGCTCCGTTGATCGTGTGACCATTGCTTTTGGTCTGCGGAACTGCACAGACAAGGATGCTGTTCTGCGCGAAGCGCGTCGTGTGCTGAAGCCGGGGGGGCGTTTCTTCTGTCTTGAGTTTTCCCGCGTTGAGATTGCTGCGCTGTCACCTGTTTATGATACGTGGTCTTTCAAGGTTCTGCCGAAGATGGGGCAACTGATCGCCAAGGATGCGGACAGTTATCAGTATCTTGCGGAAAGCATCCGCATGTTCCCGGATCAGGAGACGCTTGCTCAGATGATGCGTGATGCTGGTCTGGAGCGCGTGCAGTATCGCAATCTCTCTGGTGGAATCGCGGCCATTCATTCCGGCTGGCGTCTGTAATTCATGTGTCGTGTTCTGCTGATTGTTGGTGGAGGCATTGCAGCTTATCGGGCGCTCGAACTCGTGCGCCTTCTGAAAGCTGAGGACATTGCCGTCACCCCGGTCATGACAGACGCGGCCAAGGCGTTCATTACACCTCTCAGTCTGGAGGCCCTGTCTGGGGAGCGCGTGCATGACGCGCTTTTTGCCCCCACGCAGGAAAGCGAAATCGGCCATATTGCGCTTGCGAGAAGCGCGGATCTCGTCGTGGTCTGTCCGGCTACGGCCAATCTCATGGCCCGCATGGCGCACGGTCTTGCAGATGATCTGGCAACGACGCTGCTTCTGGCGACGACGACCCCCATCCTGCTTGCTCCTGCGATGAATGTGCGCATGTGGGAGCATCCGGCAACGCAGGCTAATCTCACACTTCTTCGGCAACGTGGCGTGCAGGTGGTTGGGCCGGATGAGGGCAGTATGGCCTGCGGTGAGTTCGGGCCGGGACGCCTGAGCCAGCCTGATGTCCTGCGGGATGCGATTGTAGTTGCTCTGACGCCGGATCGGTCTTTGGTTGGCCGCCATGCCCTAGTGACGGCTGGGCCCACTGTCGAACCTCTCGATCCTGTTCGGTTCATATCCAATCATTCGTCCGGCAAGCAGGGGTATGCCATTGCAGAAGCTCTCGCGAATCTTGGGGCGACAGTTACACTTGTCACAGGCCCAGTCTCGATTCCTGCTCCGGATGGTGTGGCCTGCGTAAAGGTCCAGACTGCCGAGGAAATGCTGGCGGCTTGTGAGGTGGCGCTTCCCGCAGACATCGCGGTGTGTACGGCTGCTGTCAGTGACTGGCGCGCCAGCGTTCCGTCGGGAAGCAAGATCAAGAAGACGGGCGATGGCCCGCCAACTCTCACTCTTGTTGAGAACCCGGATATTCTCGCAACGCTGTGCCATCATGCCAGACGTCCTCAGCTGGTTGTCGGCTTTGCGGCAGAAACAGATAACGTTCTGGAAAATGCGCTCGCCAAGCGTCAGCGTAAGGGCTGTGACTGGTTGGTGGCCAATGATGTTCGGCGTGGGGTTTTCGGGGCAGATCGGAATCTTGTCAGCCTGATTGACGGTAATGGCATAGAAGAATGGCCGGAGATGGATAAATCCGCAGTGGCAGGAAAGCTGGCAGAGCGGATTTCTAAAACCTTCGAGTCTTCAACCGCCTGAAAATCCGGGATAAGAGAAGCGTCATGACGACCGATCTGATTGATGTCCGCATTACGCGTCTTCCTCATGCGGAAGGGCTTTCTCTTCCATCCTATGCCACATCTGGAGCCGCTGGCTTCGACTTTGTTGCGGCTATTTCAGTCCCAGTGACGATTGAACCAGGCGGTCGTGCGCTTGTCCCGACGGGTCTGTGTATCGCCCTGCCCTCAGCTTATGAGCTTCAGATACGCCCGCGGTCTGGTCTGGCTCTGAAGCATGGCATTACGCTGCCGAATTCTCCTGGGACAATCGATGAAGACTACCGTGGCGAGATTGGCATCATTGTCATGAATGCCGGGACGGAACCTTTCACGATCGAGCGTGGCACACGGATTGCTCAGGGGGTGCTGGCTCCTGTGTTCAGACTACGGTGGCAGGAAGTTCCGTCTCTGGATGAAACGGAACGTGGCGCAGGTGGTTTTGGCAGTACCGGCCACTAAGACCTCCTGAGATATGCAGAAAACACTTGAGCCTCCGGAAGAACCTTCCTTACTCTCGGTTTCTCTGAAACCGGGAGGACAACAGTCATCATGACGGGCAGCCCTCTGGCCATGCCCATCCGTGTCATGCATCGCTGGCGACAGCGCATGAGCGGCATTGAACTTTCGATCCTGTTTGCCGGGACTGCCCTCTGTCTTTTTCTTGTGAAGAAGGCAGTCTGGGTGCCTGCTTCTGTACTCTTGCCAGAGAGGCCCGCGGCTTCAGTCTGGCAAGAGTTTTTATTCACGCTTTTGCATGCGTTTCTGGCGCTGGTCACGGTCGTTGCCGTCTCTCTGGCTCTGGCCGGTTTGTCCCGCCAGTTTCCCCGCTTTCGTCGATTGCTGGTGCCTGCGCTGTCCGTAGCGCGATCCATTCCCGGACTGGGGTTGGTGGGACTTCTGGCGTTGGCCCTACCACCTGTCGCCGTTATCGTGAGTGTGGCGGCTTTCAACATGATCTGGCGTGTCCTGACTGCCATTCTGGATGCTGAAGAAACGCTTCCGCCTGAATTGAACGAAGTTGCAACAGGTCTTCACATGACGGGATGGCAGCATTTCTGGCGTTTGCAGATGCCGGTTGCCATTCCTCTTGTAACGTTTCGTGCGTCTCAGGCCATGCCGGGTTTATGGTTCCGCCTCTTGTGTGTGGAAGGCCTTGCGACGCTCCTGATGCGTCATGATGTCGGCGGTTTGGGAGCGCAGGCTTTGATTGGCCTCGAAACGCATCACGCTTCTTGGTTTCTGGCGGCCGGTAGCCTGGCCGTCCTGCTCATCCTGATCGTCGATCAGTGCCTGACACGCCCGATGATGGGGTGGGCACAGCGCTACAGGCTGGATGGTCCGCAACCCCAGAAAAATCGTGGAAGATCTTGGGTTCTTCAGTTCTGGCGTGAGTCTGCGATCCTGAATGGATGCAGTGTCGGGCTGCACAGGCTGATTGGAGGGATTGGAAACTGGCGTGTGGGTCGAGTGCGCCGGCATGTGCCTGCGCTGTCCTCTGTCTCTGTTCCTGTGCCGGACTGGCTTGTGCCTCTGGCATCCCTTGTCCTTCTGGGTTTGGCAGTCGCGAAAAGCCACCTGACAGACCGCCTGCCCTATGATCTGCTCGAGAGTCTTCTTACGCTTTCGCATGTCTGTGGCGCACTGGTGCTGTGCGGGTTGCTCTGGCTGCCCCTGGCCCTGTTCTTTTTTGATGCAAGCGAGCGCGTCTTCCGATTTGCAAGACTATTTGTACTTGCGGGTGCACTGTTCCCGGCTGTTCTGCTGTATCCTCTTTTCCGTAAGCTCGAGATTATCCCTGCAGCAGTCCTGCTGTTCGTGGGCGCGCACTGGTTGACGGGTGGGACGGTTCTGGATGCCATGCAGGCTATTCCGGGACCTTTCCGTCAGGTGGCGCGAGGTCTGCGCCTCAAAGGCGTTCTGCTCTGGAAGCGGCTGATCCTTCCCGCCGTGGCTCCTGACCTGTGTGGCGGACTTCTGCTGGCGGCCGTCCCCATCTGGGACGCTGTCATGATTGCGGAAGCATTTGTGCCGTCAGACACTGGTCTGGGGGCAACGCTGCTGGCTGATATGCTTCAGGGGCAGATTGCGGCTCAGGTTGGTGTTCTCATGCTTCTCACACTTTTGTCCATGCTGCTGGACCGTCTCGTTCTTCAGCCCCTTGCGGTTCATGCCGCTCAGAAATACGCGATCCAATGACCCGAACCCTGCTCAGTCTCCAGAATTGTCGTCAGACCTATCTGAAAGACAGCAATGCTGATCTCGTCGTTTTCGATCAGGTGAGCTTTGATGTCCGTGCCGGAGAAATTCTTGGCCTCCTTGGGCGTTCTGGTTCAGGCAAATCATCTCTTCTGCGTGTGATGTCCGGATTGATGCCGCCTGTGGAAGGAAAGGTTTTCTGGCAGGGAAAGCCAGTTAACGGGCCGCTCGATGGTGTTGCTACGGTTTTTCAGTCCGGAGCGCTCTTTCCCTGGTTGACCCTGCGGCAGAATGTTCTTCTCGGGCTTGAGGCGCGTCGTCTGTCGCGGGCGGATCGTGAGAGTCAGGCCAGTGCGGCGATTGCGGTCATGGGGCTGGAGGGATACGAAAACGCTTATCCCAAGGAACTGTCGGAGGCGTTGAGTCAGCGTGCGTCTCTTGCACGAGCGCTCGCATTACAGCCGTCTCTGCTTCTGCTTGATGAGCCTTTCTCGGCTCTCGATGTTCTGAGTGCTGAAAACCTTCGCACGGACCTGATTGAACTCTGGGCAGAAAAGAGGCTGTCTTCCCTTCATGCCATGCTGCTGGCGACCCATGGTATTGAAGAAGCGGTGCTGATGTGTGACCGGATTCTGATTTTTTCTTCCAGTCCCGGGCGCGTGACCCACGAAATCAATGTCCCCTTCCCGCACCCCAGAAACCGTGAGGATGCGGATTTTCGTCGGTTTGTGGATCAGATCTATACTTTGATGACACGCCGAGCCCCGATCGTTTCTGAGGCCGAGACAACAGTCGGTCTGTCTCCTGCGGCTTTGCCACCGCTCTCCATTGTGTTGCCTGATCTTCCGGTCGAAGTTCTTGTCGGGCTGATGGAGGTGCTGAATGGCGCGCCTCTGTCCGGCCGTGCGGACCTTCCCGAACTGGCGCAGCGTCTTCAGATGACACTTGACGATCTGCTGTCGCTCGGTGAATCGCTGCAGCTTCTGGAACTGGCGGAGCTTGAGGACGGCGACATTCTTCTGACGGATGAAGGACGTCTGTTCGTCGAAGGGGACGCAGATGCGCGGCGCGACATTATGCGTACCGCTCTATTGCACTATCTGCCGTTGCTCCGTGCCATCCGCAGTACGCTTGATGAGCGGTCCAACCATGTTGTGGATGCCAATCGTTTTCGAAAGGCGCTGGAAGAAAGCATGTCTCCCGACTATGCCCAACAGACGCTGACAACAGCGATCGGCTGGGCACGGTATGCGGAACTCTTCGATTACGATGAAGAGTCAGACCGCTTTCATCTGGAAACCGAAGAGTAAGGCCTCAGGCTGGGTTTTTCAGTCGATCGCGGTATAGCTTGCGGGCCTTGGCGACCTTGGGAGCGACAACCGCTGCGCAGTAAGCGGTCTCCGGGTTGCGAGCAAAATAATCGAGGTGCTTTTCCTCTGCGCGCCAGAAATGGGCGGGACCTTCGATGGTTGTGACAATCGGTGCGGGCCAGATCTGCTCCGTAGTGATTTCGTCTTTTACGGCTTTGGCAACGCGCTGTTGCTCTGCGTCTCCGAAAATGACAGACCGGTACTGTGTGCCGATGTCATTACCTTGGCGGTTAAGCTGCGTCGGGTCATGGGTCGTGAAAAAGACGCGCAGAATATCGTGCAGGGAAATTTCCTGAGGGTCGAAAACGACCTTCACGACTTCTGCGTGACCGGTATTCCCTGTGCAGACGGCTTCGTAGGACGGAGTGTCCACATGGCCCCCTGCGTATCCCGGATCAGCCGAAATGATGCCGCGTAGACCGGTAAAAACGGCTTCTACGCACCAGAAGCAGCCTGAGCCAAGAAGAATGGAAGAGTGTGTACTCATGAGCGGGGTCTCCTGAGGGAGGTGAGCCTCCCCATATAGGGAGGCGCTTTCCTTATTTCACGACAGGCAGCCAGACGGCGCTGGCTGTGTTCCCACCACGGTGAATGGTCTGGGTGGCGGTGTGGTAATCCGATGGCTTGGCATCGAAGATATTCTGCACATAGGTCTGCGGGTTTCGATCATAGAGCGGGAACCAGCTCGACTGGATCTGGACCATGATGCGATGACCCTTCTGGAACACGTGGTTCACGGCGGGCAGCGTGAATTTGTATTCCTGAACCTGCCCTGCCGGAATGGCAGATGGGTGGGCGAAGTCATTGCGGTAACGGCCACGGAAGATATCCATGGAAATCGGGAGTTCGTATCCGCCCATCTCTGGCCGGTCCGGTGTAACGCCGGGCTGAACGTCGATGATCTTTACGATCCAGTCTGCATCTGTGCCTGTTGTGGATGCAAAGATATCTGCGGTTGGGACGCCGGAGACGCGTACAGGCGCATCAAGAACGGGTGTCTCGTACGTCAGAACATCGGGACGGCTTTCTGCAAAACGCTGATCTGTCACAAGCCAGGGTTTCCAGCGCGGATCGCCGGCAATGTAAGGTCGCGGCATGAACGGAACCGGATGAGACGGGTCGGAGATATAAGCATCCGTTCCTGGAAGCGTCCGTTTGAAAGACAGACCATGATCGGGCTGAAGGTACAGGCGCTCGCCTCGCAGCAGGCAGGTCGTATCACACTCCCCGAGCCAGTTGCGGAAATGATCCCATTGATTCTCGCCTGTATTGTAAATGATCGCTTCATCAAAATGTGGATCAGCGGCATCTTTCAGATAGTGATCAAAGAACGGGCGCATGACATTGGAGCGATACCACAGTGCGGTGTCACCGTTGAAGTGTAGCGGGCCAAGCATAGAACCATCATAGTTGACGCCACTATGCCGCCATGGCCCCATTACGAGAACGTTGGGGACTTGTGTGTGATGAGCTCTGAGGGCCATCCAGGAATGGATCGCGCCCCACATGTCTTCCTGATCCCACAGTCCCTGCTCCCAGATTGTCGGGACTTTCAGAGGCTTGCGGACGATAATCTGATCCAGAGCCTGTTCCTGCCAGAACGCATCATAGGCTGGGTGCGCTTTCAGGCGATTCCACCAGGGATATTGATCAAGACCCGCTTTGGTTGCGAAGGCTCCAGTTGAACCGGCACGCAGGAAGTTGGTGTAATCGTCAGCATCCTGCCGAGGAATGGATCGTCCTCCACCGGTTTCGCTCATCTGCTCGGTAAAGTAGTCGAGACCCGGCTGGCGGAAGGCACCGTAATGGAACCAGTCGTCACCCATCCAGCCATCCACCATCGGGCTTTCTGGGGCGGCAACTTTAAGGGCTGGATGCGGGTCCAAGAGTGCCATCACGACGGTCCAGCCTTCATAAGAAGAGCCGGTCATGCCAACGCGACCATTGCTTTCGTGAAGATTTTTCACGAGCCAGTCGATCGTGTCCCACGCATCGGTGGTGTCGTCTGTCTTGGTCGGGTTGAGCGGGCCCATCGGAGGGCGCGTCATGATGTAGTCGCCTTCAGATCCGTATTTTCCACGGATATCCTGAAAGACGCGGATATAGCCTTCCTCAACAAAAACACCATCGCCCTGAGGGCAGATCTCACGCATGGTTGGCGCGTTGGGAATGCGGTTCAGGCGTTCACTGGCATGATACGGTGTCCGCGTGAGCAGGATCGGTGCGTTTTTTGCTCCCTTGGGGATGACAATCACGGTATGGAGCTTCACGCCATCCCGCATGGGAATCATGACGTCACGCTTGATGTAATCCTGCTGATCAGTTGGCAGGGCGGCATGAGCTGGAATGTCATTTCCGGTCTGGATCATGTCTGGCGTCACGGCCGGTCCAGCAGATGCTGGAGCCGCCAGTGCGACGGGACTACAGACAAGGGAAAGAGCCGTTCCAAGGCTGAGAAGATAACGTTTCACAAAAGGCTCCTGATCTTTGAATGGATTTTGGCCTCGTGTGTTCCCATCTAGCAAGAGCGGGAAAGAATGCTTTTCATATCTTTCCTGTGCTGGTCTTTTTTTGTTTGATTCGCTATGGAGCATGGCTCCTTCTGATATGAAAGTTCTATTCTGATGCCTGCCTATCGTTCCCGTACCACAACCCATGGCCGCAACATGGCTGGCGCGCGTGCCCTCTGGCGCGCAACGGGAATGACAGATGGGGATTTCGGAAAGCCTATTATCGCGATTGCGAACTCCTTTACCCAGTTCGTGCCGGGCCATGTCCATCTGAAAGACATGGGGTCTCTTGTGGCGTCCGCTATTGAAGAAGCTGGGGGCGTCGCCAAGGAATTCAATACGATCGCCGTTGATGACGGCATCGCGATGGGCCATGGCGGCATGCTCTATTCCCTGCCCTCGCGTGAGCTGATTGCTGACTCCGTCGAGTATATGGTCAACGCGCACTGCGCCGATGCCATCGTATGCATCAGCAACTGTGACAAGATCACGCCTGGCATGCTGATGGCGGCTCTGCGCCTGAACATTCCTGTCGTGTTCGTTTCCGGTGGCCCGATGGAAGCCGGAAAGCTCAACGGTCCGGGCATCGAGCGCAAACTGGACCTCGTGGATTCCATGGTTGCAGCTGCCAACCCGAATGTGTCGGATAGTGAATCCGAACAGATCGAGCGCTCTGCCTGCCCAACTTGTGGATCATGCTCCGGCATGTTTACGGCCAATTCCATGAACTGCCTCGTGGAAGCCCTGGGTCTTGCTTTGCCGGGTAATGGTTCCCTGCTGGCCACGCATGCGGATCGTCGTGATCTGTTCCTGCGCGCTGGCCGTCTTTCTGTGGAATTGGCACGTCGCTGGTATGAGCAGGACGATGCTTCCGTTCTGCCGCGCAGCATCGCGACGCGAAGTGCGTTTGAAAATGCCATGACGCTTGATATTGCCATGGGCGGCTCCACGAACACTGTTCTACACCTGTTGGCCGCAGCGCGTGAAGGCGAAGTCGATTTCCATATGGCGGATATCGATCGTCTGTCCCGCAAGGTTCCGCATCTGTGCAAGGTGGCACCAGCTAAGGCTGACGTGCACATGGAAGATGTGCATCGCGCTGGCGGTATCCCGGCAATTTTGGGTGAACTGGATCGAGCTGGACTGATTAAAACATCAGTTCCGACTGTTCATGCGCTCACCATGGCCGATGCCCTGCAGAAATGGGACATCGTAAACGGGGATGAAGAAGCCCGTCACATGTTCAGCGCCGCTCCGGGCGGTGTGCGTACTGTTCATGCCTTCTCGCAGGCGAGCCGCTATCACGAGCTGGATCTGGACCGAGATGCGGGTGTTCTGCGCAACAGGCCAAATGCCTTTTCACAGGA
Organism: Gluconobacter sp. ESL1110; assembly: GCF_058107395.1. Classification (NCBI taxonomy): domain Bacteria; kingdom Pseudomonadati; phylum Pseudomonadota; class Alphaproteobacteria; order Acetobacterales; family Acetobacteraceae; genus Gluconobacter; species Gluconobacter sp. ESL1110. Next base: position 94,098 of record NZ_JBYLUK010000004.1, read on the forward strand.
TGGTGGACTGGCTGTTCTGTACGGCAACCTTGCCGAGGATGGTGCCATTGTGAAGACGGCCAGCGTCGCAAAGGATATTCTAACGTTTACGGGTGTTGCCCGTGTTTTTGAAAGTCAGGATGATGCTGTTGCCGCTATTCTGGGTAACAAAATCGTCGCCGGAGATGTTGTGGTCATTCGTTATGAAGGTCCGCGCGGTGGCCCGGGGATGCAGGAGATGCTGTATCCGACCAGCTATCTGAAATCCAAAGGCCTGGCCGAAGTTTGTGCCCTCATCACGGATGGTCGCTTTTCCGGTGGCAGCTCTGGGCTGTCCATCGGGCATGTTTCTCCAGAAGCTGCGGAAGGCGGTTTGATTGGATTGGTGGAAGATGGCGATCGTATCGTGATCGATATCCCGAACCGGGGTATGCATCTGGATGTTTCGGATGCAGAGCTTTCTAGCCGTCGTGAAGCCATGCACAACCGTGGTGAACTGGCCTGGAAGCCGAACCGGACGCGCTACGTCTCCCGTGCTCTGCAAGCGTATGCCGCCATGACGACCAGTGCGGCCAATGGCGCTGTTCGTGATCTGTCCCAGATCATTGTGAAGACACGCGGCTGATCGCCCGTTCAACGGCCTCTCTCAATTCGGGAGAGGCCAGCATTTTCTGTCCGTCATGACCCGTATTGGGAACAATATCGATATTCCAGTTGAAGGGAACGTTTAGTCGGTAAGCCTGTTCCCGGGCCTGTGCAAAAGCCCATTGCCCCCGCTCCAGACGATTGCGCCCCTGCCCCATGGCCTGCGCGATGCGTCCTGCCCCGAGAGTGGTTTCCACATCATCTGACCCCAGAAGAATGGTCAGGTGCTCAGACAGGTAATGTTTAAGAGAGGTCTGCTGAATAGTCTCAGGCCAGCCATTAAAGCCATAGGGCACGGGGCTGTCCGTTTCAGGCTCGACGTAGGTGGCGGGGTTCATGATGATGACTTCTGCCTCATCAGCAGGAGCATAAGCTGCGACACGGTCCAGAAACTGGGCACCTGCAGAGTGACCGATCAGAATGATGGGAAGCTGAGGAAGGCCGGTCTCCTGCCACGCCCATTGCTCCATCGGCTTAATCAGAGACGCAGCAGGTAGCTCGTTGTTGCGGATCGGAAACCCGCCACGCTGGTATTGCCAGGTCGGAAATTCTTTTTCAGGGAGATTCGGAGCAAAAATAACCCCGCAGACTGCGCGGGAAAGAGGAATGCTATCATTCCGGTAAGCCCAGCTGTCACGATCTTTCGCAGCCATGACGAGCAGGATGGCGCGCAACTGACAGTATGGCGGCCGGAAGGCCACCATACTCACGCTTTGACCAAACAGAACAGCTTTCTGGAGGCTGGGTCCAACCGGCAGTTCCGCTGCTCTGACGTTAGGCACCTGAGCTGTGCCTAACGTCAGAGAAAGGTATGCAGCAAGGTGCCAGGTTTTAGCCAAGCCGTGCCAGAGCGGCTTTGAGGCGTTCAAGATCGTGCTCGAAAATTTCGAGGCGCTGACGGTTTTCGTCAACCACTTCAGGCTTGGCACGTGCAACAAAATCGGCGTTGTCCAGTTTGCGGCGGACCTTAACAATTTCACCTTCGTTCTTGCTGATCTCTTTTGCAAGACGCGCACGCTCCGCATCGAGATCAATAAGGCCTTCCAGCGGAATAAAAATTGTTGCTTCGTCCAGAACGATCTGGGCTGCATTGCGAGGAATGTCACCCACCAGAACGTCCACTTCTGAAACGCGTGCCATGCGACCGATTGCTTCTTCCCAGGTTTTGGCACGGGCCAGATTTTTCGGTGAGACATCACGGAAAATCAAAGGAGCCTTCTGGGACGGCGGAATATTCATTTCCGAACGAACGGTTCGAATTTCACCGATGAGACGGACAACCCAGTCGAGTTCCGTCCGCGCCTCATCTGCTTCCTGAACCACCATAGCTTCCGGCCAGCGGATGGCTGTGAAGTCCCCGATATAGCCGAGCTGCTCCCAAAGCGTTGCCGTGACAAATGGTATCACGGGCTGCATCAGACGAAGAATCAGACCAAGAACATGGGCGCTGACTGCTCGGAGCTCTGTTGTTTCGTCGTTTTCAGCGGCAAAGACCGGCTTTGAAAATTCAACGAACCAGTCACAGAAGCAACTCCAGACGAAGCGGTAGCAGGCGTTCGCATATTCATCGAAGCGATAGGCTGACAAAGCCTGCTGTGCTTCGGCAATTGCTGCATTGGCTTCCGTCAGAAGCCAGCGGCCAAGGCTGCCTTGAACCTTGGCGGGATCAAAGTCTGCTACCGGCACGGCACCGTTCATCTCAAGGAAACGCGCGGCATTCCAGAGTTTGGTGACAAACGCACGATGTTCCTCGACGCGTTTTCTGCCCAACTTGATGTCTCGGCCTGGGCCGGTTCCTGCACAGATTGCCAGACGGGTCGCATCAGCGCCAAACTCAGAAATCAGGTCCAGAGGATCAAGGCCATTGCCTTTGGACTTGGACATTTTCTGGCCTTTTTCGTCCCTGACGAGGCCATGAATCAGAACCGTTCGGAATGGCACGTCGTCCATGAAATGCAGGCCCATCATCATCATTCTGGCAACCCAGAAGAAAATGATATCAAAACCCGTCACCAGGACGCTTGTCGGATAGTAGCGGGCAAGTTCCGGCGTTTTATCGGGCCAGCCAAGGGTCGTGAACGGCCAAAGACCAGAACTGAACCACGTATCCAGAACGTCTTCGTCCTGTGTCAGGACAACATCAGCGCCTGCTTGTGCCTGTGCTTCAGCCTCGTTTTCTGCAACGAAAACACTGCCATCTGGTGCGTACCAGGCCGGAATGCGATGGCCCCACCAAAGCTGGCGACTGATACACCATGGCTGAAGATCCCGCATCCAAGCGAAGAACGTATTCTGCCACTGACGAGGCTCAAAAACGATTTTACCACTTTCGACGGCGTCTACGGCCGGGCCAGACAGCTTCTGGGCATCGCAGTACCACTGGAGTGTAAGGCGCGGCTCGACGATAGCGCCACCGCGCTCGGCATATGGGACCTGAAGCTTATGAGGCTCGATTTTTTCAAGCCATTCCAGGCGCTCAAGTTCCGAGACGATGCGCTTGCGTCCCTCTTCCCGGCTTAATCCAGCCAGAGAATTTACAAACTCTACGGATGCGAGACCGTCAATGTCCTGCAATTCATTGCGTATTTCTTCAAGCCAGATGCAGGCAGTTTCATCGAGCATGGTCGGTGCGGGCAGATCATGGCGCTTCCCGACTTCGAAGTCATTGAAATCATGGGCTGGCGTGATTTTGACCGCGCCTGTCCCTTTTTCCGGATCGGAATACAGGTCCGCAACAACAGGAATGCGGCGGCCTGTTAAGGGGAGCGTGACAAATTTCCCGATCATATCCATATAACGCTCATCCTCAGGATGAACGGCAACGGCGACGTCTGCCAGCATCGTTTCTGGACGCGTGGTCGCCACAGTAATGGCGCGACCATCCTCAAGCGGATAGCGAATGTACCACATCGACCCGTTGGTCTCGCGGTTTTCAACTTCCAGATCCGAAATTGCTGAACGGAAGTTGGGGTCCCAGTTTACTAGGCGGCGATCACGGTAGATGATGCCTTCCTGATGAAGCTGCACAAAGACCTTGCGAACTGCCTTCGACAGGCCTTCATCCATCGTGAATCGCTCACGCTCCCAGTCGGCAGAGGCTCCGAGTTTCCGAAGCTGCTGAACGATTTCACCGCCAGACTGCTGCTTCCAGTCCCAGACACGCCCCAGAAAACCTTCACGCCCTAAAGCTGTCCGGCTGATGCCTTCCTTATCCAAGGCGCGCTCGACAACCATCTGGGTGGCGATACCCGCATGGTCGGTTCCTGGCTGCCAGAGGACATTAAACCCTTCCTGTCGCTTCCAGCGGATCAGGATGTCCTGAAGGGTGAAGGTCAGGGCATGACCGAGATGAAGAGTTCCCGTGACATTCGGGGGTGGAAACATGATCGAAAAAGGTGTGCCTGATGCGTTTGGGTCGGCACGGAAAGCCCCGCTTTTCTCCCAGTTTTCGTAAAGGGAGGTTTCGTGTTCGGCGGGAACAAAACTTTTTTCGAGCATGATAATCCAGAGAGGTCAGCGAAGGCTGTCAAAGTGAAAGAAAGATGCGAGCTTTTCAGCTGTTGGGGCGAAGGCGCGCGATCTCGGCACGGACGAGGATTTCTACCAGAGACGGGAGATGGGCGTCCATCCAGGTCCGGACCATCGCCCTAACTTCGGTTCTTACCATATCCTCAATCGTCATGCCGCTGCCATTGCTGATGACGGTATCCGAAGGAATGGCCTTGTTTCCGGATACACTGAAGGCTGTCTGAAGATCTTTCAGAGAATGCTCAGCCGCGGCGATGGTCTGTGCTCCCATGAGATCATCTGCCGAGGTATTCTCAGCTTCCTTCTGCTCGGGCGATGAGGACGTGAGCGGAGCTGAAACCATCATGGAGGGATCGAGGGTAAGCTCATCTTGAGGTGTGGGCGATGTCATAAGCTGACCCTTCTTATCCTTATTCATTGTATCGTCATGCAGGATCTGACGGATCGAGCGGAGAACGGTTTCAATTGTTTCGTCATCCCGACCCGTTTGTGGGGGCGATTGCGCTGAGGAGGTCATGGGCTGCAGAATTATCCGTGGCTGACAGGAAAGTTTTTAACGCCCGGGCTGGTTGATGGCGTAATCGCTTGTTCCCCACAGCTTGTTCCTGACGGCGTTGTAATAAGCTTTTTCATCATAGAGGGGGACGCCAAGCTTCAGATCTGAGGCAGTCAGCCGGCCAATGGATGCCGCTACAGAGTAGGACGACAACACCAGACTGGAGAGATGCTGCACCAGAGCCTGCTGTGCGGAGAGAAGGGTCTGTTGCTGTTGCAAGACGGCAAGGGTTGTACTGGTACCGACAAGGGCCTGTCGTTCCACACCGTCCAGTGCAATCACGTTTGCTGAAATGGCAACCCGGTCGCTGGCGATGGACTGCTTGTAGGCTACCATCTGCTGCCAGCTTGCCGCAGCTTTTTGGAGAGCCTGTCGGCGTTGCACATCGACTTCCCTGTGCGCAGCCTGCGTTTGCTGGCGCGCTCCCCGAATGGCGGCATATTCAGATCCACCTTGATACAGGGGAATCTGGAAGGCAATGACACCGTATTTATTGTCTGTCAGGGACCGGCTGTACCCTTGGTTGACGGAGTGTTGATAGTTCAGTTCCGCTGAGACCTTCGGCATGATGGCCGAGATCTGAACAGAAACGTTGTCTTTTTGCTGCGCTTCCGCAAAGAGGGCATTGACGACACTGGGGTTGTTCTGAACCGCAAGTGCAACCGCTTCTTTCTCGCTTTTTACCGGCAGATTGAGCGGCTGGGGCGGTTCAAGATTAGGGGCTGCTGCAATTCCGACGATCTGCAGATATGTGGCTTGAGCACTCTGAAGAGTACCTTCTGCCTGCTGCCGTTGTGCAGTCGCACTTGCCAGAGCGGCTTGCGCCTGCGCGACATCCGTGCGGGTGATCTCGCCAACATGAAAACGCTCTTCCGTAGCCTGAAGCTGTTGCTGAAGAACGTGCTCATTGTTGATGGCCAATTGAAGGAGTTGTTCGTCTTCAATGACGCCCACATAAGCACTCACGACATTGGTGAACACTTCCTGTTCTGTTGCGATCAGTTTAGCGCGTTCCGCCATGACCTGATTGGTCGCTGCATGAATGCTGGCGAGGGTTTTTCCGCCCTGATACAGAGGCTGCGCAATGTTGACGCCACCGCTGTAACCGGGAGTTTGATAGCGGTTGTTGCTGCCTAGGGAGCCACCCGTAGCAGCGTAATTTGTCTGACCATTATAGTAGCTCAGATTCATGGTCGTCTGGATTGTGGGGTGCCATCCAGCCATGGCTGTTGGAACTTGCTCGTCCGTTGCGCGAAGGCGCGCACGTTCTTCTCTGAGGGTAGGATTGGTCAGATAGGCGGTGGAAAGGGCTTCCTGCAACGTATGGGGGACAAAATTTGGCGAGCCGCTCCCGTCATATTTCTGAGCAAGAGCGGTGCCGCTCAGGAGGAAGGTCAGAAGACCTAGTCCGAGAGGACCAGTGATTGTCTTTGCGCCGTTGCGTCCTGAAGTCATGAGATATCCTGCCGTCTGAACACTGTATCGCAGCGTTTCGTGAATCAGATCTTAATAGCCTGTTCATTCCAAGAAGAAAAATCATCTTCCTGATTGAAATATCTCTCTTGACCAAAAGCTTCTGAAAGACGATACAGCGCCTGTCTCCCCGAGGTCCGGTGGCAGAATGGTGATGTAGCGGACTGCAAATCCGCGAATGTGGGTTCGATTCCCGCCCGGACCTCCAGGAGACCTTTTCTATCCCCTTGAAAATCTGGATGTTTTGCTCACCCCGTTAGGAGTGAGCTTCTGCATAGGCTGCTGCTGCCCCGAATAGGCCGGGCTGCGGATGTGTGATGATCTTGACGGGCATTTCGCTCATCATGGCCTCAAATCGGCCCTTGGCGACGAAACGCTCCGCAAATCCGGACTCTCCAAGAATGCCGGCGAGACGTAACCCCAGACCGCCCGCAATCACTACGCCCTGTGCACCGTGCGCGAGAGCCAGATCACCAGAAATGGCACCAAGGCTAAGGCAGAATCGTTCGAGAGCGGCAGCGGCAATCGTGTCTGAGCCTTCCATTGCATTTTGCCAGAGGGTCTTGTTGTCCCGCAGGGTAATGGGTAGGCCCTGCTGCTCGGCAATCACTTCATAAAGATTTGTCAGACCTGGCCCGGACACAATGCGTTCGGCCGAGACGCGGCGGAAGCGTTGACGCAGAGCCTTCAGAATTCGGTCTTCTACATCGTCGAGCGGCGGGTAGTCCAAATGGCCACCTTCTGTCTCCATGACAAAATACTTTGAGCCGCGTCGAAGAAGACACGCAGCGCCAAGTCCTGTACCGGGACCAACGATTGTAATGGCGCCTTGGGGGGGGAGATCGATATTCGGTCCGCAGAGATGCTGCATGAAGGAAGAATCAACCTGCGCGACTGCGTGAGCGACAGCACCGAAATCGTTCACAAGAACAAAATTGTCCAGATGCAGCCGCTGAGCGAGTTGGGACGGATGGATGATCCATGGATTGTTGGTCATCTTCAGGATTTCGCCTGTGACCGGACAGGCGACGGCAATTCCTGCTTCTTTAGGCATTGGTCGGTCAAGAGAACGACCAAAAGCCTCCCATGCAAGCGCGAGACTGGCGTGTTCGGCGCATTTCAGGGTGACGGCTTCTCCCAGCTCAATGACCTTCCCGTCCTCGATGCTTGCAATCGCGAAACGGGCATGGGTGCCCCCGATGTCGACTGCAACGATTTCCCTCATGACAACTTTCCTCTGGCCTGTCTGGCGGGTTCAATGTGGAAGCAGTCGCTTACCGGCTGCATGACGTCAAGTTAACGAGATACTGCTTTTCCTAATTTGACGCACTCTGTCGCACTTCTGCAGAGCGCAGCAGGCGATGAGCGATGGGACGCGGCACCAGCATTTCCAGTAGTCGAGCAAGTGCAAATGGCCATGGGAACAGGAGATGGGCCCTGCCCTGGCCGATCGCACGGGCGATCATGCGGGCGGCTTTTCGGGAGGAAACGAGGAAAGGTCGCGCGCCTTCCAGGCGCTGGCTCATCGGTGTGTCCACATAGCCGGGAGAGACTAGCGTGATATGGACGTTATGCGGGGTCATAGCTGCGTGAAGGGCGGTGCTGAACCGGGCCAGGCCTGCTTTGGAGCCGCTATAGGCCGTAGCAATGGGCAGATCATGAAATGCCGCTACAGAGCCTATCAGGGCAATGTTCCCTCCTCCCCGTGTGATCATTCTCCGGGCCATTTCGGTCGCCAGTGTGACGGGCGTCGTGAAGTTGACCAGAGAGATTGTCTTTACCTGCTCGGGAAGTTCCGTGAGTTCACCTTCCGGCCGGATGTCGCCCAGGCCCGCAGCGAGAATGAGAATATCGACTGGAGTGGTATCATCGGCCTTGCGAAGGGCTTCAAGGGCTGCCTCAGGGTCGCAGAGGTCCAGCGCCAGAGTTTCTGTTGTTGCCCCGTGTTTGGCCGCCTGTGCTGCGACACGATCTAGACGCGTCTGATTACGTCCCCATAGAACAAGATGTGTACCAGCCCGCGCATAATGAAGTGCAAGGGCTTCTCCGATGCCGCTTGAGGCCCCGGTGATCAGGATGCGGGATTGAAGACCGGGCCGGTTGGGCGGTGTCGATGTCATGGAAGAAAGATCCATATATTGAAAGTCATGGTCGGATTGGTGGTGGAAAGGTATAGCCTTCCCGTGCCAGAAGATGCGACCCCGTGTCTGAACAGCACGCTACCCTTTATTCCGGAACCTGTTTTCCAACCAGAGGTGCAAGGCCCGACCCTATGACATCGCCCGCTCCGCAAGATGATCTAGTAGTCCGTCCAGTTACGACGCGGGCACATCTGAAGCTCTTCATCACCCTGCCCCGTCGTATTTACGCGGGAATGGCGGGATTTGTTCCTTCTCTGGATCTGGAACAGAACGATCTCCTTAACCCCCGTAAAGCGGCGATTTTTCGTCACTCCAGCATCCGTTACTTTCTGGCATGGCGTGGTAACGTCCCGGTAGGACGAATTGCTGCAATTGTAGATCATCGTGCAATCGAGTTCTGGGGCGAGAAAATTGGGTCCTTCGGGGCGCTGGATGCTGTACCGGAAGCGTCTGTTGTGGCTGCTTTGCTGGATGCCGCACGGCACTGGCTGCGGTTGCAGGGTATGGAGCGCGTTCGTGGTCCTGTGACACTGAGCGGAAATGGTGAGTCCGGTCTTATGATCGAGGGGCAGGATCAGCCCCTGATGATTGCGATGCCGTGGCACCCCAAGCTGCTTGGTCAGCTCGTGGAAGCCGCAGGTTATGAGCGCACGGAAGACCTGCTGAGTTACAAACTGGATCTGACGGACGATAGCGAGTTGATTTTCCGGGTCCCTGGTGACCTTACGATTGGCGAAGGACGTCTTGGGTCAATTTCCCTGACTCGCCTCTCCAAGAAGCAGATTGCGGCTCAGGGAGAGGTTCTGCGGACCCTTTACAATGATGCCTGGAGCGGGAAGTACAACTTTGTGCCTCTTCAGGACTATGAAATGAAGGCTATGATCGATCAACTCAAGCCGCTGCTACGGCCTGAGCATTATGTACAGATCGATCAGGATGGAGAGCCTGTTGCCATGGCTCTGGTCGTTCCAAATCTCTACGATATTGCTGGCGATTTGGGCGGTGATCCTTCACCGTTGGGCTGGGTGAAGCTTGGTGTTCGCCTTGGGCTACATCGGTTCCACTCTGCGCGCGTGATCCTGTTGGGGGTAACCCGCAAGCTGCACGGGACCATGCTCGGGTCTCTGCTGCCATCTCTGGCGATTTCAGAGCTGCTCCGTCGTGGTCAGTCTCTTCCCTACAAATGGGTCGAGCTTGGGTGGATTCAGGAATCCGATACGCGGATGAAGAATCTTGCAGAAGCCGTCGTGCCGCATCCTTACAAGCGGTATCGCCTTTATGAGCGTGCGATCGAAGGCTGAAGCGCCACAGGCGCTGGTAGCATTCAGAAGTGCTGCCAGCCGCCTTTCAGAAACTGGATGACCTGCCCGTTTCGATCCAAAGAACGCACACCCTTCCCTGAATGCACAGAGCCTATTCTTGTTATGGGTGTGTGGGCTTTCTGACAGATTTCAATCAGGGCGTTTTCCTGCTCAGGTGCACAGGCTAGGAGCAGTTCGTAATCATCCCCCCCTGTCAGCCGTTGCTCCAACCACTCCGGTCCCAACGACTTTGCTTCTGATGACGCTGGCACGGCCTCAGCCAGAACATCAATGGCCACTGCAGATTCCTCAGCAATATGTTGGCAGTCTTGGATAAGCCCGTCTGAAATATCCATTGCGGCGTGCACGATTCCGTTTAGGATCAATCCTGTTCTTGGTTGCGGTAACCGATAGCGATCAGCCAGAAATCCTGACGGGTCAGAAATTTCCCCCTGAAGTGCCAACAAGCCGAGAGCGGCGTCTCCTATCGTGCCTGTGACCCATAAGCTGTCGCCCGGTATGGCGCCATTTCGCCGCAGCGCAGTTCCCTTGTGCAAACGTCCAAACACCGTAGCCGAGAGGACCAGAGGTCCGGATGTGGAGGTTGTGTCACCTCCGAGAAGTGTCACGCTGTATCGGGCCTGATCCTCTGATAGCCCGGCTACAAAGGCGCCGAACCAACTATCGTTGTAACGTGAGTTTCGGGGAATGGTGACGTTCAGGGTGTAGGCGTAGGGCGTTGCTCCCATGGCTGCGATATCTGACAGATTGCAGCGCAGGAGCTTTCGTCCGAGCGTTTCCGGCGGATCATCCGACAGGAAATGGACGTTCTCGACCATTGTGTCGGTTGAAATGGCCAGTTCCTGCCCTGGAGGGCAGGAAATCAGGGCGCAGTCGTCTCGAAGGTCAAGGCTTTCCGGGCCTGCGAGGGGCCGGAAGTGTCGGGCGATGAAACTGAATTCGCCCGACATGGATCAGGCGTTGCCTTCACCGCGACGACTCAGGGTATCCAGAATACCATTTACCATCTTGGGTTCGTCACCGAAGAAGAAGCCATGGGCGACGTCCAGATACTCGTTGATGACGATGCGGTCTGGAGTGTCTGTTTCGGTAATCTCAAAAACAGCGGCGCGCAGGAGGCCGCGAAGAACGGGATCAAGGCGGGAAATTGGCCACTGCTCTGGAAGAAGATCGCTCAGTGTGTGGTCAACCTTGTCCTGCTTCAGCGTGACGCCACGGACGATTTCCTGCATCAGAGTCAGGTCGGCGTCGGGGATGTGGCCGTCTTCGAACGAGGCTGTCGGGCTGACACGGCGGTGGCGGAGGAACTGGTTGAGAACGGTTTCCGCATTGTCGCCAGACTGTTCGCACTGGAACAGGGCCTGAACAGCGGCAACGCGGGCGATTGTCCGGCTGCGGCGCGTCGGGTGGCTCGTGGGCGCGTCGGATGCGGTCATGGTGTCTCCTGGGAGTCTTTGGTCGGCAGGGACGCGTGTGCGTCCCCGGGAATGGGGTTCATGTCGGCGAGGATCTTCGAGAAAGCCTCGACTTCACGGAAGTCGCGATAGACGCTGGCGAAGCGGACATAAGCCACACCGTCCACCTCACGCAATGCATCCATGGCAAGTTCGCCGATACGATGTGAAGAAATATCCTGTTCCCCGGAGGCTTCAAGCTGGCGGACCAGTCCGTTGACCAGCCGTTCCTGACGTTCCTCCTCAACCGGGCGCTTGCGCAGTGCCACGCGAATGGAACGTGCGAGCTTGTCCCGATCAAACGGGGCGCGGCGACCATCGGCCTTGATGACAGTCAGTTCCCGGAGCTGAACGCGCTCAACGGTCGTGAAGCGCTGGGTGCAGGCGGAACAGACGCGACGACGGCGAATGGCCGTTCCGTCTTCGCTGGACCGGCTGTCCTTCACCTGAGTGTCTTCATGTCCGCAGAAAGGGCAACGCATGGACGGTCCTGATTGTTCGGGCCTTGTGGTGGCCGGGGAATTGGAGGCAGTTTACCGGATCATACGTTCCGACCCAAACGGGCCTGTCTGTTCTTAGGAGACTGTCGTTGAAACGGGTATCTGCCGCTTTTGCTGTCCTGTTGTCGTTTTCTGCGGTTCCGGGCTTTGCCCAGGATGCCGGGGCGCTTCCTGCTGCCCAGCATAACCGCCAGAAAATCGTTGTTCTGGATGGAACGCTCTCGCCCTCGTCACACAATACGTCATCCGCCAGCGGCTATTTCACGATTCGCAATGACGATGGTGCGGATCATCTGCTGAAAGGGGTGTCCTCTCCGGTCTGCTCCAGCATCACTGCACACCACACCAATCAGGAACAGACTCAGGGAACGAATGATCTGTTTTCCCATCTGTCCCTTCCCCATAATTCGGAAATGATTTTCCCACCTTCAGGGTATCACCTGCTGTGCGGCGGCATCACAAAGCCTTTGCAGCAGGGAGAGAAAATTCCGTTTACCTTCCAGTTCCTCGATGGGGACAGCATTACGATCGGGTTTACGGTTAAGCCCGTATAATCACCTCCGGGAAATCTCAGGCCATGATTTTGGCCGAGATTTCCTTGATGACTGCCAGAACCGATTCGCCATATCGGTCGAGCTTGGATGTTCCGACGCCTTTGATGCTGGCAAGCTCCTGATGGCTCACCGGATGCTCCCGGGCGATGTCCCGTAGAACAGAGTCGTGGAAGATGACGTAAGGCGGGATTTCCTGCTCCCGGGCTTCTGAAAGTCTCCACTGACGCAGTGCATCGAACACGGTTTTTTCTTCAGCCGACAGACTCTCGTTTTCCTGATTGCTGGACGGTGTGCGGGCGATCAGGCTCTGGCGCGTATCCTGACGCAGCCGAATTCTCTCGTCTCCGCGCAGGATCGGGCGTGCGATGTCTGTTTGAAGGGCCAGACTACCATGTTCGCCATGGGTGCGGATGGCACCCCGGGCAATCAACTGTCTGACAACCGCTCGCCACCAGTTTTCCGTCTGATCCTTCCCGATCCCGAAGACGGATAAATGCTGATAGGCGTGGCGTTCGATGGTTTCGTTCGTCTTGCCTCGAAGTACGTTGGTCAGCTGAACGGCTCCAAGACGCTGACCGGTACGGTAAATCGCGGACAGGACTTTCTGGGCCGCCTCTGTCCCATCGAAGGTGGAGACAGGCGTGATGCAGTTGTCGCAATGTCCACAGGGCTCTGACAGATTTTCACCAAAACAGGCCAGGAGAGCCTGTGTTCGGCATCCTGTGGTTTCGGTAAGAGCAATCATGCTTTCCAGCCGGGATTGCATGACACGTTTCTCGTTGTCGGGAGCGTTGGACTGTTCCAGCCAGTGGCGAGCCCGCGCCATATCCTCACCGCCATACAGCAGAAGCGTATCGGACTTTTCTCCGTCACGCCCTGCCCGCCCAATCTGCTGGTAATAGGCTTCCGGCGAAGACGGCATATCCAGATGGATCACGCAGCGGACGTCTGGTCGGTCAATCCCCATGCCAAACGCAATTGTGGCGACGATCACCATGTCTTCACCAGAGCGGAAGCGCATGAGGGTTGCACGCTTCTCTATGGGAGACAGGCCCGCATGATACGGAAGAGCCGTCAGCCCCTTGTCTCGCAGCATGGTAGCGGTGCGCTCGGTCTTATTCCTGCTGCCACAGTAGACGATAGCTGCTCCGGTGCGATGGCTTTCCAGCGCTTCAAGCAGCTGCTTGCTCTCGCCACCTTTGGGGCGTGCTTCCACAAACAGGTTAGGCCGGTGGAAACTGGCCATCAGAACCCGTGCGTCGGGCATTCCCAGAACATTGAGAATATCATCCCGTGTTCTGGGGTCGGCCGTGGCCGTCAGAGCAATGCGGGGAACATTGGGGAAAAGTTCCGGCAAGGACGCAAGAGCGCGATATTCGGGACGAAATTCATGTCCCCAAGCAGAGACGCAGTGTGCTTCGTCAATTGCGATCAGAGAAATCTGACGCTTTGACAGGAAATTGCCGGTTCCGGGCTGAAGAAGCCTTTCGGGCGAAATGTAGAGGATATCGATCTTGTTGTTCCGCAGATCGTCGCGCAGAATTTCCCGCTCTTCCGTCTCCAGTTCCGAATGGAGAGCGGCTGCACGAATACCAAGCTGGCGAAGACCTGCGACCTGATCGTCCATCAAGGCGATCAGGGGGGAAACAACGATGCCCATGCCATCTCGGCACAGGGCTGGAACCTGATAGCAGAGACTTTTTCCGCCACCGGTCGGCATGAGAACGAGAACGTCCTCACCGCGCATAACGGTTTCTACGGCTTCTCCCTGAAGGCCGCGGAAACCGGAAAACCCGAACACATCCGACAGGACCTGTTCGGGATTACGGCCCGGACTGGGCGTAGGGTTCAGAGATCCCTCCGTCACTCCGAGCGCCGGATCACTGGCCCGGATTGATGGTGATGGAGACGCGACGTAGCGCAACGTGTGAGGCGTCAATCGTTGTTTCCGGCTCTGGACGGATTTCAATTTTCGCGCCGTTTACACCGTCATTGGCGAGCTGGGTTGCGACGGCCTGTGCACGGCTGTCAGCCAGTTCCTTCAGAACTGCCGGGTCGCCATTCATGCCGGCGGAACCTGCCACACGGATGGTCTTTGCGTTTTCGTTGCGTGCAGCCGTTGCAGCCTTCGTGACAACAGCTTGGGCAACAGGGCTCAGGGTCACAGAGTCACGGTCAAAGAACACGACATAGCTGTCGCGGGAGGGCTGATCCGCACAGCCAGCCAGGGCGGCGGTCAGGACGATAGCCGGAGCCGCAAGACGGATGGAAGAAAAAATACGAACCATGGCGTAACGTCCTGAAAGAAAGGATTGAGGCCTCTAGGTGCCTTGTCGGCAAAGGCTGGTCAACCTGCGCTTGAAACAACGTGTCCGTTCTCGAGACGCCAGATTCGGTCCAGCTTCTCAACGCCTGTCAGGCGATGGGCGATCAGTAGCACGCTTCGACCCTCTCCAACATTGTTGAGGGTTTCCAGAAAGGCTTTTTCTGTGTCCGCGTCCAGGCCGGTGGCTGGTTCGTCCAGAATGAGCACGGGAGCGTCCGAAAGCAGGACGCGGGCCAGTGCAATACGTCGCCCCTGCCCGCCAGAAAGCTTGGAACCACTTTCGCCAATCCATGTGTCCAGACCATCCGGAAGGCTCCGAACCGTATCTGCGATTTTCGCCTGTTCCAGAGCGGCCCACAGCGCATCTTCGGAGAGGTCCGTGCGACCGAGAAGCAGATTATCGCGGATGGTGTCATCAAAAAGATGGCTGGACTGGGAGAGCCATGCGACCTGAGAACGCAGGGTTTCGTTCTGAAGTGTTGCTATATCTGTTCCGCCCAGAAGGATCTTGCCTTTTTCGGGGGCGACGACCTTGAGGAGCAATGCGGCAAGGCTCGACTTTCCGGCGCCTGAAGGGCCAATCAGAGCAGCGCGTTCCCCTTCACGAAGGGTGAGTGTCAGATCCTGGAAAACGGGTGCCCGGTCGGGCGTCCAGCGGAAGGTCACATTCTCTACGCGGATGTCATGACGGGCCGGCAGGGCTGCTGTTCCTTCAGGAACCTGAGAGCCACGCTCGGCCACTTCCATGATACGTTCTGCCGCGTGTGAGACCTGTCCGTACAGGAGGCCTGCGCGGGACAGGCCTGTGACGCCATCCAGAGCTGTAATGGCGACAAAAAGGGCTGCAATCCCGACAACTGGTGCGGATTGCTGAAAGATCAGGCCAGCGACGGCGCACAGGATAACCGCGATTCCAGCTTTTGCGATCAGACCTGCCAGCCCGTTTGTCAGTGCCATACGAAGCGCCTGGCGCTGCTGCGCGGCAAATAGAGCATCCTGACGCTGTATTACGGTGTTTGCCAGGACGTCTTCGGCGCCAAAAGCTCTTGCTTCCCGTAAGCCGGAGGCGAGATCGAGGGCTGCTACCCGGAGGTCCGCATCTGCATGAAGAATGTCGGGGCCGAATTTTCTGGACAGGCGTGCGGCGATCCAAGGCAGGACGAATGCCAGAATGGCAAAAAATCCTCCTGTGATCAGGCCAGGTAATAGGCCCGCTTTCAGCCAGACAACAGTTGCGACCGGAAGCGTCAGAACGGCTGCTGCTAATGGAATGAGAATGCGAAGATAAAGATTGTCCAGCGTCTGCACATCAGACACCAGCCGCGACAGGAGATCACCTGACCTCTGGAAGCCGAGACCTGCTGCTGCCCCTCCGGCCAATCGGCGGTAAAACCACACACGCAGATCAGACAGTGCGCGGAACATAGCGTCGTGTGTGTAGAGCCGTTCAAAATAACGGAGAACGATCTGGGAGGAGCCAGCGATCTGCAGCAGCATTGATCCAGCGGCGACACCGACAGCCGCTGCGGCGACGCGGCTTCCTGCCTGTCCCATTAGAAGCAGGCCGGAGCACACAGCCAGTTCTGCGATAATGCCACCGGTTATCAGGCGGCCATAATTTGGCTTCCAGATCTGGATGACGCGGGAAAGAGCTGTTCCATTTTGGGGATGCTCGGACTGAAAAGAGGCGCTCATGCGGCTTCCTCCGTGTAGGAGATGGCGTGCCCTTTGTTCAGAACGAGGTGTCGTCCATGGAATTGTCGAGCCTGTGCGGAGTGCGTACAGAGAACAACTGTTCGTCCCTGCGCCAATGTGTGAAGGCTTTCCAGAATTTCAGCTTCTGTTATCGGGTCAAGGTGCGACGTAGGTTCGTCCAGAAGCAGGATCGGTGCGTTTTTGAGGAATGCCCGCGCGATGGCAATGCGCTGCGCCTGCCCCCCGGAGAGACCGAAGCCTCCCTCACCGATACGTGTTTCAAGTCCTTCCGGAAGCATGGAGAGATAAAGGTCCACCGCTGCAGCAGAAATCGCTGCATTTAGTTCCTGATCAGAGGCTTCAGGTTTGGCAAAGAGAATATTTTCCCTGATCGTGCCAGCAAATAGAACAGGTTTCTGTCCAATCCAGCTGATCTGTGCAGAGATTTGACGGGGCGTCATGTTGGCCATGTTCTGGCTGCCGAGGAAGATCGACCCTTCGGATGGGGCAACAAAGCCAAGAAGCAGCTCAAGGAGCGTTGATTTTCCTGATCCGGATGGGCCTTCCAGGATCAGTGTTTCACCAGCGGGAAGGTCAAAGCTGACGTCGTGAATGACGGGACCGCGTTCTTCGGTCCATGCGAAAGAAAGGTTTTCTGTCATAATCGCCAGGCCGGCTGGTGCGTCTGTGGCAGAACAATCCACAACATGGCTTTCTTCCGGCATGGGAGCGAGTGCATGCATGGCTTCTGCTGCGGCTGACGCATGGGCTCTGTCCTGATAAGCCGCAGAAAGAGCACGGAAAGACGCGAACGCTTCTGGCACCAACAGGATTGCATAAAGAGCGCGGGTCAGGGTCAGTTCCGGCGTCGAACTGCTGAGACTATGGCTCTGTGTGATGACAATCAGTACGAGAGCGACAACCATAGCCACATCTGTCGTTGCAGATGCGAGGAAAGCGATGCGGAGTACTTTCATTGTCCGTAGACGCAGATCATCGGCACTGTTGGCCAATGCCTGTGTCTCACGCTCCGTACCCCCCGACAGAACAATGGTTGCAATTCCTTTGACGCGGTCCAGAAATCGCGTCTGAAGGCGGGTCATGGCCAAAAACTGCTTGCGGGACGCGACGGCTGTAGCGATGCCGAAGATAGCCTGGAAAACAGGCAGAGTGGCGCAACAGATCGCAAGAAGAATGCCAGCTTGATGATTTTGCCAAAAGACAGCCGCAACCACGATCCATTGAGAAACCAGCCACAGGGCTGAAGCAGGCAGCCAGCGTGCAAAATACCCGTCCAAAGCTTCTACGCGATCGACCAGGGTTGAGGCGATGACGGAGCTATGTTGACGGCGGAGAAGGGCGGGTCCTTCCCCGAGGATACGCGCAAGAATTTCCGAGCGTAACCGACGACGCGCAGCAAGGCTTGAGCGTGAGGCCATGACCTCCTGAATAACACCCAGTCCTATTCGAAGCAGACTGGCCAGTAGAAACATTCCGATCGCTGGTGCTGCACCGGCGGAGTGGGATGTCAGGATGGAAGCAAGTGTCCGGGCTAGAGCCCATGCCTGCAGAAGACCCAGCAGGGTCGAGAGCAGTCCGAGGATCACTACGATGGAAGTGCTGGAACGGCTGGCTCGTCCCTGCGCCTTGATCCACGCTTTTGCGATTGTTTTATCGGCCTTCATGATCCCTGCATATAGGTCGCAAAATTGCTGTAAGACAGCCTTCGACGCATTTCTTGCAGCTTATTTAGATTTTTATGCCCATTTTCAGGAGTCGGAACTCCGGTACGCCTTACGAGATGGGCGAATCGTTTCTGTTGATTGCCTGCTGCGCGATGGCGACCGCGGTCGGCACGGGATCAGCGGGAACAAACTTTAGATTATACCAAGTGCCACCATCATTGTTGATCAACAGGTCTGCGTTGATTTGTCGCGCAAAGCCACGGATCAACTGAATGCCTATGCCTTCGCGCCGCGTGCGGGACTCGGAGGCGCGGGCGGCGTCCAGGCCAATCCCGTTATCTCCAAGTTCAAGTTCAACGAGCCCTTCTTTTTCCGGAGGAGGATTGGGGACGCGACGAAGCGAAATGCTGATAGCGCCTGATCGGTTTCCAGGAAATGCATACCGAAGAGCATTGCTGACGACTTCTGTGACAATCAGTGCCACCGGGACTGCCTGATCCGGTGAGATCAGAACATGCTCAATGTCCAGCTTCAGCCGAATACGAGTCTGCGTATTCATGTTGTGAGCAGAGAACAGGATGGAACATAATTCTTCGAGGAAGCTCTGAACGTCGAGCGCCGATAAGCCATTCTCTGAATAAAGATAGCGATGAAGGGTGGCGAGCGCTCTGACCCTGTCCCGCACAAGTCTGAATTCCTCGCGGGCTTCATGGGAACGGATACGACTTGCCTGTAGATTCAGCAGGGACGCAATGACCTGAAGATTGTTTTTAACGCGATGGTGGATTTCCCGAATCAGCATATCCTGATGATGGGCGGATTTTTCCAGTTCCTGCTCATGACGCGTCAGGCGACGTGTTGCGCGGAGAAACGCACGTTCAAGATGGCGTATTTCCAGCGGGATCGAGCGGTTGATCCGGGGGTCAAACGGGGCCCCCCTCCTCCATTCTGCGACGGCAAGAGCAAGGCGTTCCAGAGGCTCTACAAGAAAGGTCCGGGCGGCAAGGGCAACGGCGATCAATTCCAGTGCTAGCAGTCCTGCAATTAACCCCACCCGAATAAGGAAGATATTAAGAGCTCTGCTTTCTTCATGTGTGCGCTCGGTGGCGACAAGGAGGCTGACGGGGCCATATGCATTCTGAAGAACATAAGTCGTGCCTTTGATCGTAAAGGCATCGTGCAAGGCATGTCTTGTAAAGTCTGCTTTAAGGCGCCCGTGAACTGCTGCAGGAAGTTCAGGGATGTCGGGATGATCAGGGAAAAGCGAAAAGATCGCTTGATCCCCCATCAATAGAAGATGACGGGCATTGTCATTGACGCCCAGAAGAAGTCGGCCATCTCCCATTGGTAGGTGGCTTCTTTGCCATCCAAGCGTTCGTACCGCTACGATATAACCGGTAATGGCGCCCTGATTTATCAGTGGGACAACGAAGCGGATGAGTGGGCCGCGTTTGTGGGCCGCGTTTGCCCTTCAGAACGTCTACGCCAATATTGGGCCGATGAGCGCCGTCATAAAGAATAGGAAGCAGTTCGCTCGAAGTGCAGATTGCCGGGTCTTGAGATGACGGTGGTGGTAGAACCACGACAGGGCGACCGTCTGCATCCGTAAGAACCAGTGAACAATAGTGATGCTGGGAGATGGTTTGTACGAGAGCAAATTCCCTGAGAGCATTGTCAGGGGAGATGTTTCCCTCTGCGAGCATATCCAGAGCGGTATGGGTCTGGTCCATATCGCTGGATAGTTCAGAGAGGGCGGTTTGGGCGTCTTTCTCGGTGCGAGAAAGCGCATTCCCTACATTTTCCTGATAATTATGCCAGGCAAGCAGTCCCGCAATGGTGGCCAGTGGCAGAGTCGTTGCGACAATGAGCGCCATGACACGGGCACTGACAGTGTCTAGCATTCTCACACTGCGAAAAATCATTCTGCGGTAAGGAATGATCAGGCCCCTTGAGACCGCCGACCCGATACCGCCGACCCGATATCTCAGGTCGGGCTAGAGATTTTTTCACTTGTTGCGGTCTTCTTCGATAAGCTTGAGGAGCTCGTCAGGAATGGGTTCGTTCGCAACATCGTCAAAGAGCTGATGAAGTCCGCGGCTCAGCCAGATACCAAAAGGAGAATCGTTCTCTTCAACTTTTGGTTTTCCGGATGAGGATTGGGACTTGTCTCCTCCGGTCATTTTATAGTCCTGAGCCTCTCTGTGACAAAGGAGAACAGTCGCTTCTGTCCCTGCGGGCTGCCTTCCATCGGTCGACCTTATCAGAAGCCGATGAATGAGGCAGCGACGGAATGTTTACAAAATACAGCAGACCTGCCGCAATTGCCTTAATTCCGAAATGGACGATTTTTTAACGTCCGTGCAAGGCTAAAAGTTCATATCAGCTCAGGAAAGAAACAGATCATCCGCAGATTTGCCGTCGCGATGCCGGGCATCAATCGCTTCACGCAGCGCTTTTACCTTGACGCGGAGCTTGTCGTTGCTGGGCATTTCTCCCGTCATCCATGCTTCAAGCTGACGACGTGCGCGGAAAACGCGACTTTTTGCTGTACCAACGGCGCAGTCCGTAGCTTCTGCCAGAGCTTCATAGCTCATACCCTGAATAACAACCATAACGAGCGCTTCCCTCTGATCAGCCGGAAGGCGCGACAGAGCGAGAGAAAGGTCTTTCAATGCAAGGCTGTCTTCGTGTGTGGCCGGGCTTGCAAAGTTGGATGCTGGCACATCGTCGATATCTGTCGTCTCACGGCGTTTGCGCAGATCGGAGATGAAGCGATTGCGAAGGATACGATGCATCCAGGCAGAAAAATTGGTGCCGGGTATAAAGCTGTTCTGGGCGGCAAGAGCATTGCACACAGCATCCTGAACCAGATCTTCTGCTGCTGCGCGGTTGCGGGTCAGGGAAAGGGCCTGAACGCGAAGCTTCGGAAGAATGGCAATAACCTGGTCATGGAACGTCATGGGAAATACTCCTGATTTCGTCCTGTTTCATGGGATCAATGAACGGAACTTCAGGATCGTTGCATTCAGATGGAAAATTTTTCTATTTTTCTTGGAAATTGTTTTTTAACAATGAGTTACGCTTAATTTTCGAGTGAACTGTCTGTTGCTGTTAGAGCCGCTAGCTGGCTTCTGGCGCGGGACACCCTTGCTTTCATGGTGCCAGCAGGAACATTGCAGATGCAGGCCGCATCTTCATATGAAAGCTCCTGCGCACCGACCAAAATGATGGCTTCCCGCAGAAGGTCTGGCAGTTTCCAAAGAATTTCCCCGAGATCTGTGATGGCATCTCTTGCGCTTTGCATTGAAGGAGCTTCGGAAGAAACGGGCATATCGAGTTCGAAATCCTGCATGATTTCCTGTTCGCGGGAAAAACGCCTTCGTTGCTCGTAAAAGGCATTTCTCTGAATTGTGAACAGCCACGCCTTGAGCGTGGTTCCTGTTTCGAACTGCGTTTGGGCTGCGAGAGCCCGCACGACCGTATCTTGCACAAGATCATCCGCTGCCGTCGCATCACGGGTTAAAAAACGCGCAAAACCGCGAAGGTCGGGGAGTGTTTTGAGGAGTTCCTGATGGAAGGAAGGCCCTCTTCTCTCCTGTGGAGCCGGTATCGTGCCGGAAACAGGGTTTGTCAGAGGACTGTCCTTCCAAAGGAACATGTGAGGTGCGACCGGATAACGAACACTAGTCGCATCATGCTGATCGTGTCATGATTAATCAATTGCCGCAAACGGATAGCTCTTCATAAGGTTTCCGTGCGACCATTCTGCAAGAGGCCAAGAACCCATGACTGACACGGCACGTCAGGAACTTATCGCGGCGCTGCCTTATGCCCGTCGTTTTGCTCGTGCGCTGGCCGGGGATCAGGCGCAGGGAGATCGTCTGGTTGCCAGCGCTCTGAAAGATTTACTGGCTGAAGGAGAAGCAGATCTCCCTGCCCGACTGGCTCTCTATGGTAAGCTTGTGCAGGAATTTTCTCACAAGTCTGCCTCGCAGGCCGGTATGACGTTAACCCAGAGAGCCTTGTTGCTTCTGACGTCTCTGGAGGAGCAGTCACTGGCTTCTGCTGCGCGTGCATTGTCCATTTCTGAAGACGAGGCAGCAAGTGAACTTGGAGTTGCCCGTCAGGCTTTGCAGGGGATTGCCCAGACATCAGTGCTGATCATTGAGGATGAGCCCATAATTGCGATGGATATTCAGGATCTCGTTGAACGATGTGGTCACAAGATTGCTGGCGTAGCTCATACAGAGGCCGATGCGGTCAAATTGGCCGCCGAGACAAAACCCGGCCTGATACTTGCCGATATCAATCTGGGGGGCGGTGGAGACGGTATGCACGCTGTCGGTCGTATCCTTAAAACGCATGAAACACCTGTTATTTTTGTAACGGCCTATCCCGAGCGTCTTTTGACCGGGGAAGCGCACGAGCCTTCCTTTGTGATTACGAAGCCGTTTGAGCCGTTGGCTCTGGCTGTTGCGACGTATCAGGCCGTAACAGGTGGCGTAGAGCCGGTTTGAGTTGAAAACAGGAATTGGGAGCCTTGCGGGCTGACGTCTCCTGCGACACATAGGAGGCATGTCGGCACCCATCCTCCTTCTCCAGAATATTACCTACACTCTTGGCGGGCGCCCGCTCCTTGATGGAGCGGAGCTTGGCGTCCTGCCGGGAGAACGTATTTGCCTTGTTGGGCGGAACGGCTCGGGCAAATCCACGCTCCTCAAAATAGCAGCGGGTGATATCGTCGCTGACGACGGAACGCGTTTCGTTCAGCCGGGGGTGAAGGTCCATTATCTGGCCCAGGAGCCGGATCTCTCTGCCTACCCTTCTACATTTCATTATGTCGCTGACGGTCTGGACGATACGGAGCATTATCGTGCCCGCGCCATGTTGTCCGAACTTGGCATGACAGGTGACGAAGGGTGCGAGCGGCTTTCAGGCGGTGAAGTGCGTCGTTGTGCTCTTGCTCGGGCGCTGGCGGCTGAGCCGGACCTGTTGCTTTTGGATGAACCGACCAACCATCTTGATCTGCCAACAATTACATGGCTCGAAAAAGAACTGGCCGCGTCCCGCTGTGCCATGATTGTCATCAGTCATGACCGTCGTCTTCTGGAGACGCTTTCTCGCAGTGTTGTCTGGCTTGAGCAGGGTAAGACGCGCCGTCTGGACCAAGGATTTTCTCGCTACGAAACCTGGCGAGACGAGGTTCTGGAGCAGGAAGAGCGCGATGCTCACAAGCTGGATCGCCAGATCGCCCGTGAAGAAGACTGGATGCGCTATGGCGTAACAGCTCGGCGAAAGCGGAACGTGCGCCGTGTGGCTGAACTCGCGACATTGAGAAACAACCGTCGGGAAATGGCTTCGCGCGGCACTGGTACGCTCCGGATGGCTGCTACCGAGGCTGATGGCGCGGGGAAAATCACGATTGGCGCCGAGAATCTTGGGTGGTCTTATGATGATCGGCAGATCGTCAAAAATCTTGATCTCAAGATACTTCGTGGGGACCGGCTTGGGCTGGTTGGGGCGAATGGTGCTGGTAAGACGACACTTATCCGACTGCTGACGGGGCGAATGGCTCCTCAGGAAGGTTCGGTCTATATCGGACCGTCTGTTGCCATGGTGACGCTGGATCAGCAGCGTGAAAGTCTGGATCCTGCTAAAACGCTTTCTGATACCCTGACGGGTGGAAGCGGCGATATGGTTCAGGTCGGGACTGATAAGCGGCATGTTATTGGATACATGAAGGACTTCATGTTCCGGCCCGAGCAGGCTCGTACGCCCGTTGGAAAGCTGTCGGGTGGAGAGCGTGGCCGTCTGGCTCTTGCGTGCGCTTTGGCCAAACCTTCCAGTCTCATGGTGCTGGATGAACCTACCAACGATCTCGATCTGGAAACGCTCGATCTGTTGCAGGAGATGCTGGCTGATTATGCAGGTACGGTTCTGCTTGTTAGCCATGACCGTGATTTTCTGGATCGGGTTGCGGGTTCCGTTCTGGTGTCAGAAGGAGGTGGTTATTGGATTGAGTATGCAGGCGGGTATTCTGACATGCTTGTTCAACGACGTGGCGAAGCCCCCGCTGAGAGAAGTGTTGACGAGAAGTCGTTCGTTAATCCTGAGACTAAAAATGTCGTAAAATCCGAAAAAAAGCAGACAAAGCTCAGTTATAACGACAAGCGTGCACTTGACCTTCTTCCCGGAAAAATGGCCAAGCTGGAGAAAGAGATCGTTACGTATAGAGAAGCTCTGGCCGATCCTGCTCTCTACACGCGCGACCCTGCCAAATTTGCGAAAATCAGCGATGCTCTTCAGGCCGCAGAAAATGCTCTGACAGAGGCTGAAGAGCAGTGGCTGGAACTGGAGGTCAAGAAGGAAGAGTTGCAATCTCAATGAGTTATTAGTGTAATTTCAGGTCTAATCCATCGCAGGGATAAGACCTGAAAGCTCCATGGTTTTGCGGGAGGCATGAATGCTTTCCGTGACGCGGATCGCGGCATCCAGCGCCCGGATGCCAGCCTGTGCGTCTACGAGCACCGGAGTGCCTTCGAGGCATGAGGTTGCAAAAGCCTGATGTTCGACGGTCAGATTATCATGATCGTTCCAACTGATGGCTTCTCGCCGGAACCCTCCGGTACCTGGAAGCGGCAGGCCACTTTCGCGCCCGATAAAGCTCAGTTTGCGCTCCATGAAGTCAGCAGACAGGTATCCGTCCTGTGAGAAAAGTCTCATACGACGTTCTGTTTTCAAGGAAATTCGGCTTGCGGTAATTGTAGCGACGCAACCGTTTTCGAAGCGAACACGTGCATTCGCAATGTCTTCATGCTCGCTCGAAACCGCGGCACCAATAGCGTCAATGGCGGCGATGGGGCTGTCTACAATCGCCAGAACGAGATCTAGGTCATGGATCATCAGGTCTAGAATGACTGAGACGTCTGTGCCGCGTGGTTTGAAGGGCGCGATGCGGGTGGCCTCGATGTAGAGGGGTTTTGTGATCCGTTCTGTAATGGCTTTGTGTTCTGCAGAATACCTAAGCAGGTGGCCGACCTGAAGAACCTTCCCTGTTCTCGCGGCAATTTCCGCCAATTGGTATGCTTCATCCAGCGTTGCTGCGATCGGTTTTTCCACCAGAACATGACGATCAGCTTCAAGCGCCTTGCTGGCGAGTTTGAAGTGATACTCGGCTGGGGCTGCGATGATGACGGCTTCGACGTCCGCCAAAAGTGCTTCGTAAGTGGGGGCAATCGCGCATTTTGCTTCGCGGGCAACCAACGCCGCCCTGGCTGGGTCAGGGTCGAAGAGCGCCACCAGATGTTCAGCCGGATTTGCCGCTGACTTGAGAGCGTGAAACCGCCCGAAATGGCCGGCACCGACGATGCCGACCCGAAGCTGTCGCCGAGTGTTCATGCGTGACAGGATTACCAGCCCGCCGCGCCTTCGCAAAGGCGTCAGGCCCGGAATGGGCGAACAATGTTGGTGAAAGGTTGCATCGGCATTGCGGAAGCGGCATGGTCCCGCGCAAGAAACTCGAACCGTCCAAACCCGCCGAGGACATCTCGACCCGTTATGATGTATTACAGCCGGCTCAGACTGCTGGGTGTCGCAGGCGTTTGCCTGATCGGCCTCCTGCTGTGTCTGCCCAATTTCATGCGTGCCCCCACGCCGTCCCTGCCCTGGCGGCAGATCCATCTTGGCCTTGATCTTCGAGGTGGGTCATACCTGCTTCTTCAGCTTGATCTGAAGTCTCTTGAGCATGATCGTTTGCAGTCCCTGCAGGATCAGGCGCGTCAGACCCTTCTGGATAAATCTCTCGGTTATCGGGATTTTCAGAAGGACGATCAGACGGCCAGTCTCAGCTTTGCGCCGCGTTCAGATGATGAGCGTGCTGCAGCATTGAAGACCATGCAGGATCTTCCGGTTGTTGTGCCGGATGAGTTCCATGTCACAGAAGCGAATGGTCGCATTGTTCTGACGCTTCAGCATGACGCCATGCTGGCCCGTGCCCGCGATGCTGTGGCTCAGTCCATTGAGATCGTGCGTCGTCGTATTGATGCGACGGGTGCGATTGATCCGAGTATTGCCCGTGAAGGTGATGACCGGATTGTCGTGGAACTGCCGGGCGTGAGTGATCCGGAGCGGATCAAGACGCTTCTGGGAACGACTGCTCGTCTGACATTCCGTCTGCTGGCGCCCAATCCCAGCGTCGCAAGCCCCGGCTCAACGATGCTTGAGGATATCAGCACACACTCTCAGGTTGCTGTTCAGGATCATGTCGATGTTGATGGAACGGATCTGACGAACGCTGGTGCTGTTATTGATCAGCAGAGCGGTGGTTGGGCTGTGACGTTCCAGCTTAACAGCGCTGGCGCGACAGCTTTTGCGAATACGACCCGCGCGAATGTCGGCAAACGCTTTGCGATTGTTCTGGACAACAAGGTTATTGAGGCTCCGAACATCATCAACCCGATCACGGCT
Organism: Gluconobacter sp. ESL1110; assembly: GCF_058107395.1. Taxonomy (NCBI): domain Bacteria; kingdom Pseudomonadati; phylum Pseudomonadota; class Alphaproteobacteria; order Acetobacterales; family Acetobacteraceae; genus Gluconobacter; species Gluconobacter sp. ESL1110. The sequence goes on from NZ_JBYLUK010000004.1 coordinate 120,422, forward strand.
GGAAGCGGCCAGATTACGGGTGGGTTTGATGCGCACAGTGCGTCTGACCTTGCTCTTCTGCTGCGTGCTGGTGCCCTTCCCGCTCCGCTCGCCGTCATTGAACAGCGGACGATTGGCCCGAGCCTTGGTGCAGCCTCTATCCATGCCGGTATCATCAGCCTGGGTGTGGGCTTCCTGCTGGTTGTTGTGTTCATGGTGCTCTTCTACGGACGCTTTGGTCTGTATGCTGATATCGCCCTGTTTGCGAACCTGATCCTGATGGTGGCGATCCTCTCGCTGTTCCAGGCAACGCTGACGCTGCCGGGTATGGCGGGCATGCTTCTAACATTGGGTATGGCGGTTGATGCCAACATCCTGATCAACGAGCGTATCCGTGAGGAAGTGAAGCGTGGTCGTGGGCCGTTGCAGGCTCTTCAGGCCGGGTTCGAACGCGCGACCAGCACGATCGTGGATAGTAACGCCACGGCGTTTCTGGCTCACGTCATGCTGTTCGTGTTCGGTACGGGGCCGGTGCGAAACTTCGCTCTGACCATCACGATCGGTATCGTGACGACCCTCTTTACGACCCTGCTGCTGTCACGCTTCCTTGTCGTGCGGTGGTATGCCCTTGCCCGTCCCAAAGAACTGCCGGTCTGAACGTCATGCTGTCACGTCCCCTACTCCGTTTTGTCCGTGACGATCGGCGCATTAATTTCATGCGTGGCCGTCACATGGGGCTTATCGTTTCGGCGGTTCTCTCCATTGCGTCTGTTATTCTGTTCTTTCAGCCGGGTTTGAAGCTTGGTCTGGATTTCCGGGGTGGCATCATTGTCGAAGCTCAGACGCCCGGTGCGGCTGATTTTGGCAAACTGCGCTCTGCTCTGGAAAAGGCAGGTATCCATCCGGATGCCGTGCAGGCTTTTGGTTCTCCGCGTGATGTGCGTATCTCGATCAATGCACCTGAAGGTGTTGACCGGGAGGCTCAGACGCAGAAGCTTGTGGATGACGTCAAGACTGCCATTTCCGCTGCTGAGCCTGGAACCCAGGTTCTGCGGGCAGATGCCGTTGGTGCTTCCGTGTCTTCCGAACTGTTCCGGGATGGCCTGCTGGCGCTTGGTTTCAGTCTTGCGATGATTCTGGCCTATATCTGGATCCGCTTTGAGCGTGAATTCGCTATTAGTGCGGTTATCACGCTCATCCTTGATCTGACGAAGACGGTTGGTTTTCTGGCCATCACGCGCTTCGAATTTGATCTGGTTATGGTGGCAGCCCTGCTGACGATTCTTGGTTATTCAACCAATGACAAGGTCGTGGTTTATGACCGCATCCGGGAAAATCTGCGCAAATATCGCACGATGCCGCTGCGGGAGCTTCTGGATCTTTCCATCAATGAGACGCTGAACCGTACGCTTGGAACGTCCATGACGGTGTTTCTGGCGGCTCTACCTCTGGCGCTGTTTGGTGGCAGTACCCTGACGGGTTTTGCGACTGTCATGCTGTTTGGTATCGTGGTTGGAACGTCTTCTTCCATCTTCATTGCGGCGCCACTCCTGCTGCTGATGGGGGAGAAGCGTCTGCGTAAGGGGGGCTCCACTCCCGAAGCGGAATGAGCTTTTCTCCAGAATTTTGAGACAAAAAAAACCGGCTCCATAAGGGCCGGTTTTTTTGTTCGTGATGTCTGGCTTTTTAACTCGAAAAGCTGGTCAGGAGTGCTGCGATTGCAGCGTCTGCTTTCCGGTTTCCCGAGGATGTCTGAAGGCGCATCGCATTCAGAACGGCTTTTTGAGCATCATGATCCAGAGAGATCAGCTTTGGAACATTCTGGGCGGTAATCCGTCCCCCTATTAATGCTCCACGCGCCATGCCGTGAGCCACGAGATAGGCATATAAGCGGGCGTTTGGGGATGGTGGCACGCCTTCCATCGGGCGTGCCGCGCATCCTGCAAGCAGGCCTGTCATCAGAACAAAAATGCTCATTCTTTGAATGAGGGTCGTTCCGGGAAAGGCCTGCCGAGACATCAGGACGCCTTGCTGGCGAGGATGTCGCGAATTTCCGTCAGAAGGACTTCTTCCTTTGTGGGTGCTGGCGGAGCTGCTGGAGCAGCTTCTTCTTTACGGTGCAGCTTGCCGATGAGGCGCACGACCCAGAAGATGAAGAACGCAACGATCAGGAACTGGATGACGGCATTCAGGAATACGCCGATATTGACGGTGACAGCACCAGCCTTCTGGGCTTCTTCAAGGGTGTCCTTAACCGGTCCTTTGAGGGTGATGAACAGGTTAGAGAAGTCAACACCGCCGGTCAGAAGGCCGATGAACGGCGTCAGGACGTCCTTGACGGCGCTGTTCACAATGGTTGTGAACGCTGCACCGATGATCACGCCGACGGCGAGGTCCAGAACATTGCCGCGCATGATGAATTTCTGGAAATCGCTGACCCAGCCCGGAGTGTGCAGGGCGTGTTTCGTTTCGCTCATAAAAAACCTTTCTTGGGGGAGCCGCAGAGACGCGGTTGCAGGCCTGAAAAGTTATGCCTGCATCAACCCAGAAATAAACGGACTCAGGCGATCCCGTAAAGTCTGCTTTCATCCTGTAGGACTTTCCGTTATACGCGCCTCATGATTCGCTCCGGTCGGTATCGGAGCTTTCTTTCTGGAGTAGAGAATTCATGAAATCCGGCATCCATCCCGACTACCACGAAATCACCGTCATCATGACCGATGGCACCGAATACAAGACCCGCTCCTGCTATGGCGAGCCGGGTGCCACCCTGCGTCTGGACGTTGACCCGAAGTCCCATCCGGCATGGACGGGTGTGCAGCGTATGCTCGACACTGGAGGCCAGGTTGCCAAGTTCAACAAGCGCTTCGCTGGTATCGGTACCCGCAAGTAAGCTTGTCTGCCTCCATGCGCGCCTCTTGAAGCGTCGCAGGACAGGTACCATCTGGAATATCGGTCATGACGCCTTTCGGGTCGTGACCGATAGACCAATCGCGGTTCGCCTCTTTGGGAACTGCACCAGATGAACCCTGCCTTA
>NZ_JBYLUK010000001.1:0-150000 GCF_058107395.1 Gluconobacter sp. ESL1110
GTCTTTCCCAGGCCGGGTTCAGACGCAGCCACACGATTGCCTATGCCCCCGTCTGCATGGACTGCCGGGCCTGCAAACCGATGCGCCTGCCTGTGGCTCTTTTCCGGCCGTCCCGCACACAGCAACGCATCTGGAAACGCCATCAGGACGTCAAGGCTGCCATCACAGCGCCAATTCCAACGCCGGAACAGTTTGCACTGTTTCAGGCGTATCAGAAAAGCCGCCATACAGATGGGGATATGGCCCATATGTCCTGGCAGGACTACGCCGATCTGATCTCAAACACGCCAGTCGAAACCATTGTCATAGAGTTTCGCACGTCGGCAGACCAACTCGTCTGTGTGTCTCTTATCGATGTCATGTCGGACGGGCTGTCCGCCGTGTACACCTTTTACGACCCCACGACCCCTGCTGCGTCCTGGGGAACATTCTCGATTCTGTGGTTGCTCCACCTAGCCAAACAGCGCGGACATCTTCACCTCTATCTGGGGTATTATGTCCCTGGCAGTCAGAAAATGGCTTACAAAGCCACCTTCCAGCCTGCCGAGATTTTTCAGGGTGGTCACTGGACCCCCCTGATTATATCCCCCTGAAGGATTAGTTCGGTTTGCGCAGCATCCATTGCGGTGCAGCCTTCCCAACCGCCCCACGGCGCCCTTCCAGCGGTGCCAGATCGGCAGCCGGGCGGACGCGCTGTCCCTCCTGCCACAGAAGTCCATCCTCAAGCGTGAAAGCCCGGAGATCACGCAGTGTGCTCTCTCCAAGCTTCTGGAAGGAGACGCCCGATCCACGGCTCATCTCCGGCACCTGCTCCATTGGGAAGATCAGGGCACGCTTGTTTTGTCCTAGAGCTAGCACATGCGTTCCAACAGCCGGGATGCAGGCGAAGATGCTTTCGCCCTCCTTGACGTTGAAGACCTGCTTACCGGTCCGCTTCTCCGCCACGATCCCAGCTTCAGAAACAATCATGCCACGCCCACTCTCAGACGCGATCAGGCGCTTGCCGTCTTCCATGACAGGGAACATCGCAACCACACGCTCTTCCTGTGCAATATCCACAAGCGTCCGAACAGGCTGACCAAAGCCACGTCCACGGGGCAGATCCGCGGCTTTGAGCGTGAACGCCTTGCCTCCACTGGCAATCAGACAGATCCGATCCGTGCTTTGACATTCTGCCATGAGACCGGCTTCGTCCCCTTCTTTGAAGCGATGCCCCTGTGGGTCCAGCCCATGTCCCTTCATGGCCCTGATCCAGCCCTCGCGAGACAGAAGAATGGTCAGTGGTTCGCGATCCACTTCAAGTGCTGCCGAAATATCGATAGCTTTAGGGGGCTGTGCAATCTGCGTCCGTCGATCGCCCAGCGGGCCACTTCCGAACTTCTTGATCGTTGCATCCAGATCCTTGCCAATCCGGGTCCAGCGGCGCTTTTCAGATCCCAGAAGGGTCTCAAGAGACTTGCGCTCATCCGCAAGGGCATTCCGCTCCTTGCGGATCTCCATTTCTTCCAACCGACGCAACGAGCGCAGACGCATGTTGAGAACGGCTTCCGCCTGAATATCCGTCAGGCTGAACGTCTTCATCAGGCTGACCTTCGGCTCATCTTCTTCCCGGATGATGCGAATGACTTCATCCAGATTAAGATAAACCGCCAGAAAACCATCCAGGATTTCCAGACGACGCAGAACGGCCGCAAGACGATGATTGGACCGACGCACCAGCACTTCATGGACATGCGCCAGCCAGGCCTGAATGACCTGCTTGATTGATAGCACACCCGGCACGCGGTCTCCGCCGAGAACATTCATGTTCAGGCTGAAGCGGTTTTCCAGCGCTGTATTGCGGAACATCGTCTCCATCAGGACTTCAGGGTCACACCCCTTGGTCTTGGGTTCCAGCACCAGACGGATATCCATCGTGCTCTCATCCCGCACGTCTCCGAGCAGCGGCAGCTTACGCTGCTCCATCAGCTCGGCGATCTGTTCGATCAGACGGGACTTCTGAACCTGATAGGGAATTTCCGTGACAACGATACACCAGGTTCCAAACCTGCCCTGCTCCACTTCCCAGCGCGCACGCGTCCTGAAGCTGCCACGACCGGTTTCATAGGAACGAATGATCGACTCGCGATCTTCAACCAGAATACCGCCGGTCGGGAAATCCGGACCGGGAATGAAATCGACCAGTTCAGCGACGGTCGCATCAGGCTTTTCAATCAGATACTTCGCCGCACGACAAATTTCCGCGGCATTATGAGGCGGAATACTCGTCGCCATGCCGACAGCGATGCCAGCTGCTCCGTTGGCCAGCAGGTTCGGGAATGTGCCTGGCAGGACGACAGGTTCGTGGTCTTCGTTATCGTACGTCGGACGGAAATCCACGGCATCATCATTGATACCGTCCAGCAACGTCTGCGCGATCTCGGTCAGGCGGCTTTCCGTATAACGCATGGCCGCTGCGCCATCGCCGTCGATGGAGCCGAAATTGCCCTGTCCTTCGACGAGCGGATACCGAACGGCGAAATCCTGCGCCAGACGCACCAGTGCTTCGTAAACGGACGCATCACCGTGCGGGTGAAACTTACCGATCACGTCACCGACGACACGTGCACACTTTTTAAACCCTGATGTGGGATCAAGGCGTAGCTGCTGCATCGCATAGAGGAGGCGCCGGTGCACCGGCTTGAGACCATCACGCACATCCGGAAGGGACCGCGACATGATCGTCGACATCGCATACGCAATATATCGCTCACTCAGAGCCTCCGCGAGCTTGGTATCCTCAATATGACCCGCCAGATCAACGCCCATGCACTTCCCCTTTTCTCAGCAGGACTTAGACACTGGCGCCCGCTCCTGTCCAGCGTTGCGCTCGTTCTTCTTTCAGGCTGTTCGCCATACCGGCCGATCCTTCATGAAGAAGACACGCTGGCCCGCAACGGCTTTGTCGCCCATGAGGCTAATACCACAGCCCGATGGCAGATGATGAACCTGCTGCCTCCGAACACCATGACCTATCGCATGCAGGGCAATGTCGCCGTGATGCTCTATGCGGACCCGACCGCATGCGGGTGCGTCTATATGGGCAATATGGTGGCCTATCATGCCTATCAACTCAGCCACCCTGTTTCCGCCGATGATGAGCAGCGCATGACAGCGGAAATTAACCAGCATCCGGGATGGGACTGGTCCGTCTGGAACTGGACTGCCGACCCGGATGTCGTCAGCGGAGTTCGTCCGGGTCCTGTGCAGGTTCGATATTGAGATCTTCGGTAGCCTCATCTTTTCCAGCCAACCTGCGAATACGCTCGAATAGCCTTTCGCGCGCCGCAGGCAAGGGCTGGTGCCGCACGCCAAAAACCCACCGTGAAAGAAAGTGGCCGGTCAGCGTCATTCCTGCCAACCAGTCTTCGGGGCTACCCTCTTCCGTTTCATTGGCCAGAAACGCAGGAAGCACCAACAGCCGGTCGCGCCAGGCACCAGCACCCTCGTCGCTCACGGCGCGCCCGGACTTTGGGGAGACAAAATTCAGGTTGTCACACCCTCCGGTGACGGCACAGGCAGAAAGATCCAGTCCGTAACCCAGTTCGCCCAGTAATTCTCGTTCCCAGCGCAGATAGGCCGCTATAGGAGGCGGCTTAGGCGCGATTCCTATCAACGTCAGAAGCCGGATCAGGCGCATGAAAAGTTCGGGATGAGCTTCCCCTTGGGGTAGAGCACCATCCGCCAGAGCGCACGCACTACTCACCATGGCCAGTTGAAGAGGAAGATCAAGCAGTCTTGCCCCTACACTCTGAACAGGTTCAGCTGTAATGGCACCAAGCTGATCTGACAGTCTGGCACGCCAGCGCGCCATAACAAGATTACCTGTTTGCCAAAGAGGGGCCTGTTTTCTGGACCCGCCACCGCGCACCATTCCGTGTGAAACGCCATGCTCTTCGCTCAGCAGATGAACAAGAGCACTGCCTTCTCCGTAAGGACGAACAGACAGGACCAGTGCAGCCGCTTCCCACTCCATCACAGCACGATGCTCCCGACAAAGACCAAAAACAGAAAAACTCCCGCACGAGTACCGTGCGGGAGTTTCCAATCTCTTTCAGTTTCAACCAGGCAGACAAGCCTGCCTGGTCAAATGGAAAAAGATCTTACTTGGTGCCAGCAGCGGCAGCCACTTCGGCAGCGAAGTCGTTTTCTTCCTTCTCGATGCCTTCACCAAGCTGGAAGCGCTCGAAGCCAACCAGCTTCGCGCCAGACTTTTCCACAACCTTGGCCACGCGGCTTTCGCCATCGAGAACCCAGACCTGCTCCAGAAGAACGACTTCTTCGTAGAACTTGCGGATACGACCCTCGACCATCTTCTCGATGATGGCTTCCGGCTTGCCGGAATCACGGGCCTGCTCGATCAGAACCGTACGCTCACGCTCCAGAGACTCCGGATCGACGCTTGCAACATCCAGAGCAGCCGGACGGGTTGCAGCAACGTGCATGCCAATCTGACGGCCGAGCGTCAGGAGAGCGTCGGACTCGGACGGAGCCTGAAGAGCTGCGAGAACGCCGATCTTGCCAATGCCCGGGCGCAGTGCGCTGTGGACGTAGCTGGCGACAACACCGGACTCAACAGACAGAACGCGAGCGCGACGGATCGACATATTTTCGCCGATCGTAGCGATCAGATGCGTCAGTTCGTCAGCAACCGTACGGCCGGACGGAACCTTGGCTGCCTTGATGGCTTCCAGATCTTCGCCAACTTCCAGAGCAACCTGAGCAACCTGCTCAACGAAAGCCTGGAATGCTTCGTTACGGCCAACGAAGTCCGTCTCAGCGTTGACTTCAACCATAGCGGCGCGGTTCGGACCGGAGACAACGCCAACCAGACCTTCAGCCGTTGTACGACCGGACTTCTTGGCAGCCTGGGACAGACCCTTGGTGCGAAGCCAGTCGATGGCTGCTTCCATGTCAGCAGCGGCTTCCGTCAGAGCCTTCTTGCAATCCATCATGCCTGCGCCGGTCTTCTCGCGCAGTTCGCGAACCAGGGCTGCGGTGATTTCTGCCATGTTCTCTTATCCCTCGAAAAGATCATGCGGCCGAGCGTAAACGCCCGACCGCATGCATGTTTCTTCCAGTTACCGCATCTTCAGATGATGACACGGCACGCTGTCTCAGTTGGCGGCTGGAGCCTGCTCTTCAGCGGCTTCCAGAACAGCCGTCTCAGCCGGCAGTTCTTCTTCAGCACCGATGTCATGACCCGAAGCAGCCAGTTCAGCGGAAATACCGTCCAGAACTGCGCCGGAGATCAGGTCGCAATACAGCGTGATCGCACGGATTGCATCGTCGTTGCCCGGGATCGGGAACGTAACGCCAGCCGGGTTGGAGTTGCTGTCCAGAATGCCGATGACCGGGATCCCCAGCTTGTTGGCTTCTTCAACAGCCAGCTTTTCCTTGTTCGTGTCGATCACGAAAATCAGGTCAGGCAGGCCGCCCATTTCCTTGATGCCGCCGAGGGAACGCTCGAGCTTCTCGCGGTCACGCGTGATGTCGAGAACTTCCTTCTTCGTCAGACCAGCCGTGTCACCAGCAAGCATTTCATCGATCTGGCGCAGACGCTTGATGGAGCCCGTGATGGTCTTCCAGTTCGTCAGCATGCCGCCGAGCCAGCGATGGTTCACATAGTACTGACCGCAACGCTGTGCAGCTTCAGCAACGTGCTCAGCAGCAGCGCGCTTCGTGCCAACGAACAGAACGCGGCCACCGTTGGCAACCGTCTCGCGGACCAGCTTCAGAGCGCGGTCGAGCAGCGGAACCGTCTGCTGCAGGTCGATGATGTGGACCTGGTTGCGAACACCGAACAGGTACGGCGCCATGGCCGGGTTCCAGCGACGGGTGTGGTGACCGAAGTGAACACCGGCTTCGAGCAGCTGGCGCATGGTGAATTCTGGCATTGCCATGATTCAAATTCCTAGCATCTGGTTGGACCTCCGCATGGCGACGTCCCTTGCGGAACACCAGAAAACCTCAGGGCCATGCGTGCGGATTGACCGCCTTCTCCCACGAGGGATGCCAGCGGACGAGCGCGATATGGCCGATCTTTGGTCAGATTGCAAGGGTTTTCCGCCAGATCAGCGCTGTTCAGCCTTCTCGACTCCCCGAACAGTCCGTAGGCGTTCAGCCAGACGTGGTGTGACGCGATATGTGCCTGGAAGGGCGATTTCCACATCTCTTGTTTCTTCGAGAGAGGGCAGGAAAACAACTTTCCCGTGTCCTCCCCGCATCTCCGCCAACATTTCAGAAAGCGTGGGAAGCGCATCCATCTGCTTCAGCCATACGCGCATTTCAGACCGTTCAGCCGCAGCAGCGGTTTCGAGATCCATGACGCTTTGCGCCGTAATCCGCAGTGCATCTCCATCCAGTTTAAGCTCTGCTGTCACCAGAATAGCCTGTCCAGCCACCAGAAGATCCCGGCACGAAATCAGAGTTTCCGCGAAAAGCGTAACTTCACACCCGCCACCGCTGTCCGAAAGATTGACCCAGGCCATCTTTTTGCCAGTGCGGGTCGGACGCTCTTTCTTATCAACAACGCACCCCGCTATCTTAACGCGCATAGTGCCTGTTTTTGCTGCATTTTCCAGAGCGTTAGAGGGTGTGACACCAAGCCTTCTAAGAACCGTACGATAAGCATCCAACGGGTGAGCACTCATGTGAAAGCCAATGGCCGAGGCCTCAAGCGACAAGCGCTCGAAATCCGGCCACGGACGCCCTTCATTCAACCGCAGAATCTCACGATCCTGGCCGCTACCGCCAAACAATCCTGACTGGCCCATCTGCTGCTCCTGAGCCCGCGACTGCGCCCGACGTAACAGAATGTCTGCACTCGAAAAAACAGTATGACGATCCTTAAGAAGACTGTCGAAAGCCCCTGATTTTGCAAGACTTTCTATCTGTATCTTATTCAGGCTTTTGGGATCACAACGCTCTGCAAAATCCGTTAGATCCTGGAAAGGCTTATTACCGCGGGCGGCAACGACAGAGTCCATTGCGGCTGCACCAACACGCTTGATGGCGGATAGGGCGTATCGAATTCCTTGACGACCATCCTCAAGTGTCTCGATCGAGAAATCTGCCATGGACTTGTTGACGTCGACAGGGAGAACTTTAATGTTCATCCGCCGCGCTTCCTGACAGAGGGCTGCCAACTTATCTGTCTTTTCCCGCGCGAGCGACATGCAGCCCGCAAGGAAAGCTACAGGATGGTTCGCCTTCATCCACGCTGTTTGATACGAAACCAGCGCATAGGCCGCAGCGTGAGACTTGTTGAAGCCATAATCAGCAAAACGAGCCATAAGATCAAAGACTTCGACGGCTTTGTCTTGAGGAATTCCTCTGGCTGTTGCACCTTCCGTAAAGATCTCGCGCTGCTTCTCCATTTCGGACGCGATCTTTTTGCCCATGGCGCGTCTTAGAAGATCAGCGCCACCCAGACTGTAGCCTGCCATCTTCTGGGCGATCTGCATGACCTGTTCCTGATAGACCATGATGCCATAGGTCTCTTCAAGGATGTCACGGATCTCTTCGTGCGGCGGCTCCCATGGTTCACCATGTTTGCGGCGGCAGTAATCCGGAATGTTGGCCATTGGTCCCGGGCGATACAGAGACACGCCTGCAATCAGATCTTCCAGACGGCTGGCAGCCATCTGCTTGAGCATGTCCCGCATACCCGCGCCTTCGAACTGGAAGACACCGGCCGTATCCCCTTTGGCCAGCATTTCGAAGGTCTTAGCGTCATCCAGAGGAATACGTGAGAGATCGACTATAACACCTTGTTCTTTAAGGAAATCTAGACCTCTTTTCAAAATTGTCAGGGTCGTTAAGCCAAGGAAGTCGAATTTCACCAGCCCAGCCTGCTCAACGAACTTCATGTTGTACTGGGTAACCAGCATATCGCTCTTCGGATCGCGATAGAGCGGTACAAGTTCGACCAGTTCACGATCCCCGATCACCACACCCGCAGCATGGGTTGAGGCATGGCGGTAGAGCCCCTCAAGCTGGAGCGCGATTTCCAAAAGACGCTTCAGGGCTTCATCACTGTCCCGCATTTCCTGCAGGCGCGGCTCTCCTTCGATCGCCTGCGCCAGCGTAACAGGTTTCGCGGGATTGTTCGGGATAAGCTCGGCAACGCGATTAACCATGCCGTAAGGCAGACCCAGCACACGCCCGACATCCCGGACAGCCGCCTTCGCTTGCAGCTTTCCAAAAGTAATGATCTGAGCGACGCGACTGCCGCCGTACTCTTCGCGGACATATCGGATCACTTCGTCACGGCGATCCTGACAGAAGTCGATATCAAAGTCAGGCATCGAGACGCGTTCCGGGTTCAGGAAGCGCTCAAACAGGAGCCCGAATGGAAGCGGATCGATATCGGTAATGGTCAGAGCGTAAGCGACCAGTGATCCAGCGCCCGATCCACGTCCTGGCCCCACGGGAATATCATGAGCCTTGGCCCATTGGATAAAGTCGGCAACGATCAGGAAGTAACCTGGGAATCCCATCTTCGCGATGATGTCGAGTTCCGTCTGAAGACGTTCGGAATAGATTTTCCGTTTATCTTCATCGGCATTGATCGCCTCAAGCCGCTTTTCCAGCCCTTCCCACGCCATGGCTCGCAGCGTTTCTTCTTCCGTTGAACCTTCGCGAACCTTGGGACAGATGGGCAGCAGTGGCTTGCGGGTACAGGCGGCCACAGCGCATTTCTGCGCAATAATCAGCGTGTTATCACAGGCTTCCGGGAGATCCTTGAAAAGCTCACGCATTTCGGCAGGCGTCTTGAACCATGCCTGCGGTGAAACATGCCAGCGGTCAGCCTCCGCCATGGTCCGCCCCTGTGCGATACAGATCAGCGCGTCATGCGCTTCATGCATCTGCGGCGTGGGAAAGAAGCATTCATTGGTCGCGACAAGAGGAATGTCGAGCTTATCGGCCAAAGGCACAAGAATACTCTCAATTTCCCGCTCGCCAGCCTCACCCAGACGATTCAGTTCGACTGCAATGTTCTGGGGAAATGCCTCCATCAAACGGCGCAGAAGAACTTCCGCCTCGTCTTTCTGTTCATCATAAATCAGGCGATTGATCGGCCCACGATTACCCCCGGTGAGCAGAAAAAGACCATCCGCATGCTGGCACAGAACATCTACAGCAACAGTCGGGTCAGCCGGATCACCGTTCAGGAAGCCATGCGAGGACAGGATCTGCAGATTGGCAAGACCCGTTTCGTTCCGTGCCAGAACCACCAGCGGCTCGGAAGGCGCGCCAGGTTTTGTGCTACGCGATGGTAGGGAGAGCTGGCAGCCCACGATAGGTTGAACACCGGCATTGCGACAGTAGAGGGAAAATTCCAACGCCCCGAAAAGATTGCCACTATCCGTCAAAGCAACGGCAGGCATGGCATTTTTGGTGGCGAGCCCGACGAGATCTGCAATGCGAATGGCTCCCTGACTCAGGGAGTATGCGGAATGATTGCGAAGATGAACGAAATCGGCATGAGACATGCGATCATTCTATCAGGACCGACGAGCAGATACAGCGCCCTTCTCGCCAGTTCAGGGCAATTCAGAAAGGAACGAGCTTTCCATCCCGCAACGTAACCGTGCGATCCATGCGTGCTGCGAGTTCCTTGTTGTGGGTTGCGATAAGGGCTGCAACGCCCTCCTCACGCACCACACGCAGGAGTTCGTCAAAAACATGATCGGAAGTCGCGATGTCCAGATTGCCTGTCGGTTCATCCGCCAGAAGAAGCTTTGGACGATTGGCAAGCGCACGAGCAATCGCGGTTCGCTGCTGCTCTCCACCAGAAAGACGTCCAGGCAGGGAATTGAGGCGATGAGACAGGCCAAAACGACCTAGCAGATCCTCTGCACGCGCTTTTGCGGCTTTTGCAGAAACGCCAGCCACCAACTGAGGCAGCATCACGTTCTCACAAGCCGTGAATTCACCAAGAAGATGATGAAACTGGTACACGAAACCAATCTGATCCCGGCGCACAGCAGTCCGCACTGTATCGCTCAGGCCACTGACTGGCTTTTCATCAATATAAACTGCGCCTTCAGTCGGCGCCTCAAGCAGGCCAGCCAAATGAAGCAGCGTGGATTTACCAGTACCGCTCGGCGCTACAAGAGCTACGATTTCGCCTGGATAAAGAGAGAGCGATGCTCCAGAGAGAATCTCCAGAGTTTCTTCGCCAGATTTGAAACGACGGGCCAGATTTTCGAGCCTTAGGGCTGTCACGCGGGCTTCACTCATGGCGCAGAGCCTCGATTGGATCAGTCCGCGCAGCTCTCCAGGACGGATACAGTGTGGCCAAGAGCGACAGCACCAATGACATGGCAATCACCTCTCCAACCTGCGACCAGACAAGTTTGGCTGGCAGCCGCTCAAGAAAATAGACTTCCGGATTGAAAAGATTGGTTCCCGTCAAAGACTGGAGCCACTGGCGGATACGCTCAATATTGAGCGCAAACGCGATACCCAGTGCCGACCCTGCCGCGGTTCCAACAATCCCGACAAATGCACCATTCATCAGGAAGATTCGCATGATCGCGCCGCGGCTTGCACCAAGCGTACGAAGCACAGCGATATCGCGCGTCTTATCCTTCACCATCATGATGAGGGACGAAATCACATTGAAGGCCGCAACCAGAATGATGAGCGTCAGGATGAGGAACATGACGTTCTGCTCGACCGTGACGGCATCGAGAAAACCGTTTGCGCTCTGCGTCCAGTCCAGAACCCGAAGACGTGGGTCATCAAGGCGCTGCGCAATGGCCTGACGTGTAGGCTGGACGTTCGACGGATCGTTGGTCGAGACCTGAATCAGGGAAACGGCATTCCCAAGCATCAGAAATTTCTGTGCAGCAGGAAGCGGTACCAGAACAATGTTTGAATTATAGTCGTTCCAGTTGGCATCGAAGATCGCGGCCACATGATATGTTTTTACACGCGGCATTGTGCCAAACGGCGTTGCCTGACCATCCGGTTGCCTGACCATCCGGGGACAGGAGCGTAATGGGGGAGCCGATCGTCAAGCCAGCACGATCTGCCATCGTCGTCCCGATGGCAACCGCGTCGTCTCCAGTGAAACGATCAATCGAGCCGGCGATGACACCACTACTCAGAGCACGCCAATCCCGAAGGTCCTGCTGGGCGACACCCTGAACCTCTGCGCCAGTCGAATACCGACCAGCTTCGACAAGTACAGTCCCCTGCGCCATGGGAATGACTGACTTCACGCCCGGCACAGAACGAATAGCCTCGACGTCGTTCTGATAGGCCTCGATAGGCCGCCCGTAGCCAAACACGGTGAGATCCCCGTGCAAGCCAAGGATCCGCCCCATCAGATCAGCCTTGAACCCGTTCATCACCGACATGACGATGATGAGCGTGGCCACCCCGAGCGCAATGCCGACCAATGAGAAAACTGCAATGATCGAGGCGAAGCGTTCGCCACGGCGGGCACGCAGATAGCGCCCCGCCACCATACGCTCGAAGCGGCCAAACATCAGACTGCTCCGATCTTGGCCAGCGCTTCAGCCACCGGCAGCTCGAACCGCTCGCCGTCTGCACGGCGCTTCAGTTCAACCTTACCTTCCTTGGCACCGCGCGGACCAACAATGATCTGCCAGGGATGCCCCATCAGATCCGCATCATTAAACTTCACGCCTGCACGCTCGGAGCGGTCATCGTACATGAAGTTCTCAGGATTGGACCCGTAGATCTCTTCGCAGATTGCATCGCAGGCTTCGTCACCCGGGCGCAAATTCAGGATCGCAGCTTTGTACGGTGCGACGGAATCCGGCCAGATGATCCCAGCCTCGTCATGCGAGGCCTCGATGATCGCGCCAACCAGACGGGACACACCGACGCCATAAGAACCCATATGAGGCGAGAACTTCGCCCCATCGGCGCCGCTGACTTCAATGCCCATGGATTCCGTGTACTTGGTGCCGAAGTAGAAGATGTGGCCCACTTCGATGCCACGCCCTTCCCGCTTCCGGTCATCCGGCACTTCTGCCCAGGCAGCCTCATCATGCTTCTCATCCGTTGCGGCGTAGTGATCCGTTACGGAAGAGAAGAATGCAGCGAGATCTTCTTCGTTGTCACAGTCCACCGGACGGCCCAGCCAATCCTGCTCTTCAAGAGCCGCATCGAAGAACACGCCGCTTTCACCTGTCGGGGCCAGAACCAGAAACTCATGGCTGAGATCACCACCGATCGGTCCCGTATCTGCAACCATTGGCACAGCGCGAACGCCAAGACGCTGGAAAATCCGCAGATAGGACAGCATCATGCGGCGATAGCTGTTAACCGCGCCCTGATAGTCTGCATCGAAGGAGTAGGCATCCTTCATGAGGAATTCACGACCACGCATCACACCGAAGCGCGGGCGAACCTCATCACGGAACTTCCACTGGATGTGATATAGCGCCTTCGGAAGCTGCTTGTAGGAACTGACGGACGATCCGAAGATATCCGTGATCATTTCCTCATTGGTCGGTCCATACAGCAGTTCACGACCATGCCGATCCTGAATACGGAGCATTTCCGGACCGTAAGCGTCATAACGCCCCGAACGGCGCCACAGATCAGCAGACTGAAGCGTCGGCATCAGGACTTCCTGAGCCCCAATGGCATCCTGCTCTTCGCGAATGATCTTCTCGATGTTCCGCAGAACGCGCAGACCAGCTGGCAGCCAGGCGTAAATACCGGACGATGTCTGACGAACCAGACCTGCACGCAGCATAAGGCGATGAGACGCAATCTGCGCCTCCGCCGGGACTTCCTTCAGCGTCGGCTGAAAGGCTTTACTCAGACGCATACTCTATTTCTTCTCTTAGACGCGCAGCAAATGAACATCGACAAGCGGGCGCTTCTGAAGCTTCCGCCCCAGCGCACGGCGCAGAGCCGTCTTGGCTGCGTCACGGAAGGCCGTGTCGTCCTGTCGCAGCTCATCCGGGATTTCGTCAATGGAATCAGCGAATTCTTCCTGAATGCGAATGCTTTCCGGGTCTTCCGCCTCAAGCAGACCAGGTGCACTGATCTTGGGCTCGCCAATGACATAGCCTTCGTCATCTACAGCGAAGCTCGCAATGACCATGCCGTTAAACAGCATCTTGCGACGGGCCGCCAGAACGCCACCCGTCATCGGCAGAAGGCGCCCACCATCCAGTGCCAGACGACCAGTCGGCGCCGTGTCGACAACCCGGACATCACCCGGAGACAGGTTCAGAATGTCACCATCTTCTAGCAGGATCGGTTCAGAACCCATCTCGTGCGCCAGAGCTGCATGAGCTGTCAGATGACGCCATTCACCATGGGTCGGAATGCTGTATTTCGGGCGGACAATCCCGTACAGTACGCGAATGTCATCGCCCGTTGCATGGCCGGACGTATGAACCTTAGCATCCTTGTCCGTCAGAACAGTCACGCCACGACGGGACAAATTGTCCTGCACAGCCATGACAGCCTGCTCATTCCCCGGAATGACGCGTGAACTATAAATAACCGTATCGCCCTCACCGAGAGAAATATTCGGATGGGTATCCGAGGCGATGCGAGACAGCGCAGAACGAGGTTCGCCCTGACTTCCCGTGATGATCATCAGAAGATTATCATCATGGATATCGCGTGCATCCTGCTCCGTCAGGAATGGCGGCAGATCACTGAAATAACCGCACTCACGGGCAGCCGTTTCAAGATTACGCAGGGAACGCCCCACGATCATGACCGCACGACCGGCGGACATGGCAGCCTTCGCAATACTCTCAACGCGCGCCACGTTACTGGCAAAGCACGTCACGGCCACACGGCCATGAAGGCTCGTGATCAGATCCGTCAGGCCCTTGCGAACATCAGCCTCAGACTCTGAACGCCCTTCCTTCATGACGTTGGTGCTGTCACCCACCATCGCCAGAACGCCCTCGTCTCCGAGGCGACCGAATTCTTCAAGATCCGTCTTAGGGCCGACCAGCGGGTTCTCGTCGAGCTTCCAGTCGCCCGTATGCACAATGAGACCATGCGGCGTCCGGAGAGCAACAGCCTGCGCTTCAGCCACAGAATGGGTGACAGCGACAAACTGAAGATCGAAAGGTCCGACGTGGAACCGCGAGCTTGGCATCACGACATGAATCTTCACCTGATTGACCAGATGAGCCTCATGCAGCTTCCGACGCAGAACAGCCGCAGCAAACGGGGTCGCATAAACCGGGCAACGCAGATAAGGCCACAGATGCGCGACAGCACCAAGGTGATCTTCGTGCGCATGGGTAATCACGAGGCCGCAGAGGTCTTTTGCTCGATCCGCAATAAATGTCGGATCTGGCATCAGAACTTCGGCTTCAGGCGTATCGTTGCCCGAAAAGCCAATGCCACAGTCGATAGCGAGCCAGGTTTCCTTGTTGTTTTTCGTGAGACGATAAAGATTGAAATTCATGCCGATCTCGCCCGTCCCGCCCAGAGGCAGGAAGGACAAACCGTCAGGTGTATCCGTCATAGTTGTTCCTTACATGTGTTAACATCATCAGTGATATTCATTGCCGAAAGCCTACATGCCTTCGGGGGAATGGGTGTGCTGAGCCATCGCATTACGATCAGCCAGAAGACGGAGGCCATCCAGGGTCAGATCCGGGGCCATCACGTCAAACAGGTTGGTGCCCTCTGAAAACAGAGGCGCGAGACCACCCGTTGCAATAATCTTGGGGCGACCGCCCATTTCTTCGGAAATTCTGCCCACGATCCCTTCAACCAGGCCAACATAGCCCCAGAAGAGTCCGGAACGCATGGCAACGCTTGTGCTTCGGCCAATCGCGTTCAGAGGACGCCCGATGCTCATACGTGGCAAACGGGCAGCCGCTCTGTGCAAGGCATCGATGGAAAGATTGACGCCCGGAGCAATCGCTCCGCCACAGTACTGGCCGTATTCATTCACGACATCAAACGTCGTTGCCGTGCCAAAATCAACAACAATGAGGGGGCCACCGTAAAAGTGCTGAGCAGCAAGGCCATTCAAACGACGGTCTGCCCCGAGTTCTGCCGGGTTATCAACCAGTGCCTCAATACCCCAGTCCAGCCCCGCATTCGCTACAAGCGGCTCAACATCCAGCCACTGCCTGCAGAAACGACGCAAATCGTAAAGCGCCGCAGGAACAACCGTTCCGATGATAGCACGTGTGATGGAGCCAGCATTCAGCCCAATGCGATCAAACAGGCCCAGAAGCCAGACAGCGTATTCGTCAGCAGTACGGGAGTCGCTCGTGGACATGCGCCATTGACCGACCCACGACGATCCATCGTGAACTGCAAACACAACATTCGTGTTGCCAGCATCAATGACGAGAAGCACGTTTCAATCCGGTCCTTCAGTCCAGCAAGATATCGCCGGTTACAACCGGTATGATTTCACCACTTGGAAGCGCAAGAAGTAGACGTCCCTGCTCGTCCAATCCTGAAAATGAACCTGATATATATGTTTCACGGCGCTGAACCGCAAGATGACGTCCGACAGGATGCGCACGTTCAAGCCATGCCTCCCGAATGGGAGCAAATCCCGCAGCCTCCCAGACACCGACCCAATGATCCATCTGAAGGGTCAGGTTACGACCAAAAACCACGGGATCAGGGGACGCAGCCACTTCGGACAATGCGGATAATTTGCGGCCCTCAATTTCGGGAGCTTTCCGGAGATTGGCTCCAATGCCAACGACGATCCATTTATGATCTGCGCGTCCCCCTACTTCGATCAGAACGCCTGCCATCTTGCGCTCAGAGAGCAGAAGATCATTCGGCCATTTCAACATGAAATCAGCTTCACCCGTACTGAACTGCCGCGCAGTCTCGTAGAGGCTCAGAGCCGTCAGAAAAGGAATAGCAGCCAGAAAATCTGTTGCGTTCACAGGTCGAAAAAGAAGGGATATTGCCAGATTACCGCCAGGATCGACCCAGCTTCTACCACGAGTTCCGCGCCCAGAGGTTTGGGCAAAAGCCTGAATGGCGAGCTTTTCTTGCGCTCCAGCCTCAGCTTTTTCTTTACAGAGATCGGAAGTCGATCCCAACGTCTCATACAATTCGAAACGCCAGGCCATATGTACAGTCAGTCTTCATGTGGTGGGCGATGACAGGATTGAACTGCCGACCCTCTCGGTGTAAACGAGACGCTCTACCGCTGAGCTAATCGCCCTCAGAAAACACGTGGCCTATATACACGGTTCTGAGCGCCCGTAAAGACACCCAGAACCATAAAAGCGAATTTTTATTCGCTTACGGCGTCCTTAAGACCCTTGCCCGGCTTGAAACGGACAGAGGTAGATGCCGGAATGTCGATCTCTTCGCCCGTGCGCGGGTTGCGGCCCTTGGCAGCCTTACGCGTAGCGGTCACGAAGCTACCGAAGCCCACGAGACGGACTTCCTGCTTCTTGGCGAGCGTCTTCTCGATCGTGCTGAACACCGCATCGACAACTTCGCTGGCCTTTGCCTTCGGAAGATCGGCGGCGTCTGCAACGGCGGCGATCAGTTCCTGCTTGTTGAGGGGCTTCTCCATGATGTGCCTTTCTGGTGTTAGAGCACCCGAGCCATCCTCCGAAGAGTCTTGCGGCTCAGGTGCTTGTTCGATCTGCGGCCGCACTATGAAGCGCTTTTTGGCCGCGTCAACTGTAAGAATCGCAGAAGGACCCAACCGTTAGTGTGGAAGTGCCGCCGGAGAGGCTTTCTCGCCAGCAATTCCACCTATCGGGTCCACACTTTCATCCCATTCAATTGCCTCAGGCATGCGCGTGAGGGCAATTTTCAGAACCTCATCGACATGGGCTACTGGAATGATCTTGAGCGCATGACGGACATTTTCAGGAACCTCTGCAAGATCCTTTTCATTGTCCTTCGGAATGAGAACCGTCTTGATTCCAGCTCGCAATGCAGCCAGCAGCTTCTCTTTCAGGCCGCCAATCTCCAGCACACGCCCACGAAGCGTAATTTCGCCCGTCATCGCAACATCCCGGCGAATGGGGATCTGCGTCATGATGCTGACGAGAGACGTTGCAAGCGCAATACCTGCGGACGGACCATCCTTCGGGGTTGCTCCCTCCGGAAGATGAACGTGAATATCCCGCTTTTCAAAGAGCGGCGGCCGGATACCGAAATCCTGTGCCCGTGAGCGGACATAAGACAGGGCTGCTGCAATGCTTTCCTGCATCACATCACCCAGTTTACCCGTCTGCTTCACCTGCCCCTTACCGGGAACCATAACGCTTTCGATGGTCAGGATCTCACCGCCAACCTGTGTCCAGGCCAAGCCGGTTACGACACCAACCATATCCTCCGTCTCGGTTTCTCCGTGACGGAAACGACGTACGCCTGCGTATTTACCAAGATTCTCTGGTGTAATTTCAACGTGCGTTACGCCGGTCGTGATGATTTCCTTCACAACCTTGCGGGCCAGACGGGCAATTTCGCGCTCGAGATTTCTGACACCTGCCTCACGGGTATAAGACCGGATCAACTCAAGAAGCGTCTCGTCAGAAACGGTCCACTCATCAAGCTTGAGATTGTGAGCTTCCGCCTGCTTGGAGAGCAGATGTCGACGCGCAATCTGGACCTTCTCGTCTTCCGTATAGCCCGAGAGATTGATGATCTCCATGCGGTCCAGAAGAGGCTGAGGCATATTGAGACTGTTGGCCGTCGTCACGAACATGACGTCTGAAAGATCGTAGTCGACCTCCAGATAGTGATCGGCGAAGGTGGAGTTCTGCTCCGGGTCCAGCACTTCAAGAAGCGCGGAAGACGGATCGCCTCTCCAGTCAGCCCCCAGCTTGTCGATCTCATCCAGCAGGAACAACGGATTAGACGTTTTCGCCTTTTTCATGCCCTGAATGATTTTCCCAGGCATGGAACCGATATACGTCCGGCGATGACCGCGGATTTCCGATTCGTCACGCACACCACCAAGTGACATACGAACGTACTGACGGCCCGTTGCCTTGGCGATCGAGCGTGCCAGAGACGTTTTACCGACACCCGGCGGCCCAACGAGGCACAGGATTGGTCCCTTGATCTTCTGGGAACGCGTCTGCACGGCAAGATATTCAAGGATGCGCTCCTTGACCTTCTCAAGGCCGTAATGTTCGGCTTCAAGCACACCTTCAGCGTGCGTGAATTCCTTGGTGATCTTGGAACGCTTTTTCCACGGAATACCCAGCAGCCAGTCCAGATAATTCCGGACCACCGTACTCTCTGCGGACATCGGGCTCATACCGCGCAGCTTCTTCAGCTCCGCATGGGCCTTTTCCTTGGCTTCACGGCTCAGCCGCGTTTTGTTGATCTTCTCTTCAAGCTCGGCAAGTTCGTCCTTGCCGTCCTCGCCTTCTCCAAGTTCCTTCTGGATCGCCTTGAGCTGCTCGTTGAGATAATACTCACGCTGCGTCTTCTCCATCTGCCGCTTTACACGGTTCCGGATGCGCTTCTCAACCTGCAGAACCCCGATTTCCGTCTCGATATGAGCAAACACTCGTTCGAGACGTTGCTCAGCGGACGGCATCTCAAGAATTTCCTGCTTTTCAGAAATCTTGAGGTTCAGGTGGCTCGCAATCGTATCCGCAAGCTTGGAGAGATCATCGATCTGATTGATCGAGACCATGACCTCAGGCGGGATCTTCTTGTTGAGTTTGATGTATTGCTCAAACTGGGAAACCGTCGAGCGCCCAAGTGCTTCGAGATCGCTGCCTGGCGTCGCGGAGAGCGGCGCATCTGCAATTTCTTCAACCTCGGCCTCGAAATGCCCGTCCACATCAAACAGTCGCGTGATGTGAACCCGACGCGTGCCTTCGACGAGAACCTTTACTGTTCCATCTGGCAGCTTGAGAAGCTGCAGAATGGTGGAGACCGTTCCGTAGCGATAGATATCGTCAACAGATGGATCATCCTGCGAAACGTCTTTTTGCGCGACAAGAAGGATCTGTTTGCTGTCCCGCGTAACTGCCTCAAGAGCCTTTACAGATTTCTCACGCCCAACGAAGAGCGGAACAATCATATGCGGGAAAACGACGATGTTCCGCAGCGGAAGAACCGCCATGACATCATGACGAGCAGCCGGAGCAGCCTCCGTCACAATTTCTGCAGGCACAGCCTCTTTAGCCGCTTTTGTCGCACGAGGTTTGCGGACGGTCTTTTTTTCAACGACCGCAGCATCGTCCACTTTTTTTGTGCGGCGACGCGTCTTGGGTTTTGTATCGTCAGTCATTCACTTGATCTCCGTAGGGACGATCTTACGGCCCCCGCCCGCTTGGCAGCGCGAGCACCGTAATGTCTCTTCATGCAGAAAAGGCACGAATTCAGACAGCGTCTGTCTTCAATGTTGTGACAAAAAGGCCGACTGACAAGACGGCCTTTTCGACATCATCAAGCAGACTGTTCCGTCGGTTCGCTTTTGCCCTTCCCGTACACATAAACCGGGTTGGCCTTGCTCTCCGCCACTTCACGGTTGATGACGACTTCCTCAACGCCTTCCAGTCCTGGAAGATCGAACATCGTCCCAAGCAGGATGTTCTCCATAATGGAACGAAGGCCACGGGCACCGGTCTTGCGTTCGATAGCCCGCTTGGCGATGCCGGAAAGTGCGTCTTCCGTGAAGGACAGTTTGACCCCTTCCATCTCGAAAAGGCGCCCATACTGCTTGGTCAAAGCATTTTTCGGCTTACTGAGAATCTGGATCAGGGCAGCTTCATCAAGATCATTCAGCGCTGCAATAACCGGCAGACGCCCAATGAACTCCGGAATAAGACCGAACTTGAGCAGATCTTCAGGCTCTACTGTCTGAAGAATTGCCCCTAGACGACGCTCATCCTCAGAACGCACATCCGCGCCAAAGCCGATGCCTGATCCCTTGCCACGAGCCGAAATGATCTTGTCCAGCCCCGCAAAAGCACCGCCACAGATGAACAGCATGTTCGTGGTGTCAACTTGCAGGAACTCCTGCTGCGGATGCTTGCGACCACCCTGCGGCGGCACGGACGCAACCGTCCCTTCCATAAGCTTCAGAAGCGCCTGCTGTACGCCTTCGCCTGAAACATCACGGGTGATGGATGGATTGTCGGACTTCCGCGAGATCTTGTCGATTTCGTCGATGTAGACAATGCCGCGCTGCGCACGCTCAACGTTATAATCAGCGGCCTGAAGCAGCTTCAGGATGATGTTCTCAACGTCTTCACCCACATAACCGGCTTCAGTCAGCGTTGTGGCATCTGCCATCGTGAATGGTACATCAAGAATACGAGCCAGCGTTTGCGCAAGCAGCGTCTTACCCGAACCTGTAGGACCAATCAGAAGAATGTTGGATTTCGCGATTTCGATATCGCTGTTCTTCTGCGCATGGGCCAGACGCTTGTAATGGTTGTGAACGGCGACCGACAGCGCACGCTTGGCCTCGAACTGCCCGATGACATAATCGTCCAGAACCTTGCAGATTTCCTTGGGCGTCGGAACACCGTCGCGGGATTTCACAAGGTGCGTCTTATGCTCCTCGCGAATGATGTCCATGCAGAGTTCAACACACTCATCACAGATGAAAACTGTTGGACCAGCGATCAGCTTGCGAACTTCGTGCTGGGATTTCCCACAGAACGAGCAATACAGGGTGTTCTTTGAATCGCCGGATTTGTTGCTCATCGCTGTTCCTCTTTCCCCTCACACACGCACCGACCGCTTTTCGGCAGCAGACATGCTGAAGCACTTAAAACTCTAGGCCGAGGTCTCAGCCTTCGGCAACCCCGGAGCACGTAACTCCAAGACATGAAAAGCGGCATATCGGGATGCCGCTTTTCTTTTCCAAGAGGAGAAAAACTCCTCCTGCGTTCTGAAACCGGTCAGTCCTGAGCAGACTGAACTGCCGGATGACGGCGCACGACCGCATCAATCAGACCAAACTCTTTAGCTTCTTCAGCAGACAGATAGCTGTCACGTTCGAGCTTGCGCTCAATCTCTTCCAGCGTCTGCCCCGTATGCTCACGATAGATTTCATTCAGGCGCTGACGAATCAGCAGAATTTCACGAGCTTGAATTTCAATATCGGACGCCTGACCTTGCGCACCACCAGAAGGCTGATGCACCATCACGCGCGCATTTGGCAGACAGTACCGATGCCCCTTCTCACCACCGGCCAGAAGCAGCGACCCCATGGACGCCGCCTGACCAATGCAAACCGTGCTCACCGGGCAACGGATGTACTGCATCGTGTCATAGATCGCGAGACCAGCAGAAACGACACCGCCAGGACTGTTGATATAGAAAGAAATTTCCTTGGTCGGGTTCACGCTCTCAAGATAAAGGAGCTGTGCACTGATCAGGGAAGCAACCTGATCGTAAACCGGGCCGGTCAGGAAGATGATACGCTCCTGAAGGAGACGTGAAAAAATGTCGAAAGCTCGCTCTCCGCGGGCAGTCTGCTCGACTACCATCGGCACCAGAGAGTTGTTGAACACCTCGACGGGATCGCGGTCCCCAATGGTCATACTGTCTGTTCCTCAATGCCCGATGGGCTGTCTGTATTCTTTAACATGGACCCGGCAGAGCGTTCCGTCAAAGGGAGCAGACAGCAAAACGGGCACTCCGAAGAGTGCCCGCCTTTTCTGCGTCAGTACTCTCAGAGCTCTGCAGGCGGGATTTCTGCGAGTTCTTCCGGTGTGACTTCCTTTTCGGTGACATCAGCCAGCTCGATCAGATAATCGACAACCTTGTTTTCCAGGATCGGGCCACGAAGACCTTCAACAGCCTGCGGGTTCTTGGAGAAGAACTCGAAAACCATCTTTTCCTGGCCCGGATAGCGCTGCGCTTCCTGCTGCATCGCACCCAGAAGTTCCTCGCGGGAAACCTGGATTTCCTGCTTGCGGCCGATTTCAGCCAGCAGCAGACCCAGCTTCACACGACGCTCTGCAATACGACGGTAGTCTGCACGCAGGGTCTCTTCGTCCTTGCCTGCATCTTCTTCGTCCATGCGGCCGGCTTCACGGTCCTGCTCGACGCGGGCCCAGATCTGCGCGAACTCGGCATCAACCATGCTCTGAGGAGCTTCAAAGTCTGTCTTCTCGGACAGGGCATCCAGAAGCTCACGCTTGATGCGCAGACGGGAGAGCTGCTTGTACTCGCCTTCAGCCTGCTCCGTGATCAGGGAACGGATCTGCTCGATGCTGTCGAGACCAATGTCCTTGGCCAGATCGTCGTTGATTTCCGGATCAACAGGCTTCTTCAGGGACTTCGCCTTGATGTCGAATGTCACGGCCTTACCGGCCAGTTCTTCAGCCTGATAGTCTTCCGGGAACGTCACGTTGATGACGCGCTCTTCCCCGGCCTTCATGCCTTCCATCTGCTCGGCAAAACCCGGGATGAAGCCTTCACCGCCGATTTCGACATTCACGTCTTCTGCCGTGCCACCGTCGAACGGCGTGCCATCCAGTTTGCCCACGAAGTCAACGCAGACCACGTCACCCTTTACGGCTGCACGATCTTCTTCGATGGCTTCGAACTTGCGGCTGCGACGGGCGAGATCAGCCAGAGCCTTGTTAACGACCTCTTCATCAACCTTGGAGGTCAGACGCGTCAGCTTCAGACCGGACAGATCCGGAACTTCGATTGCCGGCAGCACTTCCATCTCAATCTTGAACTCAAGATCGCCTTCGGAATCAGGAGCGGAAACCAGCTCGACCTTCGGCTGCATGGCCGGACGAACGTCCTGCTCCTGAACCAGCTTGCCAACCGTATCGTTGATGACTTCTTCCATCAGCTCTGCGTTGACGGCAGCGCCGTGACGCTGCTTGACGAGAGAGGCCGGAACCTTGCCCGGACGGAAACCCGGAAGCTTGATCGTGCGCGCAACTTCAGCGAGTCGGGCTGCACGACGGGCCTGCAGGTCCGCAGAAGGGACAACGACAGTGAAGGCGCGCTTAAGTCCTTCGTTGAGCGTGGGCGTAACCTGCATGAGCCAGGCGATCCTCTCGGTCGGGTAAGTTAAAATCTCTTCTCAGGAAACCGGGTTGGTACGGGCGGAGGGACTTGAACCCCCACGACTTGCGCCACCAGAACCTAAATCTGGCGTGTCTACCAATTCCACCACGCCCGCTCAGCCCCGTCTCCGGGGTTCGTGTTACCGAACCTTGGAAGCGCGGCCTTTAGCGCATGACACGCTACTTCACAACAGGGCGGCCACCGGGTTTTTGCTTAAATCGCCCTTGGAAAGCTCTGTTGCAAGCTTTCGGGCAGCACCGAGCGGCAGGTCCAGATCCTCTGCTACAGGCCACCCGCCATGCTGCCTCGCCGCCTGCATCCCGGCCTCTCCGTGCAGCCAGACACCTGCACAGCAGGCCTCCCAGACTTCCATCCCCGCGGCCATAAGCGTTGCAATAACTCCTGTCAGCGTGTCTCCGGAGCCTGCCGTGGCCAGCGCGGACGTCGCATGGGCATTGATGGCAATGCGTCCATCCGGGGCGGCAATGATGGTATCCGGCCCCTTCATGACCATGACTGCATTGAGTTTCTGCGCGGCAGCAAGAGCAGCATCCGGGCGACTACCCTCAACCGGGCCGAACAGTTTTTTAAACTCACCAATATGAGGCGTGACGGCAGCAACTCCGTTCAGGCGTGACAGATCCTCAGCTCCCCAGGCGAGCGCTCCAGCATCTGCAAGAACGGTCCGACCAGCACCCAGCAACTCAGGAAGCACAGCAGAAACTTCATCAGGCGTAAGTCCCGGTCCACAGATCCAGACTTTCCGTCGTTGATCTTTCAGCAAGTCTGACAGCGGCCCGCCATCAACAATCAGCCCGGGATCACCGAGTCGGTATGACTCCGCAGCGTGGCCCGCAGCAATCCTCACAAGTCCCGCACCTGTCCGACGCGCTGCTTTGGCGGCCAACCGCGTTGCTCCCGGCATGACCGCTCCGCCGCAGACACTCACAACACCCCGGCGATATTTGTAATCCCCGTCACCGGAAACAGGGAGCATCCAAAGCCCTGGCCAGTTCAGAGTGATTTTCGGAGCAAGGCCGTCCCAGGCCTCGGCGGGCATACTGATGTCTGCACAAACTAGCTCGCCACACAGCCCTTTACCGGGCTCAAGAAAATGCCCCGGGCGCGGACGCACAAACGTTACCGTCAAAGCACAGGCCTGCGCGTGCCCAAGCACACACCCCGTCAACCCGGACACGCCACTCGGCATATCAATGGCAACCCGAAGCGGAACAGCCCCCAAAACTGTTGCCACATCATCCTGAACAGGCCGCTTGAGACCTGAACCAAAAACGGCATCCACAATCATATCCACCCCTTCGACGGAGTGGACATCGAACGGCAGTACCGGCCCATTCCAGTGACTGGCAGCATCATAGGCGGGGCTACCCTCCCTAGGAGCCGCCATGGCCACAACACGCACTGACCATCCCCACTGAGCAAGAAAACAGGCAGCAACATAGCCATCCCCACCGTTATTTCCCGGGCCGCACACCACTGCGACACGGCAGGGTGCGAACCGCTTGCGAATTGCACGTGCGACTGCCCATCCCGCCCTTTCCATAAGCTGTGAAACAGGAACAACGGCTGAAGCCGCATGATCCATCCTATCGCTTTCCTGTGGTGTCAGAAGGGCAAGTGGATATGAAGACACGGCGCTGTTTCTCCTGATGGGATCACTGTTTGCAGAAAGCAGAGAGCTCTTCCGCGTTCCCTATGGCATTCTGCCGGTGGGGTCGGGTAATCTTGCAAAGATACGTCAGGGATACGCCCTGCCCTTCCTTTACGCACCTGACCATGATGAGGATCAATGACCGGTTCAATTGTCTGGAGCCTCGTGCTCGCAATCCATCTTCTCTGCATGACTTACTGGATCGGCGGGTCGATCTATTCGGCTCTGGTTGTCCGCTCCACGGTTGGCCTACTCGACCCAGGCCCGCGCGCTTCGGTACTGCTGCAGAATTATACCCGGTTCTTCAAAGGACTCTGGCAGGTTGTTCCGTTTTCGCTGGTCAGTGGCTGGGCACTTGTCATTCATGAGGGCGGTTTTGGCGCCGTCAACTGGACGATTAACGCCATGCAGTTAATCGGCATCGCAATGGCGATCGTCTTCATCACAACAGCTCGTGGGCCTTTCCTGCGTGCAAGGCGGGCCCTTCGCCCACAGCCAGCCGTTTTTGACAGCCTGCGGAACCGGACCGTCCTGATGGCAGGACTGGGTCTTCTGAACATTCTGATTGCAGCCATGGCGCACGGCATGTGATTGTGGTAGCGATATGGCGCTTTATGGGCTGTATCGCTTGCCTTTCCAGCGTTTAGCCGATAACGCACCACTTTAAAGTTGCGGGACACGTGCCCGCCCTCAACTCCGGCACAGTCTATCTGGCCTGTACCGTCAACGAGAGTCTCGAGAGTCATTTGAGCGCGAAAACGACCTCCGGTCCTTCCAAGTCCCGTACCTCTGCCCCTGCGAAGCGCGGCCGTCCCGCTGGCGCTCGCGCAAAGGCAATCAAGAATTCATCGACTGAAACAGAGAGCCTTGATGAGGCTGTCTCTCAACCAGTCGTGACCGAGAAGAAGACGCGAGGCCGTCGTTCTGCGGCAGAAAAAACTGCCACTGAGACAGTCGCGGCACCGTCCCGGCCGCGCGTCAGAGCCGCGCAAATCAAAATATCCGAACCGGTTGCGACCGAAGTGGAAAGCGATTCTGTAGAGGCAACACCAGTTCGCCGTGCGCGACGCACAAAAGCGCAAATAGAAGACTCAACACTCCCACCCCGACGCCGGACGCGCAAAGCCGATAGCCTTATGGATAAGGTCGCAGAAGCGGCTCCTGAAGAGACTGTCGACGCTCCTGCACCCAAGCGCCGTGGCCGCAAGCCCAAGGCTGTCGTTGTTGAAGCTGCCGCGGAAGAGACTGCACTACCGGCTCCCAAGAAGCGTGGACGGAAGCCTAAAATCGCTATTGAAGCAACCGAGGCACCGCTGGCTGCCGAAGACGTGGCTGTCGTTGAAGAAGCCAAACCGCGTCGTGGCCGCAAGCCCAAAGCATTGACTGAGGTTGCGGTAGAAGACGCTACCCCTTCAACGCCCAAAAAACGCGGACGAAAGCCTAAGGTCGCCCCTGAAGTCGTGCCGGTCGCAGAAGAAGCGACCTCGGTCATTCCGGAAAATCCTGACCTTCTGACAATCTCTCCAGACCAGCTACCCAAGGCCCCCAAACGTCGTGGTCGGCCTAGAAAGAACCCTCTCCCCGTCGAAGTCCCTGTAGAAACACCTGTGGCGGATGTCGCAGTAATCGTGGACGTTGAGGCGGCACCGACAGAAACTTCTGCTCTTCCCGAGATATTGCAGACCTCTGCCGACCAACCTCGCTTTGCAGATCTAGGCCTCTCAAATCCCATCATGCAGGCAATTCTGGAGCTGGGGTACGAACACCCGACTCCAATTCAGGCCCAGGCTATCCCGGAAGTCCTGAAAGGCCATGATGTATTGGGCGTTGCCCAGACAGGAACCGGTAAAACGGCGTCCTTCACACTCCCCATGCTTGAAAAGCTGTCAGGCTCCCGCGCGCGCGCAAGAATGCCACGTTCGCTCATTCTTGAGCCAACACGGGAACTTGCCCTGCAGGTTGCAGATAACTTCAAGCTGTACGGCAAACATCTCCGGCTGACCCATGCGCTGCTGATTGGCGGAGAAAGCATGGCTGAACAGCGGGATGTTCTGAACCGTGGCGTGGATGTCCTGATTGCCACGCCTGGTCGCCTTCTTGATCTCTTCAGCCGTGGCGGCCTGCTGCTGACACAAACCAGCACGCTCGTGATCGACGAGGCAGACCGTATGCTGGACATGGGATTCATTCCCGATATTGAAAAAATTGTCAGCCTTCTGCCCCGCAATCGTCAGACGCTGTTTTTCTCCGCAACGATGGCTCCTGAAATCCGTCGACTCGCAGACGAATTTCTGAGAAATCCGGTGGAGATTACGGTCTCCCGTCCCTCTTCCGTCGCGACGACGATTGAAGAAGGTCTGATTATCGTCGACGAAGACGAGAAACGTCGAGCTCTTCGCAAACTGCTTCGCTCGCAGGATGTGCAGAGTGCAATCGTATTCTGCAATCGCAAACGTGACGTGGACATGCTCCAGCGTTACCTGACGAAGCATGGTTTCGCAGCAGGTCATTTACATGGTGATCTCGCGCAGTCATTGCGCTTTTCCACGCTGGACAACTTCAAATCAGGCGAATTGAAAATTCTCGTCTGCTCTGACGTTGCAGCACGCGGAATCGATATTGGCGGCCTGTCTCACGTCTTCAATTTTGATCTTCCGTTCAATGCAGAAGACTATGTACACCGTATCGGTCGCACAGGCCGTGCCGGCAAACACGGACATGCGTTCAGCATTGCTGGCCCTCGTGACCGTCGTCTGCTTGAGGCCATCGAGACTCTGACGGGCAAAACCATTGCACGTCTTGATGCTCCGGAAATCCGCTCTGTGGATTGGGCACAGGAAGACGAAAATGGTCGTCCGATTGTGGCTCCAAAGCACCCTCTCCCTCATCAGCAGCACGCAGTCGAAGCCGGAAATGACGACGAATCGGAAGGGCAGCGTAAAAAGCGTCGTCGTGGTGGCCGCAAACGCAACCGCCGGGATGAAACCATTGAGACAGGGGTAACCATTATAGAAGCCCCCCCTGTTTCAGCGCCTGTTCAGAATCGCAAATCTGTTGAGCTGGCTCCAGCCTTTGAAAACGACACGCCCAAAACTGGCTTTGGCGGGGATACTCCCGCATTCATGCTGGTGCCCCGTCGGCGCCGTCTGTCAGTCTCCGAAGAGACGGATCTGACTCTTCCAGTTCAGCATGACGCTCGTCATTACGGTGATGAATAACCCGGGGACCGGAGCATTCCCCCTCCGGATTGAAGGTCTTGGCGCCGCGGGTGACGGCGTTGCTCATCATGATGGGCATGTTCTTTTTCTTCCCGGCACACTGCCGGGAGAAGAAGTGCTTGCGCGCTTTTCAGGAACTCGTCCTGAACTGATCGAAGTTACTCATCCATCTGCGGATCGCGTTGCTCCCCCATGTAGCCTTTTCGGCGACTGTGGCGGATGTGCGATTCAGGAAATGTCACTTCCAGCCCTCCTGGAATGGAAGACAGCCCGCGTTTCCGCTGCTCTGGATGCCGCAGGCTTTGAGGATATTCCGACTCCCGGCCAGTACCAGACAGCACCCTATACGCGTCGCCGGATGGACCTCGCTATTCAGCGTATTCCCGGAGGCATTATTCTGGGGCTACACCGCCGGAATGGTGATCCCGTTGATATGACGGAATGTCATCTTCTGCATCCGGACCTGTTTGCCCTTCTCTCGCCATTGCGAGAGGTCCTTGGAACCTTGGGTGCCCTAACGGGACGCGGCAGCCTGGTGCTGAACCTTCTGGACAGTGGCCCGGACCTGACGCTCTCTACCCCTGCGGAACTGACGAGTGCTGATCGCAGTAAGCTGGCGGCTTTTGGTCGGGCTTACAATCTTCCAAGAATATCGTGGCAGAATCCGAAAGACCGTTCGATTGAAACGGTTTCTCAAACAAAACCCGTCAAGGAACGCTTTGGGGAGGTGGAAACTTCTCCACCGCCTGCAGCGTTTCTTCAGGCAACACGCGACGCTGAAAATGCTATTGTTCAAGCGGCTGTTGAGGGACTGCCATCCCTTAACAAGAAAGACATTACCGTAGAGCTTTTTGCTGGCTGTGGCACCTTAACCTTCCCGCTCTCAGAAAAAGGGCGTGTTCTGGCTTATGAAGGCGAACTCGCTGCCGCAAATTGCCTGAAGGCGGCTGCAGGTGGGCGTCGCGTCGAAGGTTACCAGCGTGACCTTATGCGGCAGCCACTTCTTCCGCATGATCTGAAATCGACACGTGCTGTTGTTCTAGACCCCCCTTATGCAGGTGCCGGAGCACAGACAGTCCCGCTCGCCAAGTCTGGCGTGAAGGACATTGTCTATATCAGCTGCAATCCGGCAGCCCTTGAAAAGGACGGTCGTGCTTTGAAAGAAGCAGGATATTCCCTGCTGAACTGGACAGTCGTGGACCAGTTCCTCTGGTCCACGGAAGTGGAAACGGTTCTGGTGTTCTCACGCGATCCGAAACGGATCAAACGTGAAAACTCTCGCCGCAACCACAGCGCCCCTTCTCATTTGGATTCCTGAAGGTAAAACCGGCTTCGAGGTCTTTGACCTCGTAGTCCATCACCGTTCCGGTCAGAAACAGCGTAGCTTTGCGGTCCACCAGCAGGGTTACGCCCTGATCTTCCACACGCTCATCAGTGTCAGCTGGTTCCTTAACGAAAGTCATCTCGTAGGACAGGCCTGAGCACCCCCGCGTTCCTACACCGATCCGCAGCAGTTCACCTTGATGAGCCCCGGCATAGAGAACCCGTAGCCTTTGAGCAGCACGGTCAGAGACTGTCATAAGTGCCGGAAGCGGCCGACGCGTCAGAGTTTCGGACATGGTTTTGCCCTTTCAGATCAGAACATATTGAGCGCAAGTCGCGCATCGTCACTCATACGACTCATATCCCAAGGCGGATCCCAGACGATTTCCACCGTGGCCATTGTTACGCTTGGAACTTTCAGAATGGCATCCCGCACCATTTCTGGCAGTTCCTGAGCACTGGGGCAGTTTGGCGCCGTCAGCGTCATTTCCACGTTGACCCGGCCATCGTCGTGTAGATCGATGGCATAGATCAGGCCCAATTCGTAGATATTAACCGGGATTTCCGGGTCATAGACCGTAGCAATTGCTGCAATAACAGCATCCTGGTCCGGAGCTGTTCCGTCAGGTGCAGGTACGGTTGTTTCTTCTACTGGATTTTCGGTCATGGCTTCACTCATGTGAGCATCATCCGGGCCCGTTCAAGGCCTGTGATCAGAACGTCAATCTCGTCCTGCGTTGTATAAATACCAAAACTGGCACGAGCCGTGGCATGCAGGCCAAGCCGACGAATCAGCGGCTCTGCACAGTGCTGCCCGGCCCGAATGGCAATTCCCAGTTGATCCAGCAGCGTTGCCAGATCATGAGGATGCGCCCCATCCAGCGTGAACGACAGAACACCGCCACGCACGTCCGGAGATCCAAGGATTTTAAGACCCTGAACCTCACCCAGCCGCTGTTCCGCGTAAACGGTCAGTTCGGTTTCATGGGTGGCAATGGTGTCGTAACCAATATCTTCCACAAACTCGATCGCCGCTTTGAGGCCGATCGTTTCGAGAATGGCAGGGGTTCCAGCTTCGAACTTATGCGGCACCGTTGCCCAGGTCGCACGTTCGAAAGAGACATTCTGGATCATTTCCCCACCGCCCAGAAAAGGCGGCATCGCATCCAGAAGCTCTTTTTTGCCCCAGAGCACACCAATGCCTGTGGGCCCGTAGAGCTTGTGACCCGTGAAGATAAAGAAATCGGCCCCAATGTCCTGAACATCGATTTTGCGATGCACGACAGACTGCGATCCATCAAACAGGATACGCGCGCCATGAGCATGAGCAATTTCTGCCAGCTTTTTCGCAGGGGTGACTGTTCCCAGCACGTTGGACATATGCGTGATGGAAACGAGAGCAACATTCCCATCTTCAAGAAGCGCTTCATACGCTTCGAGATCCAGATCGCCATTCTCCATCATAGGAGCGACACGGAGTTCGATCCCTGCACGATCCTTCAGCATGAGCCACGGAACAATATTGGCATGATGCTCAAGTTCGGAAATCAGGACGGCCTGCCCCGGCTTCAGAAGCGACCCTAAGCTATGAGCGACCAGATTGATGGCTTCAGTGCTGTTTCGCGTGAAGATGACTTCACGGCGGTCCGGCGCATTCAGAAGCCGACCGACAGCATCACGCGTGCTTTCATAGGCTTCCGTCGTGCGCTCGCTCATCCAGTGGAGGCCGCGATGAATGTTGGCATACTGATGATATGCCGCCTCACGCATCGCCTCGATCACACGTTCGGGCTTCTGGGCCGACGCGGCACTATCGAGAAAGACCAGCGGGCGCCCATGCACCCGTTCGGACAGGATCGGGAATTGGGAACGCACCGCCGGAGTCATGCGCGAATGCTCCCCTGCAACAGATCGCGCAGTGTCTCGTCCGTGATCAGATCCAGCGCATCCAGAAGGAAAGCGCGAACCAGAATGTCACGCGCTTCAGCCTCCGGAATACCGCGGGAGCGCAAATAGAAAAGCTGCTCGTCGTCCAGCGCGCCTACGGTTGCACCATGGCTGCATTTGACGTCGTCCGCATAGATTTCCAGCTCAGGCTTGCTGTTGATCTGCGCTTTTTCCGATAGCAGAAGCGCCTGATTCATCTGGTAGCCGTCTGTCTTCTGAGCAATGCGATCCACGAGGATCTTGCCCTGGAACACACCCTGTCCGCTTTCGGACAACACGGTCTTGACGGTCTGACGCGAACCACAATCTGGCGCGGCATGATGGATCATGGATGTCAGGTCGTTCAGGCGGCTGCCATCGACGATCTGGATTCCATTGACATGGACCTGTGCATGAGCGGCTGTCAGCTTGGCCACAACTTCATGACGAGCCAGTTCACTCCCATTGTTGAGGGTGAAGCTATCATAATTGCCATTACCGTCGACGGAAGCCGCAACGATGGCAAGATGCCCTGCTGTAAGACTGTCCTGTTGCAGCTTCACATGCGTCAGACGCGCGCCCTTGCCAACGACAATGTCCAAACGTGGATTGGTGACATAACGCCCCTCTCCCGCATTGACGTCAAACAACGTCAAGGACGCACCCTCTTCAAGTACAATCCGATGACGCAGGTGCGTGGAGATGTTCTCGCCAACTGTCAGAGACACCAGTGCCAGCATTCCGGCATCAGTTCCCGCAGGTACGCGAACTGCCAAGCCGTCCTGTACAAGCGCTGCATTGAGAACTGCCGAAAAGCGATCTTCAAGCGGGTCTGCTGGTTCTGCTGCCGTCGAAACAATGCTGTCCGACAGGCTGCTGAACGCTTCGACCTTCCGGCCATTGGCGAAAACCACACGGTTTCCGGCTTCTGGCAGAGGAAGACCAGCAAGCATTGTCTGCGCCTGCGCGTCTGAAAAAGCCGGAGCCTCTGCCCAGACTGTATCAGCAAACGCACGAAGTGGCGTGTAGCGCCACGCCTCAACACGGCGCGTCGGAATACCCATGGCAGAGAGCGCAGTTCCCTGCCCTGCGGAACGTCCGACAAAAGCCTCCAGCCCTGGAGAAGTCTGAACTGTTATCGCTACGTTCACGCTGCTGCCTCGAGGAACTGCGTATAGCCCTGCTTTTCAAGCGTCTTCGCCACTTCCGGGCCGCCGCTATAAATGATCTTGCCCTTGGCCATCACATGCACGCGATCTGGCACGATATAGTCGAGCAGACGCTGATGATGGGTAATGACCAGAGCGGA
Organism: Gluconobacter sp. ESL1110; assembly: GCF_058107395.1. Taxonomy (NCBI): domain Bacteria; kingdom Pseudomonadati; phylum Pseudomonadota; class Alphaproteobacteria; order Acetobacterales; family Acetobacteraceae; genus Gluconobacter; species Gluconobacter sp. ESL1110. Next base: position 32,471 of record NZ_JBYLUK010000001.1, read on the forward strand.
GAAATCAGGGCCACGCAGCGAGTTTACGCCATCCGCAACGATACGCAGCGCATCAATGTCTAGGCCACTATCCGTCTCGTCAAGAATGGCGAAAGACGGCTGCAACAGGCGCATCTGAAGCACTTCATTGCGCTTCTTCTCACCGCCAGAGAAGCCAACATTAACGGCACGCTTCAGCATTTCGTCCGACATGGAAAGACGCTTCGTCTCGGCACGAACGGCCTTGAGGAAAGCAACGGCATCCAGTTCGTCTTCGCCACGCGCCCGGCGAACGGCATTGACGGCTGTCCGCAGGAAGTTTGCGTTATTCACGCCCGGAAGTTCGACTGGGGACTGGAACGCCAGAAATACGCCCAACGCCGCACGCTCTTCAGGCTCAAGCGCCAGCAGATCCTCACCCTTGAAGGTCGCGCTACCGCCCGTCACTTCGTAGTCTTCACGGCCGGACAGCACATAAGACAGCGTGGACTTGCCGGAACCATTCGGGCCCATGATGGCGTGGACTTCACCCTTGGGAATTTCGAGATCTATCCCCTTGAGGATTTCCTTCGGTGTACCGTCGGCATCAATGCGGGCCTCGAGACCCTGGATTTTCAGAAAATCACTCATGTCTTTAACCCACACTTCCTTCGAGGCTGATCTGCAGCAGCTTCTGAGCCTCGACCGCGAACTCCATCGGCAGCTCCTTGAGCACCTCGCGGCAAAATCCATTGACGATCAGACCAACCGCGTCTTCTTCAGAAAGTCCACGGGAGCGGCAGTAGAAAAGCTGGTCTTCGGAAATCTTTGACGTCGTTGCTTCATGCTCAATGCGCGCCGTCATGTTCCGGCTTTCAATGTAAGGCACAGTATGTGCGCCACACTGGTCACCGATCAGAAGACTGTCGCACTGCGTGAAGTTGCGTGCGTTGCGAGCCTTTGGCTGCATGCGAACGAGACCACGATACGTGCTGTCTGATTTGCCGGCCGAAATAGTTTTAGCGATAATCGTCGAGCGCGTATTGGGCGCCAGATGGATCATCTTCGTACCCGTATCGGCCTGCTGATGATTATTGGTCACGGCTACGGAGTAGAACTCACCAACCGATCCTTCACCAGCCAGAACACAGGATGGATATTTCCACGTGATGGAAGATCCTGTCTCAACCTGCGTCCAGGAAATCTTGGAGCGTGCACCACGGCAGGCACCGCGCTTCGTTACGAAGTTATAGATGCCACCTCGTCCTTCATCATCCCCTGGATACCAGTTCTGGACCGTGGAGTACTTGATGGAGGCGTCATCCATCGCAATCAGCTCGACAACGGCAGCATGAAGCTGGTTCTCATCACGCTGCGGCGCTGTGCAGCCCTCAAGATAGGACACGCTGGCGCGCTCTTCGACGATGATCAGCGTCCGCTCGAACTGCCCGGTATTCCGCGCATTGATGCGGAAATAGGTAGACAGTTCCATCGGGCAGCGCACGCCTTTGGGCACGTACACGAAAGATCCATCCGTGAAGACAGCGGAGTTCAGCGCAGCGAAAAAATTGTCACCGGCGGGAACGACTGACCCAAGGTACTGCTTGACCAGATCCGAATGCTCGCGAATGGCTTCGGAAATCGGGCAGAAGATAACCCCAGCCTCTTCCAGCGTCTTACGGAACGTCGTCGCCACAGACACACTGTCGAACACCGCATCCACGGCAACCGGCATCCGCTTCTGTTCTTCCGCACCTTCAACACCAGCCAGCAGAGCCTGCTCGTGAAGGGGAATTCCGAGCTTTGCATAGGTTTTCAGAAGCTCTGGATCGACTTCATCCAAGCTCTTCGGGCCAGGCTTCTTTTTCGGTTGAGCGAAATAATGGGCATCCTGATAGTCGATCGGCGGATGGCTGACCTTGGCCCATTCCGGCTCTTTCATTTCCAGCCACATGCGGAACGCCTTCAGACGCCATTCCAGCATCCACTCAGGCTCTTCCTTGCGCGCAGAAATGAGGCGGACTGTCTCTTCATTCAGGCCTTTGGGAGCGATATCCATCTCGATATCGGTCTCGAAGCCCCACTCGTAGCTGGACTTCGCAAGCTTCTCGACTGTCTCGCGGGTCTCCGTCACGGCTGGCATCGTCTCGTGTCCTCAGTTCACCGGATCCGCTACGGGCGTAGCCGTAGCGCCGGTCGTGTCGAGAGAAGGCTCCCTGGAAACCTTCCCGCTATGCAGGGCGGAATGTTTGTCCATATCCGCAAGGGTAATGCTGTTGAGCGTTCGCAGGATGGCGTCATTCACCATGTCCCACTGGCCTGAAAGACCGCACAGGGAGCTATGCTCGCACTCACGCCCGTCACAGCAGGCCGTAATTGAGATCGGACCATCAACAACAGCAATGACTGTGGCGATCGTGATCTCTTCAAGCGGCCGGGACAAGCGGTATCCGCCACGAGCTCCACGATGGGAAATAACAAGCCCGCTTGAGGCCAGTCCTTTCAGGAGCTTCGCAACGGTGGGTTCCGGGACGCCAGTCTCTCCGGCCAGAGCGGCGGCTGTTGCCAGACCCTCATGCTGCCCGAGATGGACCAGAAGGACGGTGGCATAATCAGCCAGTTTGGAGAGCCTCAGCATAGCTTGCACACTCACATTGCATTCATTCAAGACTTAGGAAGTCCTGATTAGGTTCCAGATGACCCATGCTGTCACAAAGGTCAAGAAGTTTGTGATATCCTGAGACGGTATAAGCCCGTCAGACACCGAAAAACAGACGGGAAATGACATCCAGGCCAGCTCCCGCCAGAAAACCCACGACAGTCCCGTTGACGCGGATATAGGCGAGATCCCGTCCCACACGAGCCTCCAGACGCTGAGCCAGATCGTCGCCATCCCAACTCGCCATGACATTGGCAATGAACCCGGCCAGCTTGTCCCTTATTCCGGGAAGCAACCTGGAAACCATACGTTCCACGGCCTGATTAATCCGCTCTCGCAGGGCATCGTTTTCACGCATTGACCCTGCCAACCCGATAATGGCAGCATCCAGAACCGATGCGCTCCAGCCGTCGTCTTTAGCGCAATCTTCTTCCGCCATGCGACGGACCCGATCCCAAAGTTCCCCGCTCCACGCCTTGAGACTGGAATGAGTCAGAACCGAGCCAATAGCCTGCGTCATATCCTGACGACGTTCGGGGTCAGTTTCCATACGATCGATTTCGGCTCTCACCCATGCCGTAAAACCATGTCGGATTTCCGAATCCATGGGGTCGATACGTTCGATTTCCGCTTGGAGAGCCGTCAATACACGATTGGAGACAGAGCCTCCAATGGCCCATCCGAGGAAACGACCACCCTGCTCACGGACACGGTCTTCAACAAACTGTCTTAAGTCACCTTCCTTGGCTGCCACGGTCATCTTGAGCTTGGCCAGCAGGAAAGACAGCACCTCCTGATGCATTTCGCTGTCGACCATGGCCCGCATGGCACGCGAGACCAGAGGAGCCATTTCTTCACCGTTCAGAAGAACTGGCAACGCCCGGGACAAAGCGGAGCTTGCCCGACCGTCTTCAAGACGATCAAAGAGGCTGGGAATACTGGCCCTGAGAGTCGCAACCAACGTAAGACGGGTCGAAGACTCGCTCAGAGCATCGGCGATCAGGCCAGGCAGGTCGATTTTTGAGAGCGCGCGATGGACATCGGCATCGGTGAAAAACTGACCGGAGACGAATTTTCCAAGAGCCTGGCCCAGACGAACTTTCTGACGTGGTAGAATAGCCGTATGCGGAATGGGAAGCCCCAACGGATGCCGGAACAGGGCCGTTACGGCAAACCAGTCCGCCAGTCCGCCGACGACACCGGCCTTTGAACCAGCCCTAAGAATACTGAGAGCCCAACTCTCTTCATGGAGGTGATGCGCCGCAAGATAGGTCGTCCCCGTCGCGAGCGCCCCCATGCCGATCAGCAAAGCGCCAGCCAATCTGGAAGGCGAATTAGGCCGCTGTGAACTGGCCTGACTGACATCTTTCTTCATATCCGGATGCATGTATGCCTCGATAGCATCATCCTCATGCCCTGTCGCGCTCGCAACAAGGTTGCGCTTACAGGCCGGGCATGGAACATAACTTGCCCGTTTTCAATTTACCTTCCGCAGAAGCGAGACTGCTCCCGATGTCTGACTGCGCCTCCCGGCACGACACATCCCTTTCCGCACGCATCGACACCATGACCACGCAGCTTATTAAAGAGCGTAATGGTCTGGGTGATCTGATTGCCTCCATTGGTGAGGATCTGTCTATCGGTAAGGGCGAGAAGATCGAGGAGTTGGAACAGGCCGTTCGTGCCTTGCGCGACGAACATTTCATCCAGCGTGCTGCTCATCTACGTCAGTATGTCGGCCTGGATGACGCCAATCCTGCAACGCGTCTCGAACAGGTTGCAGCACGCCTGATCGAACAGGCAGCCTCTCCGGAAGCTCTCTCCAAAGCTGCCATTGCAGCCGTTTTTACGGCTCACCCAACTTTTGCTCTGGCAGATCATGTCTATGCTCTTCTGGCTGAACGGGCTTCAGATCCTGAACTGCCCCTGCCATGCCTGACAACGCACCGACGCGCGACGCCACCGACACTCGCACATGAACAATCCCTGGCTCTTGCAGCAATTCTGCGTGGCCGCGATGCACTCGATGACCTGAGCGCATCCCTTATCGAACACATGACCTCCCGATGGGCGAATGAAGCCGATCACATCGATCCCGCTCCCGTTATTCTGGCAAGCTGGGTCGGCTTTGATACCGATGGGCGCAACGACATCGGCTGGTGGGACACGATCCGCATTCGGCTGGAACTCAAACTTGCGCAGCTTGAGCGGCTTGAGACAGGCCTTACTGGCCTCAATCTGCAGGAGTCAGCTCTGGCAATGCGCGTCCGTCGCGCCATGGAAGCCGTCAAGACGCAACATGCAGCCTGCCCGTCCGGAAAGCATGCCGCACCTGAAACCATTCGTGACTTTGCCCAGACACTGATCACACATCGCGAGAAAGCTCTCCTCGATGCACGCGAGCTTCTTCCGCTCTTCCGCGATGCCGCCACAGATCTGGACGCTTCAGCAACCCTGACGCTGAGGACCATTCGTGCTGGCTTCATGAGCCATGGTCTGGGCATCGCGCATATTCATACACGCCTCAATGCCGCTCAGATCTATAATGTTGCCCGGACGCGCCTTGGCCTGACGGATGACCCCGCACTCCCGTCCCGCCGCCGCGTACTCTTGTCTCGCATCAATGATGCTCTCGACGATCTGACACCCCGTCACGTGGATTTTGGTTCGCTGCTTGTAGAGCCCGCTTCTGCTGCACGCCTGATGATGACGATGGCGCAGATCCTCAAGCATATCGATTCCGGTTCGCCCATCCGCTTCCTGATTGCCGAGACGGAAAGTGGATACACTCTTCTCGCCACACTCTGGCTGGCACGGCTCTTTGGCATTCAGGACCATCAGATCGAAATTTCCCCGCTTTTCGAGACAGAAAGCGCGCTGGAAAATGGCGAGACAATTCTTGAAGAAGCCTTCCGCTCTCCACACTGGCGAAACTATCTGCGCGCCAATGGTCGTCTGTCCCTACAGTTCGGGTATTCTGACTCCGGGCGCTACGTTGGCCAGTTGGCGGCAACGAATCTTGTTGAGCGCCTACGGATGCGTACGTTGGATCTTCTCAAGGAACATGACCTTGAAGATGTCTCCCTGACGCTGTTCGATACGCACGGTGAAAGTATTGGCCGTGGTGCGCACCCGTTCAGTCTGCGCCAACGCCTCGACTACTTCTCCCCTGCCCGCACACGGATTGCTTTCCGCGACGCAGGTGTGGGTTGCCGGGTGGAAACAGCCTTTCAGGGCGGCGATGGTTACACGCTCTTCGGGACAAACAGTATTGCCGCGTCCACTATTGCAACCCTAGCCGAACATGTCGCCCATGTTCCCACGAGCGTAAACGATCCGGTCTATGATCGCCCGGATTTTGCCGCCGATTTCTTTTCCACGATTGCGCTCGATATGGGCACGCTCGTCAACGATCCAGGATACGCGGCTCTTCTGAGCGCTTTCGGGCCATCTCTTATTGACAAGACAGGCTCGCGCCCTTCTGCGCGACAGTCTGATGCCGCAACCGTAACCCGTATCACACACCCCAGTCAGCTTCGGGCCATTCCGAACAACGCCATTCTCCAGCAACTGGGCTGGTGGGCGAATGTTCTGCATGGCCTGGGCAACGCCGCACAGCGTCATCCGGAAACTTTCGAACATTTCGTAACCAGTTCGCCGCGTTTCCGCGAGGCCATGGATTTTGCACGTCAGGCGTTAGCCCATTCTGATCTGGAGGTTCTGCGGGCAACCATACGCCAGCTTGATCCGGGAACATGGCTTGATCGGGCTTCAAAAGCGGAAGACGAAGAAGAGCGCCAGAATTATCTGACCATCTCACATGGTCTCGAAGTGCTACAGTTCTGGACGAGCGCTCCTGCAATGTTCCGTCGTATCCAGACGGACCACATCGCCTTGCGGGCAGCATGGCCAGATGCACCGCATATGGAACCCTGTGAAAAGCTGCTTCACGCCATCCGGTTTGCCCTCATTGACCGGCTGTGGCTTCTCTCTACCCGCATCCCATATTTCGGACCACGAAATAACCTGACACGCGACTCCATCACAAACCTAATCCTGTGTCTTGATATTCCGCGTTCCTTAGAACTGCTGGATGACCTGTTCCCTATGTCTGCCCTTAGCGTTTCCAATCTGGATTTTGGGGAGCCAGGAGATGCCGGGGAAGAAAGTGGCTTTGCACGCGAACATCGTGAGATCTTTCAACCACTGGAACGCTGCTTCAATCTGCTGAGGGAAATTGGCATTGCAATCATGCACGCCAACCGCGCTTTCGGCTAAAAACGAAACATTATAACAACGTCTTGTCTGCAAGGCAGCTATGCGCTTAGAGAAGAGCAACACAATCAGCAGAAAGCCCTTTCTGAATGCTACGCAAGGCTCTTCTTCTCGGTGTTGCCATGATGGCAACACCTGTTTTCGCCGCTGAGACAGCGAAGGATATACCCGCGCCGAATGCCGATAGCGTCACGCGCGCGACGGTCGTCGTTGATGGCATGACCATCCCTTATCAGGCTGTTGCGGGAACCATTCTGGTTCATGGTGCTGGCTATAATGATTCAAACGACGTTCTGAACAAACGCGGGGTCAAGGTTGAAGCCGGGAAGGATGATGAGGATAAAAATCCTCCTGTCGCTTCCATGTTCTACACAGCCTATTTCAAGGAAGGCGTTCCCTCAGCCAAGCGCCCGATCACCTTCCTGTATAATGGCGGTCCTGGTTCAGCATCCGTCTGGGTTCATATGGGCACGTTCGGACCACGCCGCGTAAATACGCCGGGCGACCAGCATCTTCCCGCCGCCCCATACGCTCTGATCAACAACCCACAGTCCTTACTTGATGTTTCGGATGTGGTGTTCGTGGATGCACCGGGGACAGGCTTTTCCCGGATCGCAGGCAAAGATGCTGCCAAGGAATTTCTGGGCGTCGACGGAGACGGTGAAGCCTTCACGCACTTCATTTCCAAGTTTTTAGCGAAGTACCATCGCTATAACTCACCGAAATATCTGTTCGGTGAAAGCTACGGTACAATGCGCTCAGCAGTCGTCATCAATGATCTTGAGCAGGAAGAAAACATCGACTTCAACGGTGTCATTCTTCTTTCCCAGATCCTGAACTACGACAACAGCGCTGATGGCCCGCAATTCAATCCCGGCGTCGACGACCCTTACGTTCTTGCACTTCCAACTTACGCCGGGACCGCCTGGTATCACCACTGCCTGCCGCAGCAGCATGCTGATCTGAAAGCCTTCCTGAAGGAAGTCGAACATTTTGCAGTAACGGACTACACCGTAGCTCTGCGTCAGGGAGCAGACCTGCCCGAGAATGAGCGTCAGGCAATTGCCGAAAAGCTCCATGATTACACGGGTCTTCCGACTGATTATATCCTGCGGTCAGACCTTCGCGTAAATGGCGGCCAGTTCGAGCAGCAGCTCCAGGCCAAGACGGGCATGGCGACGGGTCGTCTCGATACACGCTATTCGAGCCCAACGCTTGATCCAATGTCCAAAGAAGTAGATTACGATCCACAGTCCAGCGCTATCAGTTCGGCCTATGTGTCGGTTTTCAACGACTATGTCCGCAATACGCTGAAGTACGGCACGGACGAGACCTATCGCCTGTTCAACCCGGAAGATCACTGGGACAACAAGCACACGCAGCCAGGCCACGGGTATCAGCCGAAGGGCGTTCCGAACGTCATGAGCGATCTCGCCATGGCCATCAAGACGAACCCCAATCTGCATGTCATGCTGAATGGCGGCTACTACGATCTCGCAACGCCTTATTATGAGGGCATTTACGAGATGAAGCACCTGCCGATGCCTCTGAACCTTCAGAAGAATATCGAATACGCCCAGTATTCTTCGGGACACATGGTTTACGTGGACCCCACTGCTCTTCAACAGTTACATGACAATGTTGCAGCCTTTATCCGCCGTACTGATAACCTGCACTGATTAACAACTCTGTAGTGGGAGAATATTTTATTTCCCACTACAGACACCGTCTTTTATTCGGCGAGAACCGGCCAGCCACCCGATCCGGATCAACACATGATTCGGACCCCTGAGAGCAAATGGATGCATTCCCTATAACTTCAGCGGCAGCATATTGTTTTCAGAGCACCGGACACTGAAAATCTAAGCCAAACAATTTATATCTGCCCGACGGAAACAGAGGCAAAATAGATTGCGCTTGCCATCAGGCCGCCCATCCAAGGCATAGCCTGCGTCAAATGGTGCTCATCACCATTAACAAACCAAAATCCGGTAATTTTGCGCGTTATCATGCGGCTCTCACAAATGTAGCGCAAAAAAAGCTCTCGGCTTCTTCCATATAGCTAACCGAAAAAACGCCAATGACGGACTGAGTGTTAGTTCTATTGTGAAGCTGCATCCACAGCCCACTGATATTCAATAAAAAACCCCGCCAGATTGCTCTGACGGGGTTTGTCGTTCACCGGAGGTGAAAAGATCAGGCAGACTTCGCCATGATCTCTTCTGCCACGTTGCGCGGCACCGGATCGTAATGATGGAACTGCATGGTGAAGGATGCACGACCCTTCGTTGCAGAACGCAGATGGGAAATGTAGCCGAACATTTCCTTCAGCGGCACCTGTGCGCGGATCATCACGGTCGAACCCGACGTTTCCTGGCTCTGGATGATGCCACGGCGACGGTTAAGATCGCCCACGACGTCACCGACGTGGTCGTTCGGCGTCGTGATTTCCACGTCCATGATCGGCTCAAGGATCACCGGACCGGCGTTCTTCATGCCTTCACGGAAGCAGGCCTTGGCGGCGATTTCGAAGGCCAGAGCCGACGAGTCAACGTCATGGTACTTACCGTCGAGCAGCGTGAACTGGAAGTCCACCGTCGGGAAGCCAGCCAGAACACCCGTGGTGCTCTGCATCCGGATACCCTTTTCGACTGCCGGGATGTATTCCTTCGGAACCGTACCGCCGACAATCTTGTTCGTGAAGATGATCTCGTCCGGCTTGTCAGACGGAGCGAACTCGATCTTGACTTCAGCGTACTGACCCGAACCACCAGACTGCTTCTTGTGGGTGTAGGTCTCAACGTGCGGCTTCGTGATCGTCTCACGATAAGCCACCTGAGGCGCACCGATGTTAGCATCAACGCCGTATTCACGACGCAGACGGTCAACAATGATGTCCAGGTGAAGCTCACCCATGCCGGACAGGATGGTCTGACCCGTTTCCTGATCCGTCTTGAGGTGCAGGGACGGATCTTCAGCCGTCAGCTTCTGCAGCGCCAGCGTCATCTTCTCGACGGCGTCCTTGGTCTTCGGCTCGACGGAGATGTCGATAACCGGAACCGGGAACTGCATACGCTCCAGAACCACCGGATCAGCGGCATCAGCCAGCGTGTCACCCGTGACCGTGTCTTTCAGACCAACGAACGCAGCAATGTCACCCGCGCCAACGGACTTCACTTCCTGACGCTTGTCAGCATGCATCTGGAACATGCGGCCGACGCGTTCCTTGTGACCCTTCGTCGTGTTCAGGATCGTGTCACCAGCGTTCAGAACGCCACGGTAGACGCGAACGAAGGTCAGCGTGCCGTACTTGTCGGAGATGATCTTGAACGCAAGACCAGCAAACTTTCCGTCTGGATCAACCGGGACGATAGGCAGGAAGTTCTCGTCAACCTCTTCACCTTCCGGCGGAGCGATGCGGATACCTTCAACTTCGTCAGGAGCCGGCAGGTAGTCGATAACGGCATCGAGCAGAGGCTGAACGCCCTTGTTCTTGAACGCCGTACCACACATGACCGGACGGAACTCACCGGAGATCGCACCCTTCTTGATGCACTTCTTCAGCGTAGCAACGTCAACGTCACCCTTCTCGAAGTACTCTTCCATGGCCTCGTTGTCCATGGCGAGCGCCGTGTCCAGAAGCGTCTGGCGAGCTTCCTCAGCCTTTTCCTTCAGGTCAGCCGGGATTTCTTCGTAGTGGAACTTGGCGCCAAGTTCGCCGCCTTCCCAGATGATGGCACGCATCTCAACGAGATCGACAACACCAACGAAGTTTTCTTCAGCACCGATTGGCAGCTGCAGCGGAACTGCAACGATGTCCAGCTTCTCTTTCAGCGTGCTGAAAGCGTAGTAGAAGTCTGCACCCGTACGGTCGAGCTTGTTGATGAAGATGATGCGCGGGACGTTATAGCGGTCAGCAAGACGCCAGTTGGTCTCGGACTGCGGCTGCACGCCTGCAACACCTTCGATCACGAAGATGGCGCCATCGAGCACGCGGAGCGAACGGTTCACTTCGATGTTGAAGTCAATGTGGCCCGGGGTGTCGATGATGTTGATGCGGTGGTCGTTCCACTCACACGTCACGGCAGCGGACGTGATGGTGATGCCGCGCTCACGCTCCTGCGCCATGTAATCGGTGGTGGTGTTGCCGTCGTGGACTTCACCGATCTTATGGGAGACACCCGTGTAGTACAGGATGCGCTCGGTCGTGGTGGTCTTACCAGCATCGATATGTGCGGTAATACCGATGTTGCGGATCTTCGAGAGAGCCGATTTGGCTTCCTGAACGCTTTCAGACACGGAGAACCTCCAAAAAACAATAAAAGGTGTTTCAGTCTGGACTGAAACACCTCCGCTGCGGCTCGTTAAAGCCGAACCTGATTTGTCCCAGTGGCGGCTGAATGACCCAGACCGCCATGGTTTTCAAGAGTAATCTTTATGAACCGACCAAAGCCGGAAAGATTTCTCAGGCAGTCTGTGCAGCCTTACGTTCCTGAACGCGCAGGATACGACGCTTGATGACCTGAGCTTCTTCAGGAAGCTTGCGGTTCGGCGTTCCCAGCAGGAACGAATCCAGCCCACCATTGTGCTCGATCGTACGGATACCGTTGGTGGAAAGGCGCATACGCACCGAAGCACCAAGAATATCGGAGATCAGCGTGGTCTCCTGCAGGTTGGGGAGAAAACGACGGCGGGACTTGTTATTGGCGTGGCTGACGTTATTGCCCGTCAGCACGCCCTTGCCCGTGACCTGGCAACGGCGAGACATGGTAGCACTTTCCTCGATGCTGGATGACGCAGGACAGCGAGGCCCGGCGTGTTCCGTAAATCAGGCGCGGCTTATGGCGAACGATCGGCCTTTCGTCAAGCCCTCATGACTGTTTCGCCCGCCTGAACCGACCACATTCGGGCATAATACCCGTTTTTACGGAGCAATTCAAAATGGGTACCGCGCTCAACGATCCGCCCGGCATCAAGAACAACGATCTGATCCGCATCCTGAATCGTTGAAAGACGATGCGCTACGATGACGGTCGTCCGTGATTGGGCCAGTTCGCGCAACTCCTGCTGGATTGCGGCTTCCGTCCACGTATCGAGTGCACTGGTCGCTTCATCCAGCAACAAAATCCGTGGGTCTTTGAGCAGCACACGGGCAATCGCCGCACGCTGTTTTTCGCCACCAGAAAGTTTCAACCCACGTTCGCCAACAACCGTTTCATATTTTTCTGGCAGTTCATCGATAAAGTCATGAATTTGCGCTTTCCGGGCTGCCTGATGAACCTCTCCTTCCGGAGCCGAGGGATCTCCGTAAGCGATATTTTCTCCAATCCCTGCATTAAACAGAACCGTATCCTGCGGAACAGTCCCGATGACGCGCTGAAGATCTTCCACAGCGACATCCCGCAAATCATGACCATCAATCCGGATCGCACCTGACGTCGGATCATAGGCCCGCGTCAGAAGGCGCCCCATGGTTGATTTGCCAGACCCCGTATGCCCAACGATGGCCAGAGATGTGCCTGCAGGGATTTCCAGTGAAATATCGTGAAGAATCTGACGAGCAGGATCGTAGCTGAAGGACACATGATCGAATGTAATCCTTGCGGCGCCACCATCTGCCAGCCTGACCGGAAGATGGACAGGATTTGCTGCCTCGACGATTTCAGAACGCGTCCCCAGAAGCTCAAGATAGTTTTCAAGATCAACCCGGGCATTGCGCCATCCGGCACTCACATAATTCAGCGCGCCCACTGAACTATATAATCCACGCAGATAACTTCCGATCAGGACAAACTGAGCGACACCAATCCGGTGCAGCACAATATCATGTGCGGCCAACCCCAGAAGAGCCGTCGTTGCACAGGCAATCAGCAGGCTACGTGCCATCTGGGAAAAGCCAACAAGTCTTTTTAGCCGGATTTCCGCACTTTTCAGCGCCTGCCTGGAGCGGTCATACCGCAGAATTTCCTGACGACTGTTTGCAAAGCTTCGAACAGTCTCGAAATTCAACATACTGTCGACAAGCTGATATTGCGCCTGACTGTTGGCTGTGTTCCGTGCCCTCCGCGCTGTCATGCGCATCCGCGTAAAAACGTAGGAGACAGCCGCATAAACGCCGATCCCGGCAACAACAATCGCGACATATCGCCAGTCAAACACACGCAGGATGACGAAAAGCGTCATCACTAACTCAATCGTATTGGGCAGCACGTTAAAAAGTACGAGGCTGAGTAGCGTTCCGACGGCATCGGAGCCCCGATCCAGCGTTCTTGTCAGTGCTCCGGTCTGGCGATCCAGATGAAACCGCACACTCATGGCATGAAGATGCTCAAGCCCGACCAGAGCCACCCGACGCTGAAGATCGGCCTCAAGTGGGGCAATCAGCATTTCGCGGAGAGGAGTTGAAATCCCCGCGACCACCCGAATGATCGTATATTGTGCGATCAGCCAGACAGGAATTGCGAGAAGCGCCTGATGCTCTGACAGGGCAGCAACCATGCGACTGAAGACCCAGGGCGTTGCAACAGTCGTTCCGCTTTCAACAAGGAGAAGAACAAGAGCTACGCCGACCCAAAAGAAGGTACGCACAGGATTTTCGGGGCGGATTTTTTTCCAGAGTTGCCCTAGCGGCAGCATTTCCGACGTCGAATCGTATTTCTTTGACATGCCGGACTATGAGAAAGAGAGGCTTCGCTTTGCAATCTCTACTGCACATGCGAAACTTTCCATCGTGTTCGATAAATCCATATCCCCGTCCCTTTCTCGTTTTCTTCGCCATATCGAGGCCTGTAACAGTGCCCGCTTGCCAGGAAACCGACTTCCGTTTTTCTGCACCCAGAAGCAGATCGGATGGATCTCTCCTGAAATCGCAGATCTGCTGGAAGGTTTAGGCCTGAAAGACGAGACAGGCTTCGGAGTTGCTTCGGGACAGGAGCTTTTCCCTCTTTCCCAGACATTGGCCCAACAGGGTGTGTACGCCTCCCATAACGAGCCGTTTGACGTCAGGAACGATCTTGGCGTTGTCGTTGGTCAGGTAGATCGAGGTGCCATTCCAGTTCTCGGGGTCGCTGCCGAGGGCGTGCATCTGAATGGTCTGGTTGAAGACCACCCTTCCGGCCCCATGCTTTGGATTGCGCGCAGAAGCATGACCAAACGACTGGATCCGGGGAAACTCGACCATCTTGTGGCTGGCGGCATGAGTGCAGGGCTGGATCCGAACACAACCGTCATCAAGGAAGCGAAGGAAGAGGCTGGGATCCCTGAAAGCCTGGCAAGCCATGCTCAGCCGGTCAGCCGCCTCCAATACGCCATGGAGCGCCCTGAGGGACTCAGGCGAGATGTCCTGCACTGCTACGACCTGATTCTGCCACGCGATTTTACCCCCATCGCAGAAGATGGCGAAGTCGAGAGCTTCCATCTACTTCCGCTGACAGACGTTTTTGCACGCGTTCGAGACACGGATGATTTCAAATTCAACGTCAATCTTGTTCTGATAGACCTTTTCATCAGACGGGGGCTTTTTACGCCTGATGAGGCTCTCATTCTTCAAAATGCTCTGACACGAAAAACATTATGAAAAAACTTGGCCTGGCCGCCCTCATCCTCGCGCTTCCTCTTCTGGGAGGATGCGTTGTGCCCGTAAGTGTCACACCCGACCTCTGCCGCGAAATGCGCGCTCAGGATACTTTACAAATTCGGATGATGTTCGGGCAGACCCGCCCAGGCGGTCTCCCGATTACAGATACGGAATGGCAGGACTTCGTGACGAAGGAAATCACTCCACGCTTTCCGAGCGGCCTGACCGTTTTCAATGCTGACGGTCAATGGATGAACACGGTGACGCATATTGTTGGCCGTGAGCCTTCCCGTATTCTCTGGGTCGTCGTTCCGGCCGACAAGAACCTGCAACACAATCTTCGTGCAATTCAGGCTGCTTACCGGCAACAATTCTCCCAACAGGCCGTTGGGCTCACCATTCAATCCGGATGCTCTCTGTTCAACTGACAGCCATAGCGTTTCCCGGAGCCTGCAAATCGGACTTATCCGACGCAGGTAGCCATCGCTATCTTCTTTGCAGGCTTCCATTTTCAGGATCCCCATGATCGACCAGCTCCCTCCTCGCTCCCCTGAAGTCATCCCGGTAGAAGCGTCTGATTCTACCGGAACCATCCAGCGGCGGGCTCGCGGATTTCTGGCGCTCTTTTTTGTCGCTATCGGTCTCTATACGCTCAAAAATTTTTTGCCAGCCTTGCTCTGGGGCTGCGTTTTCGCCATTTCCCTCTGGCCTCTTTACCAGCGGGCCGAACGACGCTTTGGCCGAAACGACTGGCTTCCGATGGTTTTCACCCTCGTAGTTGCACTTATTTTTCTCGTTCCCGTCTCCCTCGTGGGCGTGAAGCTGGCAGACGAAATCAGAAGCGCGCTCGAATGGATTGAAGATGTGCGCAATAATGGCATCCCAATGCCCGAGTGGGTGCCACATCTTCCGTTCATTGCTTCTCAGGCAACGACCTGGTGGCAGAACCACATGACCAGCCCTCAACGCCTGTCTCACCTGCTTCATTCTGTGGACGTCAGTCATGGTATGCAGATGACAAAGCAGGTCGGATCTCAGGTGGCTCGACGAGGAACGCTCTTTGCGTTCTCACTGCTGACGCTTTTCTTCCTGCTCAAGGACGGCGACTACGTCATCCGTAAAGGGCTTGTTGGGTCCCATCGACTGTTTGGGGCTCAAGGGGAAAGTCTGGCCAAGCAGATGATCTCTTCCGTTCACGGAACACTTGCAGGGCTGGTTCTTGTTGGACTGGGAGAAGGCGCGATTATGGGTGTAGCCTACATGTTGACAGGCGCACCCCAGCCGCTCCTTTTTGCCATGCTGACGGCAGTCGCAGCGATGATTCCCTTTCTGGCATGGCCTACCGTGGGGCTGGTCGCCTTGCTGCTCCTCGCCAAGAGCAGCATGATTGGCGCTATTGTCGTGATGGCTTTGGGGTCAGTCGTGATCTTCGTGGCAGATCACTTTGTTCGCCCGGTTTTAATTGGCGGCAGCACGAAGATGCCTTTCCTGTGGGTTCTGCTCGGTATCCTTGGGGGAGCAGAAACCTGGGGGCTTCTGGGTCTATTTTTGGGGCCAGCAATCATGGCGGCGCTTCACCTGCTGTGGACGCTCTGGACTGAAGAGCGCACAGACAGGAAAAATGCCTCTTAGGCCTTTTAACAAACTTAATTTTTTGGAAATTACCGCAGGACTGGTCGGGCAGGCGGGATTCGAACCCACGACCCCCAGTCCCCCAGACTGGTGCGCTACCAGGCTGCGCTACTGCCCGTTTGTCCTGCGGTGGCGGTGGTTTAGCAGCGTAGCGCCATCACCGCAAGGGCCTCTGATTCAGACAGGCAGAAGATTTCTCAGAAGCTGAAGTTCTTCGAGAATTTCTCTAAGCTCGGCGCGTAGAAATTCGTTCTCGGCATCCAGATGCTTCACAGACGCGCAGAGATGCTGATTCGCATCCTGAAGCGCCAGAACCTCTTCCGTATCGCGAATTGAGAAGGCTTCGGCTTCGGCTTCGGCTTCGGCTTCGGCTTCGGCTTCGGCTTCGGCTTCGGCTTCGGCTTCGGCTTCGGCTTCGGCTTCGGCTTCGGCTTCGGCTTCGGCTTCGGCTTCGGCTTCGGCTTCGGCTTCGGCTTCGGCTTCGGCTTCGGCTTCGGCTTCGGCTTCGGCTTCGGCTTCGGCTTCGGCTTCGGCTTCGGCTTCGGCTTCGGGCGGCGTAATTCCTGTCAGGCATTCGTCAAGCACATGAGATGCTTTTTCTTCTTCCGGAGACATCTCCGGTTCCGAGGCATTCAAGTCTTGCTTCTCTTCATGAAAGGACAGGACCACAACCTCATCCACAACTGGGTCAGAGACATGAAGACGGTCCGAAGGAGCTTCCGGAAACGCAATATCATCAACAGATGAAACTGGAGTGGCCGAAATGTCTTCCGTAGTCGTTTCTACAGGCAGATCGTCAACGGCTGGAAAATGCTCAATTGGAGCCGATGCCACCGGATGCGGAACCGCAACGGGATGTTCAGCAGCTTTTCTCGCTTTGCGCTCTCGCAGGACACGCAGAACACCTTGTCCCTTGTAGCCCTGAACGTAGAGGAGATCGGAAATCAGCCGAAGCGTTTCGACGTGCTCCGGATTGTAGTACCGCCGACCGCTTTCCCCGCGGAAAGGTTTTACACCGGGATAGATGGTTTCCCATGAGCGCAAACGGTGCTGTGGAATGTGGAGCTCTTCTGCAACTTCGCTAATGGTGCGGTATGCTTCCGGACCTTTTTTTGCCTTGGAAGGATTCAGGTTTTCCTGATCCTGCTCAGCCTCATTGACTGAAGTCGACAAATTTTCAGTCATCCGCGTCGTCCACTCCGTGAGCCTCATTAACGATACCGTTCATCCGGTCCCTGAGAATTTGGGACGGTCGGAAGACCAGTACGGCTCTGGGAAGAATGGGGACTTCTACGCCGGTTTTGGGATTTCTCCCGATACGCTCCCCTTTCTGGCGAACAGAGAATGTCCCGAAGCCACTCAGCTTCACGGATTCTCCGGTCTCGAGCGTCCCGGAGATTTTCTCCAGTACACTTTCCAGAATCATGGAGGAATCGTGCCGGGACAGCCCAACACGGCTATAGATGTGCTCGACAAGATTCGCGCGCGTGACTGTACTCATGACACATGCGTATCATGACGTTCAGAACAGTCAAAGGAATCAATCGTTAACCTTGAAAGACCGGGAGGCACTCACATGCGAACGAGCGCAGATCCCCAGGTCAGACCACCGCCCAGAGCTTCCATCAGAACGAGATCGCCCTTCTGGATACGTCCGTCACGGACAGCTTCATTAAGGGCCAGCGGAATGGACGCAGCCGAGGTATTGGCGTGACGATCTACTGTCACCACGACCCGATCAGACGGCAGGGCCAGCTTCTTGGCCATCCCGTCAATGATACGCAGATTGGCCTGATGCGGGACGAGCCACTGAATATCCTGACCCGTCAGGTTATTGGCTTCCAGCGCTTCATCAACAGCTTGTGAAAGCTTGACGACCGCATGACGGAACACTTCGCGCCCCATCATCTTGAGGTGCTGCGTCGTACCCGAACAGCCTACAGCGCCGTCCACATAAAGAATATCGCCCGATCGCCCATCGGAGTGCAGATGGGTTGAGAGAACACCCTCACCGTCTTCGGCTCCAGCCTCCAGAAGGACAGCACCTGCACCGTCTCCGAAAAGCACGCAGGTTGTACGATCATTCCAATCCAGCAGGCGCGAGAACACTTCGCTGCCAATGACCAGAACCTTCTTCGCCAGCCCCGACTGGATGAACGAATTGGCGGATGCGAGCGCATACACAAACCCGGAACAGGCGGCACTGATATCAAAGCCGAAGCCCTTGGTGATGCCAAGGAGGGCTTGCACCTGTGTGGCAACAGCCGGAAACACCTGATCCGGCGTCGAGGTCGCCACCAGAATTGCATCAACCTCTTCGGCATTCACACCAGCCTGCTCAAGAGCCTGACGGGCTGCTTCTGCGGCCATGGATGCTGTTGTTTCGTCGCCTGAAACAATATGCCGCTGAGTGATGCCTGTCCGGGCCCGGATCCATTCGTCGGACGTGTCGATTTTCTGGGCAAGATCGTCATTGGTGACAACCGTGCGGGGCAGATATCCACCAACGCCTGTCAGACGGGCACGAAGAGGACCAGACATAGTTTTCAGCTCACAGGTTCTGGAGCGACCGCATTGGCAGGTGTTGCGTCGGTGTCGGCGCCGAGCATGCCAAGCTGATCCAGACGGGCGCGGATCTTGTCGTTCAGGTTATGGGTAACAGCGTCCATAGCGACATCAATGGCAGAGGCAAAGCTTTCGCCATCAGCTCCACCATGAGACTTCACGACAATGCCGTTCAACCCGACAAAGACTGCGCCGTTATAGCGCCGCGGATCGATCCACTCCCGCATGCGCTCCAGTCCAGGACGAACCAGAAGGTATCCGATGCGCGTCAGAAGATTGGTCTGGAAAACATTTTTCAGCAGACCGAAAGCCAGCTTGAGCGCACCTTCACCGGTCTTAAGAGCCACGTTTCCAGTAAAGCCGTCTGTCACAACGACATCCGTTGTCCCGGCTGTAATATCATGCCCTTCCACGAAACCGTGGAACTGCTCTGCCAGCACACTTTCACGTAGACGTTCAGCGGCCTGACGGAGACGCTCGTCGCCTTTCAGATCCTCGGAGCCGACGTTGAGAAGGCCAATCGTGGGTTTTGGAAGACCAAGCGCTGCCTGCGCAAAGGCCTCGCCCATAACCGCAAATTCAACCAGATTGCGGGCATCGCAGGCGATATTCGCCCCGAGGTCCAGCATCACGGTATCACCGCGCGATGATGGCTGCACAGCCACCATGGCAGGTCTGGAGATACCTGGAAGAGCTTTCACGATAATTTTGGCGAGAGCAAGCATGGCACCACTGTTACCAGCGGAGACTACTCCGAGTGCTTCACCAGATGCGACAGCTTCCATTGCAAGGCGCATGGATGAACCGCGGACGCGCAGAGCTGCGGTCGGCTTCATTTCCATGGAAATGCTAGCAGGGGCGTGACGGATGTCACAGATACGGGCAGCTTTTGGGTATCGTGCCAGAGCCGGCTTTAGAACCGCCTCATTTCCGATCAGGAGCACTCTGGCTGTCGGATGCCGGTCTGCGGCCAGTTCGAGGCCAGCAAGAACGATATCCGGTGCCCTGTCTCCTCCCATTGCGTCGACGGCGAGGGCGTAGGGCCTTGCGGCCGCGACGTCACGATCAGACGCGACAGGCGCTTTAGACATTAAGACAGTTTCCCGGACAGCATCGCAGATGCGGGCACGCCTTGAGGGTGCCCGCAGAAGAGATCAGGCGCGGACGGCCGTCTTCAGGCTCTTGCCTGCTGCAACAACTTCACGACCATCGTAGTGGCCGCAATGGCTGCAGACGTGGTGCGGGCGCTTCAGCTCACCGCAGTTCGCGCATTCAGCATGTGCTTCAGCCTGCAGGGCATGGTGGCTGCGACGCATACCGGCACGGGACGGCGTGGTCTTTCTTTTGGGGACGGCCATGGCTTTTATGCCTCTTTCTGCTTCTGTGTCGGCACCCTCTCCGCTCCCAGCGGCATGCGGTGCCCCGTTATTCGTCGTCTCGTATTTACGCCGAGTTCAGGCGGGCGGCTCTAGCAGAGCAAACGGAAACCCGCAAGCCAAAGCTGGGGATTTTATTCTTTTTTATCCCCGTTCTTCAGGGTCGCCAGCGCCGCAAACGGGCTCGGACGACGCTCTGACTCTGGCAGGTCATCAGAATGACCGACCTCTTCTTCCCCTTCTGCGGGTGTAACGTCAACAGCATTTTCGAGACCCGCGCCCGGTTTGCGAGGATAGGGGTCCAGCATCAGCGCCAGTTGTTCGGCAGCAGCTTCACCAATATCGAGGCCACGGCCGTCATGTGGAAGTTCGTCAGGGCCTTCAAGGTCAATGGAATCGATATCGAACTCGTCTTCCGGCATTTCCGATTCAGGAATGAAGCGAAGAATGAACGTCTCTGCGAGAACGTCATCAAATTTTTCTGCCGTAATGACGCAGACCTGTGTCACTTTCGCGGACAGACGCCCCTCGGCAAGAATGTGCTTCTTGTCTTCAGGCGTCAGGAGGAAGCGGCATTCCAGATGCTGGATGGCGGGAATACCGAAACGTCGAGCCAGAGCCTCACGCTCCTGCTCTGTTGCCGTAATCGTTTCTTCCAGACCCGATCCCAGCCGACTCAGGGGAATACGGCGGGAAAATTCGGGAGTATTGGACATTTGAGCACTCCATCCCCGATGATCATGGGGGAAATCGTTGACAGACAGGTTCCGTTTAAGGCACGCGCTGGGTTGAGCGGTTCTCTTGCACAGGATAGTTTCCGGTTCCATGAATAACGCATCTTTTCCGACGGCAAAAAGCAGAACACCTATTCTGCGTCGCCTGAGCCTGTCCGGCATGGCCTGTGCTCCGCTTCTTCTGGGAGGATGCTCCTTCTTCAGCCCGATTCCCGAACCTCGTGGATCGCTGATCGAGAAGACGGATTACGCTCAGCTCGTTCCGGGAACCAGCACACGTTCAGATGTTCTGGATTCCATGGGCTCTCCAACGGCGCATGCAACATTTGACGATAACACATGGATTTACGTATCCATGATCACGTCTCCGACGCCTCTTGGTTTCCCTTCGGTCGACAAACAGCAGGTCGTTGTTCTGAATTTCGACAACTCTGGGGTTCTGCGAAAATTGGATACGCTGAATCGCAAAGATGGCATCCGTGTTGGCATGGTCGGGGAAAAGACCCCGACACCAGGAACAAAAACCTCTGTCATCCAGCAGCTGTTGGGCAACGTTGGCCGTTACAACCCGATGAGCAACATGAGCAGCACCTTTGGCGGCAGCCAGGGACCGCTGGGCAACCAGGGTACCGGCAATGGCGGCGCAGGCAATACGCTGCCCTGATCTGACTGGCTATTTTGGCAGGCTGAGCAGCACGCTTAGTCCGCCAAGAGGGCTTTCCAGCAGCCTGATGGTGCCACCATGGGCATGAATAATGTCCCGGACGATGGTCAGCCCCAGACCAGTACCGCCGTTATTTCCTGAACTACCAATCTCAAGAAGCGTCTTTCGACGGTCCGCCGGGATACCACCGCCGTCATCTTCGACCGTAATCTCGATCCGGCGCTCCCCTTCCCAGAGCGAAAACCGCATGGCTCCGCCGTGTCGTCGTGCGTTGTCTGCAAGATTTGTCAGAGCCCGTTTCAGCGCATCCGGGCGCACCGGCACCTCTACGCCTTCTTTGCCTTCTACACTCAGCACCCGGCCACCCGCGCGCCGAGCTGCGACAGCGACGTCCTCGATCAGGGCGCGAATATCAGTCAAAACCGGTTTCTCAGCCCCCTCGCCGCGCGCGAAGGACAGGTAACTGCCAATCAGGCGCTCCATGTCCTCAATATCCGCCACCATATCATGAACATCCGGCTGAATGTCCTCCGCGCGGATCATTCCTTTAGTGGGCAGCATGGCCATACTCAGACGCAAACGGGTGAGTGGCGTTCTAAGGTCGTGGGAAACACCGGCCAGAACGGCCGTCCGTTGCGCTACGAAGCGATTGACGCGTTCCTGCATACGATTGAAGGCAATAGCCGCCTGGCGCACCTCACGGGCTCCCTGAGGGCGGATTGCCCCCTCATCACGCCCCAGACCGAACAACTCGGCTGCTTCTGCCAGTCTGCGAATGGCACGGACCTGATTGCGCATGAACAGTCCGGCGATCAGGAATAAAAACGCTGAGCTGCTAAATGCCCAGGCGAGGAACATCCAGATTGGTCCGATGCTCAGCCTTTTGTGCGGCGTCAGAACGTCCAGCATCCCATCTGGCAGGCCGATAGAGACGCGGACCGTCTCCGGTGCGGCAGACCAGTCCACAAAGAACGGGCGACCAAGGCCCTGCTTGAGCGCACGTTCAAAATCATCGTCAATCGGGCCGAGAACATGATTGGTCCCTTCCCGCTTCAACGTCGTGTGAGGGTGAAAGACGAACTGGAGTTGGGTACGTGCCGCTGCGTCTTTCAGGAGTTCTTCGCGACGGTCTGTTTCAGGCGTACGCTCCAGCATCGAAATGACGAGCGAGATCTCACCGGTAATGCCATCTGAAAGGCGCCGGGAGACGACATTCAGGTACGTTCCATAAAACAGCACCAGCACGATGGCCTGCGTCACAAGGAGCGGGATCAGCACGATCAGCATGGAGCGCCCCAGCAGGGAGCGGGGCAACACACGCCTGAACGGCCGGTCCAGCTTGCTCCAGCGCTCCTCAGAGTCCGGGTTTGAGAACATAACCCTTTCCGCGCACAGTATGCAGGAACCTGGGCTCCTTGGGATCAGCTTCAATACGACGACGCAGACGCGTAACCTGCACGTCAACGGCGCGCTCGCCGATCTCGTCCATATCCAGAGCTTTCGCAATGTCTTCACGGGACATCACGACACCCGGTCTGGTGGTAAGGACGCCCAGCAGGGCTGCCTCGCCACCCGTGAGATGAACCGGCCCGTCTGGTCCAGTCAGCAATCCGCGCTCGACGTCAAACTCCAGAGGGCCAAGCCTGAGAACGGATGGGACCTCCATAACAGGCGACAAGGCTGGCACCACACGCCTGAGATGCGCTCTCAGGCGCAAGAGCAGTTCGCGCGGTTCAAAAGGCTTTCCAAGATAGTCATCTGCCCCAGACTCCAGACCATCAATCCGGTCAGCCGGTTCGCCGCGGGCTGTCAGCAGAAGAATGGGTAAAGACAGCCCCTCTTCTCTCAAAGACTGCGTAAGAGACAAACCGTCCTCTCCTGGCATGGTCACGTCGAGAACAAGAGCATCCGGCTGGATGAGTTTCAGGACGTCCCGTGCCTGTACGGCATCCTGTGCGGTGGTAACCCGATAGCCGTTCTCAGCGAGGTATCGCTGGAGAAGCCTTAGAAGACGCTGGTCGTCATCGACAACGAGGATATGTTCATCGCTCATCGGAAGCCCCCTCCTGGAGCCATCTGCAGAGGAGAGAGGACGCGCTTGAACCCTTCCACGGCTGTCACTCCAGCCTCCCGGTAAGCCCGCGTCATGGCTTCACGAATCAGTTGGAAAAGCTGGCGCTCGATCGCCTCTCCGTGAGGTGTCAGTTTCAGAGGGCGTTTACGTCGATCATGGCGGTCTTCTTCCTGAATGAGAAGATTGCGCTCCCGCAGATCACCCAAAGCGCGCCCAAGAGACTGTTTGGTAATCCCAAGACTGGTGAGCAGAACACTCGGCGTAATGCCAGGATGTGCTGCAACGAGAAAAAGAATTCTGTGATGCGCGGCACCAAGGCCATTTTCCCTCAGGAAAGCCTCACATTCAGAATTCAGGCTCCGCCAGGCCAGCATGAGTGATTCATAAGACTGACGGATTTGTTCTTCACGAAGGTAAAGATGCGCTGTGGTAGAGGAAGGCCCTTCAGGCGGCCGCGCTGTCACCGAACCATTTCCTCCACATAACCAAAGCGGGTGAAGTCCTGGATGCGCTGCGGATACAGCACGCCATCAAGATGGTCATTCTCATGCTGAAGAACATTGGCATGAAAACCCACGGCCTCGCCGTCCACAGGATCACCGTTTTCATCCAGCCCCCGATACCGGACTTTTGCGTATCGCGGTACGTCGCCTCTGAGGCCAGGAATCGAGAGGCATCCCTCACTGCACACCATCATTTCATCACCGACAGGGGTAATTTCCGGATTGATGAGAACGCGGGGCAGCATTGCCTGTTCCGGGTCCGATACCCTGTTTGCAGGAACGTGATAAACGAACACCCGCAAAGGAACATGAACCTGCGGGGCAGCCAGTCCAGCACCTCGTGCATCTGCCATCGTTTCCAGCATATCGCTTACAAGACGGCGGATTTCCGGCGATTTTGGATCACTGACGGGCTCGGCCACCTGATGCAGGACAGGGTGACCCATACGGGCAATTTTAAGCAGAGCCATGAGCTTCCTTTCTCTGTGACAGCTTATTAACGCATAAGTCGCGGGCAGATTGCGCACAGATAAAAATCCGCACAAGAACCATCGAATGAATTGCACACCGCCAAAAGAGTGTGTTAAGGGCTCCATCCCAATTGGATTGCCATATCACGGGTGACGCTAAAGGCGGGCCCAGAAGGAGTTGACGGCACCGTGCAGGTACTCGTTCGTGACAATAATGTTGACCAGGCGCTAAAGGCGCTCAAGAAGAAGATGCAGCGCGAAGGCGTTTTTCGCGAGATGAAGCTGCGTCGCCACTTCGAGAAGCCCTCCGAGCGTCGCGCCCGCGAAGCAGCAGAAGCTGTTCGTCGTGCCCGCAAGATGGAGCGCAAGCGTCTGGAGCGTGAAGGCTTCTAAAGCCCTTCCCGTCATCTGAACGGACGAGAAAAGCCGCTACCCTTCAGGGAGCGGCTTTTTTATTGTTCTTTGAGATTATGCAACATCCGTTGCACCCATGCTCTTGCCTCATCGGGCAAGAGCATGGGTGATGCTCAGGTCAGCGAGGGTCCATCAATCGCTTACTGAGGTAGATGGCCTCCAGCGCCCTCTCATGGGCAACCTCGGCCGCATTGACGGTACCGGCGTGCCCGCCTTCCGTATCCTCGTAATAGAAGAACGGTACATGCAGATCCTGAAGCTTCGCGGCGAACAGGCGAGCATGCACAGGCCCAACGCGGTCATCACGCGTAGAGGTAAAGATGAACGGCACCGGATAATGCACATCCGCCTTGAGCGCCTGTAAAGGTGAGGTTTTCTCCCAGAAACCCTTTCCTTCGGCCGTCGAGACACTGCCGTATTCTGCAGCCCATGAGGCACCAGCCGCCATATGTTCGTAGTTGAGCATATCCAGAAGCGGGACGCCGATGATGGTCGCATTCCACAGTTCAGGGTGCTGCGTAAACTCAACCCCCATCAACAGACCACCGTTGGAGCGACCACGGATTCCCAGTCGTTTAGGCGACGTGATGTTTCTGGCAAACAGATCACGAGCAACGGACGCAAAATCGTCATACGCATGCTGACGCCCGGCATAGCGGGCTGCTTCGTGCCAGGCCGGACCGAACTCGCCAC
This sequence comes from Gluconobacter sp. ESL1110, assembly GCF_058107395.1. Lineage (NCBI taxonomy): Bacteria > Pseudomonadati > Pseudomonadota > Alphaproteobacteria > Acetobacterales > Acetobacteraceae > Gluconobacter > Gluconobacter sp. ESL1110. The sequence goes on from NZ_JBYLUK010000001.1 coordinate 58,064, forward strand.
CGCCGCGGATATTGGCCATCACATACACACCACCGCGCTCGAACCACGTGATTCCGAGATCAGGATGGTAGACAGGCAGGTAGGACAGGCCAAAACCGCCATAAGCTGTCATCAGTGTCGGATTGAGGCTGTTCTTCGTCCAGTCTTTGGCATGAACGATAAAATAAGGAACCTGCGTGCCATCCGTACTGGTCGCGAACTGTTGTTCGACAGTCAGTTTGGACGCATCGAAGAGATGTGGCTGACTGTAAAGCAGGCGCGTGGTCTGCTGGGCCGTATCGACGCTCCAGATCTGTGGTGGCTGAATGAATCCTTCCAACTGAAGGTATGCGTTCGAACTTCTGGGATCTGACGAAACAATCGTCGCAGCCATATTTTGCGGAAGCTCTATGGTTCGTCCGGCCCAATGCCCGCTGGCGCTCCGGCGATAAAGCATCAGCTTTGGCTGCACATTATCGTACAGCACGACAATCAACCCGTCTTTGGTCGTCGCTATTGCACCCTCCATCCCGTCTCCAATCGTCTGACGAGATGTCGGAGACACGATGACTTCTGGCTCTCCCGGATGCTCAGGATTGATTGCGACGACACTGTCAGCCGAAATACGGCCATGTGCCGTCTTCCACTCCTGCAGAAGGTGGAAAACCAGCTGGCCATCCTGATAGCTCAGGCCATCGTACTTCTCCGGCATGGGAAGCTGGCTGATATGAAGAGTTTTCGGATCAACTTTTTCCACATCACTATGGAAAAAATCTTTGTGTCGATCGATCAGAAGAAGCTGGTGCCCCTGCCCGTCCCGCAGAACCATGGGAGTGACTTCCATGTCGCTCGCCGTCCCCCTGAAAACTTCCTGTGCCTGCAGGAGTGACTGACCCCGCTTCAGGGCACGGACAACATAAGGGTAACCAGAAGTCGTCAGACCAGCGTCCTGAGTGCCCCAGTCCCGGGATACCAGAAGCGTATCCTGATCGAGCCATGCCACGGCCTGCTTGCCATTCGGCAAAGCAAAGCCTTGCGAGACAAAACGATCGGTAGAGGTATCATACTCCCGCAGTTCGTGCGCGTCCTCACCGGCGTTGGACAATCCCATCAGACAACGCCGGTCTTCCGGCTCAAGGCAGTTCAGACCTTCCATGACCCAGTTGGCATGTTCCGACTTGGAAAGCACATCCAGATCGAAACGTGTTTTCCAGACCGGATGTCCTGACTGGAAATCCGCTATGGACGTGCTTCTCCATATGCCACGGGTATGGGCCTTATCCTGCCAGAAATTCCAGATCGCTCCTGCCATCTGGGTTGGTGTTGCAAGACGGTCTGGAGACTGTTGAGCAGCAAGGATACGCTCATAGAGCGGCTTGTATCGTGGATCCGATGCAAGAGCCTGTTGGGTTGTGGCATTTTCCGCTTTGACCCAGTGCAGGGCAGTCGGGCCATCAACCTGTTCAAGCTCCGCGCGGGGCGGGACCTGCGGAGAGTTTTGGGTGCCTGCGTGCGCAGAAGACGCCAGAGGGAAAAGAGGAAGTAAGAGACAGAGAGCCCGCAGTGCGGAGGGGCGCATGCCAGATCCTTTCGGCCGCCATTTAGGATGATGACGGCATCGTAAAGGTCACACTCAGGAAAACAACCTCAGTTTACGGCCACGGCACTGAGGGATTCTTCGACTTCCTGAAAGGTCGGCATGAGATCTGACGGAATGCTCTTACGCCCGATCTCTACGCTAACCTGCGGAGCATTGCCCTGAAGGTGCGCCACGATAACGGAGCGGACGAGATCAAGATACGAAGCCTCCTCTTCCACCACACCTCCGAGCCGCCCGGCGATGGGTGCAACGATACCGTAAGCCAGAAGAATACCGAGGAAGGTTCCTACAAGGGCCCCGGCAATCATCTCACCCAGGACGATAGGTGGCTTGCTGATGGAGGCCATCGTCTTGATGACGCCCAGCACTGCCGCCACGATCCCCAAGGCTGGCAGAGCATCTGAGACCGACTGAAGAGCATGTGGGAGATGCATTTCCTCACGCAGATTTTTCTTCAGTTCACGCCCCATGACGTCATCCATCTGAAACGGGTCTGTCGCGTTCATGCCTGCCATACGGAGATAATCGCAAATAAACGAGCAGACATGCGTATTGTCCCGGATCTTGGGAAAAGCTCCGAAGACTGTGCTGCCTTGGGGATCCTCGATATGGCTTTCAATCGCCATCATTCCCTTCGCGGCCGCGAGCCTGGTCATGTGAAACAGAAGTCCGAGGAGTTCCAGATAATCCTGACGTGTGTACTGGGAGCCTTTCATGGCCTTTTTAATTCCAGCAGGCAGGTGTTTCACCGCGCCAATGGAATTGGCCATCACGAAAGTACCGACAGCAGCTCCGAGAATGGTCAGAAGCTCAAAAGGCATTGAAGCGAGCAGTGGCCCGATGGCTCCTCCGGATGCCACGAACGACCCAAAAACGCACGCAAGGACAACGCCCAGACCAATAAGAATAAACATTCAAAATTTTCCTGACTGGCGAAGAATTACGGCTGATCCGGGGAGAGGACGAGAACAACACGTCTATTCCGGGCGCTGAGAGGATTGGCGGGGTCGAACAGGTTCCGGTCAGCGTAGCCCGTGACAGCTTTCAATCGTCTGTCGGGAAAGCCGCTGTTCACAAGAATATCCCGTGCCGCCACAGCACGGTCGCTCGACAGGCTCCAGTTTCCTGGAAGACCGGGACGATAGGGTGCGGCATCTGTATAACCACTGACGGACAGACGGCCGGGCAGCTTTTCCAGATACGGCGCAATCAGTTTCAGAAGATCAGAAGCATGGCGTGTTGGAACGGCGGAGCCCAGTGCGAACATGGCCTGATGGTCGGAATCTGCAATTTCGACGTGTAAACCGTCATCTCCCAGACTGACCGACACCTGAGAGCGCACGTCTGCCAGTTGCGGTGCCCCATCCAGCGCTTTGCTGATTTCAGTAGCCGCACGCCGCAATTCACCCTTCTGAGCGTCTTGTCCATGAGGCGCTGCAGGAGGCATACCGGGTTGAACCTGTCGATCATGAAGAACCACAATCTGGGTACTGCGATCCCCTGCATCCTTGTTCAGGAGATGATCCTTACCTGGTTCCCCGTTATCCGGATGCGCGCCTGCAGGGTCTCCAGGATGAATGGCCGCAGGTTTCTGGGATGAGGCAACCGGGTCCGGGACCAGATGGATGACATTCTCAGCCGGAGGCGGAATATCCTGCTGGATCGCCATGGGGTTGAAGAAATTGGCGATGCCCCTGCGCTGCTCTTCCGTTGTGGCGTTGATGAGCCACATCACGAGAAAGAACGCCATCATGGCTGTTACAAAATCTGCATAAGCGATCTTCCAACTACCACCGTGATGGCCGCCCTCCACCACTTCAAAGCGCTTGATAATGATCTTGCGCTCGTCCTTGCCACCTGCTTTCGACATTCCACCTCCTGAGAGACCTCAAGTATGGCAGTCAAAGGTTAAGGAGAGCTTTAAGAGTGAGGTGGCAACTGCACGCCAAGGGGATTTTCGACCACGGTCATCTGATAGCAGCGGACTGTCCGCCCCTGACTTTCCCGACAGAGAACATCCATCGGCAAAGAGCTCGGAATATGATGAATTTCCTCAACACGGAGCCCTTTCTCTCCCCTTGCGGCAGGAAGACGAAACAGTTCCCAGCGACGATCTGTCCCGAATACGCTCAGACCAGAGTTCGCTTGATTAAAAGCCAGTTGTGAGGCGAGACCGTAATCTTCTGCCATGAGAACCGTAGCCCCTTGAGCCACTGCCTGCCGTTCCAGTTTCTGGTCGAACTCCGGCCAGCCAGCAGTCTGGCGTTGAACCGGGTCTTTCGCAGGAGGTATCGGGAGAAAAGCGAACGCTGCCTGCAAACAAACCAGAACAGTCATCAGAAAACCACTGGTCGCCGCCCAACGGACCCGCCGCTCTGCTTCTACGGCCGCCAAGGCAAGGACAGGGTACACAACAGCCGGCCAATTCGCCTGAACGCGGTCTCCGAAGGCGTGAAAAATGAACACGGCCAACGGAAGAGCTCCCAGCCAAACCAGAAGTGTGTTGCGCTTGAAACAGGCCCACAGCCCTATTACGAACAGCCCGAAAATCAGGGGCGTAGCGAGGCCGATCTGCCCTCCAAAAAGTTCTGACTGGAACTGGATTGCCCGGGCAGGATGCCAGTCTCCTGCTCGCCCTCCTTGCTTGAGCAAGCTCGCCCAATGATGCGTCGCATTCCAGTAAAGGACGGGCGATGTTGCCGCTAACAGCACCGGAATGGCGAGCCATGGACCCGGTTGTTTTCTCCATGTGGGAGAAAACACAACCGCGCCACCAAGCCCAAACCCGATCAGAACGGCCGTATATTTCGAATCAAATGCCAACCCCAGCAGCAGACCGGCCAGCAACCACCATCCGAGTGCCTTGTTGGCAGGCAGAGTGACCGCTTGGCCGATAGCGTACAGGGCCACCGAAACGAAAAATACCAGTGGTGTATCAGGCGTCATGGTCGCAGCGCCCAGCCCCAGCATCAGGGTCGCGTTCAAGAGAAGAACAGCCTGAAAGCCGGAGAGCGGCCAGGATCGAGACGGCAACAACAGCCGGGCGGCATGAAACAGGGCCCAGCTGCCGGGCAACACCGAAAGAGGCCCCAGAAGACGCACACCCAGAGGTGTGTCTCCAGCAAGCCACGTGCCGATCCGTATCCAGAGAGCCACCATAAACGGATGGTCAAAATATCCCATCTGCAAATGGCGGGACCAGACCCAGTAATAAGCTTCATCCGGTGTCAAAGGTAGAAGAGCCGCCAATGTAAGGCGCAATACTGTCAGCAGACCGAGAAAGCCCCAGAACATTCCGAGGGTACGAACCGTGTCGGTCTGCATGTCAGCGCCAGATCAGCGTTGAGGACACCGCATAATTCCACACAACACCAATGACAGCTCCTGCAGCAGAGGCGCGGTCCCAATGGCCATGACCCAAATCGTGCAGAACCATTCGCGCGACACCGATATTGGCGAAGACACCGACGGAGCATACCGCTGCGAAGAGTGCGAACCCCCGCCACATCCTTGCCCCTTTAAGGCGCCGGTCGTGATAGGTCAGACGGTTGTTCAGCAGAAAATTCGTGAGAATAGCGACGGCCGTACCGACAAGCTGGGACTGGGAAAAATCCATGCCCGACACGCGGGCCAACTGCATGACTGCAACATTCACGATAACGCCAACCAGCCCGACCAGCGCAAACGCCAGAAACCGTGTCGGCAGCCAGCCATGCGTGAGTTTGTCGAGTAGCATCGTCGCGAACTGCAAAAGCACGACGACATCCAACTTGCTTTCCCCAGCGACTCTTGGGCGAAAAACAAAAGGGACTTCGGTAATCTTCGTCTCTTTGGGCGCAGACATGACAAGATCCAGCAGGATTTTGAACCCCGTGCCAGACAGCTTTGGGAGCGTCGCCGTAAAAAGATCACGCCTCATGGCAAAGAAGCCACTCATCGGATCCGTCAGAGGATGGGGCAGAACGGCTTGAGCGGCACGGATACCGGTGTCTGACAACAGGTGCCGCCAGTGTCCGGCAAGACCGGCATTATCGCCACCTTCGACATGCCGGCTACCGACAACCATCTGTGATCCGGCATCAAGCGCCGCAACCATGGCATGGAGTACGGACTCATCATGTTGGAGGTCTCCATCCATGACCGCCACATATGTCGCGCTGGATGACAGAAACCCTTCTATAACGGCAGAAGATAACCCTCGCCGCCCGACACGCCGCACAACACGAACACGCGGATCATTCTTGGCAATGCCTGAAACGCGGGCTGACGTGCCATCAGGAGAGTTGTCATCAACGAAAATGACTTCCCAGTATTCTCCTGCAAGGGCACGGCTGAGAGCCGCAACCATGGGAGCCACGTTCTCTGCTTCGTTGTAGCAGGGAACGATAATGCTCAACCGTGCGGGCAAAAGGAGATCTTCCTCAGATCTCAAAGTCATCAGATAGGAACCCCGGCCAGATCCCGACTAGTATGAATAGTCTGGAGGGTCTGGACGCGGACAACATGCACACTGTCTGTCAGGCGGCGGGTCAGAACGTTCTGGTGGGCAGCATCACGCGCAACAAGACGGACCAGGAAGTCGCCCCCACCACGTATCATGTGACACTCACGGGTTTCAGGCCAGGCACCAACCTGCGCCTCGAAAGCCTCGAGAACACTGCCTTTCTGGCTGTCCAGCCCTATCAGGGCATAGAAATTCAGAGACCATCCCAGCAGAGGCGCATCAACTTCGGCATGGTAGCCCTTGATGATCCCCAGCTCTTCAAGGCGCCTGACACGCCTCAGGCAGGGAGGTGCAGAAATGCCAGCCCGTCTGGCCAGCTCCACGTTGGTCATGCGGCCGTCTGCCTGAAGCTCGGCGATAATTTGCCGGTCAATGGCATCCAGTTCGACGGGGATGGGAGAAAGAGAAGCGTTCATTTGACTCTGAGGTATATGGCAGGAGGCGACGTCCGCAAAGATGGCACATGCCTCTGAAACCTTTATATGAGGGATCGAAACACGGACGAGGATCAATCATGCCTGAAATCCACCATACAGACCTTCTGGTCGTAGGCGCGGGCCCCGCTGGTTACACTGCAGCCATCTACGCCGCACGCGCCAGCCTGAAACCGATTCTCGTGACCGGCCTTCAGCCGGGGGGACAACTGACCATCACAACGGATGTCGAGAATTATCCCGGATTTGCTGCACCGGTGCAGGGACCATGGCTCATGGAACAGATGCGCGAGCAGGCAGAACACGTCGGGACACGCCTGATCTACGATCTGATCATGGAAGCGGATCTTAAAAATGGACCGGCATCTGATGGATATTTCCGCCTCAAGGGCGATTCCGGTGACGAGTATCATGCCCGCACGGTCGTGATCGCAACAGGCGCTCAGGCCAAATGGCTGGGTCTCGAGTCGGAAAAGCGTTTGCAGGCTGGGGGCGTGTCCGCCTGTGCAACCTGCGACGGATTTTTCTATCGGGGCAAAACCGTAGCCGTTGTTGGCGGTGGCAATACAGCAGTCGAAGAAGCCCTGTACCTGACCCATCACGCTGACAAGGTTCATCTCATTCATCGCCGCGATGGACTGAGAGCGGAACGGATTCTCCAAGAGCGTCTTTTCGCGAATCCGAAAATTGAGCTCCACTGGAATCAGGCAGTGGAAGAAGTTCTTGGCGCAGGCTCTCCGGAAGTCGTCTGCGGGGTGAAACTTCGGAACACACAAACGGGCGAGTTCACCACACTGCCAGTTGACGGGGTCTTCGTGGCGATTGGCCACACACCGAATACGGGACCTTTCCGCCATGAAGTGCGCTGCGATGAAGACGGATATATCCTGACCGAAGCAGGCGGGACCGCTACATCAGTGGAAGGTGTTTTTGCCGCGGGTGATATTCAGGATCGTATTTACAGACAGGCTGTCACGGCCGCCGGCACAGGATGTATGGCAGCTCTGGAAGCCGAACGCTACCTTTCTGGCATACCTGCTATGACAAAAACTTGACCCTCGCCTCGGCTTGAGACAGTTTCGTCCCTTCAACGACACACCGCAGAAATAACGCCAGGTGACATGGGTAAGAAGGACGAAGACCGACGCGCCAGCGATCGGGGAGATCACCACATGGACTGGGACAAGCTGCGTATTTTTCACGCAGTTGCTGAAGCCGGATCCTTTACCCATGCGGGCGACAGACTGAACCTCAGCCAGTCTGCCGTCTCGCGTCAGATTTCCGCACTGGAAGAAGTTCTGCGGGTGCCACTGTTCCATCGGCATGCCCGTGGTCTTATTCTGACGGAACAGGGTGAAGTACTGAACCGGACCGTACGGGAAGTTTTCTCGAAGCTGGCTCTGACTCAGGCTTTTCTGAGCGAGAGCAAAGAGCGCGCGGCTGGCAAGATCAAGATTACAACCACGACCGGCTTTGGCCTGTGCTGGCTGTCCCCGAGGCTGCATCGGTTTCTGGAATTGCATCCCGATATTGAAGTTACGCTTCTACTGGAAGATGCGGATCTGGATCTTGGAATGCGTGAAGCGGATGTGGCTATTCGTCTGCACCCGCCCACACAGCCCGACCTTGTTCAGCGCCATCTCGCCAATTTCCCGATGCCTATCTACGCAAGCCCCGATTATCTGGAACGTTACGGCACGCCAACCAACCTGCGGGAACTGGCAGAACATCAGATCATCGGATTTGCGGGGCGTAACCTGCCCTTACCCAATGTCAACTGGCTCCTGGACCTGCTGAGGCACGAAGGACTTGCTCATCGTGGCAGTCGTTTGGCTATCAATAACATTGCAGCCGTCGCCAATGCTATTTCAGCCGGCACGGGGATCGGGTCGCTACCGCTTTACACTGCAGCGTCATATTCCAATCTGGTACGAGTGCTACCAGATCAGCCTGTTCCATTGGTGGAGGCTTACTTTGTCTATCCCGAAGAGCTCCGCACATCCAAGAGAATATCTGTTTTCAGGGATTTTCTTTTGGCTGAAATCAGCTGCCTCAAAGGACAGGACTAGTTATTCCACGGATGTCGTGATTCAACCGCGGCGTCCGCGCCCCGCAACGCAGGCATGCTGACTGGTCGAGGACCGGAATACAGCCTCTCCAATAGGGGCAAAATTATTAGAATGACCCATATGGCTTTTCCCGGGAGGAGCCTTGAGGAAGATCAGCCCAGCCTGAGACTGATAACAGGGGACCTCTGCCGTTTTCTGTAAAATATTCCGTTGTGAAACATGCCTGGCACCAGTTGAGACAGACCTGTGCATATTGGAAGGTGTCGCCGCAAGGCATGATTGCATGAGAGCAATCCAACCAAGCACAAAACAGACAGGAATCACTATAAAATTCAAGAAAGCCCCTCCCCCTACAGTGGAAAGACTACTGCATTTTGAGGCAGGATTGTGCCCAAATGCAGGGGGTTTTTCACATTCTTCCACTGCCTGATGTACAGACAGCACAATACAGAATGGCTCAGGGAAACGCAGCAGCGCGTTAATCCTCACGCGCAGAAGAGACTGCGCTATGATTAACCCGCTCACGCAGTTCCTTCCCAACTTTGAAAAACGGAACACTTTTCTCGTCTACAGAGACAGTGTCGCCCGTTCGAGGATTGCGCCCTGTCCGGGCATCACGCTGACGAGGAATAAATGCGCCAAAGCCTCTTAGCTCGACACGATCTCCGCGTGAGAGCGCAGCTCCAATTTCGTCAAAAATCGTATGAACGATCCGTTCAATATCCCGGGCCAGAAGGTGGGGATATTGCGCAGAAAGCTCGGCAATGAGTTCCGATCTGGTCATGATTGCAGCCTATCTGCCTCCGCCCATGAAACGGGTTTCAGGGTTGCAAGATCGCAACGGCCCCGTCAAGACTGCTGATTGCCAACTGCCTATCCATTTTTTCCATAATGCCCGTTCCGAACACACCCTCGAGGATAGCTCGACGGTGCGGAAAATCATACCAGTGCCGTGATGTTTCAGAGAGCAAAGGCATGACAGGGTATTGAGCATTGCCGATTTTCAACTGCTTGCGAAGCCACAGTCGAGCGGCATCTTCATCCCCCAGCTCATCTATAAGACCCAGACCAATCGCCTGACGCCCTGTATAGGCCCGTCCATCAGCAAGACTACGGACTTTTTCTTCCGACAGATGACGCCCTTTGGACACCATCCCAACAAACTGATCAAAAAGATCATTTACCAGCCCCTGCAGCATGGCTTTGCCCTCAGGAGTCAAATGGCTGGTCGGATCTGTTTGGTCCTTCATGGCGCCTGACGTAATGGCCGCCACATCGATTCCCACGCGCCCAAGCAAAGGTGAAACATCAGGACGTTGCAGAATGACGCCGATTGAGCCTGTCAGCGTAGATGGGAGCGCCACGATATGCTGTGCGGGCACAGAAAGCATATAGGCGGCTGATGCGCCCATATCCCCCATTGTGACGACAACAGGTTTGTTGGAAGCGAACTGTTCGATCGCATCATGCAGACGCTCGCCGCCTGTTACACCGCCACCCGGGCTGTCCACGACAACGAGAAGTCCAGTCACGGCAGGAGAATTCTGGGCTTTTTTCAGTGCTGTCGTGATCCGCGAGACATCGTTTCCAATGACCCCCTTAATGACGACACGAGCAATATGAGGCCGCCCTCCCAAGTCAACCGCGACGGGGTGGCCTTTACCGACAGCCACGACAAGAGCTGTCAGAAAAAACAAAATAGCGGCTATTCTCCATCGGAGAAGCCGCCGTTTCTCAGTCTGGGTCCGGAGAAGGATTTCTGCTTCAGAACTCATGAAACAGTAGTCTCCGGCCCGACCGACAATGTCAATTTCCCCAGCGATTTTTATACTGGAGAACCAAAGACTTTAGCCTTGCTTCTTAGGCTGGCGCGTACGGCCACCTTCTTTCTTGCCCTCTCCCGTCGCACTGATCTTACGACCAAGACCGATTTCGCGAGCGAGAGCAGAGCGGCGCTGGGCATAATTAGGAGCAACCAGCGGGTAATCAGAAGGCAGACCCCAACGCTCACGGTACTGCTCAGGAGTCATGTTATAGGCGCTTTGAAGATGACGCTTGAGCATTTTCAGCTTCTTGCCGTCTTCGAGGCAAACAATATAGTCCGGGAATACAGACCGCTTGATGGGAACAGCAGGCTGCGGACGCTCTGGTTCAGGCTCCTGTTGTGGAACACCGGCATTGGCAAGGGCTTCGTAGACCTGCCGAATCAATGCCGGAAGAGTTTCCGCATCCACACTTCCTTTGGAAACCTGAGCAGCAACGATCTGCGCAGTCAGTTCCAGCAGATCTGGATGGGAGGATGTGTTCTCCGACATAATATTTTACCTTCCCTAAGGGGTAATATTTTTAGCCATTTACGGCATGAAAACATTCTGCCTGTTATGACCACAGAATATACGATCACCACCACGCAGATAGCGAATCATTTTTAACAAAATTTCTAGAATATGCAGCCTAAAAAAGAAGTAATTATCTTATTGTCCCTTTTGAAATCCACCAAAGTTCCTTTGTGAGCCTTATGCAATCCATCACTGCCATACTCTGCTCCCCAAGTGATTTCATGGGATGGCGCTCTCTCAGCCGTGATTTCCTGAACCGGCAGGTTGCGGCAAGCGCGATTTATTGGTCCATACAGGAAACAGACTCATTATACGCCCCTCAGAGCAAGCGTATTCTTCCGAATGCTCCATCTTCACTGAAAATACCTCGTTCTTTCGGTCGATTAATGTCTTCGGTGTTTGCTTCCTCCACTCCCGACCGGTTCGATCGACTCTACCGCGCGTTGGTACATATTCAGCACTCTGGAGAGCCTTCCAAGGCCGACCTGCAGGATTTCGAGCAGATTGCCGAGAATGTCCGCGCCCAAATTCTCGCACTGAGAAGCGCATTCCCGGAAAATCGCATTAAGGACTGGCAGGTCATCAAAACAGACTATGACCCACAATTAATTGATAGCCAGATTGGGCCACTTGGCCGATTACGGACTGCACCATGGGCTCTTCTGTCAGACAGCAGGACGCTTTGCTGGGATGGTCAGGACTATCGTATGGGTCCAGCACTGCCGGATATCATGGCCACCTCCGGTACAGACCTGCTTCCTCAGGCCTTACAAATCGCGACAGCAACCCGCGCCAATGCTTATTGGCAGGGTTTAGGCACAGTGCACGTAACACCTACAAGCGCAGACATTGAGCAGTCTCCTTCCCTCACCGCCCTGCGGGCACTTGCTACAGACTGCTCGCTTTGTGATCTGTGTCATCACGCTACGCGAACCGTCTTTGGTGAAGGCCCCCAGAACGCGGACCTTCTATTTGTTGGGGAACAACCTGGGGATCAGGAAGATCTTCAAGGTCGTCCTTTTGTGGGGCCAGCCGGACAGCTTTTTGACAAGGCTTTTGAGGAAGCACAGGGACAGCGTCATGAAGCGTGGGTCAGTAATGCCGTCAAACACTTCAAATTTGTCCAGAAAGGAAACCGGCGCATTCACCAGAAACCGGGATCAGTGGAGATAAATGCCTGCTCACCCTGGATTTCGGCAGAACGTCGGCTTCTACAGCCCAAGGTAACAGTCATGCTGGGCGTGACAGGAGCCAGCGCTCTTCTCGGGCGCCCCGTTACGGTTTCCCGTGAGCGTTCCCGGCTTTTCAGACTTGAAGATGGGAGCCTTGGTCTTGTGACAGTACACCCCTCTTATCTGCTGCGCCTGCCGGATGAGGATGCAAAGACACGCGAATACATAAAATTCGTCGCAGATCTGAGAATGGCCATTTCGGCTCTCGCCTAACGGGAACCATCGGGGCTAAGAAAGCCCTGCAATGAGTGGTAGCACTACGTCAGCAGGACGTCCGACTCCGAACAATCCCCCCTCCGGTGCAAGTGCGTCAGCAGCCTTGCGCCCGCGGATCAAACTCCCCTTGTCCTGGGTCTACGCTCCCTCGACGGCAACACTCACCTTCGCACTCAGAAATACTTTTGCCGCATGCCTCGCGATCGGCATCGCATTCTGGATGGAACTCGATAGCCCTGCCTGGGCTGCGATGACCGTCTGGGCCGTTGCACAGGCAACGCGCGGGGAAAGTCAGTCAAAAGCCAAATGGCGTATTATCGGGACCATAACTGGAGCCGTTGCGTCCATTGCCCTGATGGCTGCGGCTCCTCAAGCTCCATGGCTGTTCTTTCCCATGATTGCCATTTGGATTGGCATGTGCAGCGGACTGGCGACATTTGTCAGTAACTTTCGCTCCTATGCCCTTGTTCTTGCAGGATATACCTGTTCGATCATCTGCATGGACGCAGCATCCGATCCTGACAATATTTTCACAGTCGCCGTCTCCCGCACCACTTACATTATTCTAGGCGTGCTGTGCGAAGCGTTCATGGGCCTGATCTTCGCAACGACCCAGGAACGACAGGCGCGCGCGCAATTGCGCCAGAAGCTGGAATCCGCACTCGTTCTCGTAACCGGGACCTTATGCAGCATCCTTGGTGAAGAACGCGGAGCCCTGAATGCCGCACGCCGACAGTTCGGCACCATCCTCAGCATCAACGATCAGATCGAATTTGCTGAAGTGGAAATGGGGCCGCATGGTCATGAAGGCGATCACGCCCGCGCTGCTCTGGCCTCTGTGTCTGCTCTGCTGTCGCGCGGGTTCGGCATGGCCATGCGGCTGCAGCTCCTTAATCATGAACATCCTGCATTTACGCAGGCCGCAGATGAGATTCTGTCCTTCCTAAGAGATTTTCCGAAGCGGATCGCCAGCACATCAACCGTTCCCGATCTGCTTGCAGAACTCCAGCATCTTCGAGACGTGTGCCGCCTGTATGCTGCACCGCATCGAGAGACGGATCTTCAGAACAGCAATGAACCTGTTCCGGGTAATGATCCTTTCGATCTCAGACTCAATGAGCAGGATACGGAAGCCCATCTGGATGAGCGCGTCCTGTTCATGTCTCTGGGCGAACTACTTGGGGACCTTGAGCTTGCGATCAAGGAATATGAAGCCAGTACACACTCCATTCCCGGCGATCATTTTCATTTTCAACGACAAACCCATCGGGATACCCGTGAGGCCGTCCATAACGGACTTCGGGGAGCATGCGCCGTCCTGGTAACGGCCCTGATCTATGAAATTACCGCCTGGCCCAGTGGGCTTGGTTTTATTGCGATTACGACTCTGGTTTGCGGCCTATTCGCAACCAAGGAAAATCCCGTTCTTGGGACCATGGAATTTCTGAAAGGCGCACTCGCAGCCTATGTCGTCGCGTGGATCTTGGTTTTTGTCTTGATGCCGAAAGTCACAACCTTCGAAACACTGACGCTCTTTCTGGGGCCTGCAATGTTTCTCGGTGGGTTGGCGAAAGGGAACCCCTCCACCGCAGGTGGTGCCGCAGCATACGGTCTGCTGCTCCCTGCCATGCTGGGACTGGAAAACCATCATGTCATGAATGAAGTGGCGTTCTACAACAGCAACATGGCCGTCGTGATGGCTGTTGGTATCAGTGTTCTGGTTTTTCGTACCGTTCTGCCGTTCAGCAGTTCAGATGAGCGATTTCGTCTGCGTCGCATCATGTTGACGGAACTCCGTCATCTGGCAGATCCGAACTACACGCCCCAGATCAGTGTTTGGATCGGACGCAACACGGATCGTTTTGCACGCCTCATCCGGCACGCCGGACCAACCCCTGCCCCACTGATTGAAGCGTGTATTCTTGGAACGCTTGCAACGCTGACATTAGGGCTGAACATCATCCGTCTTCGCACACTTCTCGATCGGGAATATTTGCCGGATAGCGCGCGACGCCCCATTCAGTTGGTGCTTCATTATGTTGAGCAGTCCACAAAGCGGCATGATAAGGCAGCCCGCGTTGCAAACGCCGCAGTCAGACGTTTACGTGCCCTTGATGAGCATGAAACCGATCTTGTGACACGGTTGGAAATGACCCGTGCCATCACCTATCTCGTCGTGATTGCCTATACAATGCAAACCAATGCGGACTTTCTTGACGCAAGCCGCCCTTTCAAGGGCGAGCGCAGCCATTTGAAACTTCAGGATGCTGTCCAGTAATTGCTTTGTGAGACAACAGCCATTGCTTCAAAGCTGGGACCAACACTACGAAAGACCGCACGTAAAATCAGATGAGTCCGATTGAAGAGAACATCAATCAAACGATATTTTTTTTGATTTATCTGGCGGAGAGGGTGGGATTCGAACCCACGGTACCCGCGAAGGCACAACGGTTTTCGAGACCGCCCCAATCGACCACTCTGGCACCTCTCCGTACGGTCTGGATGAGCAGACCTGATCGATGGAGCGGCTTATGGCGAGGTTTTTCTGAGATTGCAAGAGGGCACGACCATACCCCTTGAAAAAAGTACAACCACAACCTTTGACCGTGCTGTTTTTTATTGACGTAGAGGACATCGCGCTGTATCGACCCGCCTGTTCTGTCCGTCTTTCGTAGATTAGGATGGGAACCAACGATAAGAAGCGACTGGGTTGCGCCAGATCGGGAATACCCCGGCAAAAGCAGCCACGAGATCGGAACAGCGAGAGTTTCCAGAATGTTTGCAGTCATCCGCACGGGCGGAAAACAGTATCGTGTTGCTCCCGAGAGCATCCTGAAGGTTGAAAAGCTTGAGGCGGAAGCCGGCAGCACCATCACCTTCTCCGACGTCCTGATGGTCGGCAGCGAAGGCAGTGTCACTGTTGGCGCCCCTCTAGTTGCAGGCGCAACCGTGACGGCCACCGTGGTCGCACAGGATCGTCTGGCCAAGGTGATCATCTTCAAGAAGCGTCGCCGTCAGAACAGCCGTCGCAAGAACGGCCACCGCCAGCACGTTACCGTGCTGCGCATCGACGCGATCAACGCGGCCTGATAGCCCGCACCAGGAAGGATAAACAGCCATGGCACAAAAAAAGGCAGGCGGTTCCAGTCGTAACGGGCGCGATAGCGCCGGTCGCCGTCTCGGCGTCAAGAAGTTCGGCGGCGAAAGCGTTCTGGCAGGCAACATCATTGTCCGTCAGCGTGGAACCAAGATGAAGGCTGGCAGCAATGTCGGCGTTGGTCGCGATCACACCCTGTTCGCCCTTGTGGACGGACATGTGAAGTTCCAGCGTCGCGCCGAAGGCCGCGTCCACGTTTCCGTGGCGCTGCCGGAAGCCGCCGAATAAGTCACCGCGCCCTCAAGCGCGAGCGGAAGGGCCGGTCCTCCTCAGGGCCGGCCTTTTTCATATGTTGCGGATAATACGATGAAATTTCTCGACCAGGCCAAGATCTATGTACGTTCCGGCGATGGCGGTGACGGCGTGATCGCCTTCCGTCGGGAAAAGTACATCGAGTTCGGCGGCCCCGATGGTGGCAATGGCGGACGTGGTGGCGATGTTCTTTTTCGCGCCGTCCCTGCCCTCAATACGCTGATTGATTTCCGGTACACCCAGCATTTCAAAGCTCGAAAGGGCGGAAATGGCGCGGGTTCTGATCGAACCGGCGCTGCTGCAGATAACGTCATCATTGATGTTCCTGTTGGGACGCAGATTTTCGATGAGGACCGGGAAACCCTCCTCGCAGATCTCGATGAAGCCGGTAAGGAAATTCTCCTGTGCCGCGGCGGTGACGGTGGGCGTGGTAATGCCCATTACAAAACCAGCACCAACCGTGCCCCACGCCGTGCCGACAAAGGCTGGCCAGGCGAAGAGCGCTGGGTCTGGCTACGCCTGAAGCTCATTGCGGATGTTGGCCTTGTAGGCCTCCCGAATGCAGGCAAATCCACACTACTGTCTGTTGCCTCCCGTGCACGTCCGAAGATTGCAGATTATCCGTTTACAACACTTCATCCTCAACTGGGTGTCGTGCGCCTGAACACGACTGAAGAATTTGTCATCGCGGATATTCCTGGCCTGATCGAGGGTGCCAGTGAAGGCGCCGGTCTGGGCGATCGCTTTCTGGGTCACGTCGAACGATGCGCAACGCTGCTTCATCTGATTGATGGAACAGAGTCCCAGATCGTGAAGCATTGGCGCCTGATCCGGCATGAACTTGAAGCTTATGATCCAGGTCTTGCCGCGAAGCCCGAAATCATTGTGCTCAACAAGTGCGACTCTCTCACGGCGGAACAGAAATCTGCCAAGAAGCGCGCACTGGCCAAAGCATCCGGTGCAGAAGTCCTGACTCTTTCCGGCGTAACTGGAGAGGGGCTTCCCGAACTACTCCGGCTACTTCAGGATCGCGTCAACGCTGCGAAGGAAAGCAAACAGGCATGACATCCCCGGCCGCTGCCCCTCACCTGGCGCAGTCGCGCCGGATTGTCATCAAGATTGGTAGCGCTCTGCTGGTTGATAGCGCACAGGCAGCGCTGCGGACGGACTGGCTCCGCAGTGTTTGCGAAGACATTGCTAATCTCCGAAAAGCGGGCACAGAAGTTGTCGTTGTTTCCTCGGGGGCGATTTCGCTAGCCCGGCACCAATTAGGTCTAATGAACCGTCGACTTCGGCTCGACGAAAAGCAGGCCCTTGCCACAGTCGGCCAGATCGGACTGGCGCAAGGGTGGAGCACGGCACTGGCCGAGTACGGCCTCGTTGCCGGACAGCTTCTTCTGACCCCGGATGACACTGAGAGCCGTGAACGGCATCTTAATGCCCGCGCGACCCTCCAGACGTTGCTTGATCTGGGATGTATTCCGGTCATCAATGAAAACGACGCAATTGCCACGTCTGAAATTCGGTTTGGCGACAATGATCGTCTGGGCGCGCGTGTTGCACAGATGATTGAGGCAGACTGCCTGGTTCTTCTGTCCGATATTGATGGTCTCTATACTGCTGACCCGCGTACAAACCCTAATGCACGTCATATTCCGGTGATCGAACAGGTCACAGACGAGATTATGGCGATGGGCGGCGAACCTCCTCCCGGATATTCCTCAGGTGGGATGCGCACCAAACTTATGGCAGCGCGCATTGCCAATCGTGCCGGTGCAGCCATGGTGATTGCGGCGGGCCAGACACAGAACCCTCTTCAGAGACTTCTGGATGGTGGTCTGTGCACCTGGTTCCTGCCGCAGACGGATACCGGATCAGCACGCAAACGCTGGATCGGCAGCAGCCTGCATCCCAAAGGTGCGCTGATTGTGGATAGTGGCGCCCGACAGGCCCTCATCGTCGGCGCTTCCCTGCTCCCTGCCGGTGTTACAGCCATTGATGGGTATTTCGAGCGTGGTGATCTCGTCCTCATCAAGGACGAGAGTGGCAGCATCATCGGGCGGGGTTTATCTTCCTACAGCGCCGATGAATGCGGGAAGCTGATTGGCCATCGCTCAGCAGAGATGGAACAGCTTCTCGGGTACAGAGGCCGGGACGTACTCATCCACCGCGACGACCTCGCTTTGGACCAGCACTGATTCCAACAAAACGCGTCAGTCTCTTGGAGGCCAGCGGAGTTTCGGCTCAGCACGCCGACGAAATGTTTCCTCATCGTCATTTCGCGTGGCAACAGAACGCGGTGCAAGTTCTTCACGCTCACGGCTGCCCGCTTGCGAGCGCTCATCTTCCCAGGGAGCGCGGGACCAGCTTTTTACAGGCTCCTGCCGTCTGACAGCACGACGCAGGATCTCCGGTTCAGCCGCCATTGGTCCGTCCTCATAGGTCGGACCTTCCGCACGTACGACTGCAACAGGCTCGAAATAGTCTGCCGTTTTTGGTGATGCAGGTTCGACGGAACGTACTTTCTCTTGCGTAGACCGCAGAGGCGCACGCATGCCGCCTTCCAGCCCCTGCCCTGACGCTACTGTCCTGTCCGACGGAGGAGCCGTGAGGCGAAGCGTGAGAGATTGCAGCTCTGCCCGCAGTTCCGCGATCTGAAACTCCAGTTCCTGCAATCTTGGCTTCACGCCGAAAACTGCAAACGGCATGCACAGCAACGCCAGCCCAAACAGACCAGCGACAATCAAAAGACACATCAGTGCCCAGGCGGGCAGCCATGAAATATCGGACATCATGTTCCGGTCGCGATGTTAGGGGAGTCTGACGATGCTGCGTTAATCCAGAGTATATACCCGAGTTACATACCCAGGGCACGACGATAGATGTCGAGCAGCGTCTCCTGTTCTTCCACCTCGGCTGGCTCCTGCTTGCGCAGCTTGATGATCTGCTTGATCACCTTCACGTCAAAACCGGCAGACTTCGCTTCGGAGAAAATATCCTTGATATCCCCGGCCAGAGCCTTGCGTTCTTCTTCCAGACGCTCAACCCGCTCGATGATGGAGCGCAGGCGGTCGGCAGCAATGCCACCCGTTGCGGCGCCTTCGATTTTGCTTTCTGCGTCCATGTTCGATTTCCTTTTTCAGGCATAAGTCCAGAGTGCCGCAAAGATGCGATACCAGCCGCGCGGCTTATCGCGCCGGGGCTTGGGAGGTCAACGGGTTTATGTGCACATTTAGGGAACGCACGCGTTTCCGTGATGCGACCTCCCGATGTCGTGCATGCCCATTCCCTTGACAGAAAGCCCCCCAGAGCGGAACTAGACCGTGCCTGCAAAGGTCTGAACCCTAAACCCTTTTCCCCGACAATCCGGGTTCGAGAGGTCAGAGAGCACTCATGGAACACGTCCAGCAGGTCGAGCCATTCGACTATGTTATCTTTGGCGCCACCGGCGATCTCACGATGCGCAAGCTTCTGCCTGCGCTTTATAACCGTCTCCGCATGGGGCAGATTCCTGATGATGCCCGCATCATCGGAACCGCGCGTACGGATATCGACCGGGAAGGCTATGTTGCCCGCGCCAGAGAGGCGCTGGAACGCTTCATACCTGATGATGTCCGGTCATCGGTCCTTGTAGACCGTTTTCTCAGCCTTCTACACTATGTCACACTTGATGGCACAAAGGCAGACAGTGAATGGGGGGATTTATCTTCCCTTCTCTCTCAGGCCCCGGCCGACCGGATCCGCGTTTATTACTTCGCGACAGCACCTCAGCTCTATGGTCGCATTTGCGAGAACCTGCACAGCCACGGTCTCGTAACGCCCCATTCTCGCGTCGTGCTGGAGAAGCCGATCGGCACGGATATGGCTACAGCTACCGCCATCAATGACGGTGTTGGTCAGTATTTCCCCGAAAACCAGATCTACCGCATCGATCATTATCTTGGAAAAGAGACCGTCCAGAACGTTCTGGCGCTGCGCTTTGCCAATCCGATCATGAATGCAATCTGGTCTAGCGAGCAGATTGAGAGCGTACAGATCACGGCCGCCGAAACTGTTGGCGTAGAGGGACGTGCGTCCTACTACGACACGTCAGGCGCCATGCGCGATATGATTCAGAACCATCTTCTTCAGGTTCTGTGCCTTGTCGCCATGGAAGCTCCAGACTCTCTGGAAGCCGATACGGTTCGCAATGCGAAACTGGCCGTCCTGAACGCCCTCCGTCCTATCACGGATGAAACTGTAGCGGCTGAAACAGTTCGCGCTCAGTACACGGCAGGCGTGGTCGGCGGTCAGAGCGTTCCGGGCTATCTGGAAGAGCTTGGACAACCAAGCAATACGGAAACCTACGCTGCCATCCGGGCCTGGGTTGATACACCACGCTGGAAGGGTGTGCCGTTCTACATCCGCACCGCAAAGCGGTCTGCCCACAAGGTCAGCGAAATCGTTATTCGCTTCCGCTCTGCTCCGACCACGCTTTTTGGTTCAGCACCGGCGGGAAACCGTCTGGTTATTCGCATTCAGCCTAACGAAGGTATCGAGCTTCAGCTGAACGTCAAAAACCCGGCTCTGGACGCCTATACACTGCGCACCGCCGATCTGGACACAGCGATCCGGATGGAAGGCGGACTGCCCTTCCCGGACTCTTACGAGCGTCTTCTCCTTGACGCGGTGCGGGGCAATCCTATTCTCTTCATCCGTCGTGACGAGGTCGAGGCGGCATGGCGCTGGGCTGAGCCTGTTCTCAATGCCTGGAGCGAGAACAAGGTGCCGATGCAGACTTACAGTGCCGGTTCGTACGGTCCGGAAAAGTCTGCTGAAATGCTCGCCGCCAAGGGCGACAAGTGGCACGAAGATATGGAGTAAACGCTTTTGACTGACAACGCGAACGCAAAGCCCCGTTTCTCACGGGGCACACGGCGTCCGCCTCGTACACTCAAACAGCATCTGATGCGCCGGCTCCTGATTGTGGTGCCGGCGTTTCTGTTGATGTTCGTGATCGTTCGTACCGGACTTCTGGACTTTTCCTATGACAAGTTCACGTTCAACAAGCTGAGCTGGTTCGACAACACAGCCCTTGTGGAACATCTGCGCCTTGTCGTGACCAATGACGGCCTGACGGATATGCCAAAAAAGTGCCTGGTATTTGTCGTCAATGGCAATGCTGCGGACAATAATCCAATCATTGACGTTCTGGGACGACATGGAAACGGTTGCCCGGGTGACAAACCTTCCGCTGACAAGCTGTTCAGCGTGAAAGTTGATCGCAGCGAGCGAACCCTTCAGACGGACGCAGGGACACCCGGTTCCTTTCGTCAGCTTCAGCCCTGACAGAACTGGCTTTTCAGGAAGACGCTGTCCCGGCCTTCCTGAAAGCTTCCTTCAGAAACTCGCCTCCTTCCCGCAGCGCCGTCCGTCCATCCCGAAACAAAGCATATCCATTCAGGAAGCCGTGGATCATGCGCGGGAAGAGTCGATATCGAACCGGAACACCTGCATCTCTGAGTAGACGGGTATAAAGCTCTCCCTCGCCTCTTAACGGATCGAAACCAGCCGTTACGATCATCGCAGGTGGAAGATTTTTGAAGGTCTCGGCAAAGACTGGCGAAAACTCTGGATCAAACAGATCCTCCGGAGCCGCAAGGGTCTGCCCACAGTACCAGTGCAGCAGTTCCGTAGTAAGCATATAGCCTTGGCCATAGGCCTGCCGGGACGCAGGAATGATCGGACCACTGACGGCCGGGTAATACAGAAGCTGAGCAGCCAGAGTAATATTCGGATCGATACGACTCCAGTGCGTAAGCGCGGCTGAAAGATTCCCTCCAGCACTGTCACCCGCCACTGCAATCGGAAGCTTGGGTGCAACCTGCCTAAGCCATTTAAGGGCTGCCTGTGCGTCTCTCAGCCCCGCAGGGAATCGATGTTCAGGCGCAAGACGGTAATCAAGTGATAGAACCATGGCACCCGATGTCGTAGCCAGTCGGCAGCAGATACCGTGGTGGGAGGTTGTGTCGCAATGAACGAATCCTCCACCGTGCAGAAACAGCACGATGCCCGTGACTTTCCCTCTGGGACGATAGAGCCGCGCAGGTCGCTCTCCCACTTCGCCTGGCACGTTGATCTCAATCCATTTGCGAATGCGCAGCGAGGACAGACATTGAGGAAAACTTGGCCTCCCGGTCACCCGCCTAAGATGCGCGAGAGCCGTAGCTGACGGCATAGGCGCTGGGATGTCCGGCACCACATCAATGGGCACGGAACGAGATACCATTCCGCGACGACGAGCTTGCCATTCCAGCCAGAAAAGAAAGATCCGCAGAGCAAAAGTCGGTTGCATTCCAGCATCATGGCGACAAATGAACCGAAAGTCTGCCCTTGACCCGCAACCGCTCCCGGCGCAAGGTCCGCCCGCCAGACGGCTGGACGATCGCTGTGACCGGGATGAGGATCCCTGTCATGGAGGAAAGTCCGGGCTCCATGGGAAAACGGTACCGGCTAACAGCCGGCGGGGGCGACCCTAGGGACAGTGCCACAGAAAACAGACCGCCCGCCGGACTGTTCCTTCTGGAACATGTCGCGGGTAAGGGCGAAACGGTGCGGTAAAAGCGCACCGCGATTCCGGCAACGGCGTCGGTCACGGTAAACCCTACCGGGAGCAAGACCGAATAGGAACGGCAGGCTGTCGCAAGGCAGCCGGGAGCGTCTCACTCCGTCGTTCGGGTTGGTTGCGTGAGGCATGCAGCAATGCATGTCCCAGAGGAATGATCGTCCCGCCTTTGGCGGACAGAACCCGGCTTACAGGCCGTCTGGCACCTCTGATCAAAACCGTTCTCCAATAGTTCCCAGAACAGATATTAAGAGAACATAAAGGGAACAAATAGCGGCAGGTATAGATCTCGCCCGGCGATTATCCCTGATAATTCCTAATAAATAGCAAAAAAACGCGTCACAATTCCCGCATTGAAAATAGCCGCAGTTTTCTGCCGTTTTTCGCAGATATGTGTTTGACGTCCCATAAAATCCCATGGTATCCCAAGAAAGAACAGAGAAATACCTGAACACCTTGCGCGGGTCCTGAAGTGAAGGGAGGCACATCATCAATGAGCATGTTCCTCGGCACACATCAGAACCGCTTTGACGCCAAGGGACGTGTTTCCATTCCGGCCCCTTTCCGATCCGCTCTCAGAACACAGGCCCAGCCGGGTGAAGCTCTGGTTATTCTTCGTCCATCGCATCTGCATCCCTGCATCGAAGCCTGGACGTCGGCTGCTTTTGCTTCCCTCGCCCAGCCACTCGACGAATACGATCCGTTCTCGGAAGATCATGATGACCTTGCGGCCAGCCTGTATGCGGATGCCTACCCGCTGGACAGCGACAAGGAAGGCCGGATCATTCTTCCGGATGTTCTGCGCGCGCATGCCTCGCTGATAGACGAAGTCTCGTTCATGGGACTGGGTCGCGTTTTCCAGATCTGGAACCCGGAAGCGGCAGCGGAGCGTCGTCTTCAGGCGCGTGCACGGGCAAAAGAGCTGACAGGCAGCCGCAGACCGGCCAACGGAGTTGCGGCATGAACGCGATTACTCTCGTCCATCAAGGGCATGTCCCCGTCATGCTGAAGGAAGTGCTTGAGGCACTTTCCCCCCGCGATGGCGGTCGCTATCTGGACGGCACCTTCGGAGGCGGCGGCTATGCCCGTGCCATCCTGAACAGTGCGGATTGCACCCTGCACGGCATTGATCGTGATCCTACAGCCATTGCCCGCGGCGAAGCCATGGCCCATCAGGCCAATGGCCGCCTGATCATGCATCAGGGCACGTTCGGGAATATGGAACAATTGGTCGGGCAGGATGGCCCGTTTGACGGGATCGTTCTGGATCTGGGCGTCTCCTCGTTTCAGATCGATCAGGCCGAGCGCGGATTTTCTTTCCGCAATGACGGGCCGCTGGACATGCGCATGGGCACTGACGGCCCATCCGCTGCAGATCTCGTTAATTCCATGAAGGAAAGTGATCTGGCGGATATTCTCTATCGCTACGGCGAAGAGAAGCTCTCCCGTCGCATTGCCCGCGCAATTGTTATCGCACGCGCCGAAGAACCAATCACGACAACAGGTCGTCTGGCTCATATCGTGCGCTCCTGCGTTCCCAAAGATCGCTCCAAGATCGATCCGGCCACCCGCAGCTTTCAGGGCCTTCGGATTGCCGTGAACGACGAGTTGGGTGAACTGGAACGCGCACTGGAAGCTGCTCCCCGTCTTTTGGCTCCGGGTGGTGTGTTCGTTGTCGTGACGTTCCATTCTCTTGAAGATCGTCTGGCAAAGCGTGCCATGGCGGAACTGGCTGGCCGCACAGCCAACCCGTCCCGCTACGATCCGGCTCCCGTCCGGAAAGAGCCGCCAGCTTTTTCCCTTCTCCATTCCCGCCCCCTGCCTGCCACGGAAGAGGAAGCGCGGGAAAACCCCAGAGCAAGAAGCGCACGTCTGCGCGCCCTGGTTCGTAATTCCGCCTCTCAACCGTCCGCCTCAGGAAACCGAGCATGATCCGGCCTTTCACCATCGCCTGCGCTGTCCTCGCCGCAGGGTCCGGCCTGTTTCTCTATACCAAGAAACATGAGACGACGGTCCTTGATCAGAAGATTACCAAGATCGTTCAGGAGACGCAGAAGGTCCGCTCGCAGACAGCCATGCTGCGGACGGAATGGGCGCTTCTCAATCAGCCGGATCGCCTGAATGTTCTGGCAGCACGGTTTGTGCCCGATCTCCACCCGATGGCTCCGGATCAGTTCGTCCGGATGGCCAGCGTGGAAAGCCGCCTGCCCGCTCCTGGCTCCCGTCCGACCCCCGCTGATCCGCGCGAGGGACTCCATGAAGTCGTGAACCGCGCAGCAACCGAGGCGCATCTGCCGCTTCCGGCAGCACCTGTTACCCACCCTGTCGTACCGGTCACGCATGCTCCGGTTATTGCAGCAGCAGCCCCTCAGCCTCTTCCAGCCACGCCACGCATCGTGACAGCCAAGGCCGTTGCGATACCTCATCCTGTTCATCCGCGAGCAGACCGGATTGTTCATAGCGCCGACACCGAACTGGCATCTGCGGCAACGACGCGCCCTGTGGTTCCTCATCTGAGTGCGGCACGATCTGATGTGACGCCAAGCGTACGCCTGGTGAGTTACCATGGAACACGCCCAACGCCTGTGGTCGCCACGGCTTGGCACAGTCAGCCAGTTCATCAGGTCCGTGAAGCGTCACTGACGCGGGTTGCGGAAGAAGAGCGTCCGCGCGTCCGTCATCATGCCAGCTCTGCGCTGGGAAATGATGGAGATGCATTGCCCCCGCCGGTTCCGTTGGCTAACTGAGACCCTCTCTCGTTAACTGCTCGTCAAGTATTTTCCGGATAGCTTCGGGCGAGCACCTTACATAGGACGCAACGCCGCACGATGCCTCAGGACGTGCCACCCCCATCAGGTTCGCGTCGCGCAGCACGCCAGAATAAACGGGCGGAGCGGCGCGGCTCGCAGGCAGCGGGACCGAAGCCTTCGTCCCGCCGTCTGAACCTTGACCAGATGCATGGCCGCCTTCTCGTGGCAGGCATGGGCTTTCTTGCGATCTATGGTGCAGTCGCCCTTAAGGCGACCTTTGCAACGGTTCTCATGCCGATGGAGCCAGAGAAGCGGCAGATCGCGCCCCAGGTTCCGGAAATTCCCAAGAGTGATCCGCGCGGTGAGATGGCGGGCGATTTTGTCCTGCCTTCCGTCAAACGCGCGACCATCACGGACCGAAATGGTCAGACGCTGGCTCTCTCTCTTCCGGTCGCACAGGTCTACGCCAATCCGATGGAATTGATTGATCCAGAGGATGCGACGAAGAAGCTGAAAACTGTTCTACCAAAACTGGATGAGGCGGAGACAGTCCGTCGCCTCTCCCTGAAAAAGCAGTTCGTCTACATTGCCCGCGATATTTCTCCGGTGCAGGAAATCGCGATCAACAATCTAGGTATTCCCGGTATCTATTTTGAAGCTGGCGAGCGCCGCCACTATCCTCTTGGACGGACGGCTGCCCAGATCATGGGAAGCGTGGATATTGACGACCACGGCATTGCTGGTGTCGAGCGATATTTCGACCAACGCCTGAATTCAGATCGTACACCGCTTCGACTGTCTCTGGATGTTCGTGTGCAGGCCGTGGCTCATGACGAACTTGCGGCTGCCAAGGATGAGTTTTCGGCCATTGGTGCCTCAGCAATCGTCATGGATGTGCGGACGGGCGAGATCCTCGCCATGGTCAGTCTGCCTGACTATGACGCTAACGATTTCAACCATGCGCCAAATGATGCCCGTTTTAACCGTGCTGTGACAGGCATGTACGAACCGGGTTCGACGTTCAAGCTCCAGACCGCCGCAATGGGTCTCCAGCTCGGCGTTGTGCATATCTGGGATCGGTTCTCGACCATTCCTATCCGGGTCGGGCGCTTCACCATCCGTGACATGAAGACCGATCATTTTGCGCCCTGGTTGTCTTTGCCAGGGGTTCTGGCCTACTCGTCCAACCCGGCGGCGGCACACATCGCTCTGGATGTTGGCGCCCAGCGTCAGCAGGACTGGCTACGCAGTATGGGGTTTTTCAACCGTGTTCCGGTTGAGTTGCCCGAAGCCGGACGCCCTCTGGTGCCAGCGTCAAAGAACTGGGGGCTTTCAACGGTTATGACCGTGGGCTTTGGCCATGGCGTAGCTGAGCCTCCTCTGGCCATTGTCCGTGGCACCGCAGCGACTGTGAATGGTGGGATCCTGCTCAAGCCGACGCTTGTAGCACGCGACCAGCAGGATGAAGCCCAGACACCAGACGCCAAGGTCCGGCCCGTTGCGTACAAGCCGGATGAGACCGATAATGGCGATGATATCGGCGCACAAACGCCCGTTGGAACGCGGGTTCTGTCAGAAAAGACGTCTGCCCTGCTTCGCAAACTGTTGCGCCTCGACGTCACGGTCGGCAGCGGCAAATCAGCTGAGGTTCCGGGGTACTATGTTGGTGGTAAGACAGGTACGGCGGAAAAAATCGGTGCCCATGGCGGATACCTGAAACACGTCAACGTTTCGGCCTTCACCAGTGTCTTCCCGATGAACAATCCGCATTATGCGGTTTATGTCATGCTCGACAGTCCGCAGGGTACAGCGGCAACCCACGGCTGGACCACAGCTGCCTGGAACGCCGCGCCAACCGTGAAAAAGATCATTTCACGTGTTGGACCAATCCTGAACCAGTTCCCGGACACAGCCAACAAGGACGCGATTGAAGCGTCTCTCGCCATTCCCATGAATCCGTCTGTGCCAGCGGGCTATCGTGCCCTGGGTCCCGGAAACGATCCCGGTGATCCGCGCAATCAGGCGCATTCTCCCAAGACACAGCACTGAGCCTGCCCATGCGTCTCTCTGAACTTCTCCGGCAGAATGGTTCCGTTCTGTCGCCTTCCGTCGACCCTGAAATCCTGACTGTCACGGCAGACAGCAGACAGGTTCAGCCGGGCACACTGTTTTTCGCTCTGTGTGGCGCGAAACAGGACGGAGCAGCATTTATTCCTCAGGCTGTCGCAAAGGGTGCCGTCGCCATCATTGCGGATCATCCCGCTGAAGCAGACATCCCGGTTCTCCTGACGCCGGACGCCAAGCATCTGCTTGCGCTGATGGCGGCAACACTTGCGGGGCCGCAGCCCTCCTGCATTGCAGCCGTCACCGGAACGAACGGCAAGAGCAGCACGGCTGAGTTTCTGCGTCAGCTCTGGACGCTTCAGGGACTCAAGGCTGCAAGCCTCGGCACGCTGGGACTGATTGCGAATGTCGATGTTCCGCCTCCCCCTTCCCTGACAACACCCGATCCGGTCTCACTGGCAGCCACGCTGGCGTCTCTGGCCCAGCATGGGGTGGATCATGTCGCCCTTGAAGCGTCGTCTCATGGTCTGGAGCAGCACCGGCTGGATGGTGTGCATCTCAATGCCGCCGGGTTCTCAAACCTGACGCGAGACCATCTGGATTATCACGGCACTCTTGAAGCCTATCGTGCCGCGAAACTGCGTCTTTTCGAAGACCTTCTGCCTGCCAACGGGATTGCGGCCGTCAATGCCGATATGGACGCGGATACGCTGAACGCTCTGCACGCTATCGCAGCACAACGGGGCATGGCCCTTCGGACGACAGGCAAAACGGGACAGACCCTCCGCCTTCTGGAGACACGTCCTACCCCGACGGGCCAGATTGTCCGCCTGTCTCTTTATGGTGAAGATTTACCGGAAATGACGCTTGGTTTGCCGGGACTGTTCCAGGCCGACAATGCGATGCTGGCAGCAGCAATGTGCTGGCAGACAGAAGATGACGCACGCAGTCTTGTGAATCTGCTGCCGCAGTTGACCGGAGTACGAGGACGCTGCGAGCGTGCCGTTGAACTATCCAATGGGGCCGCAGCGTATGTAGATTACGCCCATACGCCTGATGCTTTGGAACGCGTTCTGGCAAGCCTTCGCCCGCATACAGAAGGCCGTCTGGTTGTGGTCTTTGGGGCCGGTGGCGATCGGGATCGTGGCAAGCGTCCGCTCATGGGCGAAGTTGCAGCTCGCATGGCCGATGTGGCGATTGTTACGGACGACAACCCACGCACGGAAGAACCGCAGAGCATTCGCGCTGCCATTCATGCAGCCTGCCCTGATGCACTGGAAATCGGTGATCGCCGGTCTGCCATCGCGGCGGGTCTGGAGGCACTGAAGCCCGGTGACATTCTGGTCGTCGCAGGTAAAGGCCATGAACAGGGGCAGATTGTTGGCCAGACGGTTCTCCCATTTGATGATCGCAGCGTGATCCGTGAACTGGCAGGTGCCGCATGAGCGCTCTCTGGACCACTCAGGAACTTTGTGACGCTACACAGGGCACACTTGCCGCTGATGTCAGTGTGACGGGTATTTCCATTGATACACGCACTCTGAAGCCCGGCGATCTGTTCATTGCCCTCAAGGGCGAAACCAGCGACGGACATGGCCATATTGCGCAGGCTCTCGAAGCCGGCGCGGCGTGCGTCATGGTGCATGACACGCGGGGCTCGACAGACCCTCGTCTACTGATCGTCGCGGATACGATGCGTGGCCTTGAAGCACTCGGGCGTTACGCGCGTGACCGTTTTGACGGAAAGGTCATTGCCGTTACGGGCAGTGTGGGAAAGACCACCACGAAAGATATGCTGCGTACGGCTCTGTCGGCTCTTGGTCCGACACATGCGGCCGTCGCGTCCTACAACAACCACTGGGGTGTCCCTCTGACGCTCGCTCGTCTGCCACGGGACGCACGGTTCTGCGTCAGTGAAGTTGGCATGAACCATGTCGGTGAAATTGCGCCATTGGCGACGCAGGTGGGGCCGGATGTGACAATCATCACCACGATTGGGACGGCGCATCTCGGCCATATGGGCAGCGTTGAAGAAATTGCACGCGAAAAAGCTACGCTCTTTGGTGCTTTGACTGCGGATGGCACGGCCGTCGTTCCTGACGACGCAATCGGACAGGATTTGTTCCGTGCGGCACTCCCGGCCCATGCGAAGCTCTGGCACAGTGGTCTTTCCGTTAATTCTGAAATCCGGCTGACTGGTCTTGTCTGCACAGCAGACGGAAGTGACTTTGTCCTGACGCTTCCGGAAGTCGGAGACCTGAGCGTGCATTTGAGTGCACCGGGTCGCCATCTTGCTCGCAATGCAGCACTCGCTCTGGGGGCCATCGCTGCGCTTGGGGAAGATGTTTCCAAAGCGGCTCATGCGCTGACAGACTTTGTTCCGGGTGCCGGGCGCGGTCAGATGCGTGCAGTGCTGAATGGTGTTCAGTTGCTTGATGAGAGCTACAACGCCTCCACAACCAGTATCCGTTCGACGCTCGAAACGCTTGCCCTTCTGCCAGCGAAACGTCGCGTGGCTGCCTTAGGTGACATCCGCGAACTTGGTGCGTTTGCAGATGCCGAGCATCGTTCTTTGGCAGATGCTGTGGTTGCTGCGAACGCGATCGCTTTCTGCTGTGGCGAGCATATGCGCGCCCTCTACGACGCTCTGCCTGAAGCTCTGCGCGGGGCTTACGCGCCAGACTCACGTTCGCTCGCCCCTCTCCTTCTCAACGCTCTCCGGCCCGGCGATCTTCTGCTTGTTAAAGGCAGCCTGGGTAGCCGGATGCGCGATGTCATCGCCGCTCTCGATAACGCTTCCAACCCGGTTTCTGCCTGATGCTCTTCAATCTTGTTGCCTCACATGCCTCGTCGCATGGTGGCTTCTTCAACCTTTTCCATTATCTGACATTCCGTTCCGGATGTGCCTGCCTGACGGCACTGGTGATCTCGCTTGCGCTCGGCAATCCGTTCATCGCGCAACTCAAGCGGATCCAGCGTGAAGGCCAGCCCATCCGTGCACTCGGGCCGGAACGTCATATTCTGGAAAAGGCGGGCACGCCGACCATGGGCGGGATGCTGATCCTGATTGCCCTGTTTTCAGCCACACTTCTCTGGGCGGATCTGACAAACGGCTTCGTCTGGGCGGTCATGTTGACAACTGCGGCTTTCGGAGCAGTCGGGTTTGCAGACGATTACCTGAAGCTTTCCAAGCGCAACACACAGGGCGTTTCAAAGCGGATGCGTCTGGGGTGTGAGTTTGCCGCCTCTCTGATTGCAGGCATCTGGCTCCAGCATCTCACGCCACCGGAAATTCGCAACGCTGTGGCCTTTCCCTTTGTAAAGGATATCCTCCTGCCGCTGGGTTATGCCTTCCCGCTCTTTGCCATGATTACGATTACGGGTTTTGGCAATGCCGTGAACTTCACAGATGGCCTGGATGGTCTGGCCATTGTTCCGGTTGTGATCGCTGCTCTGGTTTTTGCGCTGATCGCCTATCTGGTCGGCAACCATGTCTTCGCGGATTACCTTCAGCTTCATCCGGTTCCCGGGACCGGCGAACTGGCTGTGTTCTGTGCGGCACTGATTGGGGCCGGGCTTGGATTCCTATGGTTCAATGCGCCACCAGCAGCCGTTTTCATGGGCGATACAGGTTCCCTTTCGCTGGGTGGCGCACTGGGTGCTGTTGCTGTGGCCGTCAAGCATGAGCTTGTTCTGTGCATCGTTGGTGGCCTGTTCGTGGCGGAGACACTGTCCGTCGTCATTCAGGTGTTCTGGTACAAGCGCACCGGACGCCGCGTGTTTCTGATGGCTCCGCTGCATCATCACTTCGAAAAGAAGGGCTGGCAGGAGCCGAAGATCGTCGTACGGTTCTGGATTGTCTCCATTGTTCTGGGGCTGTGTGGTCTGGCCACGCTGAAACTGAGATGAGCGGATTTCCGACAGATCTTCTTGCAGGTGAGCGCTACGCTGTCTGCGGTCTCGGCCGTAATGGTGCAGCCGTGGTTGATGCGCTTCTGAGAATGGGGGCCGAGGTTCAGGTATGGGATGATCGCAATCCTGTCCTTCCGCCTCATGACCGCCTGACACTCGCTCCCCTGACGGATCTGTCGGGCATGACAGCCCTTGTGCTGTCACCGGGTATTCCCCATCTTCTCCCGACCCCGCATCCCGTTGCCGAACTGGCCCGTGCGCAGGGTATTCAGATCCTCTCCGATGCCGAACTGCTCTATCGCGCAGTCAGAAAAGCAGGATCACAGGCGCGTTTTGCCGCCATCACCGGCACTAACGGCAAATCCACAACGACAGCACTTCTGGCTCATTTGCTTCAGTCCGGCGGGGTGCCTTGCGCAGCGGGTGGTAATCTGGGAACGGCATCCCTGGCCCTTCCTCTACTTTCTGATCAGGGCGTCTATGTTATCGAGATGTCGTCCTACATGCTGGAACGGCTCGACAGCTTCCATGCCTCCACAGCCTGCCTGCTAAACATCACGCCAGACCATCTGGATCGTCATGGCGATATGGACGGGTATGCCGCCGCTAAAGCTCATGTCTTTGACAATATGACGTCAGATGATCTGGCTACCATCGGGCAGGATGATCCTTGGTGCCAGAGAATTGCAGACGATGTCGCGACTCAAGACGTGACAGTCACGTTCCTTGACCCTGATGCGGTACCTGAATTTGTGGGGGACGCACTGCCGGGCCGACACAATCTTCAAAACGTTGCAGCAGCCTGGGCCATGGCGCGCCATCTTGGGCTGAGCGATGATGATATTCGCAAAGGGCTGGCATCCTTCCCTGGCCTCGAACACAGACTTCAGAAAATCGCCGAACGGGATGGTGTCGCTTTCATCAATGACAGCAAGGCCACCAACGCAGAGGCTGCGTCCAAGGCGCTCGGATCTTATGAGCGCGTCATGTGGATTGCAGGCGGAACAGCCAAAGCAGGCGGCATCGACATGCTGGTTCCGTGGTTTGGCCGGATTGCGCAGGCATTCCTGATCGGTCGGGATGCAGCCATTCTGGCGGAAACGCTCAAGACCCATAACGTACCCTTTACGCTTTGCGAAACGCTGGATCGTGCCGTCCCTGCAGCGTTTGAGGCAGCTTTGGCGGAAGGCGTGAAAACCGTTTTGCTCTCCCCAGCCTGCGCAAGTTTTGACCAGTTTCGCAGTTTTGAGGATCGTGGGTCACACTTTCTCCAGATTTGCGATAATATTGTGAAATCAGGCTATTCGGGCGAAATGCTCACAACAGAACAGGAAGGGTGACGGTCATGGCGGGTACCTCCCGTGTCGATTCATCGGCAGTCGCCCGCTGGTGGCGCAATACCGACCGGGTCACGCTCGCCTGCGTTGGCATCCTGATTGGCCTTGGCTACGTTCTGATGCTTGCAGCCAGCCCGGCCGTTGCATCGCGCATCGGCGCGTCCCGCAACATGTTCATTCTCAAGCAGGTCATCTTTCTGGCTCTTGCCGGAGCGATCGTGCTGGGTGTTTCGTATCTGTCCCGCGAAGGCGTGAAGAAACTGGCCTTCATTGGCGGAATCATTGCACTTGCCGCCACGGCCATGACGCTTGTTCATGGCATGGAAATCAAAGGCGCGCGGCGATGGATTGCGCTCCCCATGATGTCCGTTCAGCCGTCCGAGTTTTTAAAACCCTGTTTCGCCGTAGTGACGGGGTGGCTGCTGTCTGCCCGGCGTACCGTCGTACTGCGTGGAAATATTGCGTTTCCCGGTATGATCCTCGCCTTCACCTGTTTTGGCGTCATTCTGGCGCTGCTGAAATCCCAGCCCGACATCGGCATGTTGTCCGTCATTACGATGGTCTTCATGACGCAGCTTTTCGTGGACGGTCTGCCGCTTTATTGGGTCGGGCTCTGCGTTGCGGGCATGATTGGCGCATTCGGTATGGCGTTTGTCATGTTCCCGCATGTCCGTTCCCGTGTTGAGCGCTTTCTACATCCGGATGTCGGCGATCACTATCAGATCGACACGGCTCTGCGCGCGTTCGGCAATGGTGGCCTTCTGGGCCGTGGCCCGGGCGAAGGACGCGTCAAGGATCTGCTGCCTGACGCCCATGCTGACTTTGTATTTGCAGTTGCAGGCGAAGAATATGGGCTGTTGCTCTGCTTTGGCATCATCATCGTTTTCGGGATTATCGTTCTTCGCACATTGCTGAAGCTGATGCGGGAAGAAGACCCGTTTGTGATCGTCTCTGCTGCCGGTCTGGTCACAGGTTTTGGGTTGCAGGCCTTCGTCAATATGGGATCAACGCTCCATCTCATTCCGACGAAAGGCATGACCCTCCCGTTCATTTCTTATGGCGGCAGTTCGGCCATGTCCGTGGCAATGACGATGGGCATGGTTCTGGCCCTGACGCGCCATCATGTTGGCCCTGGCAGGATTGCCCAGCGCGTCGCGACGCCCTACACCCCCGGTTCTCTGCTTGAAAGACACACACCATGAAGCGCCCGATTGTCATTGCTGCCGGCGGAACGGGAGGACATTTCTTCCCGGCTGAAGCTGTTGCGACAGTTCTGGCGGAACGTGGTCATGATCTTGTTCTCATGACGGATGCCCGACATGGGCGCCGTGAGACGGGTCTGTTCAAGGATCGCCCGCAATATGTGCTGGACGGTGCTGGCGTGGCGGGCAAGGGCATTGGCGGCAAACTGCGTGGTGTGACGGCTCTGCTGCGCGGGATGCTGGAAGCCCGCAAGATTCTGAAGACACTGGATGCGGCAGCCGTTGTTGGTTTCGGCGGGTATCCGTCCATTCCGCCTCTGCTGGCGTCCCGGACGTTGCCGAAAGCCACTCGGCCGGAAATGGTGATCCATGAAGGCAATGCCGTTCTGGGTCAGGCCAATGCGTTCCTGTCCCGGTTTTCTCCGCAGATTGCCACATCCTATGAGAACGTGGCTCGCCTGCCGCAGGGTTCTCACGTGATCTTGACGGGTATGCCCGTTCGGGCAGGAATTGAAGCACTCTTTGGACAGCCCTATGGCGCGCCAACTGAAACCGTTCGCATCCTTGTCTGGGGCGGATCTCTTGGTGCGCGTGTGTTCTCGGATGTTGTCCCGCAGGCTTTGGCGGCTTTACCGATAGGGTTCCGCACGCGTCTGCATGTGACACAGCAGGTTCGCGCCGAGGATACAGACCGTGTTCGCGCCATCTACGAAGAAGCGGGCATTGATGTTGACGCTGAGCCCTTCTTCAATGACGTACCGGACCGTCTGAAATCTGCTCATCTCGTAATCGGCCGCGCAGGCGGATCTTCTGTGGCCGAACTGGCCATGGCGGGTCTGCCGTCCATTCTGGTTCCGCTGCCCATCGCAGCCTCGGACGAGCAGGGTGCCAACGGCAAAGCTCTTCAGGATGCGGGTGCAGCGTGGATGATCCGTCAGCCGGACTTTACATCTGCCGCCGTTACAGCCCTGGTTGCTGATCTGCTGACCCATCCGGAACGTCTCGCGGCCGCTGCGGAAGCCGCCCGACACTTTGCTCGCCCTCATGCTGCCGCAAAGGTAGCCGACCTGATCGAATCAGTCCTCAAGTCCTGATCTTTTCCTTTTGTCCTATTACCTCAAGAGTACCTGCCCCATGCGCGCCCTGCCCCTGAACATCGGAACCATTCATTTCGTCGGTATCGGCGGTATCGGAATGTCCGGCATTGCGGAAGTTCTGCATATGCTGGGCTACCGGGTTCAGGGTTCGGATATCGCGGAAAGCTCGAATGTGCAGCGTCTTCGTCAGGCGGGCATCCAGATCCATATCGGACACGATGCTGCCAATTTAGGTGACGCTCAGGTTGTGGTGACGTCCACGGCTGTCAAGAAAGACAATCCGGAAGTTGTTGCCGCGCGCGCCAAACTGATCCCGGTCGTGCGCCGTGCGGAAATGCTGGCGGAACTGATGCGTCTGCGCTGGTCCGTCGCCATTGGCGGCACGCACGGCAAGACGACCACGACGAGCCTCGTGGCCTGTGTTCTGGAACACGCCAAGCTGGACCCGACCGTTATCAACGGCGGTATTATCGAGGCTTACGGCACCAATACGCGCATGGGCTCCGGAGACTGGATGGTCGTAGAGGCCGATGAGAGCGATGGTTCCTTCCTGCGCCTTCCAGCCGTCATTGCGGTCATCACGAACATGGACCCCGAGCATCTCGATCACTGGGGAACAGAAGAAGCCATGCAGGCGGGCTATGACCAGTTCGTATCCAACATTCCGTTCTATGGATTTGCTGTGCTTTGCGTCGACCATCCGCAGGTTCAGCAGATGATCCCACGCCTGTCCGATCATCGCATCATTACCTATGGCTTCAGCCCGCAAGCCGATGTTCGCGCCGAAAAGGTTATGATGGACAAGCGCGGTGCGACATTCGAGGTTGTGGTTACAAATCGTGCCCATAACCGGACACGCCGGGCTGGGCCTTTCCGCCTGCCGATGCTGGGGCACCATAACGTCCTGAACTCGCTGGCTGCCATTGCCGTGGCGCTGGAAATGGAAATCAGTGATTCCGTGATCGCGTCTGGCCTTGCATCGTTCAAGGGTGTGAAGCGCCGCTTTACCCGCACGGGCGAATATAATGGCGTGGCGATCATTGATGACTACGGCCATCATCCGGTTGAAATCGCGGCCGTTCTGAAAGCGGCCCGTCAGGCTGGTGCGAAGAACGTCATCGCCGTTGTGCAGCCTCACCGTTATTCCCGTCTTAAGGGGCTATTTGGCGAATTCTGCACCTGCATGAATGATGCAGATACCGTGATCGTGGCAGACGTCTATGCGGCCGGCGAAAGCCCGATTGAAGGGGCCGACCGGGACGCTCTGGTTGAGGGACTGCGTGATCGTGGCCATCGCTCAGTTGTGCCGCTGCCTTCACCTGAACTTCTGCCTGAAATGATCAACGCCATCGCCAAGCCGGGCGATTATGTTGTCTGCCTCGGCGCGGGAACGATCACACAATGGGCTCAG
This sequence comes from Gluconobacter sp. ESL1110, assembly GCF_058107395.1. Classification (NCBI taxonomy): domain Bacteria; kingdom Pseudomonadati; phylum Pseudomonadota; class Alphaproteobacteria; order Acetobacterales; family Acetobacteraceae; genus Gluconobacter; species Gluconobacter sp. ESL1110. Next base: position 94,223 of record NZ_JBYLUK010000001.1, read on the forward strand.
ACACTCCCACATGATCTCGAAGCCCTGAACGCCAAGAAGCCGACAACGGAAAGCGCAGTATGACCGAGGCTTTCCCCGTTAAAGGACTGCGCGGACGTCTGACGGCCAATGCGCCTCTGGGTGCGCGGGCCTGGTTCCGCACCGGCGGCCCTGCGGACTGGCTGTTCGTTCCGGAAGATGTGGAAGATCTGGCCGATCTTCTGCGTAACCGCCCGACCGATCTGCCACTCACCGTTCTTGGAGCGTGCTCGAACGTCATTATCCGTGATGGTGGTATTGAGGGCGTCGTCGTGCGTCTTGCCCGTGGGTTTTCAGATATTCAGGTTGAGGCAGACGGCATTATCGCAGGCGCGGCCGCTTTGGATGTCACAGTGGCAGAACATAGCGCTGCGGCAGGACTGGCGGGGCTGGAATTTCTGGTTGGTATTCCGGGGTCTATCGGCGGTGCGGTTCGCATGAATGCTGGCGCCTATGGCTCCGATATCAAGGCCGTTCTCGACTGGGCGGAAATCCTGACATCTGAGGGTGAGCTGCGTCGCCTGTCCTGCGAAAAACTCGGCTTCGACTATCGCCATTCCGAATTGCCTGATGGGGCTATTGTTGTCCGCGCCCGCCTGCGTGGTACACCTGATAAGCCAGAGGGCATTCGTGAACGCCTTGCAGAAATCCGGGCCTCTCGTGAAGCTTCTCAGCCCGTTCGTGCTCGTACGGGTGGATCAACATTCCGCAATCCAGAAGGTCACAAGGCCTGGGCGCTGGTTGATGAAGCAGGCTGTCGCGGGATGATGCTCGGTGGGGCGCAGGTCAGTGAGAAGCACTGCAATTTCCTGCTTAACCTCGGTGAAGCGACAAGCGAACAGCTTGAAACACTCGGTGAGACCGTTCGCCAAAAAGTTCTGGAGCAGAGTGGTATTGACCTGCACTGGGAAATCAGACGCATTGGTCGCAGAACGACAGGAGAGAAGACGGTATGAAGGTCGCAGTTCTTTATGGCGGTACGTCCAGCGAGCGACCTGTCAGCCTTGTCAGCGGCGAGGCCGCCATCTCGGCCCTGCGCGAGAAAGGCCATGATGTTACGCCTGTGGACGTCGGACCCGATCTTGCTATTACAATTCAAGCCCTGAGGGCTGTTGCTCCAGATGTCGTGTTCAACGCGTTGCATGGCCCCAAAGGTGAAGACGGGGCCATTCAGGGCGTTCTGGAATGGCTGAACCTGCCCTATACGCATTCTGGCATCCGGGCGTCCGCCGTCGCCATGGACAAGGGGGCAACACGTATCCTTCTTGCCGCAGCGGGCCTGCCTGTTGCGGAAGGTCGCGTCATCACGGTTGCCGAACTGGCAGAGGCTGATCCCCTTCCCGTCCCGTATGTCATCAAGCCTGTTGCGGAAGGGTCTTCCGTTGGCGTTGAGATCATCCGTGCGGGCGATAACCGTCGTGCCGAAATTGCGCGGACATGGCGTTTCGGAAAAGAAGCCCTTGCGGAAAGCTTTATCCCCGGACGTGAACTGACGGCGGGTGTCATGGGGGATCGGGCACTTGCGGTAACCGATATCCTACCAGCCGAAACTGCTGCATTTTACGATTTCGAGGCTAAGTACAAGGCTGGGGGCTCCCGTCATGTCGTGCCCGCTGACCTGCCTGCGGATGTCACAGAACGCGCGCTTGATTACGCTCTGCGCGCCCATCAGACACTCGGCTGCGCCGGGGCCAGCCGGACGGACTTCCGCTACGACGACGAGACTGACACGCTCATCATTCTTGAAGTCAACACACAGCCCGGTATGACCCCAACATCCCTGTTGCCGGAACAGGCTGCTTATTGTGGCATTTCTTATCCGGACCTGTGTGACTGGATGGTTCAGGAGGCACTGAACCGCTGATGCGCAGGGACGGCCGCCCTCAGGAACCCGATTTCCACCGTGATCCCTCTTTTCGGGGTAACCGCCCGGCGGTTATGCCCCCTTACGAGGACAGGCCATCACGCGCAAAGCTCTTCTGGCGTCGTCAGAGGCGTCTGATCCGGCCAGGAATTGTGCTGCTGGTGGTCATGGGAATAGGCGTTGTGGGTGCCCGTCTTCTTTACGATGCGGCCTCCGAGGAGCGTTTCGGTCCCTTGCGCGAGAAACTTGTCGCCATGGAGCCTTTGCCCATCAGGCACGTCATCATCAATGGCCGTGGCATGACCAGTGAAGAGGCACTTTATGACGCACTGGGTACAAATCTCGGCCGACCCATTTTCGGCTTTTCCGTGGAAGCTGCTCGCAAACGGATTGACGACCTGCCTTTTGTCGATCACGCCACAGTCGAACGTCGGATGCCCGATACGATCGTCATCAATCTGACGGAACGGACCCCGATTGCCGTCTGGCAGACCCATGGTCACTTCACCCTGATCAACCGTGCGGGCGAGGAAGTTCCGGATCAGGGCCTGACAGGGAAAAATGCTCAGGCTTTTCTTCAGCTTCCATTGGTTGTTGGTGAAGGCGCCAACAAGGCCGCAGCAAATGTGATTGATGCTCTGGCCAAACAGCCGGATGTCAAATCCCGTGTTACAGCACTGATCCGTGTCGGGGACCGCCGCTGGAACGTCACACTGAAAGACGGAACGACCGTCTTCCTGCCAGAAGGTGAGGAAGCCGCAGCATTCGCCCGCCTCGCCCGCTATCAGGGATCCATGCAACTCCTGGACCGGCCCGTTGTCTCGATTGACATGCGCTTGCCTGACAGAATGGTGATTCATCAGGTTCCGGCCCCTTCTCCCCCGCCTGATACCGCAACGGCTGACACAGCCAAGTCTGATCCAGCAAAATCCAACGCTGTTCCCTCCGCCCCTCCTTCTGACAGTAAGCAGACGACACAACAGCCATGACCGATCTCACACCAACGTCCGATCTTCCGGCTTTCCGTCGCCGGCGCGGTCTGCGGGGCCGGTCCCTGATTCCCGTGGGTGGGGAGCGTGATGTTGCGCTGAACCGAACACCACGAGAGATTCTGCCACTTCCGCCGGAAGAAACGTCCAAACCGCGCGTCTGGCGCAATGGAGTTTTCGGTGCGCTTGATATCGGCACGACCAAAATGACGTGCCTGATTGGAAAAGGTGAGCCTGACGGCTCTATTCAGGTGCTGGGCTATGGCTGGCGTCGCTCGCACGGTATCCGATCGGGGTCAATTGTCGACATCCGTGAAGCCGAAGCTGCGATCCGTGCAACCGTTGGGCAGGCAGAAGAAGCCGCTGAACGTCGTATGGACTCGCTGGTTGTCAATCTTTCCTGCGGGCATCCCCGCAGTCGCCTGATTGACGCACAACTGCCAATTGGTGGCCGGGAAGTTACAGATGGAGACGTTCAGCGGCTGATTGCAGACGGGCAGGCACGCGCCTGGTCGGAAGGGCGGGATGTCATTCATACCTTACCGATCGGGTATGTCGTGGACTCCATGTCAGGCATTGTTGATCCGCGGGGACATCAGTGCGAGCAACTCGCCACCAAGCTGCATGTCGTGGATATGAACTCCAGTGCCTTGCGTACGCTAGACACAGTTCTTCAGCATTCCGAACTGAAACTGGATGGTCTGGTTTCAAGTCCGTTTGCGTCCGGTGTTGCTGTACTGGCCGACGAAGAGCGGGATCTGGGCGTTACAGTTGTTGAAATGGGCGGCGGAACAACGTCTCTGGCCGTGTTCTGTGAAGGCAAACTGATCCACACAGCACAAATTCCTGTCGGCGGTCTGCATGTTACGCGCGATATTGCTGGCGTACTTTCCACGTCTCTGGAAACAGCCGAGCGCCTGAAAACCATGTATGGCGCGGCACAACTTGGCTCTGACGACCAGCGTGAGATTTTGTCAGTTCCCCTGATCGGTGAAGGGCGTGACCGTCTGGCCCGTATTCCGCGCTCAAAAGTGATTTCCGTTATTCAGCCTCGCGTTGAAGAGACGCTTGAACTTGTGCGTCATGCTCTCGACAATGCTGGCCTGGGACGGCTCGCCAACGGGCGCGTCGTTCTGACGGGTGGCGCATCCCTGATGGAAGGGATTGTGCCTGTCGCAACACGTATTCTCGCTCGGCCGGTTCGCATGGGCAAACCGCTGAACGTTCATGGCCTGCCGGAGACTGCAGCAGCTTCGGCCGGTTTCTCCACCGCTGCGGGGCTTCTGGCCTGGGCAGCGGGTGCCGATCGCGATTTTGGAGACATTTCTGCTCCTGAACCTCGATCTGGTGGCCTTCTGAAGCGTTTCGTAGGCTTCATCCGCGATCGTGGATGAGCTACATAGAATCAACGCTCTTTTTTACTTTGCCTTCTCGCAGTTCCGGACCTGATCATGACTTTGAACCTTACCCCGACCCCGAACTCTCACGTTGAACTCGCGCCACGCATTACCGTCGTAGGCGTTGGCGGCGGCGGCACCAATGCCGTCAACAACATGATCGATTCGGAGCTCAAGGGTGTTGAGTTCGTTGTGGCCAACACGGATGCGCAGCAGCTTGCCCATTCCAAGGCAGAACGCCGCGTCCAGCTTGGCCCCCATCTGACGCGCGGCCTTGGCGCCGGTGCCAAGCCGGAAATCGGCCGGGAAGCTGCTGAAGAAGCGGCACAGGAAATCGAGCGTCAACTCGAAGGGGCAAATCTGGTTTTCATCACGGCTGGCATGGGCGGTGGTACCGGTACAGGCGCGGCTCCTGTCATTGCACGCATGGCGCGTGAACGTGGCGTTCTGACAGTCGGCGTTGTTTCCAAGCCGTTCAACTTTGAAGGACGTCGCCGTACGCTGGCTGCCGAGTCCGGCATTGCCGAGCTTCAGAAGCACGTCGATACTCTCATCGTCATCCCGAACCAGAACCTGTTCAATTCGGCCAATCAGAACACGACCTTCCGTGAAGCCTTCAAGATGGCTGACAACGTCCTGAACATGGGCGTTCGGGGCATCACGGACCTGATGGTTTCTCCAGGTCTCATCAATCTCGACTTTGCGGACGTCAAGGCCGTGATGGAAGAGATGGGCAAGGCCATGATGGGCACCGGCGAAGCCAGCAGCGAAGAAGATGGCGAAGACCGTGCGGTTGCTGCTGCCGAACGCGCCATTTCCAATCCGCTGCTGGAAGATGCCTCCATGGCAGGGGCTCGTGGCCTGCTGATCAACATCACTGGTGGTGAAGATCTTACACTCTACGAAGTGAATGCGGCTGCAGATCGTATCCGTGAGGAAGTGGCTGAAGAAGCCAACATCATCTTCGGTGCGCTCATTGATGAAAACATGAACGGTCGGATCCGTGTCTCCGTTGTTGCAACGGGCATTGATACACAATCCAAGAATGGCCCGCAGGGTCCAGAGACCATTTCTGCTCAGCCGCCAGTTCAGCCACAGGCTTCTTCACCGTCCTCTGCACCACGTGACAATACGTCCCAGCCTCGTTCGGCTCCGCAGAATTTCCAACCCGGCTCAACCTACGCCGGTGGCCCTGCACGTCCGAATTTCAGTCTGGACCCCAACGCTCAGCCCCAGCAGTCCCAGCCAGCCCCTGCAGCAGAGAGCCCTGTAGCACCGCCCGCCCATGTTGCGCCGCAACAGCACGTTCAGGCTCCGCAGGACGATATGTCCCAGCGTTCTCCGCGGGCAGGCCTCTTCTCTGAACCACCCCGGAATCCTGCTCCTGAAGCGCCTCGCAGCCTCTTTGGTCTAATGACAGGAGCTTTCCGTAACCGCCCGGCACCTCAGCAGCCTACGCAATCGGCGCCGCGGTCGGAGCCGCACGCGCGTGACTACCCTTCCGACCAGCATGGAACGCAGGATCAACGTCATCATCAGGCACCGACTGACGGATCTGACGATTCGACGCTAGATATTCCAACCTATCTGCGTCGCTAACAGCGGCTCAGTCCTTCCGCGATCTCCTGCTTCGCGGAAGCAGCCGGGTAATATCCGGCAACAATCATTGAGTGGAACTCCCCCGATGACTGGGTTTTATTAAAGCAGTCCAAATCATCGGGGGTTTCATGCAGGCCAAGCCAGCGCAACACGGAAAGTCTGCATCAACGGATCGTCAGATCCGGCAGATCCTTTCCAGCGTATCTGACACCAGTCAGCTACACTCCTCTTCCGGGCGCCCCGATTTGAAGACCCTGCAAACTACCCTTTCCTCACCTATTTCCTGTCGCGGAATTGCGCTCCATAGCGGAGTGAACGTTGATCTTGAGATGCTTCCGGCCAAAGCCGACACAGGCATTCGCTTCCAGAGAAGCGACTATCCAGGTTCACCGTCTTTTCCGGCTCGTTACGACCGGATTGTTGATACGAAGCTTTCGACTGTCGTTGCCTGTGAAGACGAGCCATCTCTTCGGGTTGCAACCATCGAGCATCTTATGGCTGCCCTGCATGCTCTGGAGATTGATAACGCCCTGATCCGTGTCAGCGGGCCGGAACTGCCGGTTCTGGATGGCTCGGCGGATGCCTTTGCCTTTCTTATCCAGTGCGCTGGAATAAAGATTCTCGAAAAGCCGCGGCGCGTCATCGAAATTCTCCGCAATATTCGTGCGGAAGGCGACAACGGTGCTTTTGCCGAACTCCGCCCTGCACAACGTGGTCTTTCCCTTGCTATTTCATTAAGTTTCGAAGCTACGGCAATCGGTAACCAGCGTTATGCCATGCAGCTTGATCCGCAGCGTTTCCTTGAAGAAGTCTCGTTCTGCAGAACCTTTGTAAACCGCAGGGATATTGAATATCTCCAGAGCATTGGCCTTGCCCGCGGCGGCTCTCTGGATAACGCCGTTGTTGTGGACGGAGAAAATATCCTTAATCCTGCGGGTCTGAAAATTGAGCGGGAATTTGCCCGCCACAAGCTTCTGGACGCCATCGGAGACCTTTATTGCTGTGGTCACCGCCTGAAGGCCGGTTTTATTGGTCATAAGTCCGGGCACAAGATCAACAACGAGCTTCTTCACGCCGTTTTTTCGGATCGGCGCAACTGGCGTTTTGAGCCGGACGCGGACGTCACACCCGTTCGAAACAACCGACGCACGCGCGTGGCGGCATGAGGATGACTGGCGGGTCTTTCGCCGCCGCATTCCCGTGATATAAGACGGGCATCACGGGAAGAGCAGGTATGCCAAGCAGCACACAACGTCATCTTGAAGTGTCCTCCAACGGGCGGAGTCTGATTCTGAAGGCTACGGCCGTCAGCGGGCTTCTGCTTCTGTCAGGGTGTTCTCTGTTTTCTCACAAGCATGAGAAGCCTGTTATTCCCAAGACAGCGGATGCAGAGACTCTTTATAATTACGGCATCGACGCCCTGCGCTCCGGTCGTTATGAGCTGGCGGGGGGCGAGTTCGAGCTTCTTCAGCAGAATTACCCGTATTCCGGTTTCACCGGAAACGCGGAGCTGATGGAAGGATACTCGTATTATCTGCAGGGCGAATATGCCTTGTCCGTGCAGCAGCTTGAGCGTTACCTGCAGCTTCACCCGACCAGCCCTGATGCAGCTTACGCCTTCTATCTGCGTGCCCTCTGCTATTATGAGCAAATTGCCGATGTTCAGCGCGATCAGCAGGGCACTGTTGAAGCGCTGAATGCTTTGGAAGAAGTCATTACGCGCTTTCCCCAGACGTCTTATGCTCGTGACGCTCAGCTGAAGATTGATCTTTGCCGTGACCATCTGGCCGGTAAGGAAATGCTTGTTGGTCGCTGGTATCAACAGCAGCGCAATTATGAAGCCGCCATGACACGCTATCAGCGTGTGGTTCAGGACTATCAGACAACCAACCATGTTGCTGAGGCGCTGGAACGTCTGGTCGAAGTCTATCTGGCTCTGGGCCTGAAAAATGAAGCACGGCAAACGGCGTCTGTTCTTGGTTACAACTATCCGGACAGCCAGTGGTACCGCTATGCTTACGCAAACCTGCGGGACAACAAGCTTCTGTCTGAAGATTTCAAGCAGCCCGCAACCCAGAAGCCAACCAGCAAGCCGCGCGGCTTCTTCTCGCGCGCCTGGCACAGCGTCTTCTGATGTGAGGCGTTTGAAACACGCCTCCCTACACACAACATTCCCGTCATGCTGACCCATCTCTCGATCCGTGACGTAGTTCTGATCGAAAAACTCGATCTGGCCCTGGCTTCAGGTCTCACCGTTCTGACCGGTGAGACCGGAGCCGGTAAATCCATTCTGCTGGATAGTCTGGGGCTTGCTCTTGGCGACCGCGCCAATGCAGGTCTGATTCGATCCGGGGCGACGCAAGCCAGTGTTGCCGCCATTTTCGAAGTTCCACTCAAACACCCTGTTTTTGCTCTTCTCAGCGAACAGGGCATCGCTCTGGAGGATCCGTCAGAGCCTCTGGTGCTACGTCGCATCGTCACGCAGGATGGACGGTCACGCGCTTATGTGTCCGATCAGCCAGTCGGGATCACATTACTACGGCGCATTGCGTCCCAGCTTGTTGAAATTCAGGGCCAGCACGAACAGATGGGGCTGGCAGATCAAAGTACACATCTGGATCTTCTCGATGCGTTTGGCGTGAAGCCGGCGCTGCTGACACAGACCTCCATAGCCTTTCGCCAATGGGCCAACGCACGCACCGCCCTCGAAACGGCCCGTAGCGATATGGAAGCCGCAGCCCGGGAAGAAGAATGGCTCCGTGCAACGGTTGACGATCTTTCAACCCTCGCCCCTCAGGAGGGTGAGGAAGACTCACTGGCCGCCCTGCGCGTCAGTCTGCAACAGGATGAAAAGCGCGGTGAAGCTGTCGCGGCCGCTCTTGCAGAACTAACACCGCGTGACCGGCGCTCCTCCAGCCCCGCCGCAGCATTACGCTCAGCCAGCCGGGCGCTGGTGCGCCTCCTGCCTTCCAGTACGGAAGGTGAAAACGGATCTTCCGCGCATCAGGGACAGGCCCAGGAAGCTTTGGATGCTTTGGAAAAGGCCGAAGAAGCTTTGGCAGACGCAGAAATGCTTCTCACCCGCCTTGCTGCCGATACAGAGGGTGACCCTCGCCTTCTGGAAGAAACGGAAGAACGCCTTTTCGCGCTTCGGGCAGAAGCAAGAAAACATAATGTTGCGGTTGCGGAGCTTCCCTCTTTCCTCGCCTCCCTAAAAGCGCGCCTCACAGCCCTTGATTCAGGAAACGCAGAACTGGCACGGCTGGAAACGGCTTTGACGGAAGCCCGGCTTGCCTATGAAGATGCCGCAAGACAACTTTCTGAGGCCCGCAAACAGTCTGCTCAAAAGCTGGAACAGGCTGTCACGCGCGAGTTGAAGCCCGTCAAGCTGGAACGGGCCCGCTTCATTGTCTCTCTGCTCCCTTTATCGCCGGATCAGTGGAACAGCAGAGGCATGGAGCAGTCTTCCTTTCTGATCGCTGCTAATCCTGGTCAGCCTCCTGGGCCACTGGCCAAGGTTGCGTCCGGCGGCGAATTGTCTCGCCTGATGCTGGCCCTCAAAGTTGTGCTGGCACAGCGTTCCGACATTGGCACTCTTGTCTTTGATGAAGTAGATTCTGGTGTCGGGGGCGCAACGGCGTCCTCCATCGGCGACCGCCTTCACAAAGTGGCGCAGGATGTTCAGGTCCTGGTGGTCACACATAGCCCCCAGGTTGCGGCACGCGGCGATCAGCATCTTCGTATCGCCAAACGTATTCGCAATGAGCGCACTGAAACGCTCGCCGAGCCTCTTTCCCGCGAAGCCCGACGCGAAGAAATCGCGCGTATGCTCGCGGGTGACGTTATTACCGATGCGGCTCGCGGCGCCGCTGACAGCCTTTTAGGACAGACCGCATGATTCCTGCCGATCGTCACGCCGAACTTGAAGCCCTTCTTGCCCGCTGGGACGAGGCTTATCATGGCAAGGATGATCCGGAAGTTTCCGATGCGGAATATGATGCGGCCCGTCAAGAACTGTTACAACTTGAAGAGGCTCACCCGGAACTAAAACGAGAAGGCGGCGCCAGCGATCGTGTGGGTACCATGCCGGATTCCGCGTTCGGCAAACACCGCCACCTCGTGCCCATGCTGTCGTTGGATAATGTTTTTGGTGCCGAAGGGTTTGATGGTTTTGTATCTCGCGTTGGCCGGTTTCTCGGGTTGACGGAAGATGGTCTTCAGGCCCTTCAGTTTGTTGCCGAGCCGAAGATTGACGGGCTTTCCATCAGCCTGACCTACGAAGACCGTAAATTTGTTCGTGGCACCACGCGCGGGAATGGGATTGAAGGAGAAGATGTCACTGCCAACCTTCTGACATTGAAGGATGTTCCTGCCACGCTCCCGAATGATGCCCCGGATATTCTGGAAATCCGCGGAGAAGTTTTTCTGTCAAAAAAGAACTTCCTTGAGCTGAATGAACAGCAGGAAAAACGCGGCATCAAACCCTTCGCCAATCCACGCAACGCCGCTGCTGGCTCCCTTCGCCAACTCGATCCTGAAATCACGCGCAATCGGCCACTCTCGCTCTTCGCCTATGCGCAGGGATACTCGTCTTCCTCTGTCAGCGAGACACACTGGGAATATCTGGAGACCCTTCGGCGTTGGGGCTTCACTGTTAACCCACTGTCTGAACGCATCGAACACGCCCGGGACATTCCGGCCTATGTGGAAAAGATCGCGCGGGAGCGTTCAGGTCTAGATTACGATATCGACGGTATCGTTTTCAAATTAAACGATCTTTCCCTTCAAGATCGCTTAGGATTTGCAGGCCGCGCGCCCCGTTGGGCGATTGCCTGGAAATTTCCGGCCGAGCAGGCGATGACACGTTTGCTTAAGATTGAAATTCAGGTGGGCCGAACGGGAGCGCTTACACCTGTCGCACATCTGGAGCCGGTCAATGTGGGCGGCGTGATCGTCTCGCGTGCAACTCTACACAATGAAGACGAGATCGAACGCAAAGACGTACGTGACGGCGATCTGGTGCGGCTGCAACGCGCCGGAGATGTGATTCCACAGATACTAGGGGTGGTCGAGAGTGATGAGCCTCGCGGTCCGCGCTATGTTTTCCCGGATCATTGTCCTGTCTGCGGATCTCTGGCGGAACGCGTGCATGGAGAAGCCGTACGCCGGTGCACAGGTGGCCTGACCTGTGAAGCGCAGGTCGTTGAACGCCTGATCCATATGGTATCGCGTGCGGCTTTCGATATTGATGGACTAGGCGAACGGAGCATTCGGGAATTTCATGCTGCGGGTTACATCCTCAAGCCTGGGGATATTTTCCGCCTAAAAAACCATCAGGATGCGCTGTTGAAGCGGGATGGCTGGGGTCAGCTTTCGGTCGAGAACCTGCTTCGTGCCACTGAAGAGCGCCGAACCATTTCTCTCGCCCGCCTCATTTTCGGCCTGGGTATCCGACGTATCGGAGAACGCAACGCACAACTTCTGGCTCGCCATTACGGCACTTTCGAAAACTGGCGTGATGCCATGGTTGCCGCCCAGAGCGGCACAGAAGAACGAGAAGCTCTTGGGTCCATCATGGGGGTTGGAGGCGCTATTGCGGATGAGCTGGTGGCCTTCTTCTCCGAAGAGCACAACGTCGCCACGCTGAATGACCTGCGCTCCGAACTGCACACGATCGAGACAGAAGCCGCGCCTTCAGATGGGCACCTCTCCGGCAAGACCATTGTATTTACCGGCACACTGACAACCATGACACGCCCTGAAGCCAAAGCCATCGCCGAGCGTTTGGGCGCGCAGGTGACGGACAGCGTTTCCAAAAAAACGTCTCTGGTTGTTCTTGGAGAAAAGGCAGGTTCGAAAGCAAAGAAAGCTGCTGATCTTGGACTTGAAACTGTTGATGAGGCCGGCTGGAGAACATTGGCCGGTCTTTGACAGTTCCATGACATTATTGGTCTGCATGGCTGCCATCCGAAGATAATTGGCATTGTTTCTGTTCTTCGGGGTATGATGTGGCCCGCATGTCAGTATCATCTCCTACCCAGCACATGATTATTCTTCTCCTGCTGGGGCTCGTCGCGACCATCGTTCTGATCGCGGTCTCCGTATTGATCTCCCTCTCCGAGATCTCCTTTGCCGCTGCCCGGGACGTCCGACTTCGCTCAAAAGCAGAAGCTGGCGACCCTCGGGCTGTCGCTTTCCTCAAGTTGCGGCGCAATAGCGGACAGGTCATTACCGTCCTGCAGATCTGCCTGAACGCTGTTGGCGTTCTTGGTGGCATCATCAGCGAATCAATGCTGAGTGAGCCAATAGCGGCAGGTCTCGAGTGGATCGGCTTCTCGCCTGTTCTGGCCTCGAATACAGGTTCTACCTGCTCCTTCATCCTGATTACCGGCCTGTTCGTTCTGTTTGCCGATCTGCTTCCCAAGCGGATTGCCATGAATGCGCCGGATCGGATCGCGCTCAAGGTCGGCTGGTTCCCGGCCCTCGCCCTCAAGGTGCTTTATCCTGCGGTCTGGGTTTTTTCACGCATTTCGGATGTCCTCCTACGCGTCATGAAAATCCCGGCAGCCGCAACGGTCGAACCTGTCACGCCCGAAGATCTTCGCGCCATTCTCGCAGCCGGTACGGCTTCGGGTATCCTGCTGGAGCAGGAACATCAGATGATCCAGAATGTTCTGGGCCTGCAGGATCGTTCCGTTACGTCGGCCATGACACCGCGTGATGAAATCGTGTTTCTGGACGTTCAGGAAACACCCGAAAGCCAGCGGGACAAGGTTCGTGTCCGTCCCTACTCCCGATACCCGCTGTGCGATGGCGGTCTGGATCGCGTCATTGGGTCCATTCGCGCAGAAGACGTGCTGGTCGCCGTCGTTGACGAGCCGCAGCCAAAAGAAAGTCTGACACCGGTTGCCAGCCAGATTTTCAAAATGCGCCGGGATGTTCTTTCCCTGCCTGATACCCTGAATCTCTGGGAAACACTGGCTCAATTCGATGCCCACTCCGCAGGCTTTGCATTGATTGTGAATGAATATGGCCTGGTCGTCGGTCTGATTACCTACAAAGACATCATGGGTGCTTTGATGGATGGATTGGTCAGCCCGTTTGAAGAACAGGCTATTGTTCGGCGAGATGCAAATTCCTGGCTTATCGACGGCGCAGCGCCCATTGGGGATGTTATCCGGGAACTGGATATTCCACTGTTCGACGATGCGCAGAACTTCGATACGGTCGGCGGTTTCGTGATGAACAGACTTCGCCGCATGGCCCGAAAAGCTGACAGCGTTGAGTCGTCTGGCTTTCGTTTTGAAGTCGTGGACGTTGAGGGCTTCCGTATCAACCAGCTTCTCGTCACCCGTCTCTGAAAAGCTGCCTTTCTTAGGTGGCCCGGGACTGATTAAGATCACCAGCATTGTGTTCTCACTCAGCCCCGAAAGACCGCTCCGTGCCAGATTTTCAGCAGTCCGCACTGATTATTGTGGACGTCCAAAATGATTTCCTGCCGGGCGGCGCTCTTGCTGTTCCGGACGGAAATGAGGTCATCGCCCCCGTTAATATCCTCTCTGGAATGGGATTTGCTGCTGTTATTGCAACGCAGGATTGGCACCCGGCGGATCATTGTTCCTTCACTACACAGGACGGTCCCTGGCCGGTCCACTGCATTGCAGCTTCGACGGGTGCTGATTTTCCATCAGCCCTGCACCTGCGCCCGGTAAGTCATATTATTCATAAAGGCATGGCTCAGGATCGCGACAGCTACTCCGCTTTCTTTGACAATGATCATGAGACGTCCACCGGATTGGACCATTTGCTCCACGGACTAAAGGTCTCACACGTTGTTGTCTGCGGACTGGCACTCGATTTCTGTGTTGCTGCAACCACCCGGGACGCCATGCGCTGTGGCTTCAGGACCGACATTGCTCTTGAGGCGTGCCGAGGAATTACGAGCGATCAGGCTCCACTCCTTCATGACCTGCAAACACAGGGTGTCGGTCTGATAAAAAACATCTGATCCGAAAGAAGGACGCTTTATGAAACAGCGCCTTACAATTTTGACGCTCGCCTCTTCCCTGCTCTGTGGCACTGCGACAGCCGCGCCTCCTACGACGCAGGATCTGTTGGAGACATCAGGATTCAAAGAAGCTTATAAAGCTATGATTACGCTTCCGGCCTGGGTTGTTTCCGGTAAAGGCACGTCCACACCGGTAGAATACTTTACGCAAAATGGGAAAAAATATGCACTCGGTCACATGTGCAAACCCCATGACTGTGCCGCTCAACAGTTGGAACTGGTTCTGGCCACTGACCACTCAGGCTCCTGGGGGCTTCTCTCCATCAAGGCAAACAATGCCCTGAAACAGACCATTCTTGGATCACCATCTCCTGAAATCGAGAAAGCTCTGAGAGACGCCTATAACAAAAATAATCCGCCAGACTGATTATCGCCCACCAAGGGTCGCGGGAAGGTGATTGGTCCATTCGTCAGGTTGAGGTGTTCTCTTCGGTATCAATCCGTAGAGGATCCAGAATACGATGAAGCGCTTTTACAATCACCGCGATACTCTTGTTACTGAAGGCATTGACGGACTTCTGAGATCCTCTGCTGGGCGCCATCTCTGCCGCCTATCAGGACATGAGAATATCCATGTTGTTCTAAGGCGCGACTGGGACAAAGCAAAAGTTGCTATCGTTTCGGGTGGCGGTTCCGGACACGAGCCAGCCCATGCCGGGTTTGTCGGCCAAGGCATGCTGACAGCCGCTGTATGTGGCGCTCTTTTTGCCTCCCCGAATGTCGATGCCATTCTCGCCGCAATTCTGGAAGTAACCGGTGAAGCTGGCTGCCTTCTGATCGTCAAGAATTACACTGGCGACCGTCTGAATTTCGGGCTGGCAGCAGAACAGGCCCGGGCCTTGGGAAAACATGTTGAACTGGTCATTGTGGCAGATGACATTGCGCTTGGTCAGGGAACCAATGCCCGTGGCATTGCCGGAACAGTGCTTGTTCAGAAAATCGCAGGATATGCAGCAGAGTCGGGCGCCAGTCTGGCAGACGTCAAACAGGCGGCTCTAAACGCCATCAAGTCTACGGCCTCCATTGGTCTGGCTCTGACGGATGTGAATGTCTACGACCCGCAACATGAAACGCGGCTTGACGACCATGAAGCCGAACTGGGCCTTGGTATTCACGGAGAGCCGGGAGCGGAGCGTATCGCTGTAGAGAAACTGGATGCTTTGGTGGCTCGGGCCGCAGACACACTGATCAACCATCTGACGGATGAAAAACAGGCCGTCATGGTGAATATGCTGGGAGCCGTACCCGTTCTGGAAGCACAGGCCATTGTGGACGCTCTGGCCCGGACATCTCTGGCCGAACGTACCGCATTTATCATCGGGCCGGCCCCGTTAATGACGTCTCTGGATATGTACGGATTTTCCTTGTCCGCCATTCCTGCAAAAGATGCTTTCATTGATGCCCTGTCCGCTCCCGTAGAGCCGTGGGCGTGGCCAGGGATTGCCGCCTTTAAGAATGTTCAGACAAAACCCACGCCGACGTTGCCGGAGACATTTGCGTTTGAAGCATCGCCTCATAACCTGCTCGAAAAGCTTATCCGGGAAGGGGCGAAAATCCTTATCGCCAACGAGAAGGATCTCAACGCACTGGATGCCCTGATTGGTGACGGAGACGCCGGGTCAACTTTTGCGGAAGCTGGGCGTGTGATCGTGAAGGATATTGAGCGGCTCCCCCTCGCGTCTCCACAGAAGCTCTGTGCGACAATCGGGCGACTTCTGGCCAGAAATGCAGGAGGTTCGAGCGGTGTTCTGCTTTCGATCATGTTCTCGACAGCCGGACAGCAGGACAACTGGGTATCCGGGTTGGAAGCCGGCTTGCAGCGCATGCAGAGCTATGGAGGAGCCTCGCCCGGCGATCGGACCATGCTGGATGCCCTCTTCCCCGCCATAGCAGCACTCCAGACAGGCCCCCTGCATGATGCGGCAATTGCTGCTCGGAAAGGCGCAGATTCGACACGTTCGATGCCTGCTCGAGCCGGTCGCGCAGCGTATGTGCCGCAAGCGCAGTTAAAAGACATTCCGGATCCGGGCGCCGAAGCCATAGCACGCCTCTTGGAAGGCCTTGCAACACTCACTTGAGAGAATCGCAGCCGTGAAGTGTTTCAAAACAGAGCCGCAGCATGAGAGCTTTGTTTTGAAACGGTATGGTGAAGATCTGGCCGCCAGAGAGTATCCGGATATTTGAGGCTGCATTAACGCCAAAAAGAATCGGCGTGTCGCTAAGCTGACCAGCAACCTTATCGATTCGGTACGCTCAGATTAAAATTGTAGATTGTGAGAAAAAGTAGTTTCGAAGCTGCGGCTTTACGAAAAATTGTCGCAGCTAAAGGAAACTCTTAGGAAACGGTGTTTAGCGTTTCCTCTGCCCCTATTCTGAAATATTTAAAAGAAGGGGGACAGGCGCGCTGGGTGGCGCGCCCTGCTGGATTCGAACCAGCGACCCACAGCTTAGAAGGCTGTTGCTCTATCCAACTGAGCTAAGGGCGCAGTAGAGAAATCTTGAAACTGGTCGGGGCGCCCGGACTCGAACCGGGGGCCTCCTGTACCCAAAACAGGCGCGCTACCAGGCTGCGCCACGCCCCGAACCGAAGCGGAACATAGGGGCAGTAAGTTTCAGAAGCAATAGGGTTTTTTCACTCTTTTTCATTTCTTACGAGCGGCGGCACGAAAAGCGGTGCCGTATCCCACGGAAACAGCACCCATGTGTCCTGTGCGACTTCCGTCACGTAGTGATCGGTGTGCGGTTTGCCGTCGGGTTTTGCATAGAGGCACGCGAAAACAGCCTTGGGCAGCATTTCACGAACGTACTTCGCCGTAACGCCGGAATCGACCAGATCATCGACGATCAGGAAGCCTTCCCCATCACCTGCGGCGGTCGGAGCTTTCACGACCTTTGGCTCATGCTGGGTGCCTTCTTCACCAGCATAGCTGATGACAGAAACGCTTTCGATCAGGCGACAGCCCATCTCGCGGCCCAGAATGGCGGCAGGAATGAGGCCGCCACGCGTGATCGCAACGATACCGCGAAACGGTCCGTGCTTTTCCATGAGCGTTGTGGCGAGGGTACGGGCGTCACGGTGGAGTTGGTCCCAGGTGACGGTCGCATACGTTATGGGTTTGGGTGTCTGTGTGGCAGTCATGTTCTTCATCTGCCTTCCGTCTCGGAATTTTGCAATAAACTTGAGGAGCGGAAATGCCTAAGGTGGCAGGATGATTGACCCAGCATTGCGGGCCCTTCCCGGCCTTCGCCCCCTGATTATAAGCCGAATCTGTTCGCAGCTCTCCGCCACCACCATGACCATCGCCATAGGCTGGCAGATCTATGCCCTGACTCACAGTGTAGCGTCGCTTGGCTATCTGGGATTGGCGCAGTTCCTGCCCATGGTGCCGCTGACATTCATTTCTGGGCATGTGGCAGACCGGTTCAATCGCCGGAACATTGTTCTGACCTGTCAGATTTTGGAGATTCTCAGTACTGGCGCTCTCGCAGCAGCGGCAGCAATGCAGATTTTGACACCTGCCCTCGTTTATACGTTCGCAGCTTTTTATGGCACGCTTCGCAGCTTTGAGATGCCCTGCCAGCAGGCCTTTCTGCCGGCCATCGCACCGCCTGAATTGCTTCCACGTGCTCAAGCGCTTCTATCGTCCCTGTTCATGACCGCATCCATTGTCGGACCAAGTCTGGGTGGCCTGCTGTACGGGCTGGGTGCCGTAACCTGCTACAGCCTTGCCACCCTTGGATTCGCACTCGCCTTTTCCGGGACGCTGGCTCTGCGCCTTCACCATACGGTTCCGGCAAAAGAACCTGTAACATTTGCCTCCGTTTTTGCGGGGCTTGGCTTTCTGAACAGACGCCGGGATCTTCTCGGAGCTATCTCTCTGGATCTTTTTGCGGTTCTTCTTGGGGGAGCCACCGCACTTTTGCCGGTCTACGCGGATAGCATCCTGCATGTTGGGCCGATTGGTCTCGGCTTCCTCCGCGCTGCTCCTGCCATAGGCGCGCTGGTCACATCTGTCTGGCTGTCCAGACATCCTCTGGGCAGGCGCGCAGGCGTGACCATGTTCATTTCAGTTGTCGTCTTCGGTGTCGCGACCATTGTTTTCGGCGCTTCTCACATCACATGGATTTCCGTTCTTGCGCTCATGATTCTGGGCGCCGCAGACGTGATCAGCGTCGTCATCCGGTCATCTCTGATCCAGCTTGCCACCCCCGATTCCATGCGAGGGCGCGTTTCAGCCGTAAACTCCCTGTTTATCGGCTCCAGCAATCAATTAGGAGAATTTGAGAGCGGCACACTAGGCGCGGCCATTGGACCGGAAGCTGCGGTCATTGCAGGCGGCGTAGGCACCATTCTGGTCGCCCTTGTCTGGATCCGTCTTTTTCCGAAATTATGGTCTCTGGACCGCCTTGAGGATGTAAGGCCAGAAATTCTCTGAACGCCGTGCAGGCCACCAGCATCCGAAAGGACTGGTGGTCAACGACAAATACAGCACAAATGAAAAAAGCCCCGTGAGGGGCTTTTTCTTTGTACCGTGGCCAGTTTTTCAAGAAGAAAAGTGGCTCCCGAAGTAGGACTCGAACCTACGACCCAGCGATTAACAGTCGCTTGCTCTACCAACTGAGCTATTCGGGACCGGTGAGGAGGTATGTAGTCCAACCGACGGGGTCGGTAAAGCCCCTTTTTTCAACTTTCTGCATTTTTCTGAACTTTCCTCAGTAAGATGCAGAAAACATGACTTTATTCAGAGCTCTTCCCGCCCCCGCGTGGCCAGAACATCCACCCGTTCGTTGTTCACGTCGCCGGAATGGCCCCGAACCCAGAGCCATTCGATCTCATGCGGTTTGGCTGCGTCCAGAATGCGCTGCCACAGATCCATGTTGGCCACCGGATCTCCGGCCGCATTACGCCAGTTCCGACGAACCCATCCCGTATGCCAACGGGTAATGCCATTCTTCAGGTATTCGCTATCTGTGTGGAGTTTGACCTGACAGGGACGCTTGAGCGCTTCCAGAGCCTCAGCGGCGGCGGTCAGTTCCATCCGGTTATTGGTCGTTTCCGGATGACCGCCCCACATTTCCTTCTCCTTGCCTTTGCAGCACAGAAGAACGCCCCACCCTCCCGGACCGGGATTGGGCTTACAGCCACCATCCGTCCAGATTTCAACCAGCAGGCTTTCCGTCTCAGACATCAGCTTGCCCTGCGAAATGCCGAAGACGTCCAAGATAAGCGAGGGGGTCCTTGCGGGTTACCAGCGCATCAGCGGGCGTATTGATCCAGTCATAGAGCCGCGTCAGCAAAAAGCGGATCGAAGCGCCCTGACAAAGAATGGGCAGAGCAGCTTTTTCCGCAGCTTCGAGAGAACGGACCGTCTCATAGCCCTCAATCATGGCCTGAGCGAAAGACGGCTCGAAAACCTTTTCGTCCCGGAAACACCAGGCGTTCAGACAGATTGCCAGATCGTAGGCAAAGAGGTCCGTGCAGGCGAAATAAAAATCAATCAGCCCGGAAATTCTGCCCTCCTGAAAGAACACATTATCAGGGAACAGATCCGCATGAATCTGCCCGCGGGGGAGCGTCCCTTCTGCGGGCCACGCCTTTTCGATCCGGTCCAGAGCCTGGACCAATTCCTGTGTCAGTCCGGGAAGCAGATCATCCCCTGCCCCCTGACAGCTTTCAAGAAGAGGTCTCCACGCTTGCACAGAAAGCCCATTCGGGCGCTCTGCCGTGTAGTCCCGCCCTTTTTCATGAAACGTAGCCAGAACCTGACCAAGCTGTCTGCAGGATTCTGCCGTGATCTCCGGGATGGCACGTCCCGGGAGGAAGGTCGTGATGGCAGCAGGACGGTCCGCAAGACTCCGCAGAGCATTCCCGTCACGCCCCACAACAGGAAGAGGACAGTTCATCCCCTTCCCTGACAGATGCTGCATCAGCCCCAGAAACCATGGAAGATCCGAGGCTTCCACGCGTTTTTCGAACAGCGTGAGGATGAACTTCCCGCTCGTCGTCTGGAGCAGGAAGTTGCTGTTTTCGACGCCTTCAGCGATTCCCTGAAACGAGATCAGGGTGCCGATGTCATATGTGCCAAGGAACGCTTCAAGCGTCTCGGCCGCCAGTTCCGTATAGACGGCCATGAAATCTCAGTTGTCCTCACCAGCAAGCGGGCCCGGCAGACGGAAGTTGATGTTCTCTTCCTTCACGATCCGCTCTTCGATCTTCAGCGTGTACTTTGCCGCAAGCGCCGTCACCATTTCCTGCACCAGACTTTCGGGAGCAGACGCACCAGCACTGATGCCCAGCGTCTCCACACCTTCCAGAGCGGACCAGTCAAGGTCTGCCAGCTTCGGTACCAGCAGCGCCCGGCGCGCACCCGAACGCTCCGCCACTTCCCGGAGACGCTGCGAGTTGGAAGAGTTTGGCGACCCGATGACGATGACCAGATCGCTCTCAGGCGCGATGGCCTTCACAGCTTCCTGACGATTGGTCGTGGCGTAGCAGATGTCTTCGCGCTTCGGCCCTTCGATCAGCGGGAAACGCGAGCGTAGAATATCGACGATTTCAGCCGTATCATCGACGGACAGCGTCGTCTGGGTGATGAACGCCAGCTTTGCCGGGTCTTCCGGCTGGATCGTACGGGCTTCTTCTGCATCGTTGATGAGCGTCACGGCGCCAGGAGGGAGCTGACCCATCGTGCCGACCACTTCCGGATGGCCGGCATGACCGATCATCAGGATATGAAGCTGCTCCGGACCACCACCCGCAAAGTGACGTTCTGCCTCACGATGAACTTTGGACACCAGCGGGCAGGTTGCATCCAGATAAAGCAGGTTGCGGCGCTGCGCTTCAGCCGGCACGGATTTCGGCACACCATGAGCCGAGAAAACGACGTGCCCGTCGGCTGGCACCTCGTCGAGTTCCTCAACGAAAATGGCGCCCTTGGCTTCCAGCCCCTCGACCACGGTGCGATTATGAACGATTTCATGACGCACATACACTGGCGCGCCATAACGACGCAGGGCTTCTTCAACGACGCGGATCGCACGATCCACACCGGCGCAGAAACCACGGGGGCCGGCGAGCAGGACCCGGAGCGTCTTCTGGTGTGCAGCACGTTCTGGTGCAAGAGTTGTCTGTTCTGGCATGGTGTTCCCCAAGCGGGCGGAGTTCGATATGTAGGACTATTATCGACCGGATTGAGGCATGTCGCAACGTCCGGGCCGCTTTGTGGGAGTTTCTACAGCAGATGCCAGCCTTCCGGCGCCTTGCCACGTCCCTGTTTGTCCCGGCTTTTGCCGTTCTCGCCCTTTCGACACTGGCAGGGTGCGACGAATCCAATCCGGGCATGTTCGCTCCGGCCTGCCCTGCCACGGAGATTCCGAGCGCCGCATCTGACCGGTTCGTTTATGACGGTCGCGGACTGGACGTTGGCAGCCTGGTCAGCCATGCCCAGCTGACATCCATTGCCGGAGACTGCCAGCGTGGCCCCAAAGGCCCGAAGGATCAGGAAATGGTGCGGACGCGCATCAGCCTCGCAATGAACCTGACCCGCGGCCCGGCTTCCGAGAGCAGCAGCATTGATGTTCCCTATTTCATCGTCATCATGCGAGATGGAAAGATCGTAGATAAAAAAGTCTTCACGGACACGTTCAAACTCGAGCCGAATGTGAGTGCCCAGCCCGTTCGTACAGAGCTACGCCTGATTGATCTTCCGGCTTCCAAAAATCTGCAGGACAACCCTTACACGCTGGAAATTGGCTATCAGCTCACACACGATGAACTGGACTATAACCGCGCCCATCTTCCTGTCGTAAAATTCCGTGGCCGGACACAGTAACGGCCTTTCTTTTCCCCTTTCACCCGTCGTCAAAACCCGTATCACGCTGAAAATGACCCTGGCCTGTCTGACAGGCTTCGGGTCTTCAGCCTTTTCCGCGCCCCTTGACGTTTCGGCATCGAAAGAAGAACAGATCAAGGTTCATCACGCAGAGCGTCCAGAAATCCAGAACTTCCCTCATGCGGGCTTTCTGGAACAGCCTAGACGCCTGACCACACGTCAGAATCTTGCTCCAATCGGACGGCAGCCGCACTGGGGTGGGTTCAATCGCGGCAACGGCGAAGGCGCGGGCTTCGGTCCTGTTGGCCGTTACGGCGTGGCACCCTGGGCAGAAGACTGGTCTTATCTGCGCGATCAGAGTCATCGGAACGATTTGTTCGACCCTTTGAAGTTCATTGCCCTGAACAATCAGCGCACCATCTGGCTTTCTCTCTCAGAACGTACCCGCCTGCGTAACTGGTACAACGACTATCCGATGCTCGGGACAAACCCACACTCTGGTTCTGGACGCTTCGTCACCCGGAACATGTTCGGAGCCGATCTGCATCTTGGAGAACACTGGCGCATTTTCGGGCAGCTTGTGAATGGGACCGCGGCCGGCTGGAAGGGCTACGGCTATGGCAGCACCTACCGAAAACGACTGGATATGCATCAGGCGTTCATTGAATACAAACAGACCATTGGCACGGCCAAAACGGGACTGATGTTTGGGCGTCAGCAATTTCTCGATGCGCCGTCCTACGTTCTGTATGATCGCGAGCCCCCCAATATCCAGATTACCTGGAACGGCCCGCGTGCTTACGCAATTCTGCCGCATATCCGGTTTGATCTGTATGACTTCGTAGCGACGAATATTACTCCCCGGGCCATGTTCCATGACACACAGGACTGGAACACGCGGCTTTATGGCTTCAACGCCACAGCTGATGTACCAGCCTTCCATTTGGGCCATCAACGGATCCAGTCTTATCTGGATCTGTTCTGGATTGGCTTTCACTTAGGTGGAAAGACGGGATCGGTTCCGGTCTTGAGTTCAATCGCTATCAAATCCGTCACTGGTGCAACCAATCGCAACAATCTAGGCTTCCGCTGGTACGGGACAGCACAACAACTGGAATATGCTCTAGGGGCCCTGTGGCAGCAGGGTAATTTTACGCCCTACGGCACAACAGCACGCAGGCAGGTCTCTGCATATTCCGTCAATACAACGGTGGGATACAGGCGGTCCGACCTGCTGTTCAAACCCTTCTTTGGTGTGCAAACAGACGTCTATTCAGGCGGTAACGAACGTCATCGTGCGGGGACAGTGGGGACTTACAGCGCGCCCTTCGCTCCCCAAAACCCCTATCTGGATTATACCGGCTACATTGGGGCAGCGAACCTGATCAATCTGTCTCCGATCCTCGTCGGCTCTTATGGAAAGGTCTCGTTACGCGTCAAAACCCCCATCCTGTGGCGGCAAACCACACAGGCTTCGGTCTATTCTATTACGTCTGCCTATAATTTTCCGAAGTTCCACAGTCACTTTGTAGGCGTTGCGCCGAATGGCCTGCTGACATGGGCTGTAAACCGCCATTGGAACTGGACTCACGTTGTCGCCTGGTTTGCCGCTTCGCATGATCTGAAAAACGCTGGAGCCAAAAGCGGGCTGTATTATCAGTCCAGTCTCTCATTTGCCTTCTGAAGAATGGTTGCAGAGCCGCGCCCTGCAGCGTAATGCCCCCATACTCACGCGACATCACAGGATTGCCCCATCATGAAATATATGGACAGCCGCGAACTGACCTTGAGGGGCATCATACTGGGTGCGCTCATTACAGTCGTCTTTACGGCCGCCAATGTTTATCTGGGCCTGAAGATCGGTCTGACTTTCGGCTCATCCATTCCGGCCACCATTATTTCAATGGCTGTGCTTCGCCTCATGGGCGGCGGCACGATGCTCGAAAACAACATGGTCCAGACCCAGGCCTCAGCGGCAGGAAGCCTCTCCTGCATCTTTGCAGCCCTTCCTGGCCTGATCATGGTGGGATACTGGCACGAGTTCCCCTATTTCGTGTCCCTGCTGCTGACGCTGGGCGGTGGTATGACAGGAGTCATCTTCACCATTCCGCTGCGTCGTGCGCTGGTCCGAAATTCTGATCTTCCTTACCCGGAAGGTACGGCCTGCGCAGAAATCCTGCGGGCTTCTTCTCCAGAGGGGGACGCAGAGAGCCTTCGCTCTCTTACGAAGGGTACGGCTGTTTCCGCAGTGATCGCCTTTGCAACTGCCGGCCTGCGCCTTCTGTCAGATGGAGTTTCAGCGGCCACCAGCTGGGGCGCTTCGGCCTTCCGTCTTGATATCAGCTTCTCTCTGGCTCTTCTCGGAACCGGCTACCTCGTTGGCATTGCAGGCGGCATTGCCATGCTTCTCGGGGTTTTCCTGGCTTGGGGGATCATGATTCCGGTTCTGGGACATCTGAACCCGGTGGCAGACCCTCTAGCTGCAACAACAGCACTATGGCTGCACAAGGTTCGTTTCATGGGTGCTGGAGCAATCGCCATTGCAGCAATCTGGACCCTTCTTGCCCTCGCCGGACCAGTCGCTCAGGGGCTGAAAGAAGCTCTTTCAGTCAAACACCGGGCATCACAAGACGAAGCGGACCTCGATCTTGCTCCTCGCACCCTGATTGTTCTGAGCCTTGTACTCGCGCTGATCCTGTCAGGGCTGTTCACCCAGTTCCTCTGGCCCGTTATGCCTCATGGTGCCTCAATGGCCACACTCGTCATTCTGGGCATTGTTGCGTGCTTCGGTCTCGGCTTTCTGGTGGCCAGTGCCTGCGGATACATGGCGGGGATCATCGGCTCTTCGTCATCGCCGATTTCTGGTGTTGGAATTATCGCCATCATCGCTATTTCAGTAGCCCTTTGGGGGCTGGAAAGCGGTGGTATTCTGTCGCCTGATCAACGCCCCACGGTCATCGCATTTGGCTTGTTTGTTCTTTCTGCGATTACAGCGTCCGCCGCAATGTCCAACGACAATCTGCAGGATCTGAAAACCGGCCAGCTTGTAGGCGCCGCCCCCTGGAAACAGGAAGTTGCCCTGTTGATCGGCTGCGTTGTCGGTGCAGTTGTCATTCCGTGGGTACTCCAGACACTTTATCAGGCGTACGGGTTTGTCGGCGCACTGCCACGCGACGGAATGGACCCAGCACGCGCCTTGGCTGCGCCACAGCCCGCTCTGATGGCCGCGATCGCCAAGGGTATCCTGACCCACGATCTTGACTGGCTGATGCTGGAAATCGGTGCAGCCATCGGTATCGTTCTGGTCGTTGCAGACATACTCCTGAAGCGTCGCAATCTGTCTCTGCCGCCGCTGGCTGTTGGCATGGGAATCTATCTGCCAGCAGATGTTTCCGTCACGATTGCAATCGGCGCAGGTCTGGGATGGCTGCTCCGTCGTTTCCCCAAAGATCAGGGAACGATGCTGGCTTCAGGATTTATTGTCGGGGAAAGTCTGGTCGGCGTCGCCGTGGCCGCCATTGCCGGCGCTACGGGCAGCACCGAAACACTGTCCCTTCACCTGCCGGCGATGCTTCGGTCCGGCCTGGGATGGGTCGTGTTTCTAGGAGTTATGTTCTGGTTTGGGCGGCGTATCAGCCGCCACCCGACCTGAGAATTCAGGCCTTCACCCACCACTGAACGGGCTCCGGCTCGTTCGATTCAACATCTGGCAGGGCCGGTTCTTCGGCAACCATAACATTGTCTTCAACGACAACCTTACGCGGACGCCCTACCGGACGCGGTGTCCGGCGAGCAGCTTCAGCAGCCTGCTCCCGCGCCTGATGAAGCTGCGCCTTGAGGGACTGGATCTGCTCCTGATGATCGCGGAGATTCCGGTTCAGTTCAGTAATCTGAATTTTGGCATGGGCTTCACGTGTCTCGAACGCCTTAAGCTGCGTCCGAATATCTGAGAGGCTCTTTTCGGCTTCTTCCCAGCGGCGCTGTTCACGCTTCACTGACTGACGAAGACGCTCGATTTCTTCCTGCTCTTCCTGACCAGGTCCATTGTTCCGCTGACTAAAGCCACGGCTGGCCTGGTGTTCAACAACAACCTGTCCGTCACGTACGAAGCGACGGCGGCGTTCCGTAGTTGGTGTCACCGGGCGAGGCTTCTGGGAGCGGGATGATGACCCCGATCCTAGACGAGCCAGCGCCTCTCGCAGTTTGTCTTCGCTAACCTGCTGATCGTCCTGCATTCTTTGTTTTTTCAACCAATAATGAAATTTATGCTGTGTTTCCCAACAGGGACGACCTCCCTGAATAACAGAGAGACTGAAAAGCCCATGAGCCAATCAGCGAAACGTGTCCTGGCAAGGAAATTGAAAGTCGGCATTAACGGAATTCATGAATGACCCGTTCTGTCAGACAATGGCCTTTTATCAGGTCCGACAAGGCGTGTCATCAAAACAATAGAATTGTATTCGTATTTCTTTATTTCCACTGACCCGGTTGCCAGAGCACATCTTGGGCACCGTCCTCATTCGCATGGCGAGCAAGCACAAAGAAATAGTCTGACAATCGGTTCAGAAACCGTATCCCTTCCGCCGGCATCGGCTCGAGGGAGATCAACCTGCGCTCCGCCCGGCGGGTGACTGTACGAGCCAAGTGGGCATGGGCTGAAATCAGGGAGCCTCCCGGCAAAATAAAACTACGGAGTTCAGGCTGCGCGACCCTGAGACGCTCAATACAGGTTTCAATCCAGAAAACCGCTTTCTCCGTCAAAGCAGGCAGGCGACCTATATCGGGGATGCAGAGATCAGCCCCCAAATCAAATAAACAGGACTGTATCTGTCGAATATCAGAAGAAATACTGGAAGTATTTCCATCCATCCGTACGTGATATTCAAGAACCCCCAGAAGAGCATTCAGTTCATCAACCGTCCCCATGGCCTCAATCCGGGCACAATCCTTGGAGACACGCGAACCATCCCCAAGGGACGTCTGCCCCTGATCTCCTCCCCGGGTCACGATACGATCAAGCCGAATACTCATTCCGGAAATCTTTCCTCAGTGGCGGCCGAAGTGATGGTGATGACCCTTGATGGTCTTCGCACCGCTCAGATCGCCTGCCCGAGTCGTATGATCCTGAAGCATTTTGGTCGTGTCCCCGGCCAGGGTCTTGATATCTGCCGTCCCACCCGACTGCGTAGCGGTGGTGAGAGCGCTTGTCAGAGCAGGCGTCTGAACACTTTTGATTTCGCTCAGGAACACACGATCAAAAGATGTGCCATACAGATGACCGAACGTCGCAACATGCGCTTCATCGCCAGCGTTCAGCTTGTCCGTGACGGTCAGATGGGAATCCGTGGCGATCTTCGCAACAGCCTTGCGGTTCGTCGTATGGTCGCTGACAACTGTGGCCGCAAAAGCCTTCACGACATCGCTGTTGCTGTGCGTCGCAGCAAGGTTGGCGATGCTGATCTGCGTCAGATCAATGGCATCAACCTGCTGCAGGAAGGCCGCATCCGCCGTGGAAAGTGTATAGGTCGAAGCCGCAGACGGTAGAGCCGGAGCTGGCGGCGCATCCGGTGCATTACAGGCTGCAAGACCGGCAAACAGGCTCAGGGATGCAAAAGCAGCAAAACGTGCGGTGGCTCTCATGAAGAGACAGTCCTTTCATCGGTGAGACCGGGAGAAGCCCCCGGCCGCTACGGGTGAATGGCCCCGCGTTCAAAACGGTCCATTCATGTTCCGGAACACTTCATGGTACATTCAACGCATGTCCGCAAATCCCCGCCTCCCTACCCTTTCGGGCATCTTCCGCTTCTGCTTCGTTTCAGGTGCACTGGGAGGCGCTCTTGGTCTCGTTCTCGGGACGCTCGCCTCGCATTTGCCAGACACCGCCTTTGCCGCCCCGAATGGAAGAGGCGTTCTCCATACAGGTGTTGAAATCCTGATGTGGCACGCCATTTCGCTTTGTGCTCTTACGCTTGGCGCCCCTTTTCTGAGGCGCCGTCTCGTCCGGCTGGCCTGTCTCACCATGGCGCTAGGGACAATTCTGTTCTGTACGCCCGTGACGTTATACGCTCTTTTTGATCTGAAAATCGGCACGTTATCCGTCGCGCGGATTGCACCTTATGGTGGCACGCTGCTGATTATTTCGTGGCTTCTGGCGGCCGCTTCGGGCCTGCGTAAAGCCTCATCCGATACTCTATGATCTGCTTCGTATCCTTTTGATAACCGCAAGTACGACGATTTGAACAATCAGCGCCGCGCAGAAGCAGAAAACGATGATACCGATCAGAATCATCTGCTCCCGGCCCAGCGCGGAGTCGACACGAAATAGCGTGTAAAGCCATTGCCACGCATGGGTCGCCGCAACCATCTGCACCAGCTTGATCGTCGGATGCCAGAACCGGAATATCGCTGCGAATGCAAGTGTCAGCCCCACCAGGCTAACGGTTCGCAGGAGCGTTTCGGCAACGCTGACTTCCGGGACAGTCTTTGGGGACTGAGAAGGCACTTGGGATTTTATCAAGAACATGACCTCAAGGTTGAATTCAGCTTTAATCGTTTTTCTGCAAGACTGCGTTATGTCATGCAGTCTCTTCCTTCAATGAAAGCCTTTTTTATGCGCGCTTCCTTTCTCGCCGCAGCCGGACTGGGTCTGGCGCTCTCCACTCCACTTGCAGCCCATGCTGCAACGACGCCAGCGCCACATCTGAGCGAAACATCCGCTCCCCCCGTCGCTGCACCGTATCCGGACACGTCTGTTGCCCAGGCGCAGGTCAGGGATGCTTTTGCCCTCGCTGCGAAAACCGGACGCAAAGTGCTCATTGATTTCGGTGGAAACTGGTGCCCGGACTGCAAGATGCTGTCCGGCATTTTCGCACTTCCTGATGCCAAAACATGGCTCGACAGCCAGTTTGTGATTGTTCCGGTCAATGTTGGCCGCATCAACACCAATCTGGAGCTCGCCCAGAAATATGGCGTGACGATCAAGGCCGTCCCGACCGTCATCATCGTGACGCCAGACGGAAAGCCCCTGAACGGAGACGGGTCGAAGGCACTCGGCAACGCCCGCAGCATGTCCCCTCAGGCCGTTCTGGACCTGATTTCAGAATGGAACAGCCGCGGCTAATTTCACTTTCTGGCTCCGGAAATCACTTCGGAGCCAGAAGAGGCTTTCAGATCCCGAGTTCCTGCTCGGCTTCATGAACAACTTCCGCCAGTGCGTCCGCCTCGAACGGCGAGACAAGCCCTGCATCCGCCACCAGTTGTGCAAATGGCTTCGAGCCGCCTTCGGCGCAAAGCTTGCGATAGGTTTCGAACGTCCCTTCCCGATCCATCCGCGACCGAAGCCACAGCTGAAGCGCACAGCACTGAGCCAGTGCGTAATCAATGTAATAAAATGGCAGGCGGTAAATATGAAGCTGAGCCTGCCAGCGTCCGCCCTTGGCCGGGTAGTCCAGATCGCCCCAGTCCCGCCATGGCATGTACATCTTCTCCAGACGTAGCCACGTCTCATGTCGTTCGGCTACGGTCATCTGCGGGTTAGCGTAGACCTCATGCTGGAAATGATCGACGCAGACGCCATAAGGGAAGAACGACAGTGCATCGATCAGGTGCATCCTGCGATACCGGTCACCGGCTCCATCTTCGACCAGCGCGTCAATCTGCGGCCATGTTAGGAATTCCAGACCCATGGAATGGATTTCTGCTGCTTCCATCGTTGGCCAGAGCTGATCCACCCAATCCTGATTACGGCTTTTCCAGTTCTGGAACGCGTGACCCATTTCATGGGTAAAAACGCCGATATCGTTATGCGTGCCGTTGAAATTGGCGAAGATGTAAGGGCTGCCAATCGTTGGGAAGGACGTGCAGAAGCCGCCTCCTGCTTTGCCATTACGGTTTTTCAGATCCAGATACCCAAGATCGCGCATCTGAACGTAGAAATCGCCCATTTCGCCCTTGGGATCGAGCGCCCGGAACATGCCTTCAGCACGGGCAACCAGAAGATCATGATCGCCGGCAGGTTTCGGGTTCCCCTGAAGGTCAATCAGCGCCTCATCCCAGGCCCAGACCTTGTCCCACCCCATTTTCAGACGACGGCGTTCCAGCAAAGACTGAACCAGCGGAGTGACGGAACTCAGAACCTTCTCACGGAAGGCTGCAACCTGCTCGGGGCCGTAATCCGTCCGCCGCATCCGGCGATAACCGAGTTCGATATAATTCTCGAACCCCAGCGTTTTCGCCATGCGGTCACGCAATTCAACGAGGCGGCTGTAGAGGGTGTCGAGTGCCTCACCGTTCTCTTCGAAGAACGCCCAGCGAGCCTTTTCGGCCGCATGTCGCATCTCACGGTCCGGGCCTTGCAGGTAAGGCACCAGACCGGAAAGATTAAGCATCTTCCCATCAAACGGGATCTTCGCCGATGCCAGAAGAGCCGTGTACTCACCCGTCAGACGCGCTTCTTCTTCCAGATCGGTGCTGATGCGTGGATCGAACGTCGTGGTATCAGCTTCCCACAAACGGACAACATGGGGCGTGACCAGAGCTTCGAGAGCTGCTCTATCCGGATCCCCCAGAAGTCGCTTCTTAATCGTGACTTCATGGTCCGTCGCGATCGGCGACAGACGATCCGCATAGTCACGATCTGCCTTGGCCTGCTCGTCCTGCGTGTTGCGGGAAAACTGAAGATAAACGTGAGATGCCCAGGATTCATATTCGCGGCGCACGAAATCGAAAGCCTGCGCGGCATCCTTGGAGCGCCCCTGATCCAGCAGAAGCGCAATATCGTCGTAACGCGCCTTCAGGGACGCTTCGTCAGGACGGGGGAAAGACAGGTCAGAGAACGGAGGGATTGTCTGTGTCATGATTCCAATTCTGACATTCCGCTCCGTCTCCGTCCATGCCTCTCAGGGTTTCTGAATGGCTTTCACGAATTCAGCCAGACGCCGACAGGCTTCCGCAAGCTGTTCATCCGATGCCGCGCAGGATAAACGCAGATACGGGCTGTATCCGAATGCTGTTCCGGGGACGGTCGCAACATAAGCTTCGTCAAGAAGTGCTTCGGCGAAATCCACATCCGTGTTCAGAACCCGTCCACCGCCGGACGTGCCACCGAGAAGGGCACCGACACCCGGATAGACGTAAAATGCCCCTTCCGGGATAGCACAGGTCAGACCGGGGATCGCTTGAAGGGCGGCCACCATGGTGTCGCGCCGACGCTGATAGGTCTCACGCATCTGCTCAATGCGCTCCAAGCCACCGTTGAGCGCGGCAACAGACCCCGCCTGCGCCAACGTGCAGACGCCAGACGTTGTATTGCCCTGCACAGCAATCATTGCCTTGATAAGTGGCACCGGACCACAGGCGAACCCAACACGCCATCCCGTCATGGCATAGGCTTTCGCCATACCGTTGATGACGAGGATACGATCTGCCAGATCGGGAGCCACCTGAAGCAGGGACAGATGCTTGCGGCCATCAAACGTCAGATGCTCGTAAATTTCATCTGACATGATCAGAACATGCGGGGCTTCACGCAGGACATCGGCAATCGCCTCAAGGTCCTGTCGCTCCAGAATGGCTCCGGTTGGGTTGTTGGGGAAATTCAGAACCAGCCAGCGGGTTTTCGGTGTAATCGCAGCTTTGATGGCAGACGGGTCAGGGCGAAAGCCATCTTCTTCCCGGCAGGGGACTTCCACAGCCTTCCCACCCAGCATCCGCGCAATCAGCGGATAGCTGACCCAGTACGGCGCAGGGACAATGACTTCATCGCCCTCATCCAGCGTCGCTGTGAACGCATTATAAATAACCTGCTTGCCACCATTAGCGACCATGATCCGGTCTGGTGTCGCTGCGATCTCATTATCCCGTTTGAACTTCTGGATAATGGCGTCGATCAGTGCCTTTTGACCGGGGATAGGCGGATAACCCGTATCTCCCGCCAAGCCAGCAGCATAGGCTGCTTCGATGGCTTCCGACGGTGACGGGAAATCCGGCTGCCCCAAGGCTAGGGAAATGACGTCCCTGCCCTCCGCCCGCAGTTCACGGGCCCGCGCGGCCATGGCAATGGTCGCGGGCTTGGGAAGCGTTGCCAGACGGGATGCGATGCGGAACGTCATGACAGGCCCTGACAGAACTGCTGGATACGGGTGCAGGCTTCCTTCAGAAGCTCCGTGCTCGTGGCATAGGAAATTCGGAAATACCCAGGCGTCAGGAACGCACTTCCATGAACGGCCGCCACGCCCGTTTCATCGAGAAGCGCCGTCACAAAAGCCTCGTCACTGTCGATCAGATGGGCACCCTTACTCGTTTTACCAAGCGCTCCCTCGATGGATGGGAAGACATAAAACGCACCTTCCGGCTTAGCACAGCTCAGGCCAGGAGCTTCATTGAGCATGGACACCACAAGATTGCGGCGCTGCTCATAAACGCTCACCATTTCGCCAATGAAATCCTGCGGGCCTGAAACAGCCTCTTTGGCAGCAGCCTGAGCAATAGAGCATGGATTGCTCGTGCTCTGCCCCTGCAGCTTGATGAGTTGGCGCGTAAGTTCAACAGGCGCTGCAGAGAAACCAATTCGCCAGCCGGTCATAGCGTAAGCTTTGGACACGCCATTCATCGTCACCGTCCGGTCCCGCAGACGCGGTTCGACCTGAACGAACGTCTTGGCGACGGCGCCTTCATACATCAGTTTGGCGTACATATCGTCTGTCAGGATCCACACATGCGGATGCTCCAGCAGAACGTCAGTCAGTGCTTTGAGGTGATGCTCGTCGTATGCGGCCCCTGTCGGGTTGCAAGGCGAGTTCAGCATCAGCCATTTCGTCTTCGGCGTAATAGCCGCACGAAGCTGATCAGCCGTCAGGCGAAAACCGTTTTCCGCTCTTGTCTGAATCACAACAGGCGTTCCGTCCGCCAGTGAGACGATATCAGGGTAAGACACCCAGGCCGGAGCCGGGATGATGACCTCATCACCTGCGTTCAGAGTGGCAACCATCACATTATAAATGACCTGCTTGCCACCAGTCGAAACGCAAATTTCCTCAGCCCGGTAATCCAGATCGAAATCAGCGTTCAGTCGTGCCGCAACTGCTTCACGCAGCGACAACGTACCCGCGACATCCGTATATTTCGTCTCGCCGTTCTGAATGGCGCGAATGGCGGCCTGCTTGACGAAATCGGGTGTATCGAAATCCGGTTCGCCTGCGGAAAGGCTGATGATGTCACGGCCTTCCGCCTTCAGAGCGCGGGCTTTCTGCGTAATCGCAATCGTCTGGCTCGGCAGGATACGGTTCAGACGGTCGGCAATGAAAGACATGATGGGTTCCTGATGGGCTTTATCGCGCTGGAACCCTACCGCTCCCGATAGGCATTTGACCACAGCCCATCTGCAGATGAGAGATGCGTTTTTTACATAAAAAAGGCCGGATAACCCCTTGAGGAGCTATCCGGCCTTTTCACACGTCAGTCTTCCTGAAATATCAGGCCAGCTTCTCCATTTCACGAACGACAGCCTGGCCCATCATATCGGTGCCAACACGAGCCATTCCCGACGACATGATATCAGCAGTCCGCAAACCACTGGCCAGTACGTTGGACACTGCCTTTTCGATCAGATCCGCATCGTCCGCACGGTTCAGCGAATACCGCAGCAGCATGGCGAAGGAGAGGATCTGTGCCAGCGGGTTTGCAATACCCTTGCCAGCGATATCCGGCGCGCTGCCATGGATCGGCTCATACAGCGCATTGCGCTTGCCATTTTCACGGACAATGCCAAGCGTTGCAGACGGCAGCATACCGAGCGAACCCGTCAGCATGGAGGCCAGATCGGACAGGATATCGCCAAACAGGTTGCCCGTAACGATCACATCAAACTGGTTCGGGTTACGAACGAGCTGCATGGCGCAGTTATCGGCCAGCATGTGGGACAGTTCCACATCCTGATATTCGCGCTTATGCAGATCCGTGACGACTTCCTTCCACAGGAGGCCGCTTTCCATCACATTGCACTTCTCGACGGAGCAGACACGGTTTCCGCGCTGACGTGCCATTTCGAAAGCAACACGAGCAACACGCTCGATTTCGGACGTCGTGTAAACTTCCGTATTGATCCCGCGACGGGACCCGTCTGGAAGCGTCTCGATGCCGCGCGGCTCGCCGAAATAAATACCACCGACCGTCTCACGGACGATCATGATATCCAGACCGCGAACAACTTTAGGCTTCAGGGCAGACGCATCAATCAGCGCATCAAAAAGCTGAGCCGGACGAAGGTTTGCAAAAAGCTCAAGCTCCTTGCGCAGCTTCAGAATGGCTACTTCAGGGCGCTTGTCGAAACCGACATGGCTCCAGGCCGGATCACCAACCGAGCCGAACAGAACCGCATCAGACTTCCGGGCAAGGGCGATAACCTCATCACGGATGGGAACGCCATGGACAGCAAGAGAAGCCGCGCCAACGAGTTCTTCCGTAATATCCAGTTTCAGGCCACGGTTTGCGTCCAGCCAGTGCACGATCCGTGCAACTTCACGCATGACTTCCGGGCCGATACCATCACCGGCAAGAACAAGAAGCTTGTGGGCTTCACTCATTTTGCAGTTCCCATGCTGATTGACGGCACCCATGCACGGCTGGCCTGATGTTCAAAGCTGCTGATTTCCGCATCATGCTCCAGCGTCTGGCCGATATCGTCCAGACCTTCGAGCAGCATGTGACGGCGGAACGGATCAACTTCGAACGGCACGACATTTCCATCCGGGCGAATGATGATCTGCTTTTCCAGATCGACCGTCAGACGGGAGTTTGCCCCCTGACGCGCATCACCCATCAGTTCGTCACAGATTTCCCGCGGCAGACGGATTGGCAGGATACCGTTCTTGAAACAGTTATTGAAAAAGATATCGGCAAAGCTTGGTGCAATAACGCAGCGGATACCGAAATCCAGCAAAGCCCAAGGTGCGTGCTCGCGGGAGGAACCACAACCAAGGTTGTCATAGGTGATGAGGATTTCAGCATGACGATACGGCTCTTTGTTCAGAACAAAGTCCGGGTTTTCATTGCCGTTATCGTCGTAACGCTGCGCCGCAAAGGCATTCTTGCCAAGACCCGTGCGCTGGATGGTCTTCAGAAAGCGTGCCGGAATGATCTGATCGGTGTCGATGTTTTCATTCGGCATCGGAGCCGCAATGGCGGTCAGTTCCGTGAACTTTTCCATCAGACGGTTTCCTTCATCAACTCGCGCACATCACACAGCGTGCCCGTCACGGCCGCGGCTGCCGCCATGGATGGGGAGCACAGATGCGTTCTGCCGCCCGGCCCCTGGCGACCTTCAAAGTTACGGTTGGACGTAGAAGCGCAACGCTGTCCCGGCGTCAGACGATCCGGGTTCATCCCCAGACACATCGAGCAGCCTGCCTCACGCCACTCAAAACCGGCATCAAGGAAAATTTTGTCCAGCCCTTCGGCTTCGGCAGCAGCTTTCACGAGACCCGATCCCGGCACGATCATCGCGCGAACGTTCTTCGCAACATGACGGCCACGAACAACTTCAGCAGCAGCGCGCAGATCTTCCAGACGGCTGTTGGTGCAGGAGCCAATGAACACGACATCGACAGGCGTTCCGGCAATTTTCTGCCCAGCCGTGAGACCCATATAATCCAGAGCGCGCTGAACCTGCGCGGCCTGTGCGGGGTCCTTGAAGTCGGAAGGAGACGGCACAACGCCATCAATCGGAAGAACGTCCTGCGGGCTGTTGCCCCAGGTTACGGACGGCACGATGTCTTCGGCCTTCAACGTCACTTCCGTGTCGAAATGAGCGTCTTCATCCGATGCCAGCGTGCGCCAGTAAGCACAGGCCTGCTCGAATGCTTCACCTTTCGGGGCGAACGGACGCCCCTTCACATAAGCGAAGGTCGTTTCGTCCGGAGCGATCAGGCCAGCCTTTGCACCACCCTCGATGGACATGTTGCAAAGCGTCATACGCCCGGCCATGTCCAGATCGCGGATTGCAGAACCAGCAAACTCGATCACATGGCCGGTGCCGCCA
This sequence comes from Gluconobacter sp. ESL1110, assembly GCF_058107395.1. NCBI lineage: Bacteria > Pseudomonadati > Pseudomonadota > Alphaproteobacteria > Acetobacterales > Acetobacteraceae > Gluconobacter > Gluconobacter sp. ESL1110. The sequence goes on from NZ_JBYLUK010000001.1 coordinate 130,025, forward strand.
GCCGTACCGATCTTGCCAATAATGGCCAGCATGATGTCCTTGGCTGTCACGCCCGGACCCACTTTGCCCTCAACAGAAACACGCATGTTCTTCGCGGGCTTCTGGAGAAGCGTCTGGGTCGCCATGACGTGTTCGACTTCGGACGTGCCAATACCAAATGCAAGCGCACCGAGTGCGCCGTGCGTCGAGGTATGACTGTCACCGCAAACGATCGTCATGCCTGGCAGGGAAATACCCTGCTCCGGGCCGACAACATGAACGATGCCCTGAGACGCGGAACGCAGCGGGAAATAGGGAACGCCGAACTCAGCGACATTCTTCTCCAGCGTTTCGATCTGGAGACGGCTTTCCGGCTCTTCAATCGGCTGGGAACGGTCGGACGTTGGGACATTGTGGTCCACAACGGCGACTGTTGCGTCCGGACGGCGCAGGCGACGTCCGGCCATCCGCAGACCTTCAAAAGCCTGCGGGCTTGTCACCTCGTGAACAAGGTGACGATCGATGTATAGGATGCACGTCCCGTCTTCGAGGCGGTCAACGACGTGATCGGCCCAGATCTTGTCAAACAGTGTTCTGGGCGAAGAAGAAACGGGCATCCTTATACTCCAACCTTGACTTAGGAAGCGGCTTTTTCGCCAGCCTTCGGCAGATCGCGCGGGCGCTCTGCAATACGGGCAGATTTACCCGAACGGCCACGCAGGTAGTACAGCTTTGCGCGACGCACCTTACCACGACGCACCACTTCGATGCTGGCGAGGGACGGAGCGTACAGCGGGAACACACGCTCCACGCCTTCACCGTTGGAAATCTTGCGAACTGTGAAGTTGCTGTTCAGGCCCTTGTTGGAACGGGCAATGACAACGCCTTCGAAGTTCTGCACGCGCTCACGCGTACCTTCGACAACGCGGACGCCAACGCGAACCGTGTCACCTGCGATGAATTCCGGAACTGCGCGAGCTGCGGAAAGACGCTCGATTTCGCGCGCCTCGTACTGCTGGATAATGTTCATGACCAAACTCCTGGAAACAAAAATTCAATGAACCTGCTGTCGCGCCAGGTACGCATCCCACAGATCGGGGCGACGTGCCTTCGTGACGGCGATTGACTGTTCATGACGCCAGCGGGCGATGGCACCATGATTGCCGGAGAGCAGAATTTCGGGCACTTCCCGCCCATCCCAGACCGCCGGCTTTGTATATTGCGGGTACTCCAGCAGACCTTCGGCAAAACTTTCGTCCTGCCCACTGATCTGGGAACCCATCACTCCTGGTAAAAGACGCACACATGCATCCAGAAGCATCAGAGCCGGAATTTCTCCGCCTGACAGCACGACATCGCCCATACTGAACTGTTCGATGTCGTGCTTTTCCAGCACACGTTCGTCGATCCCTTCAAAACGCCCACACAGAACCACGACGCCCGGCCCTGCCACGAAACGCTCTGCATCCTCATGGGACAGACGGCGCCCACGCGGTGTCGGGTAAATGACTGGACGGCCATCCAACGCGGGAAGCGCCGAAAGAGCCGTGTCCAGAACATCTGCCCGCATCACCATGCCAGCACCGCCGCCGAACGGCGTGTCATCCACAGCGCGATGACGGCCCAGTCCATGCTCACGCAGATCATGCGATTCACAGGACCAGATCCCGCGCTCTAGGGCCCTGCCCGCCAGGGAAAAACCCAGCGGACCCGGAAACATATCCGGAAACAGGGTCAGGATGTCAGCGCGCCAGCTCATGCCCGGACCTGAACCTCTCCGTCGAGATCACCTTCAACCTCGACTTCGATCGGCGGCACGACGGTCACGCGATGCTGCGCGAGGTCGACATGCGGCACACAGGCCATCGTAAATGGAACAATCAGACCCCGATCAATCTCGAGACTAACGCCAGCACCGTAATCATGAACCACGGCAATGGTTCCAAGAACGTCACCACTTTCGGAAACAGCCATCATGCCAATCAGATCAGCATGATAGAACTCGTCTTCCTCAACGGCAGGCAGAACGTCGCGCGCAACATACAGCCGACGGTTGACAACCCGCTCGGCAGCCGTCCGGTCTGGCAGAGTATTTCCCTGCCCGTCCGTTAGCGCTGCGACACCGGGAGAAACCCAGTGCGCCGTCCATGCCGCTCCATGCTCGTCATGCAGCACACCGATCGTTTCAACCGTTTCCGGATCGTCAGTGGCGGCATGCAGATGCACCAGACCGCGAACACCATGCGGGCGACCGATGGTGGCGATCAGAACATCACTGTCAGGGTTGAAGCGGGGCACGGGTCAGGCGTCCTGGTGCGTCAGCAGTTGCTCAGCCGGCCGTAGCAGCAGCGGCAGCAGCGGCGTCAGCAGCGCGCTTCTGTGCCTTTGCCTTCGGAGCGGACTGCTTCGGCTGCTCGCTGTATGTCGGCTTCGGAGCCAGACCAGCGTTACCAAGGAAGCGTGCAACGCGATCCGTGGCCTGTGCGCCGTTGGACAGCCAGTGCGTGATACGCTCGCCATCGAGGCGGATACGGTCAGCATGATCGGAAGGCAGCATCGGGTTGTATGCACCAACCTTCTCGATGAAACGACCGTCGCGCGGGCTGCGGCTGTCAGCAACAACGATGTGGTAGTAAGGGCGCTTCTTGGCACCTGCGCGTGCAAGGCGAATCTTAAGGCTCATGAAAAACTCCTGAAGGACAAACTTGAAAACTTGAGACTGATCAGGCGAAAGGCGGGCGGCCACCTGGCTTGCCCATGCCCTTCATCATATCAGCCAGACCACCTGCCCCACCCATGCCACGCATCAGGCCACCAAGGCCCATTTTGCTGATGCGCTTCATCATTGTGGACATGTCGTCAAACTGCTTGAGCAGACGGTTCACTTCCTGAACCGTCGTTCCGGAACCCGAGGCAATCCGCTTCTTGCGGGACGCCTTGATGATTCCCGGCGTCTTGCGTTCCTGCTTGGTCATCGAGGAAATGATGGCCTTGTGACGCTTGAAGATCGATGTGTCGATCTCCTTGTCACCCAGCATATCCTTGATCTTCCCCATGCCCGGAAGCATGCCGAGAATACCCGAGATCGACCCCATGCGGTTGATCTGGTTGATCTGGGAGACATAGTCATCCAGATCAAACTTGCCAGCGAGCATCTTCTTCGCGACACGCTCGCCTTCCTCGTGGTCGAGCGTTTCCGCTGCGCGCTCCACGAGACCAGCCACGTCACCCAGGCCGAGGATGCGGCCGGCCACGCGTTCCGGATGGAATTCTTCGAGGGCTTCCAGCTTTTCGCCAGAGCCGGTCAGCTTGATCGGCGCGCCCGTGATGGCCTTCATGGACAGAGCCGCACCACCACGTGCATCACCATCCATACGGCTCATGACGACGCCGGTAATACCGACAGCCTCATTGAAAGACTTGGCCGTATTGACCGCGTCCTGACCCGTCATGGCATCCACGACCAGCAGCGTTTCCGCCGGATTCGCGACCGCACGAATCTGACGCACCTCATCCATCAGGGCTTCGTCGATGGAAAGACGACCTGCGGTATCGAGAATAACGATATCATAGCCTTCACGGCGGCCCGTATCGAGCGCACGCTTGGCGATCTCTACTGGCGACTGTCCGGCAACAATCGGAAGGGCCGTGACACGCTTCGTGATGGCATTGACGCGCTCTGCCAACTGCTGAAGCTGGAGCTGGGCGGCTGGACGATAGACGTCCAGACTGGCGAGAAGAACCTTCTTGCCTTCACGCTGCGACAGACGCAGAGCAATCTTGCCCGACGTCGTTGTTTTGCCGGAGCCCTGCAAGCCAACCATCAGCACAGGAACAGGCGGAACAGCGGCGAGGTTCAGCGGAACTGCGCCTGCCCCGCCCAGCGCGTCGATCAGGGCATCGTTGACGATCTTGGCAACAGCCTGGCCTGGAGAGACACTTTCAAGCACTTCATGCCCGACAGCGCGCTCACGGACCTTGTTGACGAAGTCACGTACCACCGGCAGCGCAACGTCCGCTTCCAGCATGGCCAGACGGACTTCGCGCATTGCCTCGGTGACATCACCCTCGGTAAGCTTCCCATTCTTGGAAAGTCCTTCGAGGACACCGGACATCTTGCCTGAAAGTTGATCGAACAACGGGCCACCTTATAGCAAACAGAAACACGCCACTGCGCGAGCCTTCGCGATGTGGCGTGTCCGAAAACAGGACCGCTCTATCGCCTTGAGACACTGACGTCAAGCAATAGAGCAGTATTCAGTCAGAAATCAGGGAGCTGGCGGCACACCATCTTCCGGCGGGTGCCCTATGATCGCATCCAACTGCTCATGAAGCGAATGAATCTTTTCCATCGTGACATTGGCTTGACGACGCTGCTCCGGCGTCAGCACATCGTGGAGCTTCTCCTGCGTTGCAAGACGGGCCTGAGCTTCCTGCGTATGCAGTTCACTTTCCTGCCGCGTCAGATCAGCGAGAAGAGAACGGTTAAGATCTCCTTCAGCAGATAGCTCTGTACGGATCTTGTCACGAAGATCTTTCAGCTTTTCATGCTGAGCCTTCATATCTTCATGCGCCTGCTTGAAGATCGTATGAACCTGAGCCTTCTGCGCATCTGTCAGAATGACACCAGGTGGAAACGGCGGCGGCATATCGCCTGGACCATGGTCACCATGCATCCCCGCATGCAATGGAGCAGACTGATTAGGATGAGCCTGAGCCAGCAGCGGCGCAGTCAGAAGACCAACGGACGCAGCAAAAGAAAGGAAAACAGAAGTACGAAAGGCCGTCATGGATGACATATCCTTGAAGGTTGTTGGAAACGGAAGCGCACTCCCGCTTCCTTCACAATCAAGATGACACGTTCCGTGTTACAAAACTCCTCCACTCCTGTTTCGAAACGTAAACCTCACATAGACACGTAACACAGAACGCCTCTTGACGTTCTTTCCACGACATTGCATGAAGCCCCGACATCTTGGGAACAGGATGCGACTCTGCTCTGTTTTTACTTAAGCAGACGTCAGGAGAGGTGGCCGAGTGGTTTAAGGCAGCGGTCTTGAAAACCGCCGTGCGTGGAAGCGTACCGTGGGTTCGAATCCCACCCTCTCCGCCAGATAAATCAAAAATTCCTATATTTTTCAGTTGTTTATGTGGTTTATCGAAATTCATCCCACCTTGAGACCCATCTTAAAAAATGCGTCATCGCGCGGCGCTCGGACGCGATATGCGTCGTTTATAAACTTCCCGATGTGACCTGCTAACTGATGTCCTGCTTTCTCCAGAGACATCTAGATGTTCTGAAGGCGCGACTGAAACAGCGACCCACGAAAAAAACGCTCAGAAATTTCTTGAAATCGTCGTCCGTGTTCGGCTAACGTTCTTGAGTTAGCTGACACTACAGTACGAAAAACTTCTAGCAAGCCCAGAGGGCTCTCTGCCACTGCTTCAAGCAGAGACCCTGTAGAACACTGAACGCCGAAAAAACCAAACGAAACTAGTATCATCGTTGGTCCCGTGAGGGGCTGGTTGGAAAGGCGTATCATGAGTTCTGTTTTCCCCCTTCGTCGCTCTGACGACATCTTTATAACGCGTCGGGAAGCTTCTGAGCGACTACGCGTGTCCCTCTCAACGATCGACAGATATGTCGCTGCGGGCGAGCTCGAACGCTTGAAAATCGGTCCAAGGCGAACTCTGTTTCGAATGCGCGATGTCGAAAGACTCGTTCGTCGTGACGGCAGCAATTCTCTTGCCATGCAGATCACGCTGAGCGACCACTGTTCGTAGCTGCTGATTTCATCAGCGCAGGATATCTGCGGATCTTTCCTTTCCATGATGAAAGCTAGCGCTATGTTTGACGTCGCTGAGATTGACTTTGCTTGGGACAGCCCTTGGGACTCCCTGGAGATGAAATGCGTCTATCAGGATATTGTTTTCTGGATCCTGTGTGATGTTACTCGAGAGATTGACCCCTATTACAAGACTAATTGCTACAAAGTAGATGATCCTGATAATATATTTGCAAGACCAACTACCGTAAACGACTTACATAACTTGTTCTGGGCATCTCCTTCGGAGATTTCTGAAGGGTGGTCTCTATTCAAAATGATAAACGGTAATTTTTCAGACACTAAGCTTTTTGAAATCCTCAATACATTTCTTTTCCTGAAAGACAAATCTACGGTTGCACAGCCAACGATAGATGAAATCATGGAGCTTTTGTTTGCCCGTGCTTCGCATTGGTCAGATAAACTGACGATTAAAGATCTCCTGCCGCAGCTGACTTCTGGCAGGATGATCCAGGTCCATGATCAGTCTCCGTCTGGAGGGCTGCCGCTGAACGTTATCGCGGAGCAAGTCCTGTTTTATAAAAGGCCGATACGATCTGACGAGCAGCTTATTCTTGCCCGTGCTTTGACATATCTTGGATGGCGACGGCATCGTACCGCCCAGACACGTCGATGGATTGCTCCTCCTGACTTTCCGACAAAAGATCCCGGCAAACTTCGATGGCATTACAGGTGACGATGTCCGCCAAAGCACAGCGACTTCGTGAGTACCTTTGCACGAGAGAAAACATCCCGCAGGCGATTATCATGGCGCTTGATGGTCATCAGAGTCCTATCGCCCAGGTTTGACCTGGCCAGCATGAGGATGGATGGATACCAGCAGAAACGGCTGTATGATGCGGGATTGTCCCTGATGGAACATCGAAAGACGATCCAGTTGCGCGACAGGCAGCCACATTCGGCCATCCGGAGCAAGGCAAGGTGCATCCGCCCAGTGCAGACGTGAATCCGAGAGCAGTTTCGTGATCTTTCCGGAAACGTCTCTCCGATAGACGCCGTCATCCTTCAGGTTGGTAAAGTAGAGATTTCCTGCAGTATCCATGGCGCTGCCCCCGATTGGAGGTAAATCTGCCCACGGCTGAACAGCCGCAGACAGATCAGTTGATGACACATCAGGATCATCGAGCAGTGCTGTCGGGATGCGGGACCACGGCCCTTGAAGCGGCCCGAAATACAGCCATTTCCCGTCCGGACTCACTTCAAGCGGATCGACATTCACCAGAAGCGGCTGATGCGGGTGGCTCTCCACGACGTGTCCGTCCATGATAATTGGCCGCCCTGTCCGTGCGCGTGTGGACGCGTCATTGTCCAGAACACGACGTGCCTGACCTGTTTTGATATCAAGAACGATCAGCGCGGCCTTGCCCGCATCCGTGAGATAGGCGTGCGTTCCGTTGAAACGGATATCGTCGATATAGCTGCCCGCCTGCGCGATCTCTGGGCCCAGAGGATAGATCCGCAGCACATGACCTGTTGCCGGATCAATGCGGACCAGTTTGGCTCCTTCAGGTATGGGAGCACCTCCAAAAGACGGAGTTCCAGTATCAACAACCCAGAGCGTGCCGTCAGGAGCAACGTGGAGGGCATTGACGCTGACAAACCGATGCGTTGCATCCTGCCCGGGTTTCCAGCCATTCCAGTCAGCATCTGGAAAAGGCTTTATCTTTCCATTCTTTGTCAGAAGACCCACGGCCGGCCCGGAAAATCCGGTCCAGCGAGGGCCCGCGACAAACACATGACCGCCAGCAAGCGCTACGGCGTTCCAGTCTATTGCGTTAGTAGTCGCCTCAATCCTGATGGTCTGAGCACGGGAAGAAACAGGATGCCCGCATACCCCAACGAAACCCGTGAAAACGGCAATGGCGATCCTGCGCAGGCCTCTTTTTGTGAAAGCATGCGGCTGATTCTGTTTCATGACTCCCATGCCGTCAGATCCCTGCGATAAAACCGGACGGCGTACCGTCGGCAGGATCCACGAACACCACGTCATCTGGCGCCCGTCGCGGCGTGTCGATGGCAAGGAAAACAACTGGATGGCTTAGAATGCGGGGTACGGCATGCACGGCCCGACGGGGGAACACCAAAAGATGGCCGGGGGCAAACGGCGCCTCCTCCTTGGGATCACCAATCCAGAACGTGCCTGTCCCGGACAGGACATGAAGCACTTCGTCGCACTGGGTATGATAATGAGGCGGCACATCCCGATAGATCCGGAAGACCCGGATACTCGCTTCCGGCTTGTCGGTCAGATAGGTGTCCAGCAGCATCGTGTCCGCCGTTTCGGGAAACGCCGCCGCAATTTTATTGAGATCGAAGCGACCTCCCATCCGGTTCAGGGTCATCAGATGCTCTTCGTCATTCATGAGGTCTGCTCCTCTCAAGCGCTTTGACTGTTTTCGTCATCGTTTTCTCCGTTTAGGCAGCAAAACCTTCGAGCACGATCTTGCCTTTGGCCTGACCACTCTCGATCAGAGCGTGAGCCTCCCGCAGATTGGCCGCAGTGATGAGCCCGAGATTTTTGCCGAGCGTCGTGCGAAGACGACCTTCCTCTACGAGATGCGATACGTCGTTCAGGAGTTTCCCTTGTGCGCTGATGTCTGCCGTTCCGAACAGTGAACGCGTGAACATCAGTTCCCAGTGCAGGGACAGGCTTTTGCGCTTGAGCGGTGCGGCATTGAGTTCAGCCGGATCATCAATCAGGCCGAAATGTCCCTGAGGGGCAAGAAGTTCGACGATCTGTGCCAGATGCCGATCTGTCTGCGTCGTTGAAAAAACAAAACCGGGGGCACCCGCAGGAAGGGCAGCAACCTGTGCGGCCAAAAGCTTGCTGTGATCGATCACGTAGTCTGCCCCGAGAGATGTGACCCAGTCCTGCATTTCGGGGCGCGAAGCCGTGGCAATGACCGTGATATCAGTCAGAACCTTGGCCAGCTGGATCGCCATGGAACTGACCCCGCCTGCGCCTCCAATGATCAATATGGACGGCGTCGTTCCCGGGACAGACCGACGAATGTCCAGACGATCGAAAAGCATCTCCCAGGCGGTGATTGCGGTCAGCGGTAAGGCCGCGGCTTCAGCCCAGTTCAGGGAGCGGGGTTTGCGACCGACAATCCGCTCATCGACTAGATGAAACTCGGCATTGGTCCCCGGACGATTGATCGCGCCCGCATAAAAGACCTCATCGCCGACAGAAAAATCCGTGACGTGGAGGGTTCGAAAAACTCTCTGTTTTTGATGCTTTCTATGTGATTCCCTTTCTTTGGTTTTGGTTGAGGGAATGCCGCTATGAAACAGCTTGGTTTCTTTGATGTTGAAGAGCGGCTTGCCCGTTTGAGCGGGCTTGGCGATCAGCTCGAAGCGTTCTCCCGGACAGTGGATTTTGAAGTGTTCCGCCCTGATCTGGAGCAGGCTTTGGCCTATTCAGACGGCAGTAAAGGCGGGCGTCCGCCGTTTGATCCGGTACTGATGTTCAAGATCCTGGTGATCCAGACGCTGAACAATTTGTCTGATGAACGGACGGAATATCTGATCAACGACCGCCTCTCTTTCATGCGCTTTTTAGGTCTGAGGCTGTCGGACCGTGTGCCTGATGCCAAAACGGTCTGGCTGTTCCGTGAACGCCTGACCCAGGCGGGGGCCATTGAAAGACTGTTTGACCGGTTTGACGCGACCCTGCGGAACGCGGGCTATCTGCCGATGTCGGGCCAGATCCTGGATGCAACATTGGTAGCCGCTCCAAAGCAGCGCAATACGAACGCTGAGAAAGCCGACCTCCGGGCAGGACGTACCCCCGAAGACTGGCAGGACAAGCCGGCAAAGCTGTCGCATAAGGATCGTCATGCACGATGGACACTGAAGTTCACGAAGGCGAAGCGTCAGGATGACGGGACGATCCCCACAACGGATCTGGCCATTCCGTTCTTTGGCTACAAGTCCCATGTCTCCATCGACAGGAAGTTCCGGTTCATCCGGAAATGGAAGACGACAGATGCCGCCGCCAGTGATGGTGCGCGATTGCGAGAAGGGCTGTTGGATAACACCAATACGGCCTCAAGCGTCTGGGCAGACACGGCGTATCGCTCCAAAGCCAATGAAGACTTCATGGAAAAGCAGGGATTTGTTTCGAAGGTTCACAGAAAAAAACCGCATCTCAAACCGATGCCCCGGCATATCCAGAGATCCAATGCAGGAAAGTCTGTGATCCGATCTCGTGTCGAGCATGTCTTTGCCGATCAGAAATCGCAGACGGGACTGTTCATCCGAACTGTCGGTATCACCCGGGCCACCATGAGGATCGGACTGGCCAATATTGTCTACAACATGCGCCGCTTTCTCTTCCTCGAACGATTGAGCGCGAGCGCGTAGTCATCCAGCGGGAAACAGCACTCGATCTGCTCAAAACGCAAACAGAAAACGCCCCAAAGAACCGTCAATCAAATCGCCAAAACCCAGAAATCACGGGCCAAGCACATCAATTGATGGTTCTTCGATCCCTCCAGATTCCAGGGCACTTCAATCTCTGAAATCTGCTCTCCTCAAAAGTTAGCGCTGCCCAGCAGAACGCGCGCCGCCGCGACGACCGGCAGCCCCTCGTGCCGACGGCGGCGGACCAGAACGGCGTCGGCCACCTCCGCCATTTCCACCACCACGCTGACCGCCGCCACGTCCGCCACCAAGAACCGGAGGACGCATTGTAGAATTCTGGGCTGCATCAGAATGATAAGGATGATCGGTTACGACCGGAATGGCCTTGTCGATCTTCTTTTCAATATCTTTCAACCAAGCGCGCTGTTCAGCATCACAGAGCGAAACAGCCCACCCCTCACGGCCCGCACGCGCCGTACGGCCAATACGATGAACATAGGATTCAGGAACATTCGGCAGATCGTAGTTAAAGACGTGAGATACATCGTCCACGTCGATACCACGTGCCGCAATATCCGTTGCGACAAGCACCTTGACTGTGCCGTTCCGGAAACCCGACATGGCACGCTCACGAGCGCCCTGTGACTTGTTTCCGTGAATGGCCTCAGCGGTAATGCCGTTCTTGTTAAGGAACTCTGCAACCTTGTTGGCTTCATGCTTCATCAGAGTAAAGACAACAGCACGCACGACATTTGAGCTCTCAACAAGCATCAGCGTCGCGTCTTTCTTCTTCTCCGACTCAACGAACATGACAGCCTGACGGATACGATCGACAGTACTGGATTCAGGCGTGACCTGAACGGTTGCAGGGTCACTCAGCAGGGAATGCGCCAGATCACTGATGGACTGCGGCATCGTTGCAGAGAACAGAACTGTCTGACGACGTGCAGGAAGAAGCGCCATAATGCGACGGATGTCACGAACAAAGCCCATGTCCAGCATCCGGTCGGCTTCATCAAGCACCAGAACTTCAAGAGCCGAGAGATCAATATACCCCTGCCCTACCAGATCCAGCAGTCGGCCAGGCGCTGCCACCAGAACATCAACACCACGACGCGTCGCTTCAATCTGCCGTCCCTGACCGACGCCACCGAAAACAACAGCATGAGATAGCTTCATGTGACGGGCATAAGCCCCAAAGCTTTCGTCAATCTGGGACGCAAGCTCACGTGTTGGAGCCAACACCAGAACGCGGACGGTCTTTGGCGCCGGGGGACGACGATTTCGCAGAAGGTAATCAAGGATCGGCAGAGCAAAAGCCGCTGTCTTTCCCGTTCCTGTCTGTGCCAACCCCAGGAGATCGCGCCCTTCAAGAAGATGAGGGATTGCGCCAGCCTGAATAGGGGTCGGCGTTGTATATCCTTCCTCGGCAAGCGCCTTCTGGATTGGTTCGGCAAGATTGAGCTCTGCGAAACTGGTCATGGACCCCTCCTGAGGGATAACAAGGCCTGGCTCGCACAGCCCGAGCCGCACTTTTGGAGCACGAAAGGACGCCTGCTTTGAGCCTAGAGTTGATGAGAGACGGCTCTCAGCTGACTTCAGCCAGCATCACGACCAGTTGCCAGCCACTGAGACTAAGCAAATCCAGTCACTTCATTTTTCAAAAAGAACCATGAAGCCTGATACCTGAACGCCAAAACCAAATCAGCATGACGACGAAACCGTCAGCATCTCCCTGCGTTAACGGCTGGGATATCTGCGGATTGATGTAGGGCACGTTCCCTTCCACCGCAAGAGAAGCGAACTCCCGATTCATAAAAAATCATTATTATTTCACGCGTTTTGTAAAACCGTGAATCATCTCGCAACGAAGAATGCAGCGGGAGAAAAGAATACCCCTCTCATCCACTCAAACAGAAACGGCCCCCTGGAAAAAAGAGCGACCTTCTAGCCGCGACTGAGCAGAAAAAGAGCCTGCTCTCCAAACAGGTTGGCAAACCGGATAGATCGTCTCCAGGGCGCCTTCAGTCCGTCTTCATCCACAGCGAGCCACTGCCGGACAACATACCCATCCTCCTCACAAAGAGCGAGAAAATCCCTGATCGTACAAGGATGAATATTCGGTGTGGAGTACCAAGGCGTACCCCATACCGGCGTCATAGGCATACGTCCGGTTGTCAGAAGCTGCAGCCGTAAACGCCAGTGCCCGAAATTCGGAAAAGAGATGATGGCATGACGGCCAATACGCAGCATCTGCCTCAGCACTTCTCGCGGACGCTCTACAGCCTGCAGCGTCCTCTGAAGGACAACATAATCGAATGCATCATCCGGATAGTGTGCAAGATCGTGATCCGCGTCACCATGCATGACCGGAAGACCGTGAGCGACCGACTGAGTGACACTCTGCATGTCAATTTCGATACCTCGGGCATCACAGCTGCGGGTACGATACAGATAGTCGATCAGAGTACCATCGCCACTGCCGACATCCAGAACGCGCGCTTTCGCAGGAATCATCTCTGCAATCAGTCGTTGATCAACGCGCATCAGTGTGTTTCCTCCCTGGTAAGACCCGCATGTTCGGCAGCACCATTTAGGAAACCTCTTACGGTTCGATCCAGATCAGGCTCATCAAGAAGAAACGCGTCATGCCCACGGTCACTTTCGATTTCTACAAAAGAGACGTTTGCTCCAGCTTTGTTCAAAGCACGCACCAGCAGCCGGGACTGAGACGTCGGGAAAAGCCAGTCAGAACTGAAAGACACGACACAGAAACGCGTCTCGCACTTTCCAAACGGAGCAGATAGATCGCCGTCATGCTCGGCAGCCAGATCAAAATAATCCATCGCCCGCGTAATTGTCAGATAAGAGTTTGCATCAAATCTTCGGACGAATGTTGACCCCTGATGCCGGAGATAACTTTCAACCTCAAACATTTCACCAAACAGCGACGGACTGCTCGCTGCGGGAATGGCCGTAGCTGTTTCCTTGCGAACACGCCGACCAAATTTTCGACTCAGAGCCTCTTCTGAGAGATAGGTGATGTGCGCCATCATACGCGCAACCCCCAGACCACGTGCCGGAATGGCACCAAAATCTCGGTAATGTCCGTCATGCCAGTGAGGATCTGCGAAGATAGCCTGACGACTAACCTCGTTAAACGCAATGTTCTGCGCCGAATGAAAAGGCGACGTGGCAATTGGTAAAGCTGCGAAAACGCGCTCCGGATGATCCGCCACCCATGTCAGCGCCTGCATACCGCCCATTGATCCACCCACGACAGCAAAGAGGCGTTCAATTCCAAGATAATCTACCAGACGGACCTGAGAGGCCACGATGTCATGCATCGTAATAGGGGGAAACTCGCTGTCCCAGGCTTTGCCCGTCTCGGAACAGAGGGATCGTGGCCCCGTGGACCCCATGCAACCTCCAAGGACATTCGGACAGATCACAAAAAAGCGGTCCGTATCGATTGGAAGTCCGGGGCCGACCATACGGCTCCACCAGCCAGGCTTCCCCGTCAGCGGATTAGGCTCTGCAAGATACTGATCTCCCGTCAACGCATGGCAGACAAGGATGGCGTTATCGCGGGTAGCAGACAACGTGCCGTATGTGCAGTAAGCGACTTCCAGAGGCGCCAGATGAGCACCGCATTCCAGCGCCATTCCTTCTTCCAGACACATGGTTTGATGCGTGTAGACAGGACCTTCCTCAACGGAAGAAGACACACTGCGATCCATCAGTTCCCACCTCGACTGCCTTCCGGGGCGGACGGTATGACATTGTCCCGGCGACACAGCAAATTTCTTTCTCGATTGACGATAAATTAACGGTATTGAATTTTGTTAAGAAACAGTAAAAAACTGTTCCATGCCAAACGGTCTTACAACCTGCGTTCGCTCTAGTCCTTCTTTTGCTTCAGCGCGCCCTACAGCCCTTCAGATCCTCGGATACTCGGGGACATTTGATGCCGCCTATTATCTGAAGACCAATCCTGACCTGAAAAATATGGGAACAGCCGTTCTCCGGCATTACCATCATTGTGGCTGGAAAGAAGGACGCAAACCCAACCCGTTCTTTGATCCACGCTGGTATCTGCAGCAATACCCGGACGTTCTTGGCGACCCTTTGCTTCATTACGTTACCGCTGGAGAAAAGGAAGGCCGTAAGCCCATCATGTGGTTTGATCCGGCCTGGTATACCCAAACCTATACCATTCCCGAGGGAATGCTGGCCTTGGCGCATTATCTGCTGAACCGGCACACTCAGATCCTTCAACCCATCGCAGAGTTTGATCCGGCTTTTTATCTGAAAGCTTACCCAGATGTTGCTGCAGCAGGGATAGATCCCCTCGAACACTATATGATCCAGGGATTTCGTGAGGCCAGACAGCCTTTTGAAGCGTTTGATCCAGTCTATTATCGCAAGAACTACCTGCGACATGAACCAGATATAAACCCTCTCCTGCATTACCTGGAAAACAGACACAAACCCAGCATTCATCCCGCACAACCACAAGGTGAACTCACGGTCTTCCGAGAAGTTCGTCGACGCAGTACGCCCGGGCCACTGTTTGAAAAGACTCAACCCCTTCCAGAGAGTGCGATCCGCCGCGCACGTGTCTTGGCCTATTATCTGCCGCAATATCACGCCACTCCGGAAAACAATGCCTGGTGGGGAGACGGCTTTACGGAATGGACAAATACGTCCCGCGCGCTCCCCCGGTTCGCTGACCACTATCAACCGCGCATTCCTCGCGACCTTGGCCATTACACACTGACGTCTCCAGATTTATTAAAGAGACAGGCAGACATGGCAAAGGCCGCGGGAATTGAAGGTTTCGTCTTCTATTTCTACTGGTTCAATCGCAAACGGCTTCTTGATGGACCGCTGGAAATGCTTCTGGCCAATCCTGATATTGATCTGCCGTTCTGCCTCATGTGGGCCAATGAAAACTGGAGCCGCAGATGGGATGGATCCGACAACGACATTCTCATTGCACAGGATTACCGGCCGGAAGACGATCATGCCCTGATTGATTGCTTTGCACGCCATATGTGTGATCCGCGCTATATCCAGGTTCAAGGTCGCCCTCTCCTCATGGTGTATAGGCCAGGGACTATCCCGGATGCACCTCAGGCTTTTGAAAGGTGGCGCAAACTTTTCAGAAAACGGCATAACCTGAATCCGATTTTTGTCATGGGACAGGCTTTTAATGCCGAAAACCCACGTGATTTTGGCGTAGATGGAGCCATCGAATTTCCGCCCCACAAGGTCGTTGCAAATTGTAGCCTTATCAATGAGCGCGTCCGACTAATGGACGAAGATTTCCGCGGCCAGATATACGACTACTCAGATATCGTCGAAAATGCTCTCAAGCAGCCCCCGACAACCTATCCTCTGATACGGACCGCAGCCCCCTCCTGGGATAATGATGCGCGCCGCCAGGGACAGGGACTGGTCCTGCATGGATCTACACCCAACCTTTATGAGCGATGGCTGACAGGTTTGGTCGATCAGGCTCAAAAAGAACGGTTCTTCGGCGAGCCCATCGTCTGCATCAATGCCTGGAATGAATGGGCTGAAGGTGCATATCTTGAACCCGACGTACATTTCGGCAGCGCTTATTTGAATGCGACAGCCAGAGCATGCACGGGGTTTAAAAGCTCGTTAAACAAGGCTCGCCTCCTTCTGATCGGTCACGATGCATTTCCCGCAGGTGCTCAAAGACTGCTTCTCGAAGTAGGTCGCACCCTTCGCAAATCTTTTGGCGTGGATATTCGCTTTATCCTGCTGGAAGGAGGAGCGATGGTCGACGAATACAGACGCATTGCCCCCGTAGAAATTCTTTCCATCACTTCTCCAGAAACAAGCAAAAGACTGAGCGCCTTGAATAAAGAAGGCTTTCAGCGAGCTATCCTCAACAGTGCAGCATCATCACCATTAGCACCCGCTCTTTTCGAGAACAGCATTCAATACATATTTTTGATCCACGAATTGCCAAATATCCTAAATACCCGCAATCTGATCAGTGCAATGCAGAAAGGTTGCGATCTGGCATGTTCCATTATGCTCCCAGCCCAGATCGTTGCCCAACGTCTTGGGGTAGAAAAGCACCCCAAACTGAACATTCTGCCGCAAGGTCTTTATCAACCCCCTGTTTTGAGCACTAGCGCACGGCAAGCCTTTCATCAAAAACTAGGGCTGACAGGAGCAACGTTTTTAGTGCTCGGAGCTGGCTATGCAGATATGCGAAAAGGCTTCGATCTTTTCCTGCAACTGTGGCGTACCCTGCGAAATGACGCTCACTTCGTCTGGCTGGGAGACATAGACCCTACTCTCCAGGACGGACTCCGCTCAGAGCTTGATCTAGCACTGCTGTCAGGAACATTTCATATGCCGGGAAATGTAAAAAACATATCTGACTGGCTATCCGCAGCAGATGTTTTTGCCCTGACATCCAGAGAGGCCCCCTACCCGTCTGTCGCTCTTGAGGCTGTCAGCGCAGGACTATCTTGCGTCGCATTTGAAGATAGCGGTGGGATTCCCGCCTTTCTAAAAGATCTAAATTCAGAGGATATCGATCATTTAACCGTTCCACTCGGTGACATCAATGCAATGGCGAAAGCTCTCCTTGCACTGGGGAGTCAATCAAAAAACCGACCGTTTCTGCATCGCAGAAAAATCGCACAAAAGATGCAACGCCAGCTTGATTTCAAATCTTATGCTGAAGCCCTTTTGTATCGAGCGCTCCCGAAACTTCCGAACGTTTCGGTTGTCGTCCCGTCCTATAACTACGCGCGCTACCTAGAAAGTCGACTGGTTTCCATTTTCACACAGACACTTCCTGTTCTTGAAATTATTGTTTTGGATGATGCTTCAACTGATAAAAGCCTAGATATTGCACAAAATACTGCCAGAGAATGGCAACGCGAAATCCGCATTATCAAAGGACGCAAACCTTCAGGGTCAGTTTTTCGCCAGTGGAACAAAGCACTGAAAGAGGCCCGAGGAGAATGGATCTGGATTGCAGAAGCAGATGATCTTTGTGATCCGCAGTTTTTAGAAAAGCTTTTTGACGCTTTACAACAGCACCCCAATGCCACAATGGCCTTCAGCGACAGCAGATCCATTGATACGAATGGCGATCCTCTGACTTCGTCTTACCGTAATTACTGCTCCGAGACAGCAGGCAGCATCCTTGATCACGATGGGTATTTTCAAGGACGCGATTTTCTGAAGACCTGTCTCTCAGAACGTAATCTCATTCTCAACGTAAGCGGAGCTGTTTTCAAACGCACCCCAATGCGCGCCGCTCTCCGCAGATGCCAACCAGACCTTAGAACACTCAGTATTGCGGGAGATTGGCTTATTTACCTTGAGCTATTAGATCAAAATAAAACAGGCATTGTTTACGTCAAAGAGCCCCTGAACATTCACCGACGCCATGAAAATTCAGCAACACAGCGCCTCAACAAAGATAAACACATCAATGAAATAAAATTTATGCACACAACCATTTCTAAACGAATAAATCTCTCCGATGAGAAAATAATAAAGCAAAAGATCTACCAAATAAAAATTATCAATCAATTTAATACTTAATTTAAAAAAGAAATTATTTAAGTTTATACTTCAATAAATTTTATCAATTTTGTTTTTTAAACTCTGTTGTTTTACCCCTACCTCTGACTTCTTCTGAGTTAGGGTCTGTGTGTTGTTTGTATGGACTTATTGGTGTGCTGAGCAAAAGCCTCTGGTGTCATGTTCTTAAGGCTGGTGTGGGACCTGACAGCGTTATAGTTGGCTTTTCTACGTTTCGTTCTGAACGGATATGGAAACAGGTTGAGAGACGGCCCAGTGGGTCACTGGTGTGATGGAAACGTGCGTGATTGCCTGGCCTTCTTTTCGAGGGTCGGGCCGCAATGAGACGACTGATATGACGCGGCAACATCTGCATCAGCGGTCGATTTGTAGGGATTTATGATGGGATTGGTTGCGGGGGCAGGATTTGAACCTGCGGCCTTCAGGTTATGAGCCTGACGAGCTACCGGGCTGCTCCACCCCGCGGTGGTATGTATGATGTTGGTTTTTGGGAGGATTGTGAGTGGGCTGGGGGACCTGGCGGCGACCGACTTTTCCGCACCTTGAGGTGCAGTATCATAGGCGCTGAGGGATTTCACGGCCGAGTTCGGGATGGGATCGGGTGTAGGGCCCTCGCAATGGCCACCAGGTCTTCCAGCCCACCCAGTCTTTTTGAGAGTGGGTGGAGGTTGGTGTTTTATGAGTGTGGCTGATTTCTGTGCATGTGTTTGATGTGAGGATTATGAGCGATTAGGACCGGTTAGCTGCATGCATTACTGCACTTTCACACCCGGCCTATCGACGTGATGGTCTCTCACGGCTCTATGAGACCTTGTTTTGAGGTGGGTTTCCCGCTTAGATGCTTTCAGCGGTTATCCCGTCCATACTTAGCTACCCGGCTGTGCCACTGGCGTGACAACCGGTGCACCAGAGGTATGTTCATCCCGGTCCTCTCGTACTAGGGACAAATCCTCTCAAGTCTCTTACACCCACGGCAGATAGGGACCGAACTGTCTCACGACGTTCTAAACCCAGCTCACGTACCACTTTAATCGGCGAACAGCCGAACCCTTGGGACCTGCTCCAGCCCCAGGATGTGATGAGCCGACATCGAGGTGCCAAACCTCCCCGTCGATGTGGACTCTGATCAGGGGAGATCAGCCTGTTATCCCTAGAGTACCTTTTATCCGTTGAGCGATGGCCCGTCCACGTGGGACCACCGGATCACTATGGCCGACTTTCGTCTCTGCTCGAACTGTCATTCTCGCAGTCAGGCGGGCTTATGCCATTGCACTCGACAGCCGGTTTCCGACCGGCCTGAGCCCACCATCGCGCGCCTCCGTTACACTTTGGGAGGCGACCGCCCCAGTCAAACTGCCCACCATGCAGGGTCCCGGACCAGGCTTACTGGTCTCGGTTAGACATCAGAAAAATTCAGGGTCGTATTTCAAGGGTGGCTCCACCGGTGCTGGCGCCCGGCTTCAAAGCCTCCGACCTATCCTACACAGGATTTTCCTGATGCCACTGCAAAGCTGCAGTAAAGGTTCATAGGGTCTTTCCGTCTGACCGCGGGTACCCCGCATCTTCACGGGGAATTCAATTTCGCTGAGTTCGATGCTGGAGACAGTGGGGAAGTCGTTACGCCATTCGTGCAGGTCGGAACTTACCCGACAAGGAATTTCGCTACCTTAGGACCGTTATAGTTACGGCCGCCGTTTACCGGGGCTTCAATTCAATGCTTGCACATCTCCTCTTAACCTTCCGGCACCGGGCAGGCGTCAGGCCCTATACGTCATCTCACGATTTCGCAGAGCCCTGTGTTTTTACTAAACAGTCGCTACCCCCTGGTCTGTGCCACCCAATCATGGTTGCCCACGGTTGGGTCTCGTTTATCCCGAAGTTACACGAGCAATTTGCCTAGTTCCTTCAGCATCGTTCTCTCAAGCGCCTTGGTATTCTCTACCAGTCCACCTGTGTCGGTTTCGGGTACGGTCTATACGCCAGAGCTATTTCCTGGAATGATCAAAAAGCCTGTTCAATCCGTTAAGGACAGACAACATTTCTCATTCGTCACTTCTGGCAGGCCTAGGAATATTCACCTAGTTCCCATCGACTACGGCTCTCGCCCTCGCCTTAGGGGCCGGCTCACCCTGCGTGGATTAACCTTGCGCAGGAACCCTTGGACTTTCGGCGACAGTGTTT
>NZ_JBYLUK010000001.1:155000-167726 GCF_058107395.1 Gluconobacter sp. ESL1110
CAAAGGGGCCTAAGGTCGATTTCTCCCGGCAAAGGCCAGACAGCCGCGATAACGGAAGCACTCTGCGCTTCTATGACGTTATGCAGGCGATGCAGAAGCACTGCTTCCATGTCTCTGGACGCAGCATTCCTCCGTTCGGCCATCTGCCGACGGAGTTCTTTCTTCTGAAGATCGATTTCGGAAATCTGTGGAGCCGCCAAAGCCGTTGGTCTTTTCAGCCCTCCTAGACCTGCAAGTGCAGGTGGGCACCGGTTAACGTGACCAGGGCCACGACAGAGCCAGTTCCCGTAGGAATGCTTATCGGCCCGGGGGTTGATTTGCCTGACGCACCAGGCAGCTCCGAATTACATATTAGACAGTGCCGAAAGATATTCAACGGCAATCGCAAAAATCACTCGGAAGTTTCGAGTACGCCCGCAAGTTCCTCAGCCCGCTGCGCCAGTTGAGCCAGACGTTCCTGACGGGCTTCAGCAATACGCAGCGCTGCCTTCGCTTCCTCAACCGTTGCTAGCATGTCATCTGGAAGAGGACGGCGCTTGAGCTCGAAGATCTCATCCGCCATGAGCAACGCCGCCATCATGAGCGTTTTGGATTCACTGGCAGCGCCACCCAGCGTCCGGGCGCGTTGCAGCCAGCTTTCGACCTGGCGTGCCATTGCATAAAGATGATGTTCTTCACCATCCTGACAGCCGACACTGTAAACATATCCGTTCAGACGGATGGAGACCTGCGCCATGTGTTATTCCCCTTTCCGCTCAAGAATACCGCGGATACGAACACAGAGTGCGTCGATGTTTGCAGCAATTTCAGGAAGGTCAGGAGCAGAACGGGCTTCACGCTCACGCTCTTCACGGGCTCGGGCCTGCTGTTCCATTGCACTGGAAATCCGCGCCATTGCTTCCTCAAGACGATCAATAGTCTTATCGTCCTGCAGATATCCTGCCTGCTCGCTCAAAACGCGCTCTTCCCGTTCCTGCCATGACATGCCGATGAAATGACCGACACCTGTTCCACTGGTCTACCCTCTCAGGAAAGACCTGAACCCCTCATCAGGTCAAGCACCTCTCAGCCTTTGATGAAGCCGGTCTTTGTCATTTCCTGCCATGGTGACATGGCAGACCTGAAGATACGCCACCCTTTCCCGTTCCTCGCAATGTCCCCAATGGGAGCTGGCAATAGTTTCGGAGTCCCCTGGTGGTTACAGGTTGTTGGGGACGAGCGTTCAGCATCCATTCTGGATTGCGGGGCATCGGCCGCGCTCGCTCGCATTGCACTTCTTGCTGGAATCGGATGGGTCGTCTGCAAGGCTTCACCCCGGCAATTGACAGCCCTCTATTCGGACGAGCTCCATAGACGACGTATTCTTACGGTCCGACCACAAGCTACACCTTGGCCCCGCTAGCCTGAACCTCCTGAATCTGCGACACTCACCCTATGATACCCTGCGACCTGTACCCTGTTCTACCAGCCAGCTTTGAGGCAGACGCCCTCTTTGACATTCTGCCTGCGCTTCTGGCGCATCCAGAAGTCACCGCCCTGCGCTTTCCGATAAAGCACACGCTGGACAAAGCGCAGTTTTCAAGAGTGTTGGCACTTCTGCATGACAATGATGTTGCCTTGATGCTTGATGTACCGGACGGGTTTTCCGCTCTTTCCGCTGACCTTCTGAAAGTTGCGGACGGGTTGCATGCGCCCTCAGCAGACAGCCTGCCAACCCTTCGCAAGCTTGCTGGCGACGATATCCAGATTGGATGCCTGTGCCAGAGCCGCGATGAAGCCATGCTGGCTGGAGAAAGCGGGGCCGATTACATTGCCTTCGCTGTAGAGCACGCAGACATGATCCGGTGGTGGACGTCTGTCATGGAACTCCCTGCCGTGGCAGAAAATATTCAGACAGTTGACGAAGCCTCCACTGCAACAACAGCTTCAGCAGATTTTCTTGCAATACCGCTCAAACTTGATGGAACTGACGAGACGCTGTTCTCCAGCCTTCTCGCCAGTCTTCAAGGCTGATCGAACATCCCTGTTTCTTCAGCGGGAAACAGGGATGAGGGCATCCTGTGTAAAATATAGAACACCGTTTGATTGCGGGAAAGACTGACCCCACAGACGCGTTGTCTGACCTGCAGGGTTATTCAGCAAAATAGCGCCCGTCTGTGGTTCGATGTGAACGCTCAGAATATCTCCATAAAGCGTTTTCAGACCAATCCCCTGCCCATGGCGGCGAGCAATGGTCTTTCGGATGGTCTTTTCATCCCAACGACCCGAAACAATCGTATATCCCAAAATATGGGTGAGTTGTCCGCGCATGGCAGGAGCCATAAGGCCTCCCGGCCAACGGCTGGAAAGTTTTTCCATGGCTTCGTTGGGAATGGCGAAGACCGTGATAGGGCCCGGTCCCGTAATCCATGCGACCAATCCGGTAGCCCTGAGGCCAGCCATATAATTTGCCAGTTCGACGGAAACGCCAATGTTCTCGTCCAGAGGACGGTCATCATACGACGGCGTTAAGGGCCGATGATAGGCGACTGGCGTGTTGGGTTCGTTGTTTTTGGGCTCGACAAACGCCTTCGCGACAGTATCGGGCATATAAGACATGGACGTACTGGCGGGCGTCTCGAAGCTGTCCTGATAATTGTGCGACCAGTCCGTCCCATGACAGCCAGCGAGCGCAAGCCCCAGCAGAAGACTTCCTACCACCTTCGGAGCCGAAGTTCTGGACTCGTCATGGGAGAAAGAAGGAAACCCGAATCGCACCTGCATATCTTGGTCACACCGTCTTACTAAAGAGGATGTGACCATAGACCAGGAAAACGATTTCAGCACCCATCGCCGCGCATGGTCCATCCCACGACATGGCCGGTGACGAGTTCAAAAGTCGTCTGACAACTGGTGCTGTAATAGGTGGAGGGGAAACCGCCACCCCAACCACCACCCCAGCCGCCGGGTCCGCCCCAACCGCCGCCCCAGCCACCCCAGCCGGGTCCACCCCAGCCACCGCCCCAACCTCCCCAGCCCCAGCCGCCACCACCGCCGGAATACTGGGTCTGGTTCTCGATATAGGCGAGGAAGGAATGGCCCTCTGTCTGGTAGCTTCTGGTCGGCACGCCGAACTGACGCACAACATCTACTTCCGTTTTCCCAACCATGCCGTCGAGAACCTGACGCTGCTGGAGGGTAGGTACCTCACAGGCAGACAGCGCCAGAAGTGCAACGACGGAAAGCAGTTTTGCCTTTTTCATTTTCTTTGTCCCCGGCTGGATGAGCAGCGCAGATATAGTCTTCAGCACGATGTTCTAGCCCGTTTGGTATCAGAAACGGATTAAAACTCCTGCAAGTTTCAAAACGGTTAGCTTAACCACAAAATGTCACGGATTTTCGGTGCTCCTGTTGCAAGCAGAACCAGCCGATCAAATCCCAGTGCAATACCGGAACATGATGGCATATCTGGCAAGGCCGTCAAAAAAGCTTCATCAAGCGGCCAGTCCTGATCCGGCGAAAATTCCAGACGTTTCTGACGATCTGCTTCAAAGCGCTGACGCTGCTCCACAGGGTCCGTCAGCTCCTCAAACGCATTCGCCAGTTCGATGCCACCAATATAAAGCTCGAACCGTAAAGCCGCCCGTGCATCCGAAGGGTTTTTGCGCGCAAGAGCCGCCTGTTCCGCAGGCCAGTGCGTCAGGAAAGTCGGCCGTTCACGCCCGATCACTGGTTCGATACGCTCAAGAAGCAGACGGAAAAACAGGTCTTCCCAGTTTTCCCCATCTCGCAGAACGGCGTCGGCCTGATCGGCAAGCGCCTCAGCGTCCCCTGCAGTTCCCAACAGATCTGCTCCCACATAACGCGCAAAAGCATCCTGCATCGTCAGACGCTCAAAGGGCTCCGTCACGGGAATCAGAACACCATCACGGTAAACCTGATCGGGCAGAAGCGCGCGTACGAAGGCCTCGGTTTCGTCCATCAGCACGTCAAGGTCAGCGCCCGGCGCATACCATTCCAGCATGGTAAATTCCGGAACATGCGTCGCGCTGGCTTCTCCATTCCTCCAGACCCGCGCGAGCTGAAAAATGGGCAGGCCAGTCGCTGCAATGATCCGCTTCATGGCAAATTCGGGACTGGTATGCAGGAAACGCGCCTCACGCGAGCCATCCGAGTGTTCCAGTTCAGTCCGAAAACACCGGAGATGAACCTCTTCTCCAGGCACTGGCACCGCATAAGGTGTATCGACGTCCAGATATCCCCGCTCATCGAAGAATTTCCGCGTGGCCTGCACCATCTGGGCCCGGCGGCGCAAAAGCGGGAGACGTTCGGCAATCCTGTCCGGATCAGAGGAAGAATGGGTCATCGAAGCGAGTTCCTGTTGCAACACACGGCCAGCCAGCGTTAGAGCCACCACATGCATGATACGGTCAAGACCTCTCCGAAGCGGCGCGTCCTGCGTACGCCGTCCGATCTGATTCAGGCCGGCCTCGCCCCCGAAGCCGCGCGCAACACGCTGGATGCTGTCGCCAGTCAGTTCGCAACGGCGATCCCGCCTGCGTTTCAGGCCCTGATCGAAGCACCGGACGATCCGATTGGTCGGCAGGTCATTCCAGATGCACGAGAACTCTCCACGCAGCCTTACGAAACACTTGATCCGATCGGAGACGATGCGCTCTCTCCCATCAAGGGAATCGTGCACCGTTATGAAGATCGTGCGCTCCTCAAGCCTCTGCTGATCTGCCCTCTTTATTGCCGTTTCTGTTTCCGGCGGGAGCATGTTGGTCCGGACGGTGGATTGCTGAGCGATGAAGAGCTTGAGCTGGCCCTGGACTGGGTCAGGGCCCATCCCGCCATCCGGGAAATCATTTTGACGGGTGGCGACCCGCTCATGCTGGCGCCCAGACGACTGAAACATATCGTTCAGTCGCTATCGGCCATTCCCCATATTGAGACGATCCGTATTCACTCGCGCGTTCCGGTAGCCGACCCTGCCCGCATCACGCCGGAACTGCTCGACGCCATGGAAACGGATCGCGCCATGTGGGTCGTCGCGCACATCAATCATGCACGGGAAATGACCGCCGAAGCCCGCACCGCCATTCGGTCCATTCTGGGGCGTGCTATACCGGTCCTCTCCCAGTCCGTTCTGCTGCGCGGCGTGAATGATACGGAAGAGTCTCTTGAAGCGCTGCTTCGGGCGTTGGTGACGGCACGGGTCAAACCCTATTACCTGCATCATCTGGATACAGCTCCCGGTACCAGCCATTTCCATGTTCCTGTTGAGGAAGGACGCGCGCTGCTCGCCCGTCTGCGTGGGCGGGTCACCGGCCTGGCTTGGCCCACGTATGTTCTCGATATTCCGGGCGGCAAGGGAAAAGTCCCGCTCGGTCCGGACTATCTGATGGAAGGGGAACACGGAAAAGTTCGCTCTCCAAAGGGAGAGATCGCGTCTTTTACATAAGGCGCGTGTTGGGACCGGACGGAGCAAAACGCCGTCCGGGTAGAAGAAACTGTCAGCCTTCGGTCTTCGGAAACAGATGCGTGGCGTGTGTAACAGCTCCACCCGCACGAATTGCTGCAGCCACGAGAGCAATTTCTGCAAGCTGGGCATCCGTCGCCCCAGCATCCCGTGCTGCCTTGCCATGCAGTTCAATACAATAAGGGCATTGCGTCGTCAGGGCGACGGCCACGGCAGCAAGCTGCTTGGTCAAGGCGCTGACAGCCCCGTCTTCAAAAGCCGCACGGTCAAACTTCCAGAACGCGTCCATGCCTTCGCTGGCATTGGCTTCCAGATGTGGAATACGGGAAAGATTCTTCATGTCGTACATAGAGGGAGCCTCCAGTTGCATACCCCGCCTGCACGACAGGGTCCGGTCAGTACCATGAACGTGTCCAAGACGTGCCCCAAGAGGGCAACACTTCACACTTTCCTGAGCCATTCCGTTCAATGAAGCCGCCTTGCGCCTTGCCGACCTCCCCCCTGCGGCGCTAGAAGCCCACAAGACGTGATAAAAACCCCACCATTGCAGGGTCAGGACACACCATGAAGCAACAAGCCAACCTTATCCGCGCTGGCCAGGTCATCGAGCATGATGGTCGCCGCTGGACGGTTCTCAAGCAGCAGATCATCACCCCGGGTAAGGGTGGCGCCTTCATTCAGGTCGAAATGCGCGACCTGAACACCGGCAACAAGACGAATGAGCGCTGGAGAACGGCTGACAGCGTCGAGCGTCTGATGACGGAAGACAAGGACTACACCTATTCCTACATGGACGGTGACAACGTCGTCCTGATGGACCCGGAAACCTTTGAGCAGCTGATTCTGCCCCAGGACATTTTCGGCGACCAGTTCGCGTTCCTTCAGGACAACATGCCCCTGAACGTGAAGCTGGTTGAGGGCGACCCGGTTGGCGTTGAACTGCCGCCGCACGTCACGCTCGAAATCACGGAAGCCGATCCGGTCGTGAAGGGCCAGACGGCCTCCTCGTCCTATAAGCCTGCTGTCCTGTCCAACGGCGTCAAGACGATGGTTCCTCCTTTCATTGAAGCTGGCGAGCGCATCGTTGTCCGTACGGATGATGCGTCTTACGTCGAGCGCGCCAAGGACTGATCATGCGTCTTTCCCCGCACATGGCCGTCATGCAGAACGCAGCACAGAAGGCAGCCCGCCGTCTGCTCCGCGATTTTGCAGAGGTCGAGCAGCTTCAGGTCAGCATCAAGGGTCCGGGAGACTTCGTGTCCCAGGCCGACCTGCGTGCAGAAACCATCATCCGCGAAGAACTCGCCCGCGCACGGCCAGGCTATGCCTTCCTCATGGAAGAAACAGGCGCTTCGGGCGGGGATAACTGGACGTGGCGCTGGATCGTCGACCCTCTGGATGGCACGACGAACTTCCTGCACGGCATTCCGCACTGGGCCATTTCCATCGGTCTCCAGCGTCGCCTTCCGGATGGAAGCGTCGAAATGGTCTGTGGACTGGTTTACAACCCAGCCGCCAACGAGATGTTCTGGGCTGAGAAGGGCATCGGTGCGTTCGTGAACGAGCGTCGCCTTCGTGTCTCCGCACGCCGGAACATGCAGGAAGCCGTGTTCGCGACCGGCATCCCGTTCGCGAAGGTTCCGGGCAGCCAGCGTCTTCCATTCGCCCGCGTTCTGGGCGCTCTCATGCCGCAGGTTGCGGGCATCCGTCGCTTCGGCGCCGCCGCCCTCGATCTCGCATGGGTGGCCGCTGGCCGTTACGAGGGCTACTGGGAATTCGGGATCAAGCCTTGGGATTGTGCCGCTGGCCTGCTGATCGTACGTGAAGCCGGAGGTCATGCCACCGACCCGGACGGCAAGGAGCTTCATGACCTTGATGATGACGTTAATGTTGTCGCTGGTAACGCCCAGCTTCATGGCACATTGCGCACCATCGTCCACGAAGCCCTGAACCGGGAGTAAGCAGAAGTCGCTCCCGCCCCATTGCGGGAGGATGGACCGCTCGGTTAGGATCACGCCATATGTACAGGCCGATCCTAACCTCCCTCTCAGTGGCGGCCACTCTGGCCTGCCTTCAGCCCTCCGGGGCACATGCTCAGGTTTCCAGCAATCTGGATGATCTGCCTCAGGGCAAACCGGTCGCCGTTGCAAAACCGGCCACCCCGCCCCGCCCCGCGCATCACGCAGCGGCAGCTCCCCAGACATCCAAACCATCTGCTGCGACTGCTTCTGCCTCTTCAGTGAAGGCATCCGCACCCGCAAAAGCAAGCGTACCGGGCGTGCCGCCTGCACCACCGCCGCCTGTTGTGCTGCCCCCTCCGTTCGTTCCCATTCAAACGCACGCCCCCGTTCCCCCCGCAGACATCAAGCCAGTTGCCGATGCGAAGACCCGTACGGAAACACTTGAAGGCGGCGGAATGCGCGTTCTGTTCGCGCCGGAAAGTTCTGATCTGAACGAGGACAGCCTGAAATCCGTTGAGGCCTACGCGAATACCCTCAGGGATCAGCCCGAAAAACGCATCATCCTGACGGCCTATGCGACGTTACCGGGTGATGACATTTCGATGCCACGTCGCATTTCCCTTGCACGCGCGCTAGCAATACGCTCCATTTTCATCAAGGCAGGCGTCGCAACCACCCGCCTCTATCCGCGCGCCATGGGACGCCCCGACAAGGGCGACGCAAGTCCGGCTGACCGTCTGGACATTGTGACCGAGAGCAATCCCCAGCCTTCCGAATCCGCAACCCCGGCAAGCGGCACGCCATAAGCCAGGAAAGACCCGCCGTGACCCGTCCCACCACCTTCCTTCTGCGTATGGGTATCTTCATTGTCGTCGTTGCACTTCTTGCAGCGTCGATGGCGAAGACCCTCCTGAATGCCTTCAATGCCAACCCGAAACTGGATGCTGTCATTCTTGGTGTTCTAATTCTGGGCATCATCTGGAATTTGAGAGTCGTTCAGCGGCTTATGCCTGAAGTCCAGTGGGTAGAGCTTCTTCGCCAGCCCCGGACGGGTCTGGGCACCCCCAATCCGCCAAAACTGCTTGCCCCCATGGCAAGCATGCTGGCCGCCCGCAGTCGCACGGACCGCCTGACGCTCTCCACCCAGACGACACAGGCGATGCTCGACAGTCTGTCGTCCCGCCTGGATGAGAGCCGCGAAATCTCGCGCTACATGACGCAGCTTCTGATTTTCCTTGGTCTTCTGGGAACGTTCTACGGCCTGCTGCTGACCGTTAGTTCTATTGCCTCCGTCATCGGCGGCATGTCTGCGGGCAATGGCGATCTGGATGCGATGTTCAACCAGCTCAAGACGGGTCTCGCTGGCCCGCTGGCTGGCATGTCCACTGCATTCTCTGGCTCGATGTTCGGCCTTGCTGGCGCACTGGTTCTCGGTTTTCTGGATCTGACTGCTGGTCAGGCACAGACACGGTTCTTCAATGAACTTGAAGAGTGGCTCGCCGGTCTGACCCGGGTGAGTGGCGGTACGAGCATCGACAGCGATGGCGCGCCAATCCCGGCTTATGTTCAGGCACTCCTTGAGCAGACAGCGGAAAATCTGGAAACGCTTCAGAACGCGGTTTCCCGCAGTGAGGAAGGTCGTGTTCGTGAAGTACAGCTTCTGGACAGCTTGCAGGAACGCCTTCGCAGCATGACCGAACTACTGAAAGCCAACCAGCAGATCATGGCGCGGACGGCAGAAACCAACGCCGCGCTCGTTCCGCTCCTGCGCCAGATGGGCGAGGAAGGCCAACCGGGCTCACAGGGCACGCCCTTGCTGCGCATTGAGAGCCATCTTTCCCGCCTCGTGGAAGAACTGCATCAGGGCCGTGCTCAGACCGTTGGCGAAATCCGCAACGATCTTCGGGTTCTGGCGCGGACCATCGCAGCAGCGTCTGGTAGCACGACTGGCACTTCCAGCAGGCAGGACTGACCCATGGCCCGGCGCAGACGCGGACCCAATAACGCCCTCGATGCGTGGCCCGGCTATGTGGACGCCCTGTCCACGCTGCTGATGGTCGTAACATTCGTTCTGCTGGTTTTTGTTGTGGGGCAGCAGTTCCTGTCCGTCTCCCTGATGCGGCGTGAACATACGCTGGATGACTTGCGAAAGCAGTTGGCCGAGCTGTCGCACATGCTCTCCATGACGGAGGACAAGAACAAATCCCTGAATGCGACCGTCGCCAGTCTGGCAAATGACAAGCAGAAGAATGAAGACCAACTGAAGGCCCTGGCCGGACAAATGGCTCTTCTGAACGGTCAGCTCCAATCGAAGGATCAGGCCCTTGCTTCTGCTGATAGCGCAAGCCAACAGCAGAACAGCAAGATTTCGGATCTTCAGGCCCAGATCGAGGAACTGACGCGCCAGCTTCAGGCTATCAGCAATGCCCTCGATATCGAGAAGAAAAACGAAACCGCGAAAGACGTCCAGATTCAGGATCTTGGCAACAAGCTGAACATCGCTCTGGCGGACAAGGTGAACCAGCTCAAACGCTATCGTTCGGAATTTTTTGGCCGTCTGCGGGATGTTCTAAAAAACCAGAAGGGCGTGAACATCGTCGGTGACCGTTTTGTCTTCCAGTCTGAAATCCTGTTCCCTCAGGGAAGCGCCGATCTGACAGCAGAAGGCAAAAAAGAAATCACGACGCTGGCCAAGACGTTCAAGCAGGTTTCCTCAACAATCCCGACAGATATTCCGTGGATTCTGCGCATCGATGGCCATGCCGACAAGCAGCCGATCCACAGTGCTTTTCCAAGCAACTGGGAACTGTCGTCCGAGCGTGCCATTACAGTCGTGAAGCTTCTGATCTTGGAAGGCATTGACCCCCGGCATCTGGCTGCAACCGGCTTTGCTGACTACCAGCCGCTTGACGCGGCCAACACTCCAGCGGCATACGCCCGCAACCGCAGGATCGAGTTCCGTCTGACGGATCGCTGATCCCTTTTGACCTGCCTTTGGAAAAAGGCAGGTTTCCCCGCAGGTCTGCTGACATTCCTGCCAGAATCCCGTATGTACCCTGCCATGACCGACACCCCGCTCTCCCTCATCCGCAATTTCTCGATCATCGCGCATATCGACCATGGCAAGTCCACACTTGCCGACAGGCTGATTCAGGCCTGTGGCGCGCTTACCGAGCGTGAGATGAAAGCCCAGGTCCTCGATTCGATGGAGCTGGAGCAGGAACGCGGCATCACCATCAAAGCGCAGACCGTGCGCCTCACTTACCCGGCCAAGGATGGCAAGGTTTACACGCTGAACCTCATGGACACCCCGGGCCATGTCGACTTCGCTTATGAAGTCAGCCGTTCACTGGCGGCCTGTGAAGGATCGCTGCTGGTCGTGGATGCTTCACAGGGGGTGGAAGCGCAGACGCTGGCTAACGTCTATCAAGCCATCGACGCCAACCACGAAATCGTTCCCGTCCTGAACAAGATCGATCTTCCAGCCGCAGAGCCGGAACGCGTCCGGGCACAGATTGAAGAAGTCATCGGCATCCCTGCTGATGACGCCGTGGAAATCAGCGCCAAGACCGGCATTAACATCGAAGGCGTACTGGAAGCTCTCGTCGAGCGCCTTCCGGCGCCAAAGGGTGACCGCGATGCGCCTCTGCAGGCCCTGCTGGTTGATAGCTGGTACGACCCGTATCTCGGCGTCATCATCCTGATCCGTGTCATGAACGGTACCGTCAAGCGGGGTGACCGTATTCGCATGATGCAGGCTGGCTCGACCTATCACGTTGATCAGGTCGGTGTGTTCCTCCCACGCATGACGAATGTGGATGAGCTTGGTCCGGGCGAGATGGGCTTCATCAATGCTGCCATCAAAACGGTGGCGGACGTTGCCGTTGGTGACACCATTACCCTTGATCGCAAGCCGGCAGAAAAGACCCTTCCAGGCTTCAAGCCTTCCATCCCGGTTGTGTGGTGTGGTCTCTTCCCGATTGATGCGGACGATTTTGAGAAGCTGCGTGATAGCTTGGGCAAGCTGCGCCTGAATGACGCATCGTTCCACTTCGAGGCAGAAAGCTCTGCGGCTCTTGGTTTCGGATTCCGTTGCGGGTTCCTTGGACTACTGCATCTGGAAATCATTCAGGAGCGTCTGTCCCGCGAGTTTAATCTGGATCTGATCGCCACTGCGCCGTCCGTCGTCTATCGCATGACACTGACGAACGGCACGAAAGAAGAGCTTCACAACCCGGCTGACATGCCTGACCCGGCCCTGATCGAAAGCATTGAAGAGCCTTGGATCAAGGCCACAATCATGGTGCAGGACGAGTATCTGGGTTCCGTACTCACGCTCTGCTCCGAGCGTCGCGGTATTCAGGTCGATCTCACCTATGTCGGCAATCGTGCAATGGCAGTCTATCGCCTGCCACTGAACGAAGTGGTGTTCGACTTCTATGATCGTCTGAAGTCCCTCACCCGCGGTTATGCGTCGTTCGATTATCAGGTCGATGGTTATGAGGAGAGCGATCTGGTTCGCATCTCTATTCTCGTGAACCATGAGCCGGTCGATGCGCTGGCGTTCGTAGCGCATCGCACGGTTGCTGAAACCCGTGGTCGCGCCATCTGTGGCAAGCTCAAGGATCTGATCCCGAAGCAGCTCTTCAAGATTGCCATTCAGGCCGCCATTGGCTCCAAGGTTATTGCGCGTGAGACTATTGGCGCCTTGTCTAAAGACGTGACCGCAAAGTGCTATGGCGGAGACATCTCCCGTAAGCGCAAACTGCTGGACAAGCAGAAAGAAGGCAAGAAACGGATGCGACAGTTTGGTAAGGTCGAAATTCCACAAAGCGCCTTCCTTGCCGCACTTAAAATGGATTGATTCTGCTTTATGTTAAAAACAGCCGCTGTTCTGTTCGTCCATAACGAGGTCGACAACATTGGCTGGTGGATCAGTCATCACAGAGCGATTGGTTTTTCGACACTGATCATCTGTGATGACCATTCTACAGATGGCACATGGACGGTTCTTTCCAGTGCAGCTTCTTTCCACGATATTCGCCTTCATCGCTCAGACGCCCGTATTCCTGATCGCCTGGAGCGACAGAACGCGTTTCAGGAGAAAGCACTCCGTGACGGTAGAAGCGCCTTTGACTGGATGATGATTCTCGCTGCAGACGAATATCTGCACTTTGAGAAAAGCACCTCTCTCGAAGATTTTCTTTCATCCGCGACAGACAATACTCAACCTGTCCATTGGTGCCTTTTCGGGTCCAACGGGCATGAAGAGCCCTCTCCGTTTGCGCCGACGCAGGCTTTCAC
>NZ_JBYLUK010000005.1:0-168200 GCF_058107395.1 Gluconobacter sp. ESL1110
AGGCAGCGCCCTTTCTCTTCATCCCTTTTCTTCCTTTCTGCCTTTCCCGCGGCTGTAATTGCCTGAGCACGGTTTCATCCAAAGAACGGTGAAGGACGTCAGGGGGAAAGAGCATGAACCAGGATACTCCGTCATGACGTAATGACAGCTTTACATCCTGTCGACGCTCGGCGTGGGCAGGACAGTGTCAGACCTTACAGATGCCGTTACGTCATTACGGCTTTACGCAGTGGCGTCTAAAGGACGTCAGGAGGAAAGGGCATGAACCAGGATACTCCGTCATGACGTAATGACAGCTTTACATCCTGTCGACGCTCGGCGCGGGCAGGACAGTGTCAGACCTTACAGATGCCGTTACGTCATTACGACTTTACGCAGTGGCGTCTAAAGGACGTCAGGGGGAAAGGGCATGAACCAGGATACTCCGTCATGACGTAATGACAGCTTTACATCCTGTCGACGCTCGGCGCGGGCAGGACAGTGTCAGACCTTACAGATGCCGTTACGTCATTACGACTTTACGCAGTGGCGTCTAAAGGACGTCAGGGGGAAAGGGCATGAACCAGGATACTCCGTCATGACGTAATGACAGCTTTACATCCTGTCGACGCTCGGCGCGGGCAGGACAGTGTCAGACCTTACAGATGCCGTTACGTCATTACGACTTTACGCAGTGGCGTCTAAAGGACGTCAGGGGGAAAGGGCATGAACCAGGATACTCCGTCATGACGTAATGACAGCTTTACATCCTGTCGACGCTCGGCGCGGGCAGGACAGTGTCAGACCTTACAGATGCCGTTACGTCATTACGGCTTTACGCAGTGGCGTCTAAAGGACGTCAGGGGGAAAGGGCATGAACCAGGATACTCCGTCATGACGTAATGACAGCTTTACATCCTGTCGACGCTCGGCGCGGGCAGGACAGTGTCAGACCTTACAGATGCCGTTACGTCATTACGGCTTTACGCAGTGGCGTCTAAAGGACGTCAGGAGGAAAGAGCATGAACCAGGATACTCCGTCATGACGTAATACCAACTCTGGGATGCCCTGACTCATATTTGATTTCTTTAGGGTATCGTTTTGGATCGCCCTGTGATTCACCGGATGTTGAACCGGGGAGGCATTCAAATGGGCAGAGCGTTGGCATTGCGTGAAGATTACGATGCGGTGGGTCTGCGTGGGCTGGCGCGGACAACGAGGCATGCGGGTCAGGCACGTCGGCTTCTGGCACTGGCAGCAATCTACGATGGTGCTTCACGCGGAGACGCGGCACGTCTGGCCGGGACGGATCGGCAGATTGTGCGGGACTGGGTGATGCGTTTCAACGCCGAGGGTCCGGATGGTGTGCGGGATCATCATGGTGGTGGTTTTGTTCCTCGTCTGACTTCGGAGATGCTCTCTGCCCTGAAAACCCGGCTCGAAGACGGGCCAATTCCTGCGGTGCATGGTGTTGTCCGCTGGAGATTGTGTGATCTGTGCGCTTGGCTGCATGAAGCCTGGGGCGTGAGCTTGTCGGAAACCCGTTTGGGTCAGATCATACGTCGTGAAGGGTTTCGTCTGCTGACAGCCCGGCCACGGCACTATCGCCAGGATAC
Source organism: Gluconobacter sp. ESL1110 (assembly GCF_058107395.1). Taxonomy (NCBI): domain Bacteria; kingdom Pseudomonadati; phylum Pseudomonadota; class Alphaproteobacteria; order Acetobacterales; family Acetobacteraceae; genus Gluconobacter; species Gluconobacter sp. ESL1110. Next base: position 1,597 of record NZ_JBYLUK010000005.1, read on the forward strand.
AGAAGCCCAGGACATTTTTAAAAAGAGTTCCCTGGTGTCATGGCGGCGATCGGGTCCAGACATTCCGGAAAAGATATCGAAATCTGGTGGTCTGACGAGGCCCGGATCGGCCAGAAAACGAAGCTGACCCGACGGTGGGCGAAACAGGGTACCCGGCCCCGCGCCGTTGCTGACCTGCGCACCAGATCCGCGTGGATCTTCGGCGCCATCTGTCCTGAAAAGGGAACAGCCGCAGGCCTCGTGCTCCCTGTCTGCAACCTGCACGGCATGCAACTGCATCTCACGGAGATTTCCCGAACGGTCGCATCAGGCTCTCACGCCCTCCTCATTGTGGATCAGGCCGCATGGCATACCAGTCAAAAGCTGGATGTTCCCGGCAATATCACCATTCTCCCGCTGCCTCCCCGGGCTCCTGAACTGAACCCCGTGGAAAATCTCTGGCAGTTCCTCAGAAATACATGGCTCTCAAACAGAATCTTCAAAACCTATGACGATATCGTTGATATCGCCTGCCATGCCTGGAACCAGATCGTCGAACAACCTTGGCGCATCATGTCAATCGGACTGCGCGATTGGGCTCATAGGTTCTAGCAATCAACGGTTGGTATAATGACGGCTTTACATCCTGTCGACGCTCGGCGTGGGCAGGACAGTGTCAGACCTTACAGATGCCGTTACGTCATTACGTCATTACGGCTTTATGGCGTTGCGTAACGCCGTAATGACGTGCTATTGAACATATATATCGAGGGAGAAATATGAATAATGCCCATTCTGACCATTGCTTCCTTCAAAGGGGGACCCGGAAAGACCACCTTGTGCCAGATAATCTCAGCGCGTTGCGCAGCAGATGGTTTGACAGTCGCAGTCATCGACGCTGACCCAACAAAAGCGATGTCAGACTGGCATAGCAACACTTACGAAGGAAAGCCGTTCACCTGCGTTGCAGAAACTTCGGAGCGGTCAATCGCTGATCTCGCTTTGGGATTAGATGAGACATCTGATCTCGTTTTGATAGACACGGCGGGCTTTGGTAACTTGGCCGGAGCGGTGGCAATGACCGTGGCAGACCAGATCCTAGTTCCTTTGACTGCTGGAGCGGCAGATCTCAACCAAGCCGAAGAGACAATCAAACAGGCCAAAGGGCTTGCATCGGCGGCACGACGTAAAATTGAAGTTCGTGCAATAATGAACCGTTTGTCTCGCACTAATCTCACAAAGCACGCGGAACAGGAGTTGAAGGAAGCTGGTATTCCTACTTTGAAAGCGTCAATCTCACACCGCACAGCTTTTGGAGAAATTTCCTATTCAGGCACGATACCAAGTAAGGGCACCGCTGCCGATGAGGTAACCGCTCTAATTGCCGAACTAAGGTCGATAGGTTGGATACCGGAGACCTCTAAGATACCTAACGTGGAGCAAGCCTAATGGCGCTCAAACCCAGAAAGCGACCTGACGCTAGTGAAATCACCGCTGCTGCACTCGGAAGAGCTAGCAGAAATGATGAAGGATCTACGTCTCAGACGAAAACTCGTGCAACCGAAGCACTTGAGACTGCGCGAAGCGTTAACCCAAGATTACCACCAGCTGAAGTCGTTCCAGAGGACAAAGCGGTCAATCATAACATGCGTGTTAGAGCGAGCACTCTTCGTGCCTTGGGCAAGGCTGCGGAAGAGCAGGGAATGACAGTCAAGCAGTTCATTATGCGGGCTGTTGCTGACAAGGGAGTAATCGTTGCTTCACCTGATCTAGAGAATGGCAAAATAACTCCGTGGCGAGATCGCTAAATCGACTTCCGCGGAATCATCCGTGGTTTTACAGGGGGAGGGGACTGGTAAAGAATCAGCCCTTCCTCTGTTACTTCTACTTTTGCATCGGGATAGACGGCCAGCGCTAACGCGAGAGGCTTCTGCCATTTAGCTTTGAAATGATAGAGTTCCTTATAGCTAGGACCGAATTGGGCTTTTAGAGCCCCCCAAGTCACAAGACGCTTCTGATTCAGAACATGAAGCCGGTATGCAAGCCAGATGTAAATGTCCAACGCTGCTGAGTTATTTGCGATGGCCCTAACAGCTGCCTCTTGAACGGGCACTGGATGCTTACGAAGTTGCTCAAAATACCCTTCGGAAAGCTTTGCTACTTCGAGATAACTTTTGTCACTGTAAGTACCGCCTTCAGAGACAAAAAGCGCACCGTCAACAATTGCTTGGTTTACGAGAGCACTCGTTCCTGTTTCATTATTATGAATATGGAAACTTAAGCGGCATCTGCTAATGCGTTCGGCTTGATCTCGGACCGAACGCGCAGAGGATCCACTAGGCTGAATACCAATCCGCTTGATCCATTGTCTTAGGCTTTTACCTAACTCGATTTCTCGAGAGTTCGTTCTAATCGCTTCGGTTTGCAAGAATAGCAAAATCAGCCTGGCATGTGCACCAAAGGGTACACCAACATGCTCCAATTCATCGGTATTGGGGATGGGCTTTATTCCAGGCTGAATGATTAGCTTCACCCGATCGGACGACATCTGCCATGCTTCATGAGCCGGTAATCTGCGGTGAGGCAAAGCGCATTGGGCCCAGCCCGAATATATAAAACCTAGTCCATTTTCTTCATCAGACATGTAAGCTGATGCAGCTTCGACTACGTCTCGATCTAAGCCTAAGGCCAAGACGCCCTGCTTACCTTGAGCTTCTAAAAGCTTATGGATGGTCGTCACACTGCTAGCCCTTGAGCATCCCGAGAAATCTTTTATTGCACATCAGCCGAGGAAAGTAGGTGTGTGTTTTGGTGATGCCAGTAGGTTCAAGGCGTGTGTTTTGGTGAGGGAGGTTTTTAAGCGCTCCAAACCCAACAAGAGATCCTTCTGGCTCCAACTAATCCTCCAACTAATCCCAAGTGGCAGGACGAAACTATGTGATTTGGTGAGGATGGGCATGGAGAAATACGGTGTTTAGTGCATGGACAGGCTAGATAGCTGCTTTTTGTGTGATCTGGTGAGACGAACTAATGGTTATTAGTGAATCTATTATTAGTATGCTCACCAAATCACACGGAACAACATGTGAAAGGCCGCACTTTCCCATATTCAGCGTCTCACCAAATCACCCGCTATCATCACCAAATCACACGAGCCGAATGGCATAAGGTTCTTTTTGATCCTCACCAAATCACACAGAAGGAATAACCTTAAAACCGACTTCGCCCCGGATGTTTGGTCATAGCATCCTCGACCTCGATATATTTCTCCACCACGCCGAAGGTCTGGTGCCTGGAGAAACGCTTGAGCGAGACCAGATCCGTGCCGTCACGAGCTCCTGTGGTGATCGCTCCGCGTCGTAGGCTGTGCCCGCTGAAATCGCCTGTCACTCTCGCATCCAGGCAGCGCTTCTGAATGATGCGAGCCACAGACCTGTCAGACAGCGCCTCTGACCCCATGGAGGGCAGTGCAGGGGGCTGACCGGCCTCGGCGGCAGGCGGAAGCCACACGCGTCGAAAAACCGGTCCCTTGGCCTCTTTCAGTCTGGCCGCGCGTAGCCAGGCCTCGTAAGCCCGGACCGGGCAGAGACCGGTAATCCCCCTCGGGATCGCCACCTCGACACCCTGACCGGTGCGATCGCCCTTTGAGCGGTCCAGCCGGATCCGCATTCCGTCATCATCGAGCGCCACGCTTTCTAGGCACAGCGCCGCCACTTCGGACCGTCGGAGGGCGCCGGCAAAGCCGAGCAGAAGAATGGCCTTGTCCCGAACGCCCACCAGTTCATCCGTATCGATCTGCTCGATGACCTCGCTCAACAGATCCCAAGTCAGCCCCTTGACCTGACGGGACGCGCTTTCCGTTGACGTCCTGCGGATACCCGCAACCGTTTCGGACACCAGAGCATGGGAGGTCGGGACGGGAACCTGAGCGATATGGTGCAGATACCGCAGTGCGGCACGGTGCAGATCCACCGTCGCGGGCCGCTTCTTCTGCAGCGCAAGATCAGCCAGATAGGCGGCAACATCCTCGCTGCGGGCGGGCAGGGCAGGGAGCCCATGTCCTGCCGCCCATGCGCACCAGGAGCGCACGGCCGAGCGATAGGTCCGGCGTGTGTTCACTGCCTTCGCCGCCCGGGAATAGGTCTTCGAGGCGCGCTCCGCCGTCACCAGCGTCCCGTCATAGTCGGGCAGGGCCTCGTCGGTCAGGGCGTCGAACCACTGCAGGACGGCGGAAGACTGCTGACCCAGAGGAGAGGCTAGCGGCGCCAGCGTTGCCGCCTGCGATCCCGCCTTGCGCCGGCCGGCGGCCTTCGGCCTGAGCCAGGCGACGAACACCGGTTCGGGTTCGAGATCTAGAGCGATCGTCAGTTCGTGCCCGGAGGGCAGGGCGGTCAGATGGGCACTGGCGATGGCCAATGCCTCCTCGGCCGTCTCGACATCGGTCGACAGGACCGTGTCTTCGGCAAATTCGTTGTCGCGGTATTCGATGCCGCGAATGACCAGAGAGAGACGGGGGGAGAAGCGACCGGTCGAGAGAAGCGCCACCGCTTCTGTCAGATCGCCGGCAGGAAGCTGCTGCCGAGTCTTCTGGTCCAGCCGGTCCAGGACGGCCTCACGGGCAGCCTTTGCCGAGCCTGCAATGTGAAGATGGCTGAGCATGAACGCCTCCGCGAAACCAGAACCTGGCTCTTGATAGCATGAAGCCGGAGCAGGGCAGAGAGGAGAACAAACACTGTCCAACATAGACCGGAAATGTGTTAACGAAGACTGAATGCCGATCCGACCGGAACTGAAAGCGCTTTACCCTCCCAACTGGCCCGAGCTGAGCCGACAGGTGCGGTTCGAGCGGGCAGGGGGTGTCTGTCAGCGCTGCGGCCGGCCGCATGGACATCACCTTCAGGTACTGCCGGGTGGCCGGTGGAAGCATCCGGAGACGGGGCACTGGTTCAATGGCCGGGGCAGGCGGATCTCGCCTCCGGATCTGATCGAGCATCTGCAAATGCGACAGACGAAGGTGGTTCTGGCAGCGGCGCATCTGAATCATGATCCCACCAGCAACCGGCTGCGCAATCTGCGTGCGCTGTGTCAGCGCTGCCATCTGCTGCACGACCGGATGTATCATCTGGCTCAACGACGCCTGACCTTGCGACGGCGCCTGGCGCTCGGGGATCTGTTCGAAGGTCTGTATCGGGCCGGGGTCCCGCCTCTGGGCCTGTAACGGGTCAGATCAGGCAGCCGTCTGGAATGCGACGGTAGCCTTCAGCCGGCCGGGGGAAGGGGGCTGCTTCCTATCGCTCACCGATCAGATGTTCAATGTGCGTAACATGCCCGGCCCTGACGCCAACGCGCGTCTGCGCCTGCCGCACGAATTTCCGGTTCAGCTCGCGGGCCAGCGTTTCGCCGTCCTTGATCGGCACAACATTGTAGGTTCTGATTGCCCAGGAGATGTCGCACTGCCAGTCGGTATGACGGCTGCGCGTATGCCACTGCTTCATGGCCTGGTCTCCGCACTGCGCCGCTTCGGAGTGGCTCCAGCCATTCACCTCTGCCATCCAGGCCAAAGCAGCATCCTGCCTGCCCTCGGTCATGGTCTTTCCCCAGTGACGCACGCCATGGCAGTCAGGGCAGAGGGAAATCACCCCTTTGAGGGTCTGGATCCGCCGCTCGTCGTCATACGCCCACCCCTCGTCAGCTTCGACCGGCCATTGGGGACCCCGTCCTCCGCACACCCGGCAACGGGACCCGGAGCGCGCATAGGCATCCTTCCGGATGCGGTTCCAGTCTTCCGGCGCCAGGAAGGCGCGCAGATTAAAGCCCCACAGAGCCTGCGGCACCATCCAAGGTCGGATATAGGGAGGCTTGCGGTCCGGCCGATACCGGTAAGGGACGAACGGCAGGAGAGCGTCGAGCTTGTCCCGGTGCGCTATCCAGCACTTCTGCTCCCCGTTGAACGTGGCACCGCCACGGGCTGCATCTTTACGGCGCTCAAACGGGACGCAAAGAGGAATGAGTGTCGTCAAGGCAATCACCACAAAAGGGATGGCCGAGCGTGGCCGCCGTGGAAAGAGGGAATGTCGAGGCGCTCGGGATATATCCGGTAATTGCTGCTGGGACGAGCCCGGGTCACCCTCCCGCACCGTGGCCACGCACTCATTATCACTCGAAGTCATTAAAACGCGGGATCAAACACCTAGAGCACTTCCATTGAAATCCGAATCGATAGGTGACACTGAAGGCGCCATGTGATTCACCGCTTTCGTTGATGGAGACGATGGTGGCACGAGCATTGAGTGATGATCTTCGGGAGCGGGTTCTGGAAGCTGGAGCGGCTGGGGCATCAGCCCGCTCGATTGCGGCCCGGTTCGGTGTGGGGATTTCAACAGCGATCCGCTGGCTGCGACGGGAACGCGAGAGCGGCGAGCGGACGCCCCGTCGCCAGGGCAAGCCGTGCGGGTCACGGCTGGACGCGCACGAAGCGTTCATTGCTGGCATGATCGAAGCGCGGAAAGACATCACGCTCCACGAGATGATGGCGCGTTTGAAAAGCGAACGGAGCGTCGGGATTGGCCACAGCATGCTCAGTCGCTGGCTGCGGCAACACGGATGGACATTCAAAAAAAGACCGCTCATGCACTGGAGCAGGAGCGTGAGGACGTCCTGAAACGACGGCAGGACTGGTTTAATCTTCAACCTGACCTTGATCCGCAGCGGCTGGTGTTCATTGACGAAACCAGTCTCTCCACGAAGATGGCCCGTCTGCGCGGGCGTGCTTTGCGGGGGGAACGCTGCCGCGCCGGTATCCCTCACGGCCACTGGAAAACCACGACCTTTACCGGGGCCTTGCGTCTGACAAGCATGACCGCGCCTTTCGTCCATGATGGTCCCATGAACGGCACGATCTTTCAGGTCTATGTCGAACAGGTTCTCATCCCGACACTGAAGCCGGGCGATATTGTTGTGATGGACAATCTTCCGGCCCATAAGCTTCCGGCGACACAGAAGGCCATTGAGCAGGCAGGGGCGGAACTGATGTTCCTCCCGCCATACAGCCCGGACTTCAATCCCATCGAGATGGCCTTTTCAAAACTCAAAACCTTGCTACGCGCCAAAGCCGAACGGACTGTCGGTGCTCTGTGGGACACCGTCGGCGCTTTGCTTCCGGCCTTCACTCCCAGCCAATGCACCAGTTTCTTTACAGCCGCTGGATATGAACCAGATTAAAGTGGAATTGCTCTAGCCTTCTCGCCCGCGTGTCAGAACAGGATGTCCATGAACTCCGCTGTTGGGTTGTCGCGCAGATCGGGAGTCTTGCGGCGAGTTGCGTCCGGCAAGAGGGTTCTGTATCGATTTTCGTCCGGATGGCCGTAGGCATTGGGATACGAGCAGGAGAATATCACATCTAAAGTAGCCGCTTTAGGCCAATTTCTCAGTAGATTTTTGGTATAATTAGTCCAGTGTGTCGCTGCGCCATGATGAAAGGCAACAATTGCCCTGAGCTTTACGCCTTGCTTCTCCAAATTGACAAAGGAAGCGATCTTATCGAAAGGAGCATCACCCGGAAGCAGGATGGCTTCGGCGTCATCGCCCGTACCATGAACAATGGCGAGCGCTACGCCGCTCTTATTGCAATCCTCGCCCCCGGCAAATGCTCCGGGGAACGCACCAATTTTCTGGGCAAGAATGCGGTCGCCGTTTTGAGCGACGAAGGAAATTGATCGACCGACATGTGTTTCGGGAATGCAATGTATGTCGTCGACTGTCGCAGAAAATGCCACCGCCCGCGGTGAGGTCAATTGGCGCGGTACCAGCCATTTGGCTCGCTTTGCCTGGCTTCCTCTCGATGCCGACTTCCAGTGATCCTCGTCCCAGTGCGTCAGCATCAGAAGCGTATCCTGGGACACTGGCATTTTGGCATCGACGTCTGCGTCTTGAACGAAGGGGTTGTATGCGTTGCCACCGTAGTCAAGTTGAAGCGGCACCGGGTTGGTGCCTCCCATATTCGCCAGTATAGCTATCGAGTCTCCTTGTCCGACATCGAAAACGCGCACACCTAGAATTTCCGATGCAGCCGACAATGGCTGAATTCCGGAAATATTGACCACGTCCGGGCTCGTAATGGCTTCTCTGCTGCTACCACTCATTTTAGCGTCCTACGTTCCTGAATGTCGAAGGATCCAGATCAGGCTGCTCCGAACGGCCTGGTTCAGGCCCAACACCGGGCTCAGGGGGGAGCGGTTCCGTTGAGCCGCCAGTGTCTTCTCCAAAATCAGCGTCAGGGATGTGCACCAGAGAGAATATGTCCCTAAGCGCGTATTCTGTCCGGAGCGGTACGGTATCCAATAATACAAGACCGCCCTGAATATACTGGTCAGCGGACAACTCTGGAGCACCAATAAAGATGGGGATCCCTATATCTGAAGTTGGTATTACGGCTACAAAATACCACGCTCCAGGGTTAATGGCATTTCTAAAATATCGATAATCCGCATCCTTCGATCCAATATAAATGTCGAGAATAGGGAGCGGTTGGCCATCAAATACCTCTCTCAGCTGAGTCTTCCGTTGCCTGCGCTGGTTGTCTGTAACGTTATCGTGGTACAATACCTCGAACTCGCGCACGCTCTGCTTGAACTCTTCGACTTTGATACCGCTGGCGCGAATGCGCCAGGACCGATCTCTGAGTCTCTCGGTTATGATATTATTGTCGAATGGCCTTTCGTCTGGGCGCATTATCCCGTCCAGATTTATCGGTCCAACCTCCTCTACAAACACGAAGTACCCATGATCGAAGTACCCATGACCGAAAAAACCTACATCAAAGGGCCAGAAGTTATCGACGTACCTGTAATCAGCATAGCGTTCCACGAAACAAACGAACCTTTCAACAACGGCGAGCCATACCCAGTAAACCACCAGCGCGAGGCGCGCCTATCAGAGTGTGTCGGTCACGTCGACGCGCCACCGCACGGACGCTTATATCCTGTACCGGATGGAACACTTTGTCACATACTACAAGTGCACAGCGAGAACTTCTCTAAAACTGCTTGAAGTCTGCCTTTAGCGTGTCGACTACAACACTCCAAATCGGCAGAAATCGGCTTTAACGATCGGCAGTCTAAGTCGGGAACTTCGATTTCGGGACGCACAGCGGTCGCCGCACATAATTTGATTGGAGGGAGAAAAAGATCGTCGAAGTGCTCCAGGTCAGCGCTTTAGAAAGGCTTCATAAGGACGATTTCATGCTTCACCACCTATGTCCGATAAAGTAATTAACGGACATAGAATCAAGGCGGCTTTTTATCGATACAAGAATCTCAGTTGGCATAATAAATATATGCGATTTACCATTTAGCTTAAAAAATGGTAAATAAAGCAATTAGAGAGTTTTCGTTGTGCGCCGAATGTGTCATCTACCACCCTGTCGTTACTCAAAATAGGAGAGTCGGCAATGTGCATCCGCGAAAACAACCGCCAGATCAAGCAGTTGAAGGCCACGGTTCAAAAATACCAAGCTGAAATTGACTCAGGTAATTTCGGGACCATCGACGAGCAGCACCGCTACCAGTGGATCGGTGACTATCAAGATAAAATAGGCGAACTCGAAGACGAGAACGAGGCGGTTAGAGCCTCACGCCAATCAAAGTCGAAAAGGAAATAAGGCTCCAGCTAGAGGTGGCCCCTTCCATTCGAACAGTTTTTGGGGTTGAATATAAGCTATACCCGGTTGTTGTCATGCCGCCATTCTGACAGGGTTGCTGTTGGCCCTCTGGTCCGGAGTTAACCCCGGACCAGAGGGTGTTGGCACGTCATGATACGCCTCATCGGGCGTACGTCCAGCTAGCGCCGCATGCGGACGCCTTTCGTTATAATGGGCGATCCATCTGCCAAGCCCGGCCCTCAGCTCTGATCCGGTCTCGAATGCGTGCAGGTAGACGCATTCGTATTTCAGCGACCGCCACAAACGCTCGCGCGCCCGTCCATGCTGATAAGGATCTGACGTTCTTCCAGTATCCCGGTGAAACGTGCCGTCGTAAATTGCGCCCCCCCATCAGCTTCTTCCAACTTTGCAACAGAGTCGTGATGAGCACCCTCATGCTGTCGTGCTGCGGCAGTTTTGGACCTATAACTACATCGAGGTCGATAATGATACCGGCTGGCGGATGCGAGCGGCCTTTGTTTTCTAAGTTGATAAGGTCGTTCGTTTCTACTGGATGGGCGGGCGGAGTTCCAAACGGACGATCGGGATCAAACGGCGTACCGTTACCACCGCTCTATGGCGCCGAATTGCGCCATAGAGCGACGAAAGGGTCTCCGCCGATACGGACATGCCGTTCCCCCAAGTCAGTCGCAAGCCTGAGAAATGGTTCCAGGCCTGCGTGAGTTAAGATGTCTCTGGTAGAGCAGATTTCGTCCTTGCATGAGCGTCCGTGGAACACGTCTCGATAAGACCCTTGCTGGTCGTTTTTGTGCCTCGTACCCTATGTCCGATAATGTAGATTAACGGATATAACTTTACCTTGTCAGACTTACCGAGAACGGTCGTCTCAAATGAGACAGGGAAGGGGGGGGGCCTCTCTTAGGTAAGTTCAAGGCAATAGAAATTCCATTATGTAAAGCATATCTTTACATTGGAAACGTAAGGCCGTAGGTTACATCCATGGAGATCGACAGCATCAGTCACAAAGGCCTGCGCCGGTTTTTCGAAACAGGTAATGCTAAAGGTCTCGTTGGCGACGTCACCCGGCTTCGGAAGATGTTGGCATTCATTGATGCAGCAGCGTCGTTAGACGAACTTGCTGTTCCTCCAAATTATGGGTTGCACCCATTGACGGGGGATCGCGCAGGCACCTGGTCAATGACGGTTACCAAAAACTGGCGTCTGACGTTTCGCCTGAACGAGCAGGGTTCCCTCTGCGATATGACACTGGAGGATTATCATGGCGCTTAAAATGCATGCCTCGCTGGCCGTTCATGTGGGTGAATGGATCAGGACAGAAATACTGGAGCCTTATAATATCAAGGTAAACACCGTTGCGGAACATTTTGGTGTCTCGCGCCAGTCGATCAGTGCTCTTCTAAACGGAAGGTCCAATCTGTCTGCTGGCATGGCCATCCGGTTTGAGAAGGCCTTTGGAGTACGCGCCGATACCCTGATGCGTATGCAGAGTGCCTTCGAACTGGCTCAGGCACGAGCGCATGAAGCCAATTTGAACGTCCAGCATTTCAATCTCGTCGCACCTTCCAGGACTGAACAACGGACTATTTAAGGTCTGCTTAGGGGGGGTAAGCAGACAGTCCGTTACCAAGAAGGGGTGGCCGAGATCAGCTACTCACAGTGTTTCTGTTCGTGAGGACTAACGACCAAGTCTGACGCACTTCCCCGTTTCGCCACTGACTATGCAGTCACATTCAATCGAAGATTTACCGTTCCAAAATAACTTGGACAATGCCGAACGCTTGTCTGTCGGAGTTACAGGCGCTTCGAAGAAGCAGGCCGCCCATTGGTAGAGTGCAAGTGCGATGCCTCTCTTTCGGTATTTTTCCAACACGTCTATGTTGTCACATTGCACGGACGCGGAGCCGCCCCCGAAAACGGCTACCGCAGCAAGTTCCCCATTATCACATGAAGTGACCCGTAACCAAAGATGGCCGCTGCTACATGGGACTTCCATAGACCGTCTGTCGCAGTCCCAAACATGGAGGGTTCGAAAAACCCTCTGGTTTTGAGGGTGCCTTTGTGATTCCATTTTCCCCGAGTTGATTGGGGTATGGATCATGAAGCAGGCTGGTTTCTTTGATGTTGAAGAGAGGCTTGCCCGGCTGAGCGGGCTGGGTGATCAGCTTGAAGCGTTTTCCCGGACTGTGGATTTTGAGGTGTTCCGCCCTGATCTGGAGAAGGCTCTGGCCTATTCAGACGGTAGTAAAGGCGGACGACCGCCATTTGATCCGGTGCTGATGTTCAAAATTCTGGTGATCCAGACGCTCAACAATCTGTCTGATGAGCGGACAGAATATCTGATCAACGACCGCCTCTCCTTTATGCGTTTCCTTGGGCTGGCGCTTTCAGATCGGGTGCCTGATGCCAAAACGGTCTGGCTGTTTCGTGAACGCCTGACCCAGTCGGGAGCGATCGAGGGCCTGTTCAACCGCTTTGACGCGACCCTGCGCAACGCCGGGTATTTACCGATGTCAGGCCAGATCCTGGATGCCACACTGGTGGCTGCTCCAAAGCAGCGGAACACCAATGCAGAAAAAGCCGATCTTCGGGCAAGTCGTATTCCTGAAGACTGGCAGGACAAACCCGCAAAGCTGTCGCACAAGGATCGTCATGCGCGATGGACGCTGAAGTTCACGAAGGCAAAGCGGCAGGATGATGGAACCATGCCATCCAGTGACCTCGCCATCCCGTTCTTTGGCTATAAATCGCACATTTCCATCGATCGGAAATACCGGTTCATCCGGAAAGGGAAGACGACGGACGCCGCTGCCAGTGATGGTGCGCGATTGAGAGAGGGGCTGCTGGATAAAACCAATACGGCCTCAAGCGTCTGGGCAGACACGGCCTATCGCTCCAAAGCCAACGAAGACTTCATGGAAAAGCAGGGCTTTGTCTCAAAGATTCACAGAAAAAAGCCGCATCTCAAACCGATGCCCCGGCATATCCAGAAATCGAATGCAGGGAAGTCGGTGATCCGCTCCCGCGTCGAGCACGTCTTTGCCGATCAGAAATCGCAAATGGGTCTATTCATCCGAACTGTCGGTATCACCCGGGCCACCATGAGGATCGGTCTGGCCAATATCGTCTACAACATGCGCCGCTTCCTCTTCCTGCAGCGGATCAGCGCGAGCGCGTAGTCATCCAGAGGGGGGCAGCAATCAATCTGCTCAAAACGCAGACCGGATGCCATCGCAGAAACCGTTAATTACATCGCCAGAAGCCTGAAATCACAAACCAAGCACATAAACCAACGGTTCTTCGATTCCTCCACATCATGGTCGTAGGTGCTCCCATCGGGAAGGCTTATCGCCTCGAATTCATAGCCGGGTATGAGGGGGCCTTCCCATTGTTCGATTTTCGTGAGTGATTTCATGACAGTGTCTGGTATTGTCCTTAGCATAGCAACGTCGGCTTTTCAGCCTTCCTATATAGTTGCTTAAATGTCCGAGAAGCCAGCGGTAACTGACGTGTAAGCGTTAAGAAAAACTCAGTCTAATCGTCTATGTGGCCACTTCCGGCATGTCATGTATCACTTAATAAAGTAATTCAGCGAGGAAATATGATCAAGAAAAAGCTCATATTTAATGAAAACTATAAGAAACAAATTGAGGAGCGAAAATCAGCATACGATTTATTAAATCAACCCAGATATCTCATGGTGACGTTTGATCTCAAGGGATCAAAAGATCGCAAATGGGTTTACAGTCTTTTTGAAAAGCATATAGGCTATTTCTTGGGCGAAGAAAATTATCACAAGATAATAAAGCAGTGTTACTTCGTGAAATCTAATTTCAGAGAAAAATACATTCGTGAGGAGAGGTGGCCCCGTCTGTTCGGACAGTTTTTGGGTTTGAATAAGCTATACCCGGTTGTTGTCATGCCGCCATTCTGACGGCGCTGCTGTTAGCCCTCTGGTCCGGGGTTAACCCCGGACCAGAGGGCGTCGGCGCGTCATGATACGCCTCATCGGGCGTGCGTCCAGCCAGTGCTGCGTGCGGACGCTGCCCGTTATAATGGGTGATCCATTTCGTGAGCCCCACTCGAAGTTCTGATCCGGTCTCAAAGGCGTGCAGGTAGACGCATTCGTATTTCAGCGACCGCCACAGACGCTCGATGAACACGTTATCCAGCCAGCGCCCACGTCCATCCATGCTGATGCGGATCTGACGCTCTTCCAGGAGCCCGGTAAAACGGGGCGTCGTGAATTGTGAGCCCTGGTCAGTATTGAAAATTTCCGGGGTGCCGTAGCGCATCAGCGCATCTTGTAGCGCCTCGATACAGAACTCCGCGTCCATCGTGTTCGACAGACGCCAGGACAGGACCTTGCGCGTGAACCAGTCCATGATCGCCACGAGATAGAGAAATCCCCGTTTCATGGGGATATATGTGATGTCGGAACACCAGACCTGGTTGGGTCGGTCGATGACCAGATCCCGCAGTAGATACGGATATTTCCGATGCTCTGGATGGGGCACACTCGTGCGTGGCTTCTGGTAGATCACCCGCAGACCCATAATCGCCATGAGCCGCCGAACCCGCTTGCGACCGACTTCATGTCCCAGGCGGCGCAGATGCCATGTCATCTGCCGCGAGCCATAATACGGCGTTTCCAGGAACTGGGCGTCGATCAGCCGCATCAACGCCAGATTGGCCTCGTTCTGTGGCACAGGCCGATAGTACACGCCCGACCGGTTGAGTTGTAGCAGCGTGCATTGCCGGATGATCGGCAGACGTGCTCGCTTCGGGTCAATCATCTGCCGCCTCTGATCACGCCCAACCGAGCAGAGGCATCGCGTAAAAAATCCCGTTCCACGAGAAGCTCGCCTATCTTCGCGTGTAGTTTCTCCACATCAGCAGGGCTGACCGGGGGCTCAGACACCGCCTTCCCCGAAAAGGTTGCCGCCATGCCCTCGACTGCCTGGCGCTTCCACTGGGCAATCATCGTCTGATGCACACCATGTTTCGAAGCCAGTTCCGCCAGCGTCAGCTCCCCACGGATCGCCTCCAGGGCAACCCGTGATTTGAACTCTGCTGCATACCTCTTGCGCGTAACCTTGCCCATAAAACCCGTCCTCTTTCAGGTCGGATTATAGCTTAGACACCTGTCCGAAAAATGGGGTCCACCTCTTGGAGAGTGAGGGTTCCAGATCAGCTTTTCCAGCTTCTTTTCAAATTTCTTACGCACGCTGCCGTCAAGAGCATCCCACTCTCTGAGCGCTCTATCGTCGAATTCAAGACAGTACTCTTTCATTCGCGATGACGGCTCTTAAGCTCTGCAAAAGTCATACGATGCTTTTGGGCAGGGTTTTTGAGGCGTTCGCGCACAATCTCGATAAGCTCCGCATCCTCGTCTGTGACAAGCCTCCGCTTGACGGGAGAGCGACCCGTTTCAGCAATATACGCGAGCGTATCGCGCAGTGCGTCAGAAAGTGAAATGCCTTGAGCCGACAACTTCTCAACTGCGGCTGCCTTCAACGTTTCATCTACCCGGAATGTAACAGCAGACATACAAAGCCTCCTTGCGTGTATGTACATACGTATCACATTCGTTAGTACAAATGAAGCGAAAGATGGCCGATGCTGATGTCTGCATTCGAGAAACCAGATCGGTTGCGGAAATGGCAGAAAAGAGGCGTAAGCGGACCTGCTGCTTCCGCCTCTTTGCGGACATTAAGCGCAGGGTCGGGTTGGTCCTGAAAGCGGACGTTAGACCTATAGCTTATGAACCCAAGCTCCGGGACCGCATATAAGTTCCTTAGCCCTTGATTTTACCTCTAAGTTGATCTGACTGATCTCCTGTGGGGTTGCATTTTGTGAGTGGATCGTGTCGTTCGTCACAGAGGTTGTAGGCTTGTCAAGTTTTAGGGCGTAAGACGCACTGAGCCCAATCGAAAAACCGTATCCGATTGTCGAGGGGACGGGGCGATCGGACAAAATAAAACTAGGGGTCGACGAATGCAGTAAGGTCCACTCCAGACCCAATAGATGATTGGCAACCTGCGTAGCGGCAGCAATTACGAGTTTAGGATTGAAATAAAATTCGTATCCGTGCGCTGCGAGAATTAATTCTAGTTCAGAAGCCAGCTGTTCACTCCCCTGTGCCTGCTGCAAACGGACAAATTCTTGTTGGGTAATGCTGGCGCCGGACAGGAGCCCTTTCGCCTGCAGCGCGCGGTTGAGCGTGACTGCGTCTGGACAGTTTTTATAATCAGTTAGCGCAATCGCTAAATACTTACCGAGGTCGAGCAGAGTCCCAAAATTCTCGGGATATCGGCATACCTGAACTGCCATTAGCATCGCAACGTCAACACGGGCGACACTATCCAGTTCGCCCTTCTGAATGCAGCGATCCAACCCAGTGACCATCTTAGTTTCCAATGTCCCAAGATGGTCCTCGAGAGCATCGCTTGGCCTGAAAAACTCGTCAAACACTATGTTGGCGTACTCCTCAGACATCTTATCGCCGGGTCCCTGAGGGGGGAGTGTCTGCCCAGTTCCCACGTTCAGATAATAAGGGCCAGAATCACCAGGCGCCTTGAAGCGCTTCTGCCAAAGTACTGGCACGATGTGGTGATGTTTTTTTTCAAACTTGGGTGTTGGAGGAAGATTCATTGCGATCTCATATCAGTTGTTTTGATTGCTGCCCAACAGTAAGGAGGCCTTCACATCTTGTTCGTTTCTGGGCGTTTGCGCCAGATTGCGGACAATCTCCTTCCCCCCCAAGTCAGCCGCGAGCCTCAGAATGGTTACAAGCCTGCGTGAGTTAAAATGTCTCTCGCAAAGAGGGCCAGAGACGATCAGGCTGTCTTTCCGGCAGCAGACGTTGTCCTTGCATGAGCATCCGTGGAACACGCCTCGAAAAGACCTTTGCGGGTCCTTTTGGGTGCTCACCCCCTATGTCCGATAAAGTAAATTAACGGACATAGGGGGTGAGGAGGGGAGCTATTTTCAGAAAAAGGCGGAGAATTACCTTTTGGACAAATTGGGGTAACTTAATGCCAAGATCGTAAGAATTTTGGTGCGCGCGTTACATAGAAGCTTTTCTGCTATACCCGCCATTATCCGGCTTTTTTTTAGTACGGTAAGAGGATATTATCACGTGTTACAATGACAAAAGACAGTCCCAGAAGTTCCGTAGAAGAGGGCTAAAAAGAGCTTAGGTTCAGGACCCATTGATTTGATTACGGAAATCTGATTCAGGCTCTGTGAGGAGACTGGAGATGAGCGACCTGTTTTGGCTGACGGATGAACAGATGGATCGTCTGCGGCCCTTTTTCCCAAAGAGCCACGGCAAACCTCGCGTTGATGACCGTCGCGTGTTGAGCGGGATCATTTTCGTGAGCCGCAATGGGATGCGCTGGCGTGATGCGCCCCGGGAATACGGTCCACATAAGACGTTGTACAACCGCTGGAAGCGCTGGGGCGACATGGGCATTTTCATGCGGATGATGGATGGCCTGTCTGCTGCAAAAGCCGAGCCTCGGACGATTATGATTGATGCGACGTCTCTCAAGGCGCACCGCACGACTTCGAGCCTGCGGCTAAAAAAGGGGGTCCAGGGCGTCTGATCGGACGGACAAAAGGCGGCATGAATACGAAGCTGCATGCGATCATCGATCAGAACGGACGACCGCTGAGCTTCTTCATGACGGCGGGACAGGTCAGCGATTATACCGGTGCCGCTGCCCTGCTGGACAGTCTTCCTATGGCACAGTGGATGTTGGGCGATCGCGGGTATGACGCCGACTGGTTCAGGGACGCCCTGGAAGAGAGGGGGATAAAGCCCTGCATTCCAGGACGGAAATCTCGTGGAAAACCGGTCAAATACGATAAGAGAAAATATAAACGCCGTAATCGCATCGAGATTATGTTCGGAAGGCTCAAGGACTGGCGGAGGGTCGCAACCCGCTATGACAGATGCTCGATCGTATTCCTCTCAGCCATCTGCCTCGCTGCAACCGTCATCTTCTGGCTATGAGTCCTGAGCCTAACAGGCCCTAAGCCGCTCATTATACGGGTATAAAGATCTCTATTGGCGCTCCAGCGCCTCCAAAGATTGGAGAGTGCCCTATATCTGGATCACACTCTCAAGGCGTATCACGCCAAAGCAGGATATTTTGATTGGCAAGAATGATGCGGCTCAACTTCCGGCAGTCATCAACGCGGGTCCATCATGATTTTTTGAGAAAAGGACCGTAGATGCTCCATCTGAATATGGGCATCCGTCAGCCCAAAAATCACTCATTTTCAGTCTTCTCACAGAGTCTGAGAGAGAGGCTAAATGGAACAATACCATTTTATGGTTAATTAATTTTAATGTATATTATAAAGTGTTTTCAGTCGGTTATTTAAAATAAAAAATCTTCTCGAAAAGGTATTTCTTGATTGTACCCTTTTTTTTTGGGAAAATCACATAAATTGAACCTCTTTGTATGGCATACATTAGAATTTGTATGGGTTCAAAGATTTGAAAATATCATCAAATAAGCATACAATACTGTCAGAAGTTAATTCTTCTTTCTCTAAGACCCTCAAATTTACATCCGGAAAACCGTATAAAGCGAGTATAACCATGAAAAAAAATGAAATAACCCCAGAGGAAGTTTATCTAAACACAAATGCGGAAGCCGAAGGAATTCTAAAAAATAGACTTATTGGAATGACACTTGGTCTATTTCTTGCTCATGTCTATGTTGCTTTAGCTTTATATTATACCTCCATTGATAGTAGAGGTTATTTTCATACCAGCTGGCTAGCTCTTTTCGGAACTTTTGTTTCTTCGATGATTTTTTGTTACCATATTGGTATATCAAAGGTTATTTCAGAAAAAAATAACGGAATCTACGGTCGTTACTTCTCTCCTTTGATTTCGCCATCATTATGGGGATTTGTTTTGATCGTGATTGCCGTCCTCTCTGTCTTCCAATGGCAACCTTGGTTCATGCCATATAGTGTATGGGCATGGCCTCTGACATTTGCTTCCATCATGATCGGTTATTTCATCGGCCCTGTATTCGACAGGATGTTTGTGACGCTTGGAAGATTCTCCCGGAAAGCATGATGCGGCTGGATGAACACTGTCCGGCATTTTCTTTGCGGACCACCGAAGGTGAATATGGTTTCGAGCCAACACAGCAGACTTTCAAATTAATTGTATTTCTGCCTTCGCCATTCTCAGTTTCCGATACCCAGGATATTATGAATATTGATGGATGCTCAGATTTTTACGCTAAAAACAATATCGACGTTCTTTTAATTTCTCAATCAAGTATCCATGTAAATTTGGGTTGGATAAAGGCTATTCAGGCGGTGTACGGACGCGAAGTCACCACAATGATTGGCGAGGATCCGACAGCAGAAGTTTTCAAAGCATATGGCGTCGCAAATGCAAAAGCTGCAGTTGTTGTCGACAAGCAAGCTCGATGCAGATGGCACTTTAGTCTGGACCGTCGTCTGACGTTTAATATCGAGGAAATCAAAAGGGCTATGTTGGCCCTCATTGAAGTCAGCGGTTCGTCCTCTAAAACACCGGAAGGCTGGGGTCCGGGGGATAGAACGATTAAGGATATACCTTTGAACAGAAAATCTATTCTCCGTAATCGAAAGTGGTTTTATGACCTTTCTCCGGAAAATAAGTAATGAAGACGCACGAACTTCTACGAAGCTGGCGCGAGATTGTAGAACAGACCACGGGCCCATTGTACAAAGGCATTGTTCAGGCTTTGGTATTGTCAGTCCAGCAGGGTGTATTGCGAGAGGGCGATCGTCTTCCCACTCAGAGGATGATTGCCACCTCCCTTGGTACAAACCTTACCACTGTCACCCGTGCTTTTCGGGAGGCACATCAGATCGGGTTGGTTGACGCCACCGTCGGTCGCGGAACATTCATCCGAATAGGAGCGTCCACCAGACAATGGCAGGCTAGCAGGACAAGTATTGTCGATATGACGATGAACTTGCCCCCTGTGCCAAACCTACCTTCTCTTGCAACATCAATGCAGGCTGATTTTCAAACCTTATTCAAAAGTCAGAGCATAAGCAGCCTTATGTCCTACCGGGTAACTGGAGGGACTTATGATGAACGCTGCCAAGGAGCAAAATGGATTGAACCGCTCATAGGCCACAGGCGTCCTGATGAAATTGTAGTTACACCTGGAGCGCAAACCGCGATTGCAGCTGCGCTCAGTGTTCTGACCTCGCCAGGTGATATCATCCTCACCGAAAAAATGACATATCCTGGACTCCGTGCTGTCGCGAACCAGCTTGGAATTCTACTTGTCGGTGTGGACGGAGACGAACAGGGCTTTCTGCCTGCAGCGCTTGAAGAAGCGTGTCAGATACATTGTCCCAAGGCGATATACTGCACCCCAACCATCCAGAACCCGACAACGATAACGCTGCCATTGTCGCGGCGTCAGTCCCTTATGAAAATTGCGCATGACGCAGGCATCTATGTCATTGAAGACGACCCTTATAGCCTGCTTCTGGATACCCCAATTCCCGCATTATCCGCTCTTGAACGTGGGCGCGTTATCTATATTGCTACGCTCGCCAAGGTTCTCAGCCCAGGATTAAGAACAGCCTATGTTGCCCTTCCAAATCCCGAAATTCATCAGCGTTTTATCACCGCAGTACGGGCATTTTCTTTAACTAATGCCGGTTTGCTCAGCGCTCTCACTCTTCGGTGGATGCAGTCTGGACTAGCAGGGACTATTCTTGCTGGCATCAAAAGCGAATTACGTCTTCGACAGTCTATTGCCCGAAATATCTTGGGTGATCGTCCTGGAATGAACCCAAACGGACCACATATCTGGCTACATCTTCCTTCATGGTGGAACAGCTCTGACTTCGTCGCCTATGCTCATCATAGAGGGTTGGCGCTTCTACCGAGTAGTGTATTTGCAGTGTGCGGCTCTACATCAGAAAATGTTCGAATTTCTTTAGGGAGTATAGATAATATAGATGACGTTGAGAAAGCGATGAGAGATATTTCTATTATACTTCAATATAGAATGGATAATAATATTATATCGGTCGTTTGATATTTTAATTTCTAGAATATTAATTTTCATTAATATGTATATCTAAAAATATCAGTAATTATTTTGCATTTTTTATTATTGGTAGATTGGTATAGAGAAACGTCCATCTCGCCTTTCAAACAAATTTTCCGGTCAGCGCGATCTATGGCAAAAATCATCTTGGTCATCCAGCGACAGGCTGTTGATAGACCTCCGACTGGGGAGGCAGACGCCTATGGTCTGTTAGATCTTGGATAATGACGGCAACTGCCTAGGTGTCAGGTTGTGAGACGTCATTGGGACGGCGTATCGTGGGCTATTGCCGCTTACGCCCCCTGGTTTGACGTTGAACGCCGGAGTGATTGTTAATGCATCAGATCCATCCGCAAGCCCGCACCACACCTGTCGTCCGGGCCGAAATCGCACGCTCGATGGAAGGGACCGGGGTGTTGGCGCGACGCTTCGGCGTCAGCGGCGAGACGGTGCGCAAATGGCGCAGCCGTGGAGCCGAGGGATGCACGGATCGAAGCAGTAAGCCCCGGTTACTGGCCTGGAAAACGACCGAGGAAGAGCGCGCGATTGTCTGCCATCTTCGTCGCGCCACCGAATTCGGGCTCGATGACCTGACGTTCGTGCTGCGGCACTTCCTGCCTCACCTCAACAGAGATAGCGTCTGGCGTATTCTTAAGGACGCAGGGCTCAACCGACGGCCGCCGAAGGAGAAAATTTGTCCCGTGCGCGGCGACGGCACATTCCGGGACTACGACCTGGGCTATTTCCATATCGACGTGAAGCATCTGCCGAAGCTGCAAACCAAAGATGGCGAGGCCCGTAAACGCTTCCTGTATGTCGCGATCGACCGCTGCTCACGTTTCGTGCATCTGGCCGTCTACGACGCCGAGAATGCTGCCAATGCCGTCGATTTTCTAAAGACCGTCAAAACCGCCTTTCCTTTCCGGATCACGCATATCCTGACCGACCGAGGCTCGTGCTTCACTGCAGACGCCTTCGAGAAAGCCTGTCAGAATGTCGATCGTCGGCGAACCAGAGCGTATTCCCCTCAGACGAACGGGATGGTCGAGCGGTTCAACGGTCGCATCGCAACCGAGGTTCTGCCGATCAACGTCGCACACCACACGGATCTCGAAGTCCTGCTGCATGGGTTCAATCACGCCTATAACCTGCGCCGACAGCGAGTTCTGGGCGGCCTTTCGCCTACCGCCAAAGTCGCCGAGCGCCTCAGGCAGAGACCACGTCTGCGTAATCTAAGCTATAAAACTATGACAGAAGTCAGTATCATGAACGACGTCGACCGTATCATGGTTTACGCCAATGACGTCTCACAACCTGACAGCTAGGGCGTAGGGGAACTCAAGACCAGTCTCTCTGGAAATGGTTATTGACGGGTGACAGGCTCAATGATCGTCGGACTTGCAGCCCGGGGCACGCGGAGAGCTGACGGCTTGGCGCAGCCGGTCGACCCGATTACGCAAGTCCCGCAGTTCGGTGATCGACAGCCCGGTCGCCGCTAACACACAAGCCGGAATCGTCTCGGCCTGAACGCGCAGGGCCCGACCGGCCTCCGTCAGACGAACGCGCACCTGTCGTTCGTCCTTCTGGTCGCGGGTGCGTTCCACAAGGCCAGCGCCCTCCAGCCGCTTGAGCAACGGCGTCAGGGTGGAGCTGACCAGATCGAGTTGTGATCCGATTTCGCCGACAAGTCTGCCGTCACTGCCCCACAGGACGGTCATTACTAGATATTGCGGATAGGTGAGACCGAGCGGCTCGAGCAGCGGTTGGTATAGCCGATTGAAGGCGTGGCTCGCGGCATACAGCGAGAAGCACACGAAATTCGACAGATCAGGTGTGGATGGGTCTTCGTTCATATCGTCCTCCATAAGTAGGGCCATTATATCGCACAATATCAAATCTTGGGCGATGTTAATGCATGGGAGCCATGCATATTTTGATATTGAGCGATAATATCGCGAACGATATTGAGTGTGCCTCACAGGCCGATCGCAGCCTGATCGATACGGAGTTTTCCATCATGAAGTGCCTCTCCACAGCCATCGCCTTGGCTACCGCTATTGCCGCTGCCCCCGCGCTCGCCGCCCCCGTGCTAGAGCCCACGACCCAGCATTTCCTCAACGGCCTCGCCGACGCCCACGCCCCGGCCATCCCGTCGCTGTCGCCGCACGATGCCCGTGCGCTACTGGACGGCGCGCAGGCGTCGGTGAAGGTCACCGCTCCCTCTGCTCGGATTACCGATCGCGTGCTTCCCATTGGCCCGACCGGCAGCACGCGCATCCGGATCTATCGCCCGCTCGACGCCCCGAACCATGCGCCCGCCATCGTGTATTATCATGGTGCCGGTTGGGTGATGGGCGGCCCAGCCAGCCATGACCGCCTCGTGCGCGACCTGGCGGCGGGCAGCGGTGCGGTGGTGATCTTCGTCGATTACGAACGCTCGCCCGAGGCGCGTTATCCAACTGCGATCGAGCAGGATTATGCGGTTCTGGAGTATGTCGCTCGTCATCCGGTCGAATTCGGGATCGATCCATCCCGCATTGCCATCGCCGGAGACAGCGTCGGCGGTAATATGGTTGCGGTCGTCTCCGCCCTCGTTGCGGAGCGGCATGGACCCAGGCCCGTAGCCCAGATCCTATTCTATCCGGTAACCGATGCCGCGATGAATGATGGATCCTATCGCGAGTTCGCCGGTGGCCCCTGGCTGACAGCGAAAGCCATGGATTATTTCTGGAACCAGTATCTGCCTGCCGGCACTGACCGCGCCCAGCCGCATGTCTCGCCGTTGAACACGCCGGACTCCATCCTGCACGGGCAGGCGCCAGCGCTAGTCATCACAGATGAAAACGATGTCCTGCGTGACGAGGGCGAGGCCTACGCCCGACGCCTGGTCGAAGCCGGTGTGCCTGTCATAACGACCCGCTATAACGCGACGATCCACGATTTTGTTATGCTCAATGCGCTCGCCAAGACGCCGGCATCCACCGCCGCAATCGCCCAGGCAACGCATTTCCTGCGCGATGCCTTTACGAAGGCAAAGTAAAAGAACGGAGGCGGTCTGAAGCAATTTCCTCCAAAAAGAAATAGCGCTTCAGCCTCGCGCCAGCCGCAGTTTCTGCTCCGTCCCTCAGGCACTGACCATGAACCTATCGCTGGCATGACGAGTGCATATATGCGGCGTCTCACGGGGCGGGCAGCTCTCCCCGACGAAGTAGGTGATCTTCAGGAGACGCCCATTTGTATCGTGAAAATCGATTGCGCGAATGACCGATTTTCCGGTCCTACCGCCCAACTGCCGACATTCCGTTTCCCCCCTGATCTGCCTGTCCGCTCAAAAAACGTGAAGCGGACAGGCGACAGACGCCTCATATAGGACATCATCACTATTAATTCCGTTATCCGGAAACGGACGTCTCTAACGCTGAAGCGCAACGCTTATACATGCTTCGGAAATCCAGCTGGACAGGTAATCGATGAGCGCACGCACTTCTGAGGACAGCCATAAGCAGCTAAAGAAACACCTCAACGACTTCATGGCGGCCTATAACTTCGAGAGAAGGCTCAAGACGCTTGAGTGGCCTTACGAATATGTCTGTGAAATCCCGACTTCAGAGCCAAAAAAATTCATTATCAATCCACCTCATCAAACCCCGGGACCAAACACCTTATGTGTTTCCAGCCTGTTATGATGACCTCATGAACGCCCCTGGCCAGGGGCGTTCATGAGGTGAGATACAGCGCTTAACACCTGGTAGCCTGACCACGTTTTCTAGCAGGCTGATCTCGCCTCTCTTCACCGTCTCGAACAGTTGACGGCGGCCCGCTTTCGGGACCGCGAACATAAGAAAGAGAGAGTGATATGTCTGCGCAAACCGTCATTGGAATAGACGTGTCCCGAGACTGGCTCGATGGCTTTTGCCTGCCAGAAAAGCAGAGATTTCGTTTTCAGAATTCACCTGATGGCCATGCCAGATTACTGGAAACTCTTCAGAGTATGCCGGACGGTCTCAAAATTGGGTTTGAAGCCACCGGTGGACAGGAATGGGCACTCTGGCGTCTTCTCATCAGTATGGGACTCAATGCAGTCCAGTTGCCTCCTGCACAGATCAAAGCTTTCGCACTCTCCATGGGGAAACGCGCGAAAACCGATCAGATCGATGCGGAATTGATTGCGCGCTTTATGGCTTTTCGTCCAGAAGCAGGACGAACACTGCCGGATGTAAAACTCCAGTTTCTGCGGGCACTGACGGTGCGCAGAGCTCAGATGGTGGAGGCACGTAAACGGCTTTCTGCCCAGATTTCGGCGCGCCGCAAACAGGGTGTGAGCGCTGAACTGGAGGACATGGACAGCAGTCTCAAAGCATTTCTCGAAAGCCAGATCAGCGAGCTCGAACAACGGATTAAAAGCGTTATCGCAGAGGCAGAAGAACTCTCCGCGAAAGCAGAACTTCTCCGCTCCATTCCTGGGATCGGCCCGGTATCAGTCTCCATGCTTCTCGCAGAAATGCCGGAACTCGGCCGTATGACGGCGACAGAAGCTGCTGCCATGGCCGGACTTGCACCAATGGCTCACGATAGTGGCGCGATGCGGGGGAAACGTGTCATTTCAGGGGGAAGAAGATCTCTCCGTCACGTCCTGTTCCAAGCAGGATTGGCAGCTGCCTGCCATAATCCTGTTCTGAGAGCTGTCGCCAAACGCATGAAACAGCGGAGCAAGCCACATAAACTGGTGATCGTCGCTATCGCACGGTGTCTCATCACAATCGCCAACGCCGTCCTCAAAACAGGCCTGCCATGGCGCATTAGCTCCGCCGCTTAAACACAGTTGCTAAGGAGCGGAGGTAACGCGGCACCGCTGATAGCGGGGCGACCGGCCTGTTCGATAACCCCAAACAGGCAGTGCATGGTGCGCTGTGTCCGCCGGATTACTCATCAGCTTCGTTACGGTGAGACAGGACGGTTCTGAGTTTGTCGGCGTCCGCCGGCATTGCCGGATTATAGACGACCAGGGTCAGGTCCGGTTGGCCGTCGACCGAGAATATCGAGTGTTCGAAGGCGAAGGAGTCGAGAACTGGGTGATCAATGTGCTTGATGGTATCAGCGGGTGCTTCGGTGGTGCGTTTGCCGCAGGTCCATGACCCGGCAGCAGGGGCTTATCAAGCCGCTGATCGAGATTTTTCGTGCAAATGGGACCTGAGCATATGTCGACGAGGGGCGTAATCTGTGGCCTGCAGCGCATGTTCTGGATGTCGGCCGCCTTTACCGGCTGGCCATCGAGAAGGGCGCAACGGGTTCTGCCTGGAATACGGTGACCGAAGAGGGCGTGGCGATGCGCGATATCGTCGAGACACTCGACCGCCGTCTGGATCTACCGGTCCGTTCCCTCTCAGCAGACGAAATACCTGCGTTTTTCGGGCAGTTTGCGATATTCGCAGGCTTCGACATGGCCGCCTCTAGCGTCCTGACCCGGTAGGCATTGGGATGGTAGCCGACCGAACCGGAACGGATTGCCGATCTGGCACAGCTTGAAATCACGGACTGACGCCTGCTTCTTCCACCTCTTGCTAGCGCTATTTACCCAGCCCATATTCCTGCCGTCGTCCGACACTGCTTAACAGACACGGAGGATTCCAAAATGCATTTTTCTCGTATGATTCAGGCCGGCGCCTTTGTTGCTACACTGGCCTGCTGCGCGGCTGCACTGCCTGCGCAGGCTCAAGATGCGTTGCGCGTCGTTGACGCACGGGGACACCAGGTCGGTATCCTGGTCCCGGTCCAGGGCATCGCGACGACAGCGGCAATGCCCGATATCGACATGTTCGAGGCCGTTGATCGCATGATGGCACGCAATATGGCTCTCATGGAGGCGGCCGATCGGACATTGGCCTCGCAGTTGGACGGCGTCCTGCGCGCCGTTCCGGCTGTTGGTCACGACCTCCCGAAGCAGAGCATGTCCTGGCAGCGTTTCGAAACGGTCAGCACCGGTGGACCCACCGCCTGTATGCAGACGATCACGATCACATCGAACGGTCAGGCGGCGCCAATCGTTCATGTGTCACGCACCGGAAGCAAGTCCTGTGCGACGCTCCCCGCGCCGATGGCAGTTGACAATCTCGGAGATCAAAAGACTGGTTCCAAGGCTCTCACCCCCGCCGTCGAGATGCGGACGGAAGTCCCGACGAACGGACACGCTGGAAGCGCTCTATAAGCCAAGTGGTGGCCCAAAAATCCCAGGCCACCATCATAGAAGGAAAATATATTGATTTTCTGCGATCATCGCCATGATGGTTAACGAAAATCAACAAAACCCATGTAATTTTTGCCCGCAACACCGCCACAGAAAATAAATACAAACATAAATAATAAAATTATTCATGAAAAAGAATCTGCATTTCGTGCCCTCTTGACGAGGCAAGCATCTCTTCCAATCTTGCTTTCGCCGGACGCCATCGGGTCCGGCATAGGCTCCCTGAGCCGGACAACTGGAATCCATGTTGCTTTAATCGGAGGATGTGGATGTCGACACTGAAAGGACTTTATTCCCGCTATCGCCGCTCCTTGCGCACAGCCGCCCGGAGATGGCGCAACCGACTGGAGGGAGGCGTATCATGGTAACGCGCCCCCTTTTCGGAGACGATCCGCTAGCTCCGCGTGTCCTCTCCGTGCTCCGCCGCCTGGGTCATGACGGACGTGGCGTGACGCTAACATCTCTGGTGGCCCATACCGGTATACCGGGGATCAGACTTCGCTCCACGCTGGAACGCCTGGTCCAGGCGGGCGCGGTCGCCCCTGCCGGGTGTGATCCCCTGGCTTCTGATCTCGCGTTCCGTCTCCCCATGCGGGCAAGAGCCGCACCGCCAGTTCCGGTCGCGGCGTAAGGCACTGACCGCGCCGGGTAGATCAGAAACGCCTTCTCCGAGCGGAAACGCCGTCTTTTCTGGAACGACCGCACGAATGAGAGGGTGGAGCGGGGCCTTCCATCGGAGGCCCCGCGTCTCTGAAGGTGAGGTCGAAAGCAGAGAGAACAGGGAGATGTCGAGTTTTATCCATTTTCTCAACCTGAAGGCGCTTCAGGACTATTGGAATAACCATCCCTCCTTGCCCCGTTCACTTGTGACGATGGGGCCAGTTTGGTCGCATTCCGCCGGAGAGACGGAGCGAGCGGAACAGACGGCCAAGCAACCTTGGCGCCTTCGGCAGAGGGAGAGACCACACGTCGCTGTCGGTCTCGTCCTCATGCTGCTGGTCGGAATAGCCTCGCCGACATCAGCTCATGCGCCGCATGATGTGCTGTCGTGCGAGACAGAAAAGCAGCCGGTGAACATTCCATCCATGCCACTGGCCCGCGCCATCGAGATGTTGGGCCGGCAGACCGGGTGCCCGGTCCTTGTCGACCCGCCCCTTATGGACGGCCGGACCTCGGCAGCCGTCAAGGGCACCTATACGCCTCAGGGCGCCCTCCTCCATCTGTTCGGGTCCGTGCATGTCGACGTCACCGCCACTGTTTCGGGCTTGAGCGTCAGCCCTCTGGATGCGACGGCTCTGACATCGGGCGACACGCGCGCCAGCCTGAGGACTGCATCATGACTCTTCACACGGACAGGCCGAACAGAATTATGTCGCTTCCGACCGTTCAGATCGGCACAGAACTGGCGGTCCTGCTGGCCGACTATCTTGGCGACGAGGAAAGAGATCGGGGATATGACGGCCTCATGCGTCGGGCGGCTGACCACCGGGTTTACGATCGGGTTTCTCGCTGGAGAACCGCGTCAGACCCGGAACCAACGACCGTCGCCGTGGTCCGAAAACTCCTGCCTGTCGCTGACCGCGCGCACATGGCCAAGGCCCTGGGCTGGTCGTTGGGAGACCTCGAAAACCAGCTGACATCGGCCTTGCCAAAGGCCGTGCGAGATCATGCCAGAACATTGTCCTGTCGTCTGCCACGCTGGCACCGGCTCTGACCCGGATGTGCGCCGGAACGACCACGTGTCTTTCCGCAGACTGTTTCAGTCCGCATGTGGGTCCGCATCCACATCCGAGGGATCGAGCGGTTCGACCAGTCCTTCCTTGTCCGGATCGATTGGTGGCTCCTCTTCGTCAGGTGCAAGCGCCGGATGCGGGCGCTGCTCCTTCTCCCGAGAAGGAAGCGGAGGCGGTTCGAACGGGCGGTGAGCGCCCGTGATCCGTAACGTGTCCTGCATGCGGACATTCTCCATCGCTAAAAGAAAAACCAGACCCAGGACGTGGGAACTATAACGCAATTCATAGATGGGAAAACGGCTATGGAAGACCTCTCCATGAAACGTTCCTGGCAGAGCAGGGACTGGTCCCGCCTCATCAAGCTGTTCAGGGGCCTGACATTCTACGAGCGTTTTGAACAGGCGATCATTCTGACCCTGATTGCGCTCATCATGCTGGTAACCGCCATCGCGACGATTCATCTGATCGGCGCGGTATGGCATCTGGTCGTCGATGTCGGGATCGATCCGATCAACCAGACGATCTTCCAGGCGATTTTTGGCGCGATCTTTACTGTTATCATCGCTCTTGAGTTCAAACACTCCCTGCTGGTCGTTCTTGCCCAGCATGAGAACGTTATCCGGGTGAGAACCATCGTCCTGATCGCCCTCCTGGCGATTGCCCGCAAATTCATCCTGCTGGATCTGCATGATGTGACTGCCATGGAACTGTTCGCTCTCTCGGCAGCTGTTCTGGCTCTGGGCATCGTCTACTGGCTGGTTCGCGAGCAGGATGCGCGTGTCGCGCGCGACGCCAGGGAACAGGCGCCTCTCGAAGATAATCCTGCGGCCCGCTGTGAGCCTGAACGGTCTTCATCCTGAAGAATCGAGGTAAAGGCGGTCTCTAACGCCGCCTTTACTCAAAGCCCCATTACGTCCCGTGCGATGAGGGCGTGTTCTTCGTCGTCTCTGGCCCTGACGGCGCCAGATGATCTGTGTCGATGGGCCGGAACGGCGGAATAGGTTGTCCGGGATAATAGACCGGCCCCTTGTAATTCTGATCCAACTGGCTTGCGTTCAAGCTGTCGACCAGCATATCACCTGTGCCGTCTTCGTAATGAGTGCGAGCTCCGGTTTTGGGGATTGTGGACGTTCCCTCAGTCGCCCTCGCATCGAACGATGTTGCAGCCGCCCGTGCAAGATCAGCAGCATGTGCGTCCGACTGGCTCAGTAGAGACAAGCCCAGAGCAGCGCACGACAGAAATATTTTCATCCTCTTCATGCTCATGACCTTTCGAGACTCTCCCCCGGCCGGATGAATGGCCGGGGGAGAGGTTTCGTCACGCCATCAGGCTGCCTCTTTCCGCGCCTCGATCTGGGGCACGGCTTCCTCCGCGCGTGTCGTAGAGGACGTAATCGCGATACGACGCGGCTTCATCGCTTCGGGTATCTCACGTTTCAGGGTAATGGACAGAAGTCCGTTCTCGAAGTGCGCATCGGTGACTTTCATATGCTCGGCCAGATCGAAGCGGCGTTCGAATTCTCTGCCCGCAATACCCCGATGGAGATATTCGGCGGCGCTTTGCGGCTCCGGTGCCTTTCGTCCTGTCACGACAAGAGTATTGCGCTCCTGGGTGATCGCTAGGTCGTTCTCGGCAAGTCCGGCAACCGCCATGTCGATGCGGTAATCATCCTCACCGGTCTTGATGATATCGTAAGGTGGCCAGTTATCGGCCGTCGGAATTCGACCGGCGAGATCAAGGGCATTGAGCATTCTGTCAAAGCCCACGCTCGAACGGAACAGGGGAGCAAAATCAACGGTGGCTCTCATAGCCATATCCTCCTTTGAGCAACATGGACACAAGATCAAAACTGATAGTTCTGTCTGCCGACCCCTTCGGCGGTCGGCAAATTCAATCTGGGAACTCCATGCATGGTGTCAAGAGGCATCAAAAATGCAGAAGGGCAGGTTTGGGCGTCCTCTATCGTTCGCGTCTTCATTGCCTGCGCGTCTTCGCGAGTGAGACGGACCGATGCCCATTTCACGAGCATCATGCTATAAAGCATCATCGCGTGTTCAGAGTGGACCAGAACAATGCCTGATAGCGTTAGATGGAGGTTGCTGGCCGTGGCTTTCGCCGCGACCATGCTGAGTGCGGCTCCGGCGGAGGCCAGGCCGTGGATTTATGCTGGACCACCAGTTGTCGTTCCGCCACCAGTCGTGGTCGCGCCGCCACCTCCGCCTGTCGTGATTGCACCACCTCCCGTCACGATCATTCGCTCCCCACCACCGGTGCCACCCTACGAAATGGTGCCCCTGCCACGCCGAGGTTATGTCTGGGAGCCGGGCCGCTGGTTCTGGACTCCGCGCGGCTACATCTGGCGAAGAGGCTGGTGGCGGCGTTGAAATGACGTCCAATTGGCGGATTTGAAAATCGGAGAAATCGAAAAGCCGTTTATTGATATGTCTTGGCCCGTAATTTCTGGTTTTTGACGTATTGATTGACGGTTCTTTGGAGTTGCTTTTGATCAGCGTTTTGAGCAGATCAGGGGCTGTCCCCCGCTGGATAGCTATGCGCTCGCGTTCAATCTTTCGAGGAAGAGGAAGCGGCGCATGTTGTAGACACGATATTGGCGAGCCCGATCCTCATGGTGGCTCGGGTGATGCCGACGGTCCGGATGAACAATCCTGTCTGTGACTTCTGATCGGCAAAGACGTGCTCAACGCGGGATCGGATCACCGATTTTCCCGCGTTGGATCTCTGGATATGCAGGGGCATCGGTTTGAGATGCGGTTTTTTTCTGTGACCTTTGAGACAAAACCCTCTTTGCCCATGAAGTCTTCGTTGGCTTTTGAGCGATAGGTCGTGTTGACCCACACCGTTGAGGCCGTATTGGTTTTATCCAGAAGCCCCTCTCTCAATCGTGCGCCATCACTGGCGGCGGCATGCGTCGTCTTCCATTTGCGGATGAACCGAAACTTCCGGTCGATGGAGATATGTGATTTGTAGCCAAAGAACGGGTTGGCGAGATCGCTGGGTGGCATGGTTCCATCGTCCTGCCGCTTCGCCTTCGTGAACTTCAGTGTCCATCGTGCATGACGATCCTTGTGCGACAGCTTTGCGGACTTGTCCTGCCAGTCTTCGAGAATACCTCCTGCTCGCAGATCAGCTTTCTCCGCATTGGTATTGCACTGCTTCGGAGCAGCCACCCGTGTTGCATCCAGGATCTGGCCCGACATCGGCAGATAACCCGCGTTCCGCAGGGTCGCGTCAAATCGGTCAAACAGTCTTTCAATGGTCCCCGCCTGGGTCAGACGCTCGCGGAACAGCCAGAGTGTTTTGGCATCCGGCACACGGTCCGACAGCCCCAGGCCAAGGAAACGCATGAATGACAGGCGGCCGTTGATCAGATACTCTGTCCGCTCATCAGACAAATTGTTCAGCGTCTGGATCACCAGGATTTTGAACATCAGTACCGGATCAAACGGCGGACGGCCGCCCTGATCTGAATAAGCCAGGGCCTTTTCCAGATCAGGGCGGAACACCTCAAAATCCACCGTCCGGGAAAACGCTTCGAGCTGATCGCCAAGTCCGCTCAATCGAGCAAGCCGCTCTTCAACATCAAAGAAACCAAGCTGTTTCATGATCCATGCCCCCAATCAGATCCGGAGGAATGAAATCACAGAAGAACCCTCCAATCGGGATCGAACGAAAAACATTATAGTTGGCATAACAAATATTATGCGACATAATTTTTAGTGCTGGAAATCATAATATAAAAGTCTTGTTTTCTCTCTGACCACAATCAAAGGAATAGCGTTAGAGTTGAGCGCCCGTGCCTGGAACGATAGGATCTTCCGCAAAAGGTCGGTTCAGGATGCCAAGCACTTCATCTGCAACGTAAATCCTATTGCGGGCATAGCCAGTTCGCTCTCTTAGTATCCCAGCCTGGCAAAGCTGGCCAATTGCCGTGTGAGCAGCGGGTGGCGTAATCGACAGCAAAGTTCCCAGCCGTGGAGCCGTCAGAACCGGATAATCCCTAAGGATATCAAGCGCTCGTAGCGCTGCTGATCCCTTTCGGAATGAACGACGAATCAACCATGCAGCGTTCAGGGTTCTGAGAGCTTCACGGGTGATGCGTAACTCCTGAACCGTTTGAACAATGGCATTCGATACAAAGCCGATCAGAGGAAGCCAGTTCAGTTTCTGCTGTGCTTGTTTGAGTGCTGCATAATAAGCCTGTTTGTGGAGCTCTATATACGGTGAGAGATAGAGCGGAACGTGTTTCTCAGCTGCCATCATCAAAGGCAGCAGGAGCCGACCTACACGGCCATTTCCATCTCGGAACGGATGAACAGCCTCGAAATGAGCATGGGCTAACGCCATCCGGGTAATCAGAGACTGGGTCATCATCTGCATCCCGTCTTCCCGCATGTAATCCAGGGTCTCTTCCAGAAAATGAGGGACTTCAGCCGGTGGTGGAGGATTATAGACAGAGTACGCAATGTGCCCATTGCCGCCAATCCATACGACCTCCTGCCGGAAATCTCCTGGAGTATCCCGGTAGGATGCATCATGCCCGAGTACACTACGATGCAGGTTCTGGATCAGATCGACCTGAAAGATTTGACGGCCCGCAATAAGAGCCGATGGCACGAACCGCTCCAGAGCCAGCGCGTAATCCCGAACCTGTCGAACCACCTGCCCCCCCTGGTCGTCATCTTCGTCAGCAATAAGAAGTTCATCCAGGGTGCTATGGGTTCCTTCCATCGCCGAACTGCTGACAGCTTCACGGCGGCTGAGAATACGACTGATCTGATAAGGGTCTGGGAGAGAGCGTGCAATCTCATCAGCCTGTCCCAATGCCAGCTGGGCTTCGGAATGCACCGCTGTGATTTCTTCAAGAGGAATTCCTTCCTCCGGAAGAGGGAGAGGAAGAACCCCGTAGTGATGCTCATAAGGGGCTGGAAGACGCACCAGACGCTCACGGACACCACCGGATAGTTCAGTTCGCTTCATGCCCAAACCTTTATCAGAGAACTTGAAAAAACAATCTTATTAAAGGTTATCAAAGAAAGCTTTCAATAATTTTCTCTTTTCGAGACTGTGTGAAAGGTTGGCGGATATGGATGCAATCAACATTTTGTCCTGACGATGGACAGACGAGTGCTACGAAATTAGGGCATTGTGGCCCTGACTGACTCAGAGAGCTAATCCCCCTTGTTGGGACACTGGTTGGACTAAAATGTCGTACCGCGTGAGAGTCTAGTGAGCAGCTCATCTACGCCCTGGGAACAGTGGTTCGCATGTCCAATTAACGATCAAATCAACCGATTGTAATCCTATTCAGTCTAGATGGAAGATGCTAATTATCCTGCTAAAGGCGAGAGACATAGTGCGCCTTCCGGCCTGTGAAACAACGGAAAAGTCTCTCAGACGCATTGTCATAACGTCCCGTTCGGAGTGTGACGCAAATCAGGCCCTGTGACTCAGTCTTCCGGTCGAGGATTTCAGATGACGATTTCTCTTGAAGCACTCAAAAGACAGGCCCGACAGGAAAGCCAGTCTGGCGCATTGTCTTACACGCAAGCTCTCGAACGCCTCTCCAAACAGCATGGGTTCCGGACGTTTGCGGCCCTGAAGGCCAGCCTCTCCAAGTCAGTGCCCACGGATCTCCAGCACTCAGACATTAAGAAAATACACACTTCTCCATGCGGGTTGAAGTGGACGCTGATCGAGCCGGTTTTTGTCGGAGACTTAAAGGATGCTCCTCCATTTTCCATGGATCAGATCGAGCTGATAGGCGACCGGCTGATTAAGACCAATCATTCCATTCCCCTGCCGAAAGAGCTTATCGAGTATCTGGAGCCCGTATGGAACTCTTATGCTGCGGACGTTTCCAAGAGCGACGCCTCGTAGATTAAGTGGCTGCTCCTCCGTTCGCTGAAAGATTGACCCGCCTCAGTCTCGAACTGGGACGTCTGGACCAGGCGCTGAGAGGGGCGTCAGTGACGCCTGCTGTTGTGTTCCGACAACGCCTGGCTGCCATCCAGCGTCACTGCGCTGTCGATGGCTGGATGATTGATCCCTGGTATCTCGTCGCTGAACTGCATGGTCTTGCTCCGAAAGTGGTCGGGCAGGACAGTTTCGAGCGCGGCACGTCCGTGGATGCTGCCTCTCATGCCTTTACGCTCTGGCGTTGGCATGCTCACCCGGATGAGATGCAGACAAATGCCATTGCCGAAGCTGAAGCGTTCCTGAACGATCAGTCGTCAGGCTGGGGACCGATCCTCGATGCAGGCAGTGCTTTTCATCGTTGGCTGGCGTCCGGGCGTCACCGTGCTCCCTTCTGTGCAGCGTTAGGGCGGTACTGGCATTCCCATGATATTCTCCGGACGCCTTTGATCCTGACAGGCATTGAGTCACTCACGCCAGGAACCCCTTGGGAAATTGAGTCCTGGCTGTGCTGGTGGCTTGATGCTCTTCTGGCCGAAGTCCGCGAGGCGCACGATCTCCTCCGTCAGCTGGAGCGAGCCAGGAGGCAGGCGCTTGAGAGATGCGGCGCGCAACGTCGGCATTCGCGCGCACCCCAGGCGATCAATGTGCTGGCGATCCAGCCGCTCATGTCCGCGTCCATGCTGGCGGATCGTCTCGGCATGTCGCTGAAAAGCGCGCTACAGCTTCTCAGCGTGTTCCAGGACCGAGGCATTGTTGTGGAAGTCACCCATCGGGCCGCTCATCGCCTGTTCGGTCTTGCCGGAATGGACTCCCTCCGCGACGTTGTGACACCGCCCAAGCGACCCACTCCCGGCCGAAAGCGCGGGCGCCCGCGCAAGAATGATCCGTTCACGACACAATCTATCCCGAAGGACGAGATGACGCAGCTCCCGCCGATAGCCCGGCTGGATCCGGTTCAGTTCGATTATGAGGATCTGGCTGCAGCCATGGATCAGGCGGATGAAGCCATGATGCGAAGTTCCCGGCTAATTGCCCGCCTCAAGGGAAAGACAGCCAGCTAGATCGCTCATCTGATCAGAGAACCTGAAGGGATGACTCTTTCAGCGGCCTCTGCAGTTTCAGGGCGGCCGGTGTGGGGGCCGTCAGCCAGGTCTCGATCTCTCCCCGGTCTTCCAGAATAACGGGCATGGCTTTGGGATGGTAGGGCGCGACCACTGCGTTTGCTTCCGTTGTCAGGAAGCCGAAAAGATCGGCCGTGACCTCGCCTTCCTTGAGTTTGCGCACCGAGGTCCAGGACGTCCATATCCCGGCAAAAAAGCGGAGAGGCTTCGTCTCATCGGCGGCAAACCATACTGAACGAAACGATCCGTCATCCTGACGCGCCTGTTCCGAGAAGGCCGTAAACGGCACCACGCAGCGATGCGGAACGCCCAGCCAGCGTCGCCAGTGCGGAGACGCCGTATTGCGGATGTTCGTTACCCCCCGGTCGACCTTGTGTCCTTTGAGGGCAAAGGCCGGAGACGGCATACCCCATCGGGCCAGAACCAGCTCCCGGCCGTTTTGCCTGTTGCGCACAATCGCCGCCGCGTAATCCGGATAGACATCCGGCATGAGGGGAAGATTGCCCGTATGGTCATTGAGAACCTCCGCAAGAGCGCGGATCTCATCCTGTGAGGACGTCTGGGCATAGAGGTTACACATGACTGCTCTTCTGTTTTGAAGCCGAATGTCCCATGCGGGACAGACTATCGAAGAAGAAACACCGATCGCTGTGCCTCTGTTTCCTTTTCAGAAGAAATAGAGAGTCTTTTGTTGTTGGTGCGGTGGACTTGTGGGCAGAGGAGCGCCCCTGGGTCAGCTCGCAAGAGCTGTCCCGGGGGCGTGAGTGACCGCCCGCAGGCGGCTGTCCACAAATCCACCGCCACGAGCAGATCCTATCTTTCCCCTGATCATCGTCACGTGCTCTCGGTCATTGAGGCTGCTGCCGACGCTGTGCACAATCTTCCGCACCTGCTGGCGGAGCAGACAGAATCAAAAGAGGTCGCCCTTATCGGCGCAGTGACGACCGCAAAGAAGACCCTGACAACGCTCAAAATGGGCTGATAAACTGCTCTTCTAAGCCTGTTGGGCGGAGAGATAACGCTGTCTTACACAGCGGTGTCTCTCAAAAATTAACTTGCGTCCCGCGTTCATTTGTTCTCTTTCTGTTCTCATTAAGGAGAACAGTCATGACTTCGAACGCGCTGGCGCGTCTGCGCGAGCAGGTCCGATGCCTGGAGCGTCGGAGCCTGTCTCACTCTATACTCCGGGTGCTGCCAACAGGCCTGCTACCGGTCGATAACCATCTGGGCGGCGGCCTCAAAACCGCCAGCCTGCATGACATCCTTGTGCCCGATCCGCTCGAGATCGGGGCCAGCCTCGCCCTGCTTCTGCCTCTGCTCGCGCGCAGTGGCCAGCCTGTTTTCTGGCTGGGGACGGCTCCCCCTCAACTTCATGCCTGGGGACTGCATCAGACCGGAATGTCGATCCGGCACCTGATCTGCGTTGAAAGCGATGACGCCAGTGTTCTGGCCGTCGCCGAGGACATCCTGCGCGGTCCCGAGCGCGCTCTTGTCGTGATATCCGGTCCGCATATTCCCTCCCTGACAGAAGTGCGTCGTCTGAACCTCGCCGCCGAAAGCAGCGGGAATACCGGCTTCTTCCTGCGCCCTGTCAGCGTCTCCCGCTCCTCCGGCAAAGACCCCTGCGCCTGCGCCACACGCTGGCAGATCACCTCTCATCCTTCAGCCCCTCTCTGTCTGCCGGGACAGGGTTTGCCACTTCCCGGCCCCCGCCGTCTTTCCGTCTCGCTGTTGCGGGTGCGTGGAGGACGTCCTGCCCACTGGCACCTCGACTGTCCTGACCATGCGCCGCTTTCTCGCCCTGTGGCTCCCCTTCTGGCGCACCGAGCGCCTCCAGCTCTGCCAGCCGGATCATTACCCTCCCGATCGCCCGCTTGTCGTGCACGCGCCTGAGCACAACCGCCAGACGCTCACGGCCGTCAATCCGGTGGCACTGGCGGCCGGGCTGAAACCCGGCCTGCCGCTGGCCCAGGCACGGAGCCTTGTGCCGGATCTCCTGTGCGTCGAGCAGGACACAGACGCCGATGATGAGGCTCTGCTGGACCTCTGTTCCTGGCTCCTGTGGCTTTCACCCCTGCCCGCTCTGGATGCGCCCGATGGCCTTTATAGCGACACAACCGGCTGTGCCCATCTCTACGGCGGCGAAGAGGCCATGCTGTCACTCGTCCGGATGCGTCTTTCCGAAAAAGGTCATGTCTGCTCTCTGGCTTTAAGTGACAGTGCCGCGGCCTCGCGCGCACTCGCACGCTCCTGCCTCGATCGGGCCTATGTCATTCCGCCCGGTCAGCAAAAACAGGCTCTGGACCGACTGCCCTGTTCGGCCCTGCCGATTGCCCCGGAAACAGCGTCCCGTCTCAATCGCCTTGGACTGACAACCATTGGCGCGCTTGCGGCACTTCCCCGCGCGCCTTTGACCAAGCGGTTCGGCGTGGAGCTTCTCACCTGTCTGGATGAAGCCCTTGGCCGTCAGACCAGGCCGCTGAACGTGGTTCAGGTGCGTGACCGGATCTCGCTCTCGCGCTCGCTTGTTGAGCCTATCGGCACGGCCGAAGCGATTGCGACCGTGATCGAGGCTCTTGTGCCGGAAGCCTGCGCCTCGCTGTCCCGTCGCGGGGAAGGCGCACGGCAAATCGATTTTCTCTGTGTGCGTGTTGACAGCACGGTCCAGGCCATCCGGGTGGGCACCTCCGATGCGAGCTCGGATACGCCCCGCATCATCCGTCTTCTCAAGGATCAGATTTCCCGGATTGAGCCCGGCTTTGGCATCGAGGCTGTCACGTTGACGATCAGCGCCAGCGAGCCCATGGAGGCCGGCCCGGATCGCCCGGTGCTCTCAGACCCAGAGGACTGTCAGGCGGACACGCTGCCCGCGAGCCTCATCGACCGGCTGTTGAACCGTCCGGGGGTTGTTTCTGTCCACCAGCTCGCGCCCCGGTTTTCCGCCTGGCCAGAGGACGCGCAGTCTCGCGTTTCCCCGGACGACATGGCAAAACCGCCTTTCGCGAGCCAGATGCTCTGGGCGCGGCCGAACATCCTGTTCGATCTGCCCGTCCGGGTGCAGGTGACTGCCCTGCTCCCGGACGGTGCGCCCCGCCAGTTCGTCCTAAAGCGACAAACGCATCGCATTGCGGCGGCCGATGGCCCCGAACGTCTGCTGGGTGAGTGGTGGCAGACGGCCGAAAGCTACGGCGCGATCCGCGACTACTGGCAGGTCGAGACCACGACCGGCCTGCGCCTGTGGCTGTTTCGCAAAGGGGACGGAGCCCACGACTGGTCCGGGTCGGGCGACTGGTTTCTTCAGGGGATCTTCTGATGGAGCCCCGTGATGACCTGATCCCGGCCAGCACCTCGGACGTGGCCGAAGTCCTGATGCACGCGCTCTGCTACGACGGACGCAGGCGGACTCATGACGCCGCCGAGCTGATGGCCCGTCTCGTGGCCGAACGGCTGGTCGCCTATCTGGAACGCTCGGGCTTCGTGGTCATGCGCGCGCCGACCAGCAACGCGCCTGACAGCAGCCGGCACCCGCATCCGCACAGGCGCTGAGCCATGAGCGCGCCTTACGTCGAATTGCAGGTGACATCTTCGTTTTCGTTCCTGCGCTCGGGCAGCCAGCCGGATGAACTGATGTTCCAGGCAAAGGCCCTGGGGTATAACACTATCGGTCTGACCGACTGGAACACCGTGGCCGGCGTGATCCGCGCGCATCTGGCGGCGCGTGAGGCCGGTCTGCGTCTTCTACCGGGATGTCGTCTAACTCTGCGCGATGGCAGCGCGCTCCTGGCCTATCCCCGCAATCGCGCAGGCTGGGCGGGTCTGTGTCAGCTCCTGACCCTTGGTCATCACCGGGGCGAGCGGGACGTGTTTCTTCTGGAGTGGGAGGATCTCGTCGCAGCGGCACCGGATCTCCTCCTGATCCTGTTGCCGCCTGAGGATCTGGCCGCGCTTCCCGGGCACGTTCAGAGCCTGCTGGACCTGCCCGGACAAAGGGCAGGCGAAGAAGAAATCCGGTTTCTCGCGCTGACCATGCTCCGACAGCTGGGAGACCTGGCGCGGCTTCACGCGCTCGCGGCGTTCAGTGCGCCACAAGGTCTGGCCTGCGTTGTGACGGGAGATGTTCTCTACCACGATGCGCGCCGTCACGTTCTTCAGGACGTCGTCACGGCGATCCGGGAAGGCTGTACCGTCGATGATCTTGGCAATCGCCGTCATGTTCACGCCGATCGCCATCTGAAAACCCCTGAAGAGCAGACCCGCCTGTTCGCCGCCTTTCCTGACGCCCTGGCCAACACGCGACGGATTGCCGAGGCCTGTGCTTTCAGTCTCGATGACCTGACGTACCAGTATCCGACCGAAACCGAGCGCACAGGCGAAAGCGCGCAGCAGACCCTGACACGCCTGGTCCAGGCCGCGCTACCGCGTCGCTACCCGGCCGGGGCGCCGCCTGAGGTCGAGACGCAGATTGCCCACGAGCTGAAGCTGATCGGCTCTCTGGCCTACGCGCCGTATTTCCTGACCGTGAACACCATTGTCCGTCATGCCCGCTCGCTTGGCATTGTCTGTCAGGGACGGGGATCGGCCGCAAACTCGGCCGTCTGCTATGTTCTGGGCATCACGAGTATTGATCCGGTCCGCTCGGGCCTGCTGTTCGAGCGGTTCATCTCGGCCGAACGGCAGGAACCGCCAGACATCGACGTGGATTTCGAGAGCGACCGCCGCGAAGAAGTCATCCAGTGGATCTACCGTCACTACGGCCGCCACCGCGCGGCCCTGTGCGCGACCGTGCAGCGCTATCAGCCCAAAGGCGCGTTGCGGGAAGTGGGGAAGGTTCTGGGGCTGCCCGAAGATCTGACCGGCCAGCTTTCAAAACATATCGCCTCATCGTTAGCCGATCCCGATCTGTGCAAGGCGCGAGCGGCCAATCTTGGCCTGAACCTGAAAGATCGCCGCCTCAGTCTGACCTTCCATCTCGCGCGCCTGCTTCTCGGCTTTCCGCGCCAGCTTGGCACCCATCCGGGCGGATTTGTGCTGACCGAAGATCGTCTGGACGAGCTTGTGCCCCTGATGCCGACGGCCATGGACGGGCGACAGATCATCGTCTGGGACAAGGACGACATCGACGTGTTGCGGTTCATGAAGGTGGACGTTCTGGGATTAGGAATGCTCGGCTGTCTGCGTCGCGGGTTCGAGCTGCTGCACACCGTGTATCAGACCCGCATGGATCTCGCTTCGATCCCGGCCGAGGATCCGCAGACCTATCGCATGATCCAGAAGGCGGACACGCTCGGCACGTTCCAGATCGAAAGCCGGGCACAGATGTCGATGCTGCCGCGCATGAAGCCCCGAACCTTTTACGATCTGGTGATTCAGGTGGCGATCGTCCGGCCGGGTCCGATCCAAGGCGATATGGTCCATCCCTATCTCCGCAGAAGAGAGAAACTGGAGCCTGTCACCTACCCGTCCGAGACCCTGCGCGGAATTCTGGGGAAAACACTGGGTGTCCCGCTGTTCCAAGAGCAAGCAATGCAGGTCGCGATTCACTGCGCGGGCTTCACGCCAGGCGGAGCGGACCAGCTCCGCCGTGCGATGGCAACATTCAAAATGACAGGTGGGGTGTCACCGTTCCGGGACAAGCTGGTGAACGGGATGCTGGCCAACGGCTATGAGCACGAGTTTGCCGAACAGACCTTCGCGCAGCTCGAAGGGTTTGGCAGCTATGGGTTCCCCGAAAGCCACGCCGCCTCGTTTGCCCTGATTGCCTACGCCTCGGCCTGGATGAAATGCCATTATCCGGATGTGTTCTGTGCCGCCCTGCTGAACTCTCAGCCGATGGGATTTTATGCGCCCTCGCAGATTGTTCAGGACGCACAGCGGCATGGGGTCGAGGTCCGGCCGATCTGCATCAACGCCTCACGGTGGGACTGCACGCTGGAGCGCGGCCGGAACGGACGGCACGCGGCCGTCAGGCTGGGCTTTCGAATGGTGAAGGGGCTGGCGAACGGACACGGCGCAGCCCTGATCGCCGCCCGTATGCCGGATTATGAGAGCATTGATGATGTGTGGCGCCGTGCGGATGTGCCGGTCTCTGCCCTCGAATGTCTGGCGGAAGCAGATGCCTTTAGGGTGTTCGGGCAGATGCGGCGGGCAGCGCTTTGGTCGATCAAAGGGCTGGCGGATACCGCCCTGCCGTTGTTTGAGGCAGCGGATCGGGGCCGGAACTTTCCGCTGCCGGAAGTGATCGAACCGGAGATTACCTTGCCACTGATGTCAGAGTGGGCCTCAGTGCATGAGGATTATCGGGCGACGGGACTCAGTCTGAACGGGCATCCCGTCGCGTTTCTACGGGAGGTCTTACGAGAAGAAGGGATCGTTCGTTGCGGGGATCTCCCTTATCTACGGGATGGGCGTCGGATTCAGCTCACCGGATTGGTGTTGATGCGGCAGAGGCCAGGAACGGCGAACGGCACCATGTTCGTCACGATCGAGGACGAAACCGGCACGGCCAATCTGATTGTCTGGAAGGATGTGCAGGAGGAACACCGGCTTCCTCTTCTCGCGTCCCGTCTTCTGGCCTGCAAGGGACGGCTTCAGAAGGAAGGTGATGTGATCCATGTCGTTGTGCTCAGTCTGGAAGACCGCACGCCGTTGCTTCAGGGATCGGAGCTGTTGAAGGCACGGGACTTTCGGTAGGGGACAACACCGGATCGGCAGATTTTATTTTAAGAATGAAGAGATTGTTGTTGGTGTTGAACCTGTGGCGTTGTGGGCAGAGCCGCGCCCTGTGGTCAGCCTGCAGGGCTGTCCATCATGACGCGAGCGGCCGTGGAACGGCTGTCCATAAGTCCACAGGCTTTCTGTTCAGGTTGAGACAAAGCAGGGTGATCCCCGAGGGAGCCCTACTACTCACCACCACGAACACTCAGGGGCGGGATAAAGTTTTCTACGCGTCCATCTGAATAGGTTAGCGTAGTTAACCCAATAATGGTCGTCCGGTTGTCAGTCATTTTTTGTTGTCTCCACAAAGCCGCTGCATCATCCGTGCAGCTTTTGGGTCTATAGTCTTTGCTTCATCTCGCTTTGCTCTGGCTTGGTTGTGATAATGGAAATACTCATCTCTTTTGCCAAACGGTTTCACCTTCTCCGCTTTGGTGTCCAGCTCAACCGCTTCGCTAATCAAGTCCGCAGCGATTGATGATGGATCCTCGCTACCTGACGTTTCATCAGTCGTCTGGTTGTCAGTCATGATCATGCCTACGCAGGAATGGAGCCAATGCTGCCATCGAAGTTACTACCCCATGCTCAAAATCCGGGGCAAAGCCAGTGTCACCGGCGGCAATCCCGACCAGCCTTGCTCCAGAGATAACCGGCCCACCTGAATAGCCTACGGCACTAGGTACTGAGATTGAGAAACTCTCTTGCTCAGCCTGCTTGACGGTGCCCTCGAGTGAGGCCGCGAGGATGGGCGTGTCTTTTATTCCCGGAAATCCAAATATAGTGATTTGGTCGCCGAGACGTACTTCCGACACGTCAGCGAGGCTGAAGTAACCAAAAGCTTCCAAAGCCTCGCGCTCGGGCTGTAAAAGCTTAATTGCCATTGCGTCGACGAGTTTATTCGGAGTGAGGCCTTCTACCAACCCGAGGCGGTTGGGCTCAGTTATGTTCAGGGGAATTAATAGGTCGCAGCCAAGCACTCTAATAACACCGTGTTCAAAATAATCACGCGAATTTGGCGTGCCGCCTCGACAGCCAGAGACAAGATGGGCACAGGATACCAGCCATGTCGCAACGTTGCCCCTCAGCAGAAACGCACTGCCCGCCATCGAATTTCCTGTTCGGTTCCCATGGACCGGAATGGGCAGTCCGGTAGGCTTCACCTCGCTAAACATGGCGTTTCGTTTACCTTCTCGAGACAGGACTGTGGCGGTCGTCTGGTTGTCAGTCATGGTTTTCTCCGGATGTTGCGCTCAGCTCCGCTTCTGACGCCATTCCTGTCTGTAGCCGCTCCGCAGCGCGATCAGCAATTTCCGTAGTTTTAGACTGCGCATTGTCGATAATTGGCTGCCAATACCGCCAAATTATGAAAATCGAATATATTACGAACACCGGGATCGCAATATATAATCTAATACCACATACAATTGCTAATATAGCTAAGAAAAGCCCCAGACAAAGGAGAAGTGTTATTTTTTTATTCGCCTTTTTTCCTCTCGATCTAATGGAAGAAACAACAGCGTTGCTATCGCGATCAATCGCCTCACCATGCCAATCAGTCATTTTCTTTTTCCTTCCTTAAATCTCTTACTCTCACGAGATTGCCTGATCCGATATCCGACAAACATCTCTGCAGCACCCTTTGTAGGGTCGCAAAACTTCCTGATATCAGTAGTTATTTTTGATTTCTGCTTAGTGGCACGCACGGAGATATCGACTGGCTCTTCGACGGCGTAGCATTGATACACCACCAGTCTGTCAAGACAGAAGTAGTCAAGGCCACAGTCCCCCTTGTGCTTCGCAGGAACCTTCTGGACGTTTTCAGGTCCATACTGATCTTGGATGAGCCGGAGCACGTGCGCTTGCCACTCGTTCCCATCCCAAGCGTCTATGTCCACTGTCACCCGTTGCCTATTC
The DNA here is from genome assembly GCF_058107395.1 of Gluconobacter sp. ESL1110. NCBI lineage: Bacteria > Pseudomonadati > Pseudomonadota > Alphaproteobacteria > Acetobacterales > Acetobacteraceae > Gluconobacter > Gluconobacter sp. ESL1110. The sequence continues at coordinate 46,012 of NZ_JBYLUK010000005.1, forward strand.
GTGCCATTGGAGAAGTCAAAATGATCACCGTACGATGAGTAGACGCCGAGAGCACAGATTGACCACATCCCTTTTGTACACTGTAGTTCCAATTCGTGCAGCGCGAAAGCCATTGCACAACAGCGCTCGAAATAGTGAGCCACAGACCCTGAATACACGAGTGAGTAGTTATAGATAAACGACAGATTTCAGAATTAGCTTTGTATCTGTCGGAGACAAAAATGTCGCAAAACTGCAATATAGCTCCATTGCCGAATAAATTTACTATATCTCTTGCGGAAGAGGTGATGCTAGCGCTCGTGAGCAACGCTCATCTAAAGGAAAGCTGAGGTGGTGGAGACGAAGCCTACGTAGACTGGGCGGTCTTGTCATATCGGGTGTGGACACCGCCAATTCTTGAGCTTGTTGAACATGTTTCGATACGCTTGCGCAGCATGTAGGTTATCCGGTCATAGATGAAGGGGGTACGCCTTCCGCGCTTGGCCGGGATTGAACCCCACCGGGACCGACGTAGACCAACTCTTGTGCGGTATGTTGCTACGTCGGCTTTCAGGAGAGGGCATAAAGCCGGCTGGCGTCTGAGAAGAGGCGTAAGCGGCAGGTCTGCTTACGCCTCATTTCAGACACCCACGCGGATGTGACGGTTTCCCGAAAGCCGACATTGTCAGGCGAGCCGCGATAGACTGAGTTTGGGATAAAAAACCTAGTCTGAGCCAACGTATTGCTTTCGCTCAAGCCGCCCTAGCGTCCTTGAAAGCTGCCTACAGTTCATCTCCAGCGCTCTTGGGTAACCGAGGACGGCGTGAGATCGGTGCCACCGAACCGATCTCACGCCGCGCCGCGTTAGTTCAGAAGGCGCGCGTAGCTATGGGCTTCAGCGTCCGTCCCCTTGATGAGCTCGTAGGTCATGCCAGAAGCGACGGCCATCTGTTCGGCAAACTCGCGCTTGGCCTGCACGACCGGCGTGTCCACCTGGTGGTCGCCCTTGACCTCGACGATAACCATCCTTCCGTCTTCACGCTCGAAGAGGAAGTCGGGGTAGTAGGTCCGAACGGCTTTCGAATCTGGGTCGACGTACTGGATGAAGAAGTCGCTCTGCCCATGGGTGAGCATGCCGGTAAAATAGAGCTTACGCACCTTACCCTCGCGGATGAGGTCCCAGAACAGCGTCTGCTCGGGCTTTGAGTCGAAGCAGTAGGTGTCGAGGTGGAAACTCTTGTGAGCGACCGGGATAGCAGGCGCGTCGGTCTCCCGCACGATCTTGTCCTTTTCGGCCGTAACCCGGTAGAAGCCCTCGGCAGGAACCTTCACGAGGTCCACTTCGTATTCCTCCGGCGTCACGGTCGAGCTAACCGTGAACAGGTGGCCGAAGAGCTGCGGGATGATCAGATCGTGCAGCAACTCGTTATATGCGTTCACGGCCTCTACCGTGGCGTCCAGCCCTTGGACAGAAGATGCAAGGAGACCCTCCACCTCAATGGGACTGCGGTTCAAGTACCGCGCGACCTCGGACACGATCATGAGTGGTGAATAGGTCAGCTTCGACCTCTGTGCTGTAAGGTCGGTTACTCGGTCGCTGATCTTCCCAGGCCCCAGTTCGGTCCTGTGCGTTACCATCAACCGATAGCGGTCGGTCAGATCGGCCCACGCCGCCTTGTCGGCCATGTTGAACTTGAGGTCCGCCCCTTCCGTGAGGACCTTCTCTTCCAAATGAAATTCGCGACGGACGCGCTTTATCTTGATCCTGACAGGCTCGTTGACACGGACTTCGACGGTTTCCTTGTCCTTGGCCGCGTCCTGCAGGTCTTCAACGGTCATGCGGAAGTTCTGTTCGAGCTCGTTATCGAGAATCGCCCGGTTGCGTTCCGACAGGTAGATGTGGCCGGTGTGCTGCATATCGCCGATTGCGCGCAGGCAGCGCATCGACGCCTGAAGGACGAACACCTTCGATGTCGGCTGACGGTAAAGGGCTACGCCGAAGAGCGACCGGCAATTCCAGCCCTCGCGGCCCTTGTTGACTAGGATGATGAACTGCTTTTCGCTCTCGGGGTAATCGAGGCGGCGGAAGGCCCGTTCATCGTCATTACTGGTATACTTCGCGTCACCGACATTCACCAGGATGCGGCTCGCGGGGATATCCCGGTCGATGAGCGCCTGTTCGACGGCCGGTTTCAGCTCGTTCACGGCTTCGTCGATGCTGGCTGCGAAGAAGGCCATCTTCGGCGTCAGTCCTTCGGGCAAAAGCCCATCGGTCTGATCGCAGAAATCATCCACGGCGATCTTCACAAACTCGGCAGGGCGTGAGTTCGTGTAGTCCTTCAGATCGACGGTCTTGAGGTACTGGTTGCTGATCGCGTCCTTCAGGCCGTAGGCGTAGACCACCTCGGGAAGAACGTTTTTTCCGACATAGGGGGTACCGGTGTAGTTGAAGCAGGCCACGACCTGCGTTCCGGCCGACTTCAGCTTGGCCGCAAGCTTGTCGATGGTCGTGCGCAGGCTGGTATCGGTGGCCTTTGCCCCGATGCCCATGTCCTTCGCCAGGTCCTTGCCGAAGGCGTGATGCGCCTCATCGACATAGATGCCGAGCTGTTCGAGCCGGGTCAGCTTCTCGAAGCGCTGGTTGGTGGTCAGCGCCGCCTCGTCCTCGGGCTCGTCGAACCCGTAAAGATCGGCTGCATCGGCGTAGACGGTGCCCGCCTCCTTGAACGCCTCCGGGGTGGCCCGGAACAGTGTGTCGATGGCGCTATCCTGCTTGTGCTTCTTCTTGAGGATGATCTTCTGCACATTCGAGACGATCACATTGAAGCGCGACTTGTCGAGCGTATCGAGCGAAGTGCCCGTCTCTTCCAGGTAGTGGAAGCGGATATGCGTCGTAAGGAAGTTCACATATTCTGGGGGCACCACGCGCGCGAGCGGGAAGGATTCAAGCTCGCGGAGTGATTGGAGCACGGTCTTGTCTGGCGAGCAGACCAGCGCGTTATGGCAGTATTTTCCGTCCTTGGGCCATTTGTTGGCGAGAATGAACTCGTAGAAGATGCAGGTCGCCATGAGGATGGTCTTGCCGGTCCCCATGGTGAGCGCGAAGATGTAGTTTGGATATGTGCGCCGGTTGCGCTTCATCATATCGAACACGACCTGGTACTGCTCGCGCGTCACCGCCTCGAACAGGGTTACCTGACCTTGCGAATTGGCAACGCCACCTTCGGTCCGGTCGGCGAACTTGCCCGCGCGGTCGAACCAGTCCTTGAAAATCTGCTCGACGCGCGCGTTGCCCAGAAACTCCTTGAGGAAGACATACATCTCCAGGGCTTCGAACTGCGGGGTACGTAGGAATGCCTTGGGGTTGTGGTCGGGGTCGTTGAAGTCGAGAAACTTCTTGGTCAGATCGCGATACTCGCGCCGGATCATACCCCTATTGTTCCGGTAGAATGTCCATAGGAAATTGAAGAATGCAAACTCGCCGAGAACGGCTTCCTGCTGGCGGGCCTTGGTCGCTTTAGCCATTGATCTCACCTTCCCAGCTTTCGGAGAGGAGGTCGGTGATCTTCACGCGGACCGTGCCAGCGTCTGCCGGGACCTTGTAGCGGCCGATGACAAAATCGTCCTTGCCGGGAACATCGACGACGGTCGGCTGAAGGACAGCGCCGTCGTAGTTCCAATCGACCATCACGCTGTCCACCAGCTCGCGCCATTCGCCCACCTGTTCCTGCTGCAAGGAGAGCTTTTGCAGGAGGTTCATGGGGTAGAAGTTCTCGATCGCGAGCTCGCCATCGCGGATTACGATCTTGGCTTCGGAATCGCGCTTGAATTCTAGTTGCGACTTGTCCCGCAGGATATCCACGACCTCGACATCGATCCTGAACGGCATGGCCTGGAGTTCGAGCTCCGCCTTCAAATCCGCCTCATGGCCCATGCAAACGAGCAGGATTTTCTCGACTGCCTGATTGGGCCTCTCATCCTGCCGACGCTGGAAAAGTTTTTGATCGAATCCGGCTACAAGCTCGCCGAGATCGGCTTTGGTTGCAATCCGATTGACGGGCATGATCTTCACCATGCGACCGTCTTTTTCACCATCGAAAACTCCATGTGCGTCAAGCACCTGGAGCTCCAGTGCATCGATCAGCAGCTGCTTGGCTTCTGCCGGATTACGGAAAACATCGTAATTATTGACATTAAACGATTCCAAGCCTGCTGACGGTTCGATTGTCAGAAGCCGCTTGGTCATGGTCTGGATAGCGCCCAGATTGATGTCTGCCCCGATGAAGCGCCTTCCGGTTTTGGCGGCAACAGCCAGGAGGCTGCCCGACCCAGCAAACGCGTCGAAAACGAGACCGCCCTTGGGCGCTGCTGCCTCAAGTATCCGCTCCATTAGCGCTTCGGGCTTTTGAGTTGGATATCCAGTAGGCTCGACTTTATCGGCTGGCTGAAGCATTGACATGCGCCAGACATCATCGACCGTTCTGTGGGTCGATTCGATGTAGATCACTTTTCCATTTTCGTCTTTAGCATTCACCAACGATTGAGTTTCTGAATTCCAGACGCGCTTGATTTGGGTGACGGGCTTGTCGCGTTCCTCCCTAATCTTTTCGAAGTGAAATCCGCCACCTTTTCGATACCAGAAAATATTGTCATGGTTTGATGCGAAGCGATTTATATTGCCTTGCATCTTGTTGTAATAATGCCATATAATTTCGTTTAAGAAATTAGAAGAACCGAATATTTCATCAAGCATGCATCTTACTTGATGAGATTTATGCCAATCAAGATGAACCATAATTGTTCCATTTGGCGACATTAGCTCGCGAATTATGGACAGCCTCTCGAACATGAATTGCAGATATTCATCATTTGTCCAGATATCTGCGTACTGTTTTTCCTCAAAATTTGATTGTTCTGTCTTTGCGCTTTTTGATCTTGTTCGAATTATCTTCGAGTAATCTGCCTTGGAATCAAATGGAGGATCGATATAAACGAAGTCAATCTTTCCGCGAAAATCTCGGAGTAAGTGACTCATTACCTGAAGGTTATCGCCCCAGAAAATCTTGTTTCGCCAGCCATCAACATCCTCGCCATGCACTTCTTTCAGCTGGGCAGGATAGTATTGGGTCGAGGTGAACGGGCGCTTCCCGCGCCAGTTGAGCATAGGGTAGCCTTTAATAGGCTCAAACTTGTACTCCTCGACCCGGCCTTCCTGTTGCCTTGCCAGGTCCAAGTTTTCCTGTCCGTCACTCACTCGCATTTACCCTTCCAAGAATTTCCAATTTTTCATGTCACAATAGAACCGCGCGTCGCAGTCCTCGCACTTCTTCCCCGGCCGCGACTTCATCCGGTAATCGCGGGCCTCGATCCGGCCGACAATCCGGTCAAAGTCCGCGATGGTGCGGTCTATGGCCTTGCTGTCCTTGTCCCAGCTGATGAACGGATTTCCGCTCTCCTCGCCAGTATAATAGAGGTGGGTGCGGCTGACCGTGTGGCCCGTCCTCTCCTCCACCAGGTGTGCGTAGACCTCAAGCTGTTTTCGATACTGTTGCAGCCGCTCCCGGTCTCGCACGAGGTCGGGCTTCTTCTCGGCCTTGAAGTCGATGAGCTCCACCGTTTCGCCTTCGCCACGGATCAGGTCCACCGATCCGTTGAGGATGTAGGTGTCCTTGACCATGGAGATATCGACCTCGGCCTCCTTCAGCCGGTCAAAATGCCGCCGCTCGCGCTTCACATAGCGTTCGACATGGCGAAGCGCCGCTCCCTTCGCGAGCTGGTTGAGGTACTGCCGTTCACGCCGGGACAGGTAATGGTAGTTGGTTTCGAACCAATCTTCGACCTGGCTGGCGGTGACGATGTGCCCCTCGCCGCGCAACACCGCCTTGTGGACATCCTCAATCGTCTGATGGACGAGCGTACCGAAGAGCTGGGCGCTGGCGCGGACGGGCGTAAATTCGAGCTCGCGAAAGAAGCGATACTGCTCCGCACAGGTCTCAAATAGTGCGATGTGGGAGGTGAAGCTGTATTGCCGCTTGAGGTTGATCTGCTTCACCACATCGAAGTCGATGCGCTCGGCATGAAACGCGGGATCGCGCCAGTTCGGCAGCTCCCCCCAGGCGTCAGTGAAATATTTCGAGGGCGACCGGCCGCGCCCCTCCTTCTCCTCGGTGGCGAGCACCAGCAGGTTTTGGGCTCGGGAGAAGGCGGTATAGAAGAGACGCCGGAAATCGAAATTCTTGATCCGGTCGAGCGGCTCGAACGGCCGCTTGGCGAGGTATGGCTCCATCGCCACATCGATGTCCGTCCACTGCTTGCGGGGCACCGCCTCAAGCGACCCGCAGACCACGACGGGAAACTCCAGGCCCTTCGATTGGTGAACGGTCAGGAAGGAAACGCACCCGCTTGGTGCATATTCGCTGTCGTCCTCGTACTCGTCGATGCCGCCGTCATAGAGGAAGCGCAGGAACTGGTTGAACAGATTTAGCAGGTCACGATCCAGGTATTCCGGGTTCACGACGGTGATGAAATGCAGGTATTCGAATTTGGTCAGCAGCTGCGAGAGCAGGGCGAGGTTGCGCGATGCGCGCCCCGTATCCACCCCATTCATCACTTCCTCGCCGAGGAAGCGGCTGAACAGCGGGAACTGTAGTAGCTGGTAGAACAGCCCGGTCAGGCCATAGTCGGCCGCTTCCGTCATCGCTATGTGGCGCTTGGCGAGTGGGCGAACGAACGCAAGCAAGCTCGCGTTCTCGGACTTGCGTAGCTCCTGCGCGAACGCCTGGAAGCACTGGTGATCGTAGTAGTCCCAGATCGCCAATTCCATCCCCTCCCGCGTCTGCCTGATCGAAGGGTAGCGGGGGAAGAGGAAGAGCAATGCCCCGATCATCAACCGGACTTCTTCGCGTTCGAAGAAGAGGTTCGAACGAGGGGAGTAGACAGGGATGCCATTCGTTTCCAGATGCCGCGCCAGAGCGAGCACCTTGTCGTTCTTCACCGACCGGAACAGGAACGCGACCTGGTTCCAATCGGTCAGACCTTTGTCGCGGAGCGAGTGGAGGAAGGTCACCACCTCCTCATGGAAATCGGCGTCATCGGACTGGCGGAGCTTCACGACGGACGGCGTGTCGGGAAACTGCTCGTCGCGCGCGACGATGCTCTTGTCGAAGCGGAAGGTCCTGTCGCCTTCGCTCCAATCCTCATCCGCGATCCAGCGGTTGTAGAAATCGATGATATCCGGCGTTGACCGGTAGTTGATCGTCAGGCGCTCCTGCTTGCACCGACCCGGAGCGAAATTGCTGGGAAACTCCAAGATATTGCGGATGGTCGCACCGCGAAACCGATATAGGCCCTGGTCATCATCGCCCACGACGCAGATGTTCTGCTCATCCCCGGCGAGAAGGAAGAGCAACCGCTCCTGGATGGTGTTCGTGTCCTGGTACTCGTCCACCATCAGGTGGGTCAGTTGCTGGCGGACCTCGCTCAAAACTGCCGGGTTTCCCTCCAGCAATCGCAGGGCCTCCGCCTGGATGCCGGAGAAGTCCAAGGCGTTCTGCTCAAGCATCAGCTCTTGATAGAGGTCGGCAGCGTGGCCGAGCGCGACAATGGCGGGATCATCGCCGGTCTTGAAGGCCGCGACATCGAGCGCCTCTTCGGCGACCTTGTTCAGCCACTTCATCAGCTGGGTGGCGCGGTTCCAGCGACCGGTTTGCTCCTTCCCGATGACGAGATCGATGTCGGCGATCTCCTCGAATTTGCCCAGGCGCTGGAACAGAAAATATTGCTGGTCGAACTGGTCGAACAGGGAAAAATTGCGCTTGAGGCGCGTGAACTCGCGATGATCCTTCAACAAGCGCAAGCAGATCGAATGGAAGGTCCCGATATACATCTCGTTGATGTTGAACGAGATGCCCAGCTCAAGGAGGCGGTTGGACACACGGGTGATCAGCTCACGCGCGGCCTTCTCGGTGAAGGTTACCACCAGCAGTTGCTCCGGCCGCTTCCCCTCAACCCGGATCAGCCGAACGATGCGCTCCACCAGCGTGTAAGTCTTGCCGGAACCAGGTCCTGCGATGATCAGGACTGGGCCTTGTGTTGCCTCGATTGCTGCCTGCTGGTTTAGGTTTGGTCCTGCCATGTGAACAGCATAATCGAGCACGCCGTATTTTGCGAGGACGCGAACCTACCACGATGACAACCGGTCGCCCTCGAGCTATCACCGCCCCCGGGCTTTGAGAATGCGGGCTATGGCCTCCCCTCATCGTCAAAGGAATTTGGGAGGTTCGCCAAGAGGCGGCCTCTCTCCCGCCTTCATAGTTTTGCCAGCTACGCCCCCGTCTTACGCTTCTCAAAATGGATCAGCGGACGGACCGCACTTGGGAACGGGCATTCCGTAGCTGAGTGGCAAAGAAGGGTCGGAAACCATCATGAACATGAATGCTGCGAATGGCAGCTTCCGGTCAGCTCCGCCCGATACCCGACCTTCCGCTTCCCCCCCTGATCTGCGTGTCGGCATCAGTGATGCAGCAGCAGATAGGCGGCAGTCGCCTACATGGTAGACGTTAAATTCATTCCATCGTTGGTTGCATAACGGACATGAGGATCTTAATTTTGGGTGGGTAAGTTTGTGTATCACAAACGAGCAAGAAAGAAGTAGGCTTGATTTATCTAAGTTCTGTGAGCGCAGGCCTTGATTTATTCTTCCAACAGCACTCTGGAGAAAAATAAATATAGTGTTGATTAACGACTGGTCTGAATGCTCCGAAATTATTTAAGATATAACGAGGGTAATATGGCAAACGAAACGTATAGAGCATTGGTTGAACAGATTATCGATGAGCGTTCAAAGCTGGCTGGCCTTGCAGATAAATCTGAAGTTTTTGAGAGTTTTGTAAATTCTTTAATTCTTAGTTCTTACGATCTGACAATTGATGAGATTGGGGGTGGCGACACCGACAGTAGCGGGGACGGCCTGATCTAGTGCTGATCTACGCCAAGCCCGACGACGAGACGTTGAGTCTCGTGCGCTTGGGATCGCACAGCGAGCTCTTCTCATGAGCACGATCCGGACGGTCGAGCTTGATATGGTAGACCTCGTCTTCCGCGGCGCTGAGCGCGGCTATATCCTCAACTTCTCGAACCGGACGTTTGGCGAGTTCTTCGCGCTCGAACTAGACGTCGATATCGACGCCGAGCTCTACAAGCGCGAGGGCACCTCGAAGGGCAAGCGCCTCCGCGGGTTCTTGACGATCGTCGATGATGGCACGGCAGCAAAGACACTCCGGCTTCTTTGGGACTATCGCGACGCGATGCTGAAGGGCTCCAATCAAGATGACCCTCAGCCCCTCGCCAAGAAGCAGGTCTTCGCCGTCGTGGCGCGTCTGGAAGGCACGGCGACTGGAATCCCGACCGGCCTGGTGCCGACACCAAAGCTCTCGATTCAGAATTGGTTCGGCCTACTTACCCGACTGCTAGCCGTGCGTGATCTTCCGGCGCATGGTCGGGGATATGCGTTCGAAGCTTATCTGAAGGAGCTGTTCGACGCGTTCGGTATGGCGGCGCGCGAACCCTTCAAGCTCTATGGCGAGCAGATTGACGGGAGCTTCCATCTCGCCGGCGAGACCTATCTCCTCGAAGCAAAATGGCTCAATCGGAAGGTAAGCATCGCCGAGCTTCACGGTTTCCACGGTAAAATCGAACAGAAAGCGGCCTGGGCGCGAGGCCTGTTTGTGAGCTTTGGCGGATTTACCGACCAGGGGCTCGACGCCTTCGGAAAGGGCAAGAAGCTCGTGTGCATGGAAGGGCGCGAGATCAAGATCGCGCTTGAGCGTGAAATCGGCATCGATGCGTTGATCGCAATGAAAGTTCGGCGCGCGGCCGAGACGGGCGATGTATTCACGCCGATAGAAACCCTCTTCCCGGAGTGAGGCGATGATGAATTACAACCAAACGAGCGATTGCATTCTGACTACGGTCGGCTACGGCAATCCCGCCCAGTTCAACCAGGACTACAGACCCCATTTCCATTGCAGCCCTACGGAAGAAGCCAAATGGATGCAGAGGCATCTGGGAGCGCCGGTCTGAAAGCAACTTGCACTCCACAGATCGCAAAAAGCGGTATAATATTATTTCGAAACCAATATGACATGAAGCGACGGGCTCGGTGTGTGCTCACATTATGGGGTTTTGAGGAGCGGTATCGCTTCAAAGACCTTGTACACGCAGCGCCACAAAAATGGTTTTATAGCCCATGCTGTCTTTCATAGGTTTCGGAATCATCAGTTTTTTTACTGTTCGTGCCATGCTTTTACCCGGTGAGGCAATCCGCCGGGACGTGCAAGTCAAATGGGAAGATAGGCCCGGCATGTCGGTTTAAGCAGAGGCTCCGCCGGAAAGCAGACCTTTCGTTCACCCCCCTAAGCTGCCCACAAATGGCCTTATACAGTGACTGAAAACTAGCCATTTGCGGTAGAGATTCACGATGTCGCCACGGCATGGCCCAATCCCCATAGGAAAACAGATGTTTTCCTATGGGGCTTCTGCCACTCTGAAGCGTACCGTATTTCTTGAGCGAACTTTATACCAGCATTGACGACAAACCCTGTCAGTTTGGTAGATACGGCGGAAACGTCAGAATATGAGTTTCCCGACACGCTCCTCAGCGATTTGGCTCAGCAAGGCTATGTCCTGATTTACAAGCCCCCTATGCCTCGTATTGAAAGAATTGAGCAAAGGTGCCCCTAAGAGGCGGGCCACCTAATGTGTCTTGGATATCCCCGAGCTCATAGACTGTGCGGCTCCCGCACTATCCAAGACACGCATCAGGCTGAACTGACTTTAAAAAAGGTCCTTAGGCCCGACCCCAATCGTCGCCTAGTGCTGGCTGATGGGGACGCTCACTCCCCCTTACCAGACAGCACTGCCTTATTGGCGGCAACAGCCTTTTGCGAGCTGATTGAATTCAGATCATCCGCCGTTGCGTCTGCCTGAACCTTGGCCTTGCCCGTCTGAACCTGCTCGAGCCCGGTCGTCGCCTCCTGTGCCATGTTATCCAGGCTGATCGCACCGGCTGCTTCCGCCGCCTTCGGCGCAACGGCCTTTTCATAGATGATTGGTGCACCATCGACAGTTGTGGTCGGTGCACCCGGAGCGGGCGCCGTGGCTTCAACAGGCGCGGACGTTACAGCCACCGGTGTGACGCTCACAGGCTGACCAGGCTGTGCTGTCACCTCCGCCTGCAGAGACGGGGTGGTCGGTACCGCGATAACCGGCGTGCTGTAAGTCGTGCGGTTAATGATCAGATGATCGGGTCCGGTGGAATCCGTCGGATCCTTGTCATAGATGTCGACAAGCTTGTCGTTACTGCCAAAGCAGAACAGAACCGTATGCAGCTGCGGACGGGTTCCAGCCTTGACCGGTGCCCAGATGACCTGCGCCAACCCAAGGGTTGCAACACTGGTGACAACTTCACCCGCCTTCATGGCTGCACGGCCGCCAGCCGTCAGGCCGGTCGTGTAAATCTTGTAGATATCGCAGGACCGACCGTTCTTCTGGATCGTGCCCTCAGCCTTACCGACCGTGCTGACAACGCCAAAACGGTCCGTGTTCTGGTTGAACTGACTGAGAAGCACCGGCTCAGGTGCGGGCATCCCGCTGCTGCAAGCGGCCAGGAGCAGAAGGGCAGAACTGGAGAAAAGTGTTTTTGAAATGGCTTTCAGTGTCATGTCGGACCTGTCGATCACGGTCCCCGCCTGACGGGAGGGGACACAATACGTTGCGTTACAAATCATATTAAACGCCATCGTTTATTCGTCAATAGACGATATCTTTTATTTATGTTTGACAGGCGCAGTGCGAGCCGTGTAGCGGAGGCTTATGGGAAGACCGCCGCTCAACTTCAAATTGACATCCGTTCGCCTGAGTCCTGAGGAGCGCGATCGTATTATCGCGCTTGTGGGCGACAGGGGGATGGCTCAGTTTATTCGCGAGGCCATTGAGAAAGAGTTAAAGCGCCGCGAGCAGTCTCTTCGACGTCAGGGCGATCCGCCTTCAGATCTCTGACGGCTTCTGCCAGCCCTGCCCCCAGAAGCAGAAAGGCAATCCCGCCAAGCGGCATGTTCAGGAACGCGCTTTGCGACGACAGAGGCCACTCATGCAGAACCGCGGCCCCGAAGAGACCGACACGCCAGGCAATCTCCGCTGCAGAAAGACCGACCTGCCTCCTGGCAGTTCGTCCCAGAACACGCCACCAGCTTCCGATCATCACGATGAACAGAATGGCTCCCGGAAATCCACTGTTGGTGGCGGCTTCGAGCACATGATTATGGGTGTGCTGAACACAGACAGCCACCCCGCCTCCATCCGGTCGCAGATGGCTCGGACCGGGTTTCAGAAACACCTCAGAACGGCAGTAGTGCCGGAACGCATCGTCCCCTAACCCCATGACCGGATGCGCTTCGATCATCACGGCCGCACGGTTGTAGATCTGCCCATACGGAGAGCTGGCGAAGTGGGCGAGCTGGCTGTGCGTCTTTGTCACCAGATGCCCGAAAGCGTCCGGGGACACGGAAGCCAGAAGTCCAATCAGAGCCGGACAGGCGACCAGAAGCACGAGCGCAGAACGCCGCAGGGTCGGGAGCACCACGGCACAGACCCCTGTCCCGAGAAGAAATGTCGCCAGGGACATCCGCTGGCCAGCCAGTACCAGCAATCCGAGAACCTGCAGAAGAACCGCGCCCGTCAGAAGCGTTTTTTGCCAGGAGCGTGTCGCCCGCTGTCCCAACAGCGCCCCCACAAACAGGGCAGCCGGAAGACCCAGAAGAGCGAAAGGCGCAGACACGCGCGGCTTGTCGTAAGGTCCGGTGAGTGTCCCATCACCAAACCGCGGATTGCCAAACAGGTTATGGCCCGTGACCGCCTGAAGCAGCATCTGCCCGCCCAGATACAGCACACAGGCGATCACCAGACGGCGACACCACGTCCGGGTCCGGGGATCCTGCAACGTCCAGAAGGCCAGAGCAAACGCCGCGACCGGAAAGCGGATGGCCAGCAGTGCCTGGGTGAGGCCGGCGGTTGCCTCGGCCGGAACAGGCGCCTGACGTGGCAGGGAACACAGGACCAGCCAACCCCACCAGACAAGGGCCGGCCAGACGAAACCCTGACGATACCAGCGCCAATCGCGGGTCAGGGCGCTCCGAAGCAGAAATCCGACGGCCAGCCCATCCAGACAGCCCTCGGCGATACCGCGCCAATGCACCAGAAACAGCGGCAGAAGCAGAGTGGCCAGTGCCCCGAGACGATCCAGAACGCGCAGAAGAGTGGGCTTTGCAACAAACCCCATGTCAGATCCACGCCGCCCGGGTTTTGGTGCTTTGCACACCTACGGTCGCGAGCGCGCCACCGGCCTCGGCGAGCATCCCCACTTCCCGGGTGCGATGATCCCGCAATGCATACAGGCTGCGATCAAGGAACAGGGTGTTTCGTGCCCCGCGTTCGATTAGGGACCGGAAATAGGCGTCCCGGAACCGGATGACCGCGCCCCGCTCCAGTCGGGACGCCATGACGATCACGGCGACAGCCGCCTGCAATCTCCCAAGGACGACGCAGGCCTGCGACCAGGCATGACAGGACACACCCACCTGCCCCGACAGATACTCGGCCGCATCGATCAGCTGCTCGGCACTCGGCCGACCCGAAGAACAGAGATCCCGCAGACTGCTGCAGATCTCGAGATAGAACGTCGCTGTCCCCTTGAATCCGCGCAGCGCCGTCCGGTCATACACGCACGAACGGTCGGACCTGGAGCTTTGCCCTTCACACCGCATTCCTTTAATGCGAATGCCGCCATCGGCGGCTACGCGATCTACTTTTTTAGAAGATTGAATGTTTTTAGTATCTGTATAGTGGGCCCCATTTTGAGTACCCATGGGCCTCAATTCTGCTGGATACGACATTGAAAAAGCAGCGTTTTCCACAGGCGCATCATCCCGGTCGGTTTCAGGCTCGGCGCACTGTCCGGCTAGAGCGGCAGAAAGAGCCAGCATCTCCCGGTACAACCCCTCCAGAGTGCCGGGCTGGGCCGTCCTCAGACGGCTGCGCATGATCCCCACTGCCTGCTCCATGACCTGCTGAAGCCCGAGGTCCTCTGCCTGTGCCCGGACCGTGTCGTTCAGGCTGGCAATGCTGTCGCGCAGAAAGGAGACGCGCTGACGCAGTCGCCGCTGTTCCGCGCTCAGGGCCAATAGATCCGGCCAGCGGTAGCGCAGGGACGCCAGATTGAAGCCAACCTGTGTCTGCCCCTCCTCCGCCTGCCACCGTCGGCCGCGCTGGCCGTTGCGTCCGTCCTGCGGCACCAGAAGCCGCGCTTCAGCCAACTCCCGGATGTGCCGCTGCAGCGTACTGCGCGACAGACCTGTCCAGGACATGAGCGTGGTGTTGTGCGCGTAGATGAAGGGCGTCTCAAGCGCCGTCCAGGCGTCCGGAGAGGTCTTCTCCACCATGATGATCAGCGTCGAGGCCGCTCCCCGGCTGACGGGCAGCGCGCCCCGCAGGGATTTCAGCATGTTCAGCATATCCCGCTTGCCGGGCTCGGCCGGGACGGGGGTGGTCAGTTCGTCGCGTGCGGCCAGCATGGCCTCATTGATCCGGCGTCGGCCGCGCCGCGTGCACGGGGCCTGCGCCCTCTGCGTCTGTGCAGAATGCTTCATTGGTCGGTCCGGTCTGTTTAAAGTGAAAGGACCACCTCACGGCCGGACACCAGACAAAACACTCCCGTTCGCAATTTAGTGCTTGCGTTTCGAAAAGAGCTGACGCTAGATGAATTTACCAATTCATCACCTAGCAACTGTTTTGCCGGAGCCCTGGCTCTTCCGATCGCCAAATCGGAGGAGGCGGGGTTTTTGGTATGTGGGCGCTACGTCATCGGGGGTCCTCTGGGTCGACTCGCTGGCACCGCCCAAAGGGACGTCTCCAGACATCCGGCCATCGTGCCTCCGTTCGGGCGCTGTAACAACCTCGAAAGCGCGCTGACAGTGAAAAAACTGTGTAAAAACGGGCGTTTAGTGTGTCCATTTTGGCGCGCTCTTTTCAACTTGTGACGGCCTCCGAAGCCCCGCTGCCCATGCGGCTGGCCACCGTTTGCTGGTACTGACCCACCGTCCAGCCGCTCATATTGTTGGCCGCGAGCGTTTTGGCAGAGACATACTGGCTGAGCGGCGTACTGGCATTTGACTCGGTTGCAATGGCCGCGCCGGCCTTGGTGCCGAACATGTACGCCCCATAAACCTGCGTCCCGGTGGCCGGTGCGCCGGTCGAGCGACTCACGGCGGACGCGTAATCGCTGATGATGGCGCTCGCCACCTTGACCTGAGCAACGGGATCGGAGCGGTCCGCGGCACTCAGACCGAGTTCTGAGGCATACTGGTTCCAGGTGCCGTCCGTGACCTGCCAGACCCCCTGAGCACTTGAAGACGTATTCCCGACATTCTGGAAATGGCTTTCAATCTGCCCGAACGCTGCCAGCGTGTCCGGATTGATCCCGGCCGCCTGCGCCGCAGCCACAGCGTCAGCCCCATAGGTCTGCGCCATCATTGTCCCGTAGGCATCCGCCGTGCCCCAGGCGCCCTGATACGAAGATGTGGCGGTGGTCCCGCCAGTCGTCGTCGCGGTCGATGGCCGCGTAAAGACGGGCGATCCGAGCTCCGGGTTGGTCGGCACGATCTGCGCAGGCACTGCCCCGAACGCAGCCGTGGCAGGACTGATCATGCCGAGGGTCAGCAGCGTCAGAACCGGGAAGGCTCTCACTTTGCAGGATGCGTAAACAGGACCATCCCGGCCGCGTTCTCACCAGAGACAACACACGCCCGGGACGCGCCGTCCACGAGCGGGCGATAGGCCACAACGTCGGCCTCCGGAATCCACGCAAATGTCGTCCCCGAGCGCAGAACCTGCCGCCAGCCCTGAAAGACAGTGTCCGTCACGGCGATCTGCGGAGCAGCGCTTCCGACACGGGCAGCACCACGACGCGGCTCGGCAAAAAGCGGCTCGAAGTCATGGGCGGGACTACGGCAGGTCACGGGAACCGGCGTGGCGTGCAGCGTCTGCGGGGCCTGCGTGACTGCCGGGGGCGGACCCCAGTTGCGAGAGCCGATCTCCGACTGACGCTCCTGCGACAGCCTGTCCAGCTGCTCAGGCGTCAGATGCTGCGCTGAGGCCTGCGAGACCAGAGGAGCAGCCAGCGAAACACAGACGGTAAGCCAGAAGCGAAAACGCATGGTGCAGAATCCTTGTGAAAGTACCTCTCCATAGTCTCTCCGATCCGAATGTGAGTGCGAACAGGACCCTGATTGACGCCCCTGGATCGCACTCACATGGGCGCCCGTCATGATGTCCGCAGGAGGATCAAACCCATGCGCTCTTTCATTCCGATGCTGATACTCGGGGTCCCGGCTGTTGCCCTGGGGGCCTCGACCTGCCCTGCCGCCGCGCCAGTTCATGCACCCGGTGGCGCCCCCCCTTCGCAGCCCGCGCCTGTTATACCGGAGATGGGCCCCACGCTTCCGGCTGCTGATATTGCCGCCTCACCTGCCTTGACCCGCCTTGCGAGCCAGGGCGCACAGCTCTATCGGCTGGAATCGGAGCACGGCCTTGAGGCCATCTTCGCCCGCAGCGGCACGCAGTTCCGTGTCTTTTACCTGACGCCCGATCATCTGGCCGAAATCGGAGGGGTCATGTGGGACGCGACCGGTCATAACGTCACGCGCGATCAGGTCTCATCAATCCCGGGTGCGATCCCGACCGTGCAATGGAACCCCTCTGCCTCCGGTCAGGGCTCAAGGCCGGGCACTGCATCGGCAGCAACTGCCCCCCTGATGACAGATCCTGTTGAGCGCGTGAAAGCCGTTGCCTTCGGGCTTGAAGGACAGGACACGGCGCCCCGCGTCTATATGTTTATCGATCCGCTCTGCCCGTTCTCGACCCGAGCCTATGCAGCTCTCAAACCTGCGGTTGCCTCCGGTCGATTACAACTTGCGATCGTTCCGGTCTCGATCAACGATCATGAGAACAGCGGCGCCAGTACGCCGGCTGCGCAGCAGATGCTCTCTGCACAACCGCATGACATGGCCGCACTCTGGAGCCAGATCGATGAACTTGGACACGCTGTTCCAGGGCACGCGACCTCAGACACTGCGGGCGCCAGTCTGATGCTCAACCTCTCCGCCGCTCATGCGATTGGCCTGAGAGGAACGCCAACCTTCGTGTGGAAGGATCGCACCGGCACCCCGCATGTTGAGGCAGGACTGCCAGACGATCTCGATGCGTTTCTCGCGAGCCTTCACGCGTGAGCGGTCGTCCGACCGTGAAGCAGCGGGCCGGACGAGCCGCATTATGGCTCGTCTTTCCGTTTATCTTTGCGCTGAGGCCGGGTCTGCGTACGGCGCAGCAGGGTCTTCGGATCCTTCAGGACGTTCCTGTGATCCAGCCCGTGGATCAGACGACGTTCGAGGACCAGCCTCGCATGTCGCCGCAGATGGCTGCAATCCGTAAGCGCACCCGAACCCTGGGGCGACTGTATGGCACGCTCTGTGTGCTAGCGAGCCTCTGGTGGGTGATGATCCTCATGTGGAGCGGGGGGGCTGCGTTCAGCGCATCCTGTGTGGAAGCGCTCGCCTGTGCGATCGTTCTGGGAAGCCAGTTTGTTATTCAGGGCTTCTCAAACTGGCAGGCCCGGACAGGACGCGCCGGAAAACTCTCGGAGTATCTTTCGGACGGGCGGCTGCTCTGGCCTCGATAAGGCCAGTCTCCGGGACGTCTCAGAACGTCCCGGACTGGGCGGCTTTGCGGTCAATCGACCAGGCGGCCTTTTCATAATCAGGGCGATCACCCTGATCGACCGGATCATTAGGTTTGACAATGGTGCCGGCGCGGGTCGCCAGCGCAGGACGCCAGGTTACGGGCGCAGAGCCATAGGGTGCATAAGGATCGTAAAGCGGCTGCTTCACCATCGGGGGTGGTGGCACATTGTAAGACGAAAGCGAACGGATGTTGCCGTGAGCGCAGGCTGACAGGCTACAGAGTAAAGCCATGCCCGCAACACATTGCCTCAACGTAATGACCGTCAAGACCTGTTACCCTTTGCCTTTAGCTCGGCTTCGAGTGCGACAACACGCGCTTCAGCTTTCTCAGCTCGGCCTCGCCACAGGTCGCGTGTTTCGCGCCCCCAAGTCTGCCACTCATTTCGGTTCTTTTCCATCACGTCCAGATCGTGATTGGCGACCCTGTATTTTTCTGCGAGGGCGTCATAGCGCTGCACAAGGTCGTTATGAAGATCTACAACCTGATTATAGGCGGCCAGGGGAACAGACTGACCGGCAACCTTCGCCATTCTTTCGGTAGCCTGCGTGATGCGGCAGAGCTGACCAAACTCCAGAATGTCTGCCATGATCCGTTTTCCTTAATCCTCGGCGCGGCCAGAGATCTGCATGAGAGCTCTGGTGGTAGAGTCTACTGGCTCTGCCGCGCCCTTGTCGACGGTATTCTGGGCATTTCCGATTGCACTCACATCCGACACCGTCTGTTGGGCAATATTTGCCACTTTATCTGTGGGAGCAGCGATCCCCCGGCCGGTTGACTTGTCATTAAAGTCATCGCTGTCCACACGACCGATACTCGTCATGCCCGCCATCGCAGGGATGTGGTGGGGCAGGGTTGAAATCAGCCTGAAGCACATAACGGCGATGCTCATCTCCATTGTGACGAACATGCAGAGCAGGACGATCAGACCGATAAAATTATCCAGAAGCCAGCCGCGCTCGAAAACAAAGCCCGTTGCGATTGAAAAAGCCTTCATGACCAGCCAGGAGATTGAGGCAAAAATCGTGTAACTGAGCACGAGACCCGCAATCATCATCACCGGCCGAAAGACGATCGTGAATAACACTTCATATCCGCGGTTCCCGCGGCCATGGAGGCCCTCTCCCTGAAACACCAGATGGGCCAGCATCCACAGTGGAACGCCCACCACGGCTTCAACCACAACAATGTACCAGCCCGCGACACCTGCCATCCAATAGGCGAACGGGGTCATCGGGAGGACGTAAGCAAGCGTAATACCGGGCGCAAGGAGGAAGAAAGCGGCCGCAAAGACAGGCGTCAGGACTGCCTTGATCAGACCGCTTAGTGCGAAGCTGCCCGCGGAGGCGATGGCAGCCGGGACATCCCCTGTGGCAAGACTGGCCGCTGTTGCGAGCCCCGCTCCTGTCTTGCTGCTGAGAACCGCCGCACCACCAATTATCGCCAGCGCCGTATGTATCAGAAGATGGCCAAGCCCGATCATTGCCCCCAGCGGGTCGGTCCAGTCGCTCCCGGATGTAGGCGACAGGAGATGATTGACGATCAGCGTCATCACCCCGTTCGTGATGCCGAGCGCCTGAAGTATATGGTCCAGAGCGGATTGCCCGGAGCTGGGCAAAGCCGCACTACTGAAGAGCCTTGTCGCCCCGTTCGGCGCACTGGGACTATCTGACGTGGAGAGCTTCTGCTCCTCGGCAGCCTGATACTGTTCGATTGCCGTGATTGGACCCGCAAGATCTTTGGAGAGAAAGGACCCCAATCCCTGCCAGCTTGGCTGCGTGACCGAGGGGACAATGGAGGACATGGACAGCACTTCTGCATTAAGGCGGGAGATCTCAAGGTAGTAAGCTCCCAGGCCGCTCCATCCGAGGTTTTTCATAGCCACGTATCCGGCATCATTCGAGCCATTGCCATCTGAAGAATACTGCGCGCGGATCTTGCTGATCATGGCAGTGGCCGCTTCACTCAGCGCACTCGAATAGGACGTATTTTGCGCAGTCAGTACGCCATCCATAGAGCGCAGGGCAGTGACGTCCCGGGTCTGCCATATCGTATCCGCGAGAGAGGACATGGGCGTGCGCACCGCGCTGATCAGATTCTGCAGCGCCTGGACCTGCTTAGTTGCGACATCCGACAAATCGAGATTTGAACCGAGCATCTGCTGTTCGAGCTGCTGTGGGATCATGACCGAAATACTGCCGCACGTTACCGCAGCCGTCGCTTCGCCGACCGCAAGGCTGTAATCGACGGTCACGGGCGAACCGTTCCCGGGATTGGAAATCTTGGGTTCGGGCATGAGGTCAGGATTGTTTGAGGCCTTATTGACCAGAGCGCGGCACAGTTCGCTTTCCATCACCGCCATAACGACCGGTCGGGTCCCCGGTATAATTGGTTCGGCAAGGGGCAAAGCATCCGGGCCGATGGATTTGGCCACAACATCCGTCAGGTTGCGAGCCATCCCGATTGCCGTTTTCGCACCCTGCACGACGAGCGCCTGCCCGACCGAGAAGCCTCCATTTGCAGGGATCGGCACCATCAGGCCGAGTGCTACAACAACGCGCAGCGGCACCCACCCCGAGAAACTTGCAGAGAAAATCTTCCCGCTCTCTGCTGTCTTATGAACCTGCAGGATGGAGGCATAGCTGATCCAGAACGCTGCAATCAGCATCGCATAAGCCGAAATATACTGCAGCATTGTGCCTGTGGCTGTCTCTGTACCCCCTGACATCGGAAAGAGACTGTCGAGCACGCGGGCGGACCAGTCATCGCCCGCACTCAGGTTGCTCCAGCTCACGCTGTCTGCCGTGGTTCCGGCATAGGCGGATCCCATAGTTACCCCGAGGGCAACGACTGTCATGGTGACCGCTCGGAAGGGCCGTGACGCTCTAAGGAGCCGCATGAACTGGTGCATTGTTTTTAGACCTCGGGGCTCGGGTTGTTATCGCGACTTTGCTCCTGGCCCTGCTTTCGATCTTTGGTAAAAAAATCATGGAAACGGTCCACCAGACGCTGAAGAGCCGCACCAACTTCCTTCAAAAAGTCCTTGCCCGGCTCCTGGCCCGGAAGAGATTCCAGCTTCTTGGCGACACTGGCGGCGGTTTCTTCTGTGCTCTGAACAGTGGGATCGCTTGAGGCGTCCCGCTTAGAGGCTTCATCGCCTAAAACTTCGACCTCTTTGCCCAATCTCTGGGACGACTTGCGAAGCTTTTCCCAGGACTCTGCGAAGCCGGGCGTCTTCTCCAGAGACGCAGTGAGCTGTGCGCGAAGCGCCTTATGACTCCCATCGTCGGTCATGCCCGCAATGACAGAACTTTCTGATTGTCCAGGCTCTGACGCGGCTTTGGCAAAGGCTTCAAAAAACTCTCGGCCGACGCGTTTGAGAGCGCCTAGATCTTCTTCGACTTCACGGGCCGCTTCCTTGACCTTTCGCGTTCGGTTCTGGATCTGGCGGTCGTCGCTCTTACCTACCAGATCACTCATAAAGTCAGCCAAGCCGCGTCGATTGGCTGCCGTTGCAGCGTTCGCCGTAACCTTTGCCTCAGCCTGAGGCGACTTGCTCTCCGGCTTTGGCTTGCTGTCCGCCGCGGACTGGTTCGCATCAGGCTTAGGTGCCCCGGAATTTCGACCATCATTTGGGGTTGACCTTGTAGATGCTGGAGGTTCTTCACTTTCCGTGCGTTCCGCATTTTTCTGATCATCACGATGTACGGTGCGATCTTCCTCTGCCGAGCCTTGTGACACCGCGCCTCCCACTTCACCCGGCTGCTCAGAATGTGGACGGTCGCCCTGGAATTCATCATCTTCCCGAAAAGGACCGGCCTCTTCCTCAAGAGACTGTCGATATCCTTCGTCCTCAAACGGGTCATTCGGAGGAAGGGCAGGCTCCAGGATCTCGCGCTGCCTCTGGGGCGCTTCCTGAGGCTCTTGTGGCTCGCTCTCGCTTTGGGCACCAAGAGGCTCAGGCTCCGTCACAGTCGGCTGGGGTATTTCAGCAGAAGAAGGTGGCTGCACTTCAGGAGAGACTGCCCCCTCAGGCGCGGGCTCCGGCGTCAATGTCCCTGCTGGTTCGGGCGGCTGTACATCTGGTCGAGGTGACAACTCTGGTTCGCTCTGTTGCGCGCGGGCAGGAGTGCCGGACAGTGCCATGGTGATGCGGTAGTCCAGGACGGCAGCCAGACGTGCTGCAGCGACCGAAGCCTGTTCCTCAGGAGACATCTCGGATAGGTCCAGCGCCGCTTTACGAATATCCCGAACGAGATTTCGATCTTCAAGCGAGCCTGCCTGCGCCAAAAGCGCTTTGATTTCTTCGTTCTCCAGCCCCGGCAAATCTGTGCCATGGGCCTTCAAGCCAGCCGCGAGAATGGGCGGGATCTGCGGCTCTGCACCGGTTCCGCTCAGAGCCTTCCAGTCCTGGACAAGCCAGGCCACCTGAACCGTGAACTTTGGATCGCTTTCCAATGCAGGGTTTTCCTGCAGTCGTACGGTCAGGTCAGACAGATCTTTCGCGAGCCCGCGCTCAGCTGCGGGGATGGTGGACTGATGAGTATCAAGGGCGTTCAGGACGTAGCCTAACGGCCCTTGCTGAGTAAGAGTACCCGACATGGTCATTCCTATTCGAGACATTCAGGGGAGTGTTGTGGTGGGAACTGGCAGAGGCGAAACCGCCCGAAGCCTTTGCTCAGCGGAGGTCGCGAGCCTGTTCGCTTCCATCAGCGCCCGGGTCTGGTCCAGTTTGAACTGCTGCCAGGCAATCCAGTTACGCTGTGCATCCAGTAGAGCGATCTGGACCAGGACCGACTTGTCGGAGGGCATCGCCTGCAGATCGGCCTGCCAGTCAGTGCCACTGTATTTCCGGTTGATTTCCAGTTCCGTGGCTTCGCTTTCAGAGCCGACTGAAGTGTTAGTATAGCCCTCACGGACTGCCTCTGCCTTTTGGGCAGCACTCAGCGTCACGGTGTTCGCGTGCCACCCGATAATGTCGTCTCCGACGTGATGGGCGAGCGAAATGGCAGCATTATAGGCACGGCGACCCGGAAGGGCGGACTGCCCATCCACAGAGGTCAGGGCGCTCCCCCGCAGCGCGGCAGGCGCAACCGGCTGGATCAGTGTCGTAACATAATCATTGGCGCGGTCGATCGAGGCCTGATCCTGATAAGCCGGGGGCGTTAACAGGCTGGTGGCGTCCTGATCTGCATTCTGCTGGTCTGCGGATGCGAGCGAACAAACACCCGCGTCCGCTTCTGCATCCGAGCAGTAAAGCGTGAAATGGCGGTTATTATTGGCCTGTGCGCCCTGCCCTGCACCTTCCCAGGACGGCGTTCCTTTACCGGCCTGTGTCCGCTTGTCCTTGCCGCTATCAAGAGCCGTCGCGACGGCCGCACCATTTCGCGCCGCGACAACGGCAGCCTGCCCCCCCTCCAGATTGAGGCAATCCTGTCTGTTGGTCTCATGGTTATCGCGTTGCTGAGCTGCCCGAACGTCTCGGGCAAGTTCGGCCTGAACCATGTTGTTGGCGTCAGCTATCTGTTCCTGCGCGCCAACCTGCGCCTTCATGTAGTTGCTTAGCTGCGTAAAGCCGTCTCCGAGACTGCCGTTAATGAGGCCGAGCGTGCTGTTCAGGACTTTCTGGGCCGTTGTTATGACGCTGTTCATCGCGCCCTGGAGCGTGCTGATTGCGCCCACGATCGCAGCTGAATCAAAAAAGGCGTAAGCCGGTTTCGGGGCAGCAACGGTGGCGAGCGTGAAAACAAGAAGGCTCACACCCCCCAAGCGTCCGGCTCTTTCAAGGAGGCGCGTCATTGGGTCACCTGGGAAATGCCAGTGCTCGAACCAATCGCTTCAAAACTGTATCCAGACGGAAGCTGGCTCTGCCCGGTGACGTCCCAGCTCTGGTTACCGGTCGTATTCGTCCCGGCATTAATCAGGCTGTCGCCGCCGCCGCCAAAATTCAGGTTCGGGCAAAAGCTCCCGGCCCCAAGACCAAGATTGAAGTTCGTATCCAGCCCCGTCACAGAAAGACCGCAATGGGCGGAACTCTGGAGGCTGTCCCATTCTGATGAAAGCTGCGAGCAGATCTTGCCCATTGCCGCCTCAGCAAGAGATGCGACGTTCAATCTGTTCGTCACAACATCCAGCCCAACGCCGTTGAAGAAGTTCCCAAGGCAGGTGAACTTCGTTACGGATTTGGGCTGATGGATTGTTGCATCGTCTGCTTTCAGGTCTGCAGCAAGGCCGGTTGCCCCTGCTTGCACCAGTGTCTGGCAGCCTGTGGAAGAGTCCGCCCCGAATGCCGGAGCAATCAGACCGAAGCCCAAAGCTGCGAACAGCGGTACATAAGTTAGACGTCCACGCTCTCGACCGGCTTTCATTGCGGCGCAATCCGAGGTGTTCCTAAGGGACGCTTGTTCAACTGCGGGGCAGGCTTGACGATCGGTGCAAGAATTTGCCTTGCGGTATCTGCTGTCAGCCACCCTTTTTTGGGATTTTTCGGCTCTTTCGTCTCACCAGGCACTTTGACCCTCCAAAGCGGTTTCCATTGTGAGCGACCTTAATGATGCGAGATGTGAGTGCGCGCCGCACCGTGGCGTCCACAGGTGACTGGTCTGGCAGTGGAAAACATAGTCGCGAGACGTTCCGTTTCCGTCACAATCGGGGCCAAAAACTGAAATGTGAGCTATGCAAAATGGGAATGGGGGTATTCCCAGAACGCGGACGCGGCCATTTTCCGGACTCCGCTGCCCGTTCCACGCACTGTTGCAGAAATACACAGTTCCCAAAAAACGCCGCTCTTGCGGTAACATTTTGAGACGCATCCGGTTAGGCTGGTTGACGATAAATTAACGATCTACCGGATGTATAGAATACCATGCAGGCAAGGAATAACGAAGTGACGTTCCATCATAGCATGGTTCTTCCATGGGCTAATGTGCCTACCGAAAGAATATCTCGCCTACTGACAGGTACAAAAGTATTAATAGAACGCAAAGAAACTTCGTTAAAGCGCTCGAACACCAGAAGGTTATGGTCTCAGGATGAGACGAACGCGCTCGTAAAATGCTATCCGACCGACACGGCGATCACAGTCATTGCCGAAAGGATCGGAAGAACTCCGCAGGCTGTCACGAACAAGGCAAAGCGCCTCGGGCTCCGGCGTCCGCTTACGCTCAAGCGCCAACGTGCGGCAGAAGCGCGAAAAAACCAGCTTATTGCTCCCAAGCTCGATCAGGGTCTCGCATCTGCAACATTAGGGGTCTTCCCGAAAACCGCGTCTGGGAGAGCCATCTGGAACACCCATTCTCTGCATCTTCTGGCCGATCTCTGGAAGCGGCTCTACTCACCAGCCTTTATCTCTGAATACTTCGGCCTGAAGTATAATACTGTCTGCATGGCTGCGAAGAGAGCAGGCCTTCCAAGCCGGGCCGGTTTCACTTTGTTACGGAAATCTCCCACCGAAAATCCATTTTCTGTTGCCGAAAATGCAACACTCGCCAGTCAGATGATCGCGCGGACCTGTGGCATCACGAACACAGTTTTCTTCCAGCACCCGAAAGACCGTCGCCAGCAGCATTACAGCTACCTTGGCAGTCGCCTCGTCGAAAAACGCGCATCCGGATGCTTTCACTGATGCGTAATGCGTCTGCTGCTATCAGCCGAAGACTTCTTGATCCCGAGTTTCTTCAGCGCGTCATCAAACGTGGACTCATCGCGTTTTCAGGAAGTCTCGTGCTGAACGTCATTCTTGGATTGGCGCTCACGGTGTTGGTAATGAAAACACCGCATGTTCGCTACATTTACCATGACTCACTTGGGAAACCCCGCGAGCTAATCGTCACGGATCAACCTTATTTTTCGGATTCCGAGGTGATCAATTGGGCCGCCAGGAAAGTCACCAATCTCTACACGATGGATTTCGTGAATTATGCGAAGCATCTGGACAACTCTGCCAAAGACTTCGACCTTCCCGCATGGAATGCCTGGGGCCAGTCCTTCTCCGGGCCGGGTAATATCGAGTTTATTAAGTCCAAACGTGTTTTCCTGACTGCCACACCGAAGAGTGCGCCATCGATACGTTCCGAAGGAAAAACAAGAACGGGCGACTATGAGTGGCATGTTTCATTTCCGATGCTGCTCAAATGGGAAAATGCGTCGGGCTCGACCACCAATCTTCTGGCGGTTGACGTAACCATCAGGCGCACCAACAGTCCCGAGCATCCTGATGGGCTTGTCATCACCGAACTCAATGCGCCTCGCGCCGCCGATAACGGGGGCTGAATGCACGTCGCAATCAAAATGGTTCTCGGGATTCTGCTACTAGCGGTTCCCGACACGGTGGTCTGCGCACAGACCACGCGGGACAGCAATGGAGCGCCACGGGTTGATCCCATTTATGAGGGTTTGCCGCCACCGCCGAGTGCGATGCAAAACCTCTATGACCGGTTCGATCAGGGCCAAAGAAACCTTGATGCGCAAGACGACCCGCATCGGCTCGCCACTCCGGCATCCCGTTCGGTTCGTGTGTCCCTCGCTCCCGGCGCTCAAACCAACATTATCAGAATTGCGCAGGATTATCCCGCAGCGATCACGTTTCTTGATGAAACAGGCCAAGCATGGCCAATTGCGTGGAATATTGCCACCAACAAAAGCGGTGGCTGCGATGCACAGGGACAGGGGCAAAACTCGGCCGTGCGGAGTGTGGGTATCAACGCCTGCGTACCGGAAGCGGGGTCTAATGTTCTGCAGCTCACGCCCATTTCGCGATATGCCCACGGTGGTCTCCTGGTCAACCTCAAGGGAGCCCCAAAGCCAATATCATTTATGGTTATCAGTGGCACGGGAACCTACGACGCGGACCTGACTGTGCGGGTTGCTGCACGCGGACCAAACGCAAAAGACGCCCCGAACCTTGAACCCGACGCGCCCGCCACAGGTGATCGCAATCTGGACGCGATGCTCGATGGCGCACCGCCCGCTGATGCTGTTCCATTAGTCGTTTCTGGCGTGAGTCCGGATCGGATCAGAGCGTGGAAGCTGGGGGACAAAATGTACCTCCGCACGGATTACACGCCGATTTCTCCAGCTCCAACCGCTCATGAATCTGAATACGACGTCGGAATCTATGAGATCCCGCAGACATCAAAGGTGCTGTTGTCCTCAGGTGCCCGGATTGTCTCAGCTACACTTTCGGAGGATGGCCCGTGACCGACGCCCCATCAGGACCGAGCTCGGCCGCTCGCGGCTTTGCAACCAGTATCAAGTCCTCCCGCCGCCCCGCCTTTGCGGCTGCGGGCCTCCTGCTTTTCGCCGCGGGCGGGTGGTACATCATGAGCCACGGATCTGCGCCGAAACCGAAATCGGCAGCGTTGCAGACCCCGAACCTTGCGCCACCTGCGGGAGGCAATAATCATTCCGACAAGCTGGACAGCGCGACGCTCCAAAAAGAAAAGGCCGATGCCGATGCTGCTAAGGCCCATGGAAAATCTTTTGCGAGTGCGCTGACAACAAACAGGCCTCTTGGGGACGATAAGGCGCCACTTTTGAATGGGATGCCCGGTACGGGTTCGGCAACACAAGCTGGCGTCACCCCGCCTGGTACAGCCCACACGTCGCCACCGCCCGCAGTGAACCAGTTCACGCGCGCTCCAGCAGGAACAAAGGCCGCCCCAGCACCACCGGCCAGCCGTGTGCGGCGACCGGGAGAACTTTCCGAAGCGCAGGAGGTCGAGCTTTTGGCAGCATGGAGCGGACGGGCGGGCTCATTGGACATGGAACTTCCGGCCGAATCTGTCGCAGCGAGCGCCCATAAGCAGGCGAACGCCTCTTTTACCCAAGAGCCGCAGTCCTCTCCATCAAGCGCAAGTGCTGCACAACAAAATGCGGCGACGGTAAAACCGGCAACCCACAGGCTCCTTGCCGCAGGACGAGGCGTCTATGGTCATTCCGTACTCGGCATCAATAGCGACTATCCCGGCACGCCCGTACTCGTCGAAGTTGATTCAGGACCACTGGCCCACGACAGGCTGTCTGGCTCCTTTGAACGCAAAGACGAACGGCTGGTTATCAAGTTCGATAAACTTATGATCGGGGACAGCGATCCTTTGCCGGTCTCGGCTTATGCTGTGGCACCCGACACCATGGAAACGGGCCTCGCTTCGGAAGTTCAGGAGCATCTCGCGACGCGCATCTTTCTTCCGGCCGCTGCTGCTTTTGTCGAAGGTCTTGGCAACGCCATGCAGAACTCAAACACAAACAGCGTCACAAGCGGGCTTGGCGTAAGTTCGTTTACGCATCTGACGTTGCCTCAACAGCTTGCCGTCGGTGCCGGACGGGCCGGACAGGAGATGGGCCAGCTCCTGCAAAAACAAACGCCGCAGAACCCCACGGTCCTTTTGCACAAGGACGATCCTATCGGAGTGATTTTCACGGACCCCGTCGACGTCCCCTGACTGCACTCACAACGGCCTCTGGCATCCTGCAATCACGATACAGGAGGGACCATTAGCATGCGAGGAAACGCAATGCGCCGTGAGGACACAGGAGGGGTTGTTGAGA
The DNA here is from genome assembly GCF_058107395.1 of Gluconobacter sp. ESL1110. Classification (NCBI taxonomy): domain Bacteria; kingdom Pseudomonadati; phylum Pseudomonadota; class Alphaproteobacteria; order Acetobacterales; family Acetobacteraceae; genus Gluconobacter; species Gluconobacter sp. ESL1110. The sequence goes on from NZ_JBYLUK010000005.1 coordinate 74,386, forward strand.
TTCTGCGGCCCCAGAAGCGCTCCCCAGACCAGCCCGGCACACAGGCCGAAGACGCCCCGATACCACAGGAGACGGAGCTGCCGGGTACCCGGGCGCATGCGCCCGAGGCAGCGGCAGAGAACCGCCGCAAGCCTCGGAATGCGCAAAGTAACGAGGAACATCACGTCACGCGCGCGCCACGAACTCGGCTACTGGTCGGAACGGCGCTGGCGTTGCTCGGGACAGGAGGTCTTCTTGGCGGTGCTGTGGCCGTCGGTGCGCATTTCGGCGTTCCGATCCCTTTCGTAAATGACACGGCACGCGTATCGGTACCCTCCAGATCGAACGTGCCTGCCGTGGCTTCTGCTCGGAAGGAACCCTTGGCGCTGACGCCACCAACGCTCGGCACGCCCGATGTGTCAGAGAAACAGGCCCAGGAGCCATTGGTAGCTCAAAGCGACGACCCTTTCGCAGGCGAGGGCATGTCAGCCCCTATCGACCCCCCTGCCGCCCCGAAGCCTGCGGCAGTCAAAGCGGCTCCTACCATCTCCACGACGCCCGCTGTCGCGGACCAAACGCCGAACGCCCCAGCGGTTCCGACGAGCCAGGCGGCACCTGCACCTCAGACACAGCCGGTCGTGTCAGTAGCTCCGGCCGCAGCACCCGTGCCTTCTGTCGCGTCACCTGCATCCTCGTCTCCGGACGCAGCTCTCGAGCTCGAGATGGCCAAACAGCTGAAGGCGTTGGACGATCATGTCGCGGCCTTGCAGAAAAACGTCGATGCCATGCAGGACAATCTGACGGGGGCGCTAAACCGCGGTCTTGGCGAGTTCAAGGGACGTCTTGACGAACTTCAGCATCACGAAGACCAGACAGATCGCGCACTCCAGGCGAGCCAGTCTGCGCTCCTCCATCCTGCTCATGACCACAGCAACGCCGCACCCATTGCGTCTCGGGTCGTAAATGTCGCGCTGCCTCACCTTTCCGCCGAACCCAGCGCGCCGAAACCCACCCCTGTTCATCTGCCCCAGTACACAGTGCAGGCAGGAGCGCCAGGAATTGCCATTCTTCAAGACGAACAGGGCAATGCCAGTCGCGTCGAGGCCGGCTCCGTTATACCCGGTTGGGGGCCCGTCATCACGATCACGTCTTCAGGCTCGCGATGGGTCGTGCGCACTCCAAAAGGCCTGATCCACTAAAATGGAGGGGCTCTTCGACTTCGCTCAGGATCTTGGTGCCGCGCTGTCCTGGCTGCTCCCGTTTCTCTGCTACGTCGGCGGAGGCTGCTTTCTTCTGAGCGGCGTTATGGGTATTTTTCAGCGCTCATCCATCAGTAACGGATTACTCTCCAAGGGCGTGGTTCCGGAGATGATGATCCTTGTCGGTGCGACTTTCCTGTCGTTTCCCGAGTTCCTCAATATGGGAAACCGAACCCTCGGTTTCGAGGGCAATGCGGGCATCGGCACACCGACCAAGATGAGCTTCTCTTCAGATACCCTGATGACGGCGGCCCAAGGCGGCCCGCTGGCTGCCCTGACGGCCATCCTCAATGTCTTTCATGTCTATTTCGCAGCCTATGGCGCGCTGATCGTCTATTTCGCGATCGTGCGTCAGATGGGCCGGGCGAAAGGCGCGAACAACAGTTCCACCGGCCTGAACATGGTCATGGGAATAGCGGGATTCCTCGTGATGAACGCAGACGTCCTTGGTCCTGCACTCCTCAAAGAACTGAAGCTTGTGCAGTGACCCCACACCTTCACCCTACAGTTGACGCCGAGAGCGTCTATTCCGGAGTCATTATGACACAGACCTCCCACACACACCTGAAGCGTTCCCTGATGGTCGCGGCCCCTTCGCTTGCCGCATTGTCATCTCTTGCTTTCGCTTCCGCAGCACATGCTCAGGCTATTGACGACATCACGCGTGATGCAACCCAGAAGGGGATGAACGCCTTTGGCATGGCGCTGAACGCCTTCTGCTTTATTGGCGGTGGCATTCTGCTTGCGATGGCGGTTTTCGGCTGGTGGCAGCATCAACGGAATCCGAACGCAGGATCAAAGCCGGGCATGATCATGGCTGGCTTTATCTGCGGCGGCATCCTGCTGGCTTTTCCGTTCCTCGCCAAGACTGCGTCCTTCACGATGTTTGGTACCGCACCGAGCGTCACAGGCGAGCAGCAGCAGATGAAGTTCGACAAGTAAGATGCCGTCGTCCCGTCCACTCGTCTCAACCGGCAAAAACAAGCTGATGGTCGAGGACCTGAAGGCACCATCTAGCGGGCACTGCACCTGCTGCGAGCACATGCTCGCGGTAGTCAGCGTGGCAGGCAGACCCCTCTGCCTGACCTGTGCTCCGGCCTTTGCCCTTGATGAGCCAGGTATAGACGATGTTGCGACCCTGATATGGCTTCCTCACCTGGATCAAGGCGCTCTGGGGCGTTGCGTCACAGCGCTTCATGTAGCGGCAAGAGCAACTGACCATACCGTTCACGACCAGTCGCTTACTGGTCAGGCGCTCAGCGCAAAGCGTGCCTTCGAGGCGCTTCTCTCCTGCCGCCTCGGGGCCGTGGAGAAAATCGGAACGGACCGCCCGTCTCTGTATCGATCCGCTCTGAAGAGCCTCTCTCGTAACCCTCTTCCGGAAGCCCATGAAACAGGACTGCGGATCCTCATGAAGGGCACGTGGTTTCCAGATAATCCGCGCCGCTATCTCGACGCGGCTCAAGAATGGGCAGTGGCACGCTGATGTTACGTAAAAAACCTGCGCACTCAGACGAGCAGGAAAGCCCCCGTCTTCCCCGGTCCAGAGCCTCCTTCCTTGATGGTGTCCTGCGCTGGATTGCCGCCGCCTCTACCTATCTGCACCGGGACGTGACATCGTTCTGCGATCTGGCAACCTGCGATCAACTCGGCCTGATCACGTTCCAGGGCGATTACGCCACCGTCATCAGCCTGCGAGGAATGCGGCGCATTGCCAACGGCGCTGAAATCGCCGCGGCATCCTCGCGACTTCGTCTGGCTCTAGGTAGTCAGTTCAGCCGACCCGGGCATGCGTTGCAGTTCTGCTATGTCGCCGATCCTGAGGGTGTCGGTGAGAGCATCCGGCGAAACCTCGATGAACGACGGACCGTTGCAGGTGCGCTGAACGCCGATTTCGAAGATATCTTCACCGAACGACAGAAGGTGCTTCCGCCCTTCATGCGTCAGGAGCGCACGTATCTTGTGCTCTGGACAAGACCTGCATGCCTGTCATCGCAGGAGGTGTCACAGGCGAAGCGCGAGCGGGCCAACCGCCTCAAGGGTCTGCCGCCGCTTAGTGATGCACAGAACCCACTTTTGGGAAGCCTCGAACTCGGCACCATCCATCAGACCTTCGTTCAGGGCACTTGCGATGCTCTGAGTGCTGAGGCTGTGCAGGTCGATATTCTCAGCCCCGAAGAGGGTCTTCAGGCCATTCGCCACGAACTCTACCCCGATACGTTAGGCTCTTCGTGGACCCCCTCCACGCCGCTTCGCAGCCCGGGTGAAACCATTCCGGAGACTGACGCGCCCCCTGATGCGTCGGCGGCCTTATGGCCCCCGTTGCGCGAACAGCTCTTTCGTGACGATGCTGCCACTCCTGATTTTTCGACCGCCCGAATAGGTGTGTTCGACTGGAGCCCCATCGAGCTGACGCGTGTACCCGAAATGCCGGTGCCGGGCGTCAGCAACAAGCCGGTTCCGACTTTTACCGAGCTTGCGGCACGTCTGTCGGGTCGTCGCATACCATGGCGCGCGACAGCTTTGATCGAAGGCGTGCGACCGGGTTACATGATGTGGAAGGATACGATCGCTCAGTTCCTGAAATTCGGCTCCAACACCCCCATCAATTCCGGGTTCGAAGAGCTGAAGGCCATGCGTAACAGCCAGAGTGACAGCATCGTCAAGCTGCGCATGGCCTTCGCCACCCGCTCGAACGCCGGTGACACCGAGACACTCCGCACCCGCGCCTCAAGGCTGGAGCAGGCCATCCAGTCCTGGGACAGTGCTCAGGCCAGCCGCGTGTGTGGAGATCCGCTTGCGGGTGTGCTGTCTTCCGTCCCCGGGATCGCCCTTGCCTCGACCGCACCTCCGACCCCTGGCCCGATGTCCCAGATTCTGACGATGATGCCATGGGCCAGGCCAGGGATGCCCTGGGCCGACGGCGCAATGCTGTTTCGTGCGAACGACGGCACCGTGGTTCCTTATGACCCTGCTGGCTCAGGGCGCGAGGCGGTACTTGACCTGTTCGTAGCGCCTTCTCGTCGCGGCAAATCCATGCTGGCCAATGCCCTCCTGCTGGCCACGGTTCTGAGCCCTGCTGCAATGACAGCTCAAGGCGCCAAACTGCCCCTGATCGGCAAGATGGACGTTGGAGATTCGTCTTCAGGGTTTATCGATATGGTCAAGGCCGGCTTGCGACAGGAAGACCGGCACCTTGCAATCCATATTCCGTTTCAGCTGATTGACGCACACGCTTACAATATTTTCGATACCGAAACATGCTGCCGGGCACCGCTGCCCTATCACCGCACGTTTCTGACCAATTTCATCGCGCAGATCTGCAAGCCGCTGGATGGCTCAGACTTCGAGGGCATGAACCAGCTGATCGACGCGCTCATAACGGCCGCGTATGAATACTTCTCTGACACGGGACCCTCTGTGCGGCCAAAGATGTACCGTGAGGGCGTTGATCGCTCGGGCATCGACGCGGCTCTTGCGCATCATCGTCTTGTGGCGACGCGGAATACGTCCTGGTGGGAAGTTGCAGACCTGCTGGCAAACGCCGGCGACATGCGCATGGCGCACCGCGCAACACAGTTTGCCGTTCCGGTTATCGGCGATCTCGTCGAGGTCGTGCGTGAAGAGCGCATCCGCATGGAGTTCGACAAGACGAACCCGACAGGCGGCGCAGAGTCCTCCATTGACGTCTTCCGACGATACCTCAATCACTTCGTCGCAAAATTTCCAAGTCTGACAAAGCCCACACGTCTGGATCTTGGAGAGGCGCGGATTGTGGTCATCGACATTGACCGGGTCGCGCCGGAGGGTCAGGGAGAGGCACAGCGCCAGACAGATCTTATGTATCTTCTGGGGTTTCAGATCGCTTCGCGCAACTTCTTCCTACATCCAGAGGATGCCCAATACGTCCCTCTCCATGTGCGTCCGTATCATCGCAAGCGTTTCGAGGAGTTTCGGGAAAGCTTCAAGCGGATTGAGTGCGACGAGTTCCAGAGAACCGCAGGTGCCCCGTTCGTGCAAAAGCAGTTCGAAGAGGCGGCACGGCGCGGCGCGAAGCTCAACGTAAAAATCGGCCTTGCCAGCCAGAAGCTCGCCGACTTTGGGGACTATCTCATCTCTCACTCGACCGGTCGCTTCATCCTGGGGGCAGGCGACGAAGACGAAGCCAATGAGATCTGCACACGGTTCCGCCTGAGTTCAGCTGCGCAGGCCATCGTACGCAATGGACTGAACGGCCCTCGCGCCGATGGAAGCGGTGCCCCACTCATCTGGCAGACGCGCGTAAATCACGAGCTCTACGAGCTGTTCGTTCTCAATCTCATGGGGCCGATTGAACTCTGGGCTCTCTCCACCAGTCCAAAGGACACGGCGCTGCGCCGCCGCCTTTATGACGCGTTAGGAACGACGGAAGCACGTCGACGCCTCGCAAGGGTTTTCCCACGGGGGTCGGCCGAGCAGGAAATCGAGCGTCGCGAAGACGTCCGGATGAAAGCCGGTCAGGATTCAAGCACCGCCCTCGGCGGCGTGATCGAGGACATTGCCAGAGAACTCAGGGATGGTGTTGGGCTGGGTACGGTCATCCGGATGCCTTCTGAAGACGAACTGTCCGCACTCACAAAGGAGTCCGCCACACTAACAGCATGAAGAACGCTCTTTTCATGCTTCCGCTCGTCGGTCTTGCAGCGCTCAGCGGGTGTGCGGGTGAGAATACCGAGACCCCGGTGACAGTCGATGTTCCGGGGATGCCGTCACCCGAGCTGGCCCTGCAAAAAAGCCTTGATCGTATCAACGGCTTTTTGGGGAGCCTGAATCAGAGGATCGATACACCGGTTCGACAAACAACCGCGCTTGCTGTCACGCCCTCCCACCCGATCAATCTCGCGCCACAAGCCCAGGCATCTTCGCCGCCGGTAACATCCCCACCGGCTGCATCGCATGAAGCCAGCCCGCTTGCTGGCAAAGCGGGCCTGACGTGGTTCGCTTACGGCGATGGCTATGCACGGGTGCGCTGCGCGCCAAGTGCCCTCTGCATTCTTCGCCTTCAGCCGGGTGAGACAGTCGCAAGTGAGGCCCTTGCTGTAGAGCCAAAAGCCGGATGGCGGACAGATCTTGTGCGTGGAACACACGGCATTCACGCTGCATGGGCCGTCGCACTCACGCCTGACCCGGCCGCCAGGCAGTCCATCCTGCGCTTCTCGACCAGTCGACGCTCTTATATCGTCATTCTTGATCCCGTCGGCCCTTCAATGCGCAGCATTGCCTACAGCTATGCTTCGGGCGATCCGCAGACGCAGCCCGAGCCGCCGCCGTCGCCAGAGGCGCTGGCCAGGCGGAATACGCCAGATTTTGACTTCCACATGACGGGCAGCAGCCCGGGATGGAAGCCTCTGCGGATCTACCGCGAGGGCGATCATACCTACATTCAGTTTCCGCCCGGTGGGATCAACAGCGCCCCTCGTCTGGTTGTGCTGTCACCCTCCACCACCGCAACCCAGCCGTACCGAACGGTCGGTGACTCTTACGTCGTCGATCTACCCGTCACTGACGCCCTGTTGATCGGTAACGACCCCGGCTCTCCTACAATTCGCATCTCTCATGGAGGAAAGGCATGACGCGCCGTCCTTATGCTCTCACAGTGGCGTCGCTGCTCGCTTTCCTGAGCGCTTGCACCGAAGTTCCGCCGTCACAAACGTCCCACATCAGCGGAGCGGGCTTTCGAGACACGTCCGCCCTCACCGTCTTCATTGCGGACATCCTTGCACATAGTCTGGATGCAGGGCGAACAGTCCTGCGCCTCGCACCCTATATCGGCCCGGATGACGCTCACGCCCAGATCCTGCTGACGGACACCCTGCGCGAGCGGGGCTTCGCTCTCTCACCACAGGGCATGCCATATCCGGGGGCGCAGACCGTGCGCTATGCCGTCTCTCCCCTGGGGGCGGATCTTCTGGTGGAACTGGATGTCGAAGATGCTGTTGCCACCTGTCTTTACGGACATGACAACGCCGGAGCTTTGAGGCGCAAGGGCAGCTGCAGCCTTCGGAGCGGTGCGTCCCTGACGCTCCAGATCCCTGAACAGGACGTTCTGGTTTCGGGGCCGCCTGCCCCTGAAAAACCTCAGCAGACGCCACCACCCGGTCCAGTCCAGCTGGCCCCACAAAACCCCGTCATTCAACCCCATCCGGATGAGGTCGAAGCCAAGCCACTCCCTGTCCGGGCACCCGTGGATCCGGAGCATCCGGCGCTGGTGAAGCTTCAGCCCCCTGCGGAAGTCTGGACGCTTGTGGAAGGGCAACCCATCCGGGACCAGATGATGGCCTGGGCTGACCGCGCTGGCTGGAAGATCAGCTGGCCAGCCTCCCTGAACTGGATGGTGCCGGCCATGACGACCTTCAACGGTGATTTCAAAACCGTCATGTCGTCCGTCATCCAGACAGTATCGGACGAAGGGAAGTCCATTCGGGCGGAGTTCCACACCCCTAACAGATACCTCGTTGTAACTTCGCCAGGAGGCGGCCGATGAAACTACGCACCACATTCCTGGCAACACTGGCAGCCGGCACACTTCTCTCCGGATGCCAGGACTTCCAGGACGCCCAGCATCGCGAAGCCGATGTCATGAACACGGCCGAGCGTCAGCACGTCCCGAACATCCCGGTCATTTCAGAGAGCGACAAGCCCTGGCTTCTTGGTGACGCGATTAAGGATGTCGATCCCATTCCAGACCTCCTGAAACATCCCGCCGCCATAACGATCGCGCGCCCCACGTCGCTTCGGGACGCGGCCATTCTGGCCAGCCGCCTGACAAGCGTTCCTGTCAGAATCAGGCCGGATGCGGAGGATGCTGACGATGGTAGCGAGATCGGTACGGAGACAGCCCGATCCGTCAGTTTCAACGGCACAAATCTCCCCCCGCCGCCAGTGATGTCAGCCATGTCGGCCGCCCTGGGAAACAAGGGGAGGAGTGCGAAGCAGGGCTGGAGCGGCAGCGGTGACTGGCTAAAGTATGACGGCACACGCGAAGGCGTGTTCCAGGCTCTCGCTACGCGCTTTGGGGTCTGGCAGCGGTTCGTCGACGGCCATGTCGAGTTTTACCGCACGCTTACCAAGACCTTTACCGTCCCTGCCTTTGCGGGTGACACACAGGCCAGCACGTCCATCATAGCCTATACAGGTGGCGGCTCAGGATCCTCAGGGTCATCATCGGGAAGCATGGGAGGCGGTGGGTCGTCTTCCGGCTCAGGAAGCTTGTCTGGTCAGTCTTCAGGACAATCTTCTGGCATCGCCTCGGTATCGAGCACCAGTAAGACCAATCGCTGGAAGACCATCGAACACACTGCGCAGATCGTATCAGGAGGGGCAAGCGTCGTCGCGGATGAAGGCCTGGGCACACTGTCGGCCACCGGAACGCCTGACCAGATTGCACGTGTCGATGACTGGATGAAGAACCTGAACGATGGCCTGATGAAACAGGTCGCGGTCGAAGTCCACGTCTATACCGTCAAAGTCTCCCATGAGAGCAATTACGGATGGAGCCCGCAGCTTGCCCTCAAGAACTACGGCAAGGCGTTCGGAATGGCAGCGATGCCTGCTGCGATCCCGGCCCTGCAGAGTGCGGACACCCCCTTCAGCTTCGGCGCGTCCATTCTCGACACGGCGACCGGAGCAACAGGACAGTTCTCCGGGACCAAGTTTGTCGTCCAGGCGCTTCAGCAACTCGGAAACGTCACCGAACAGTATGATCGGGGCGTGGTGACGACCAACGGCGTTACAGCCCCGTTCCAGAACGGTATCAACACGACGTATCTCGCCAATACGACGACCACACTCGCGACCAATGCCGGATCTGCCAACTCGCTGTCTCCAGGGGTTATCATGTCAGGCTTCATGGGGTCGGTGACGCCGAAGATCGTCGATAACCGTATTCTCCTGAGGGTAAATTTCCTCCTTCAGACACTCCTGTCGATTCAGACGATCACGTCCAATGGCTCCAGCCTTCAGGCGCCCAAGAGCTCGAATACGTCGCTTGATGACACAGTGGCTCTGCAGAATGGTTCAACCCTCGTCCTGAGCGGATATGTCGACGACGCAACGTCCCGGACACGCAACGGTGTCGGGTCAGCCCTGAACTGGGTCACAGGCGGCGGCGGCGACGCCCAGGTTTCCAAAACACATGTTGTCGTCACGGTCGAGGCTCGCACCCTATGAAACACCTCATCACAGCAGCGATTGTTTTTACTCTGCCTGGCCTGGCGCACGCTGCAGCGCTCGATTGCGCAAAGCACCTCAACGAACCTGCCGCAGGTGAGGTTCTGAGCATGGCGCAGATTGACCAGAACAACGCCTGTCTGACGTATCTTCAACAGGCAAAGGCAGCGTCCGACCTGACAACGGCCATTGCTGCGAACGAGCGCAAGCAGAATGAGAAGCAGGGACAGGGACAGGCGCCCCGGGCGGCACTTGATACGATGCAGGGACCGCCGCTTTCACCACCCCCACGTGAGGCACCGAATGAGGATCACCCCATCCCCAGAAGCGTGACGAAGCCTCCCACCTATGACGCTTTGCTGGTTGATCCATACAATCACACGGCGTCTGCCATTCTCAGGTTTGCAGACGGGAGCACCTCTGAAGTCTCAAAAGGGGTTACGCTACCGGACGGAAGCGTCGTGCTCGCGGTGACGTCTTCAGGCGTCCAGATCTCTTCAAACGGGATCAGAAGCCGCCTGAACGCAACCGGCAGCCAGCCGAGCGGCACGCAGATCATCGCCATTCCGGGCGCGTCGAACACGCTCCCCCCACCGACCTACACGCGCTGAGGGGCCGATGGCATTCTTCATCCGCAGCGAGAGACGGATCTGGGTCGGTGATCTGAGGTGGCGCAGCTTTGAGCGCTCCCCCTCCCTGATGACGGTCCACAAGGTCGCCAGTGCGTTCAGCAGCAACTACTTTGTGCAAAGCAGGGCTTACCCGCAGCATGTCGGGTTTCTGTCTGCTGATACCGTTGACACCAAAGAGCCGTTTCATAGCCTCGCACTCGCCATCAGCGAGAAATTCGGGGGGCGATATTACGGCGAATACGAGGTGGGGATTGACCAGTTCTGGGTCATTGCCACCGACGAAGAAGGGCTCCCTTTGCCGGGGTCAGACGGCGTCTATCGTGAAGAGGCGATCGAAGCTGTTCGCTCAACCTTCTCCGGTTATCCGTTCGACCAGAGAGATCTTCTCTCGTCCCGCGAATTTGAAGCGCTTTTAGAGGATCTTCCGGACGCACCTCTCAAGGTCCGGTCAACCTCTCTGGCCCCCCTCTATACGTCTGCGGCCGTTGTCGTCGGCCTTTTCTTCCTCACCGGGATCGCATGGTATTTCTATCATCAGCATGTTCTGGACCAACGTCGGGAGCTTGCTCGAAAAGCCCTGATAGAGAGCGCGAAACGCGTTCCAAAAGTCATCGCAAAGCGTGAGCCCCCTCCGTCGGAATGGATCGCCGGATGCCTCTCGATGATCCCCGTCTCTCCGTTTGCGGCCGGATGGACCCTGGATCATGCGTCCTGCAAAGGCGACGTCATCGATCTGCATTGGTACCGAACCGGAGGCGATATGGCTGACGCCCCTGACGGCGAGCTTATGGACAACGGAAACGCCATCGTGACGCACCGTCCTCTGTCCTACAGCTTCAGGAAACGTCAGGACACGATGGCGGATTATAATGAACGAACGCTTCTCGGCATCCTGCAGCGCAACGGGGTTACACCTGCGCTCAATTCGTCAAAGCTTAATCTTCTGGTGGACGGAAGACAGGTGCCCACAGAGACGACCCGAATGTCCTTCACGCTGCAGACTGACCCTCGCGACATTCCATGGGACGCTTTTGGGAACCTCAGGGTCACATCCCTTTCACGGACGGTCCTGCCCGCCCAGTCGGCGTCGCGGACGGGTCCCTGGCAGATTCAGGTTTCATTCACGCACACGCTTGCGCCTCTCACTACGACGCCGAAGCAATCCCCGCGGACCCCAAACTAGGCCACAGGAGCGCGGCCGACTGTCGCCCGGACCGCACCTTGTGCAGCGCCAGACCTGAGAGACCATACAAATGCTCGCTTTTCTCAAAAAGACCACGCCGAAGAAGGCCGGGACATCGTCGAATGTCCTGACAATTCCAACAGGATTGCGAAGCCAGATCCATCTCGATCCGGTGAACCAGACTGTTTATGTGAACCAGAGACTGCAGCGTTCAACAGACGCTCTCGACTGGATTGCCAATACGCGCCGCCACCCTCAGCTCGATTGCCTGAAGGTTGTCTGGGAGCCGATCAGTGACGTCACAGCCCGCATTCAGAGTGCTCATGAAACGGGGAGCCATTCGGATACTGACGACGGGGAAGACGCCGAAGTCCGGGATGAAGCACTGGCTCTTCTTCGCGAAGGGGCAGAAAGCGGTGTGTCTGACATCCACCTCCACCGGAAGGAACGCCACACCGAGGTCCAGTTTCGAATCAACGGCTCACTCGTGGTTGCACATGAGCTGACGAACGATCACGCGGATCGTCTGTTGCGGGCCATGTACACAATGGCGACGTCCCGTGACAGCGCCTACAGCGACCTGTCGTTTCAGGACGCGGCCATTGCTGGCGATATTCTCAAGGGAACGGGGCTCGCCAACGTCCGTATTGTCAAAGGGCCGTGCCTTCCGGTGTCCGAAGGCGGAAAGTTCATGGTCATCCGTCTTCAGTACGTGAAATCCGGAGGCAATCGACGAAGCCAGCCGCAGCGGCAGACCGCGTTCCGAACCCCGCGCAAACCTGAAGGCAAGCTCAAACTACTCGACTACGGGTTCACGCAAAGCCAGATCGACCGAATCCTGAATATCGCCGTCTCGCCTTCAGGCGTGCTGATTTGCACCGGCCCCACCGGGTCCGGGAAAACAACCCTGCTCTACGAGCTCGCGTTGCACAAAGCCCGAACCCAGCCAGAAAGGCGCCTGGTCGAGATCGCCCAGCCCGCTGAGTATCCCATGCACTGGGGTATTCAGCTCGACATCTCGAATGCCCTGACATCCGAAGAAGCCGGTCGTGAGTTCCGTGCACGCCTGCGGACTGCGCTGCGTATGGATCCGGATGACCTGTCCATTGCAGAAATGCGCGATAGCGAAGTCGCCCTGACCACGTTTGATTCCGCGCAGACGGGCCATTTTGTGATGAGCACGCTCCATGTGGACGATCCCTTCGATTACCCTTTGCGGTTTCAGAACATGGACTTCGATCGACTGAGTTTTCGCACAACCTGTAATGCCTCCATCGTCCGGGGCGTTGTCGCGCAACGTCTGCTTCCCGTTCTTTGCAAACACTGTGCGCTTCCGTGGACCGTCTCTGACGAAAGACTGCCACGCAGGACATGCGAAGCCGTTCCGACGTGGGGCGACGATCTCAGTGCTGTCCGTAGAAAAGGGCCAGGATGCCCGCATTGCTTCGGTACTGGGATTTCCGGGCGAACCACGGTTGCCGAGGTTGTCGAAACGGACGAACAGCTGATGTCTGACTTCGTCAATCATGGTGTGGCCATCGCCCGGCATCGGTTCAGGGCGCGCCCGGATGCCGATCCGTCGATGGTCGAGACAGCAATGGGCCGTGTCTTTCAGGGACTTGTCGATCCATTTGCCGTAACGGCAACCGTTGATCGGATCCGAACACGTGACGCCGTCATGAGCGAACGGCTGTCAGGGGCGAAACTGCCATGAGCCTTCGGATTGTCTACACGTCTGCGGCGGCTGAAAAGCCGCGGCTCACCCAGGACCTTGCACAGTGGATGGATATTCACGTCGCCTTTACATGGCGGACAAGGGCGCGACTGTATCGGATGATTGCCATCAGGCTCAGGCAGGGATCGGAGCTGGAACGCATTATGCTCCTGTATATCCGTCAGCAGGAGCGCAGGAAAAAGACCTCCGTGCCACGGATCCTGAACAAGGTGCTACATAGAATGGCCGCTCAGGGGATGAGCTTCGCCGAGGCGCTAAGGCCTTACGTCCCTCATGACGAATACATGATGATCCTCTCGGGCGAGAAAGGAGACGATATCGCCTCTGCAATGGACCTGTTGTGCGATATCAAAACCCGGGTGGGACGCATCATGCGGGCGGCCAGAAGTGCGATCGGCCAGCCTCTGATGTATGTCGGAATCATCTTCGCGTTCCTCTACACGATCGCGAAAATGGTCATCCCGTCGTTACTCATGAACGGCGGCATGAAGATGAAGGCAAGCACTTCGCAGGAGGTTCTTGTTTTTGCCAGTAGTCTTGCGACCGGCCTGAATGGTGTTCTGATCCTCAGTGGCCTTGTTGGGGCATTGGTGCTGCTCTGGCTCAGTCTTACAAAGCTCACAGGCCCTCTCCGGGTGCTCCTTGAGCGGGCAGCGCCGTGGTCCATCTATCGCAACATTCAGGGTTACATCTGGATCTCGAGCTTTATCGCGCTGGTTCGGGCCGGGATGACAGATACGGAAGCCCTCACCCATCAGATGCAGGTTGCCACACCCTGGCTTCGTGAACGCCTCGAAGCCATTCTCGATCGTCTGGGTCCAAGGGGCATGTCTCTGCCCGAGGCTATGGAAGATTCCGGGTTTGCTTTCCCGTCTCCGGAAGTCATTGACGACATTGAGGCAAGCTGGGGCGGCACAGGGGCCTATGACCGTCTTCTGCAGTCCAGTCGCGCCTGGGCTGATGAGATCGAGTTCACCACCCTGGAGCAGGCGGCCGCCGCGAAAGGCTTTGCCAACGCAATGATGATGCTGATTGCCGGCGCGTTGATCGTAGCCTCCAACAACATTGGTTCCGGTATGAGCGATATCGGCCCGATGTAACTGACAGCCCGGTCGTGTCCGCACTCACAATGAGCCGTTCGATAATGCTCCCAAGACCAAATCAGGGAGAATTATCATGGATCAGATTGTCTCACTCCTTATCAAGGCCGGGGCGGTGCTTCTTGCACTGATCGCCGTCCTTGTCGGGGGCTACGCGGTGTTTGCAAAAAACAACGGCAGTACCGCAGCCTCAGAACAGAGCCAGCTTGCGACGAACATTACCAGCTACATCAATGGCGGCATGACCACGCGCAACTACACAGGGCTCGACAATTCCGTAGCGATCAAGGCGGGTCTTGTTCCCAAGGCGATGCAAGATGGCGATGGAACGACCATTCTTGGTCCATGGGGTGGTTCTCAGGTTACGATTGGCCCGTGGAACCAGGGCCATTCCGAGGCTTGGACGAATGTGGACAGTGATGCATGCGCCACATTCGCCCGGAGCCAGAATGCGTACGGCGTCACCATTAATGGTGCTGAAGTCATTATGTCAGACTCTAATGCCGCAGTGAATATCGCGAATGACTGCAATGCGTCATCCGGGACCACACAAGTCAATGTCACTTTCGAATATTCGAACTGACGACGGGTGGCCTATGTCTTTCTCGCCTTGGCTCTGGTGATCATGGCCGCAAGTTCAATGGATGCCCTCCGGGTCATCCACCGACAGAACCTGCCGTCCCCGCTGGTGTCAACGACAGAGACTGCACAGGCCTGGCTTGCTTACAAAGCAGCCCTGCTTCTCTACGTCGAAAACCATCCGGAAACTCGATCCTCCGTGCCTCTGAGCGCCTTGACGCTTGGCAGCAACGCCGCCCTGGTCGCAGCCGCACAGAACAGCATTATGGGGACGGGCCAGTCAGTATCTGTCGTCGCGTGGATGCCGATGGAAGCCACAGATATATCGCAGGCAATCCTGCTGGCGAATGGCGATCTTTCCCTTGGAACAGCGCGAAGCGGGCACTGGTTCACCCCGGCCTCGGGTGACATGGGAGCCCTTCCGGTCGCGGTGCCAGATGGCGACGCCGTTTCCTACATCAGCCTGAGCGGCACGGGATATCAATGAACACAATCGTCGCACTGATGATCGCCACGGTCATCGGAATCATGATCCTGCCGCACTATTACTCCATGGTCGAGAATGGCACGCGTCAGGGAAGCCTTGCGGTGACCGCCGGACAGTTTCAGGACCTGATCCGGGCGGCCGGACAATATGAAAACGCGCACACCAGAGAACTGACGGCTGCTATTCCGGTCGGCGGGACCACGCAGATTGCGCTGTCAACGCTCATCAGTGAGCACGACCTCCCGCCTGCATTTACGGCGACAAATCCGGATGGACAGGCATGGAGCGTCTATATCCAGCAACCAACCTCCGGTGTACTGAGTGCTGTCATCGAGAGCAGCGGCGGTACGTCCTACATTCCAAAGGACGAAGTCTCTGTCGCGGCCATGACTGGCCATCAGGGTGGCTTTGTTCCCTATGACGGCATGCTTGGTGGGCTGACGGCCGACACGGCCTACGGTGCAAGCGGAACCTGGCATTTCAACATGGCAGGCCTCCCCAACCCTGGGCCGGGGCATCTTGTAGGGCTGGTCTCTACCGGTGCGGGGTCATCAGACGCTAGCGTGACAACGAATGACTATCTGTATCGTACCGCTGTTGCCGGACACCCCGAGTTGAACAAGATGCTCGCTCCGCTGGATATGGGCGGTAACACCATCAACAACGCCAACGATGTTAACGCGACGCGCGGCGTTTTCGCTGGAGGCAATCCGAACGGCGGTTATGGCGGGGTGAAAGTGGCGAGTGCCTATCTCTATGGCGACGACACCAATGCCGCCGTGCGAACGCCAGGCGCTGTCTTTCTGCAGCACTATGACGGTTCAGCAGCTACTCTGATGGCAGGTGAAGGGCACTTCAGCTCCAACATTGGCACTTCCGGCCTCGACCCGTATGTGGGGCTGCCAAGCGGGTGGGGCGGCGGCGTTCATAGCTGGGACGGGTACTACGAAGGAAGCCTGGGCGTTGGTACAGGGGGCAGTGTTCGCACCTATATCAACAACCAGGGATACGTGAGCATCGGCGACCGTCTCGATGTTCAAAGCTCAGTTCGCGTAGCGCAGTTAGGATGTGCCTACAACGTCGGCAACGCGTGTTTTTACGGAGATGACCAGAACGTAGCTATTCGCGCTCCCGGAAGTACCTTTATCCAACACTCTGACGGAAGTGTTGCCGATCTGACCGCCGGAAATGTTTCAGCCACAACCGTCCGATTGGGAACCGATAATGGCAATGCATGGCCAGGGAACGGGTGCAACCCGAACGGTGCGCTAGCAACTAAAAACGATAACTCCGGGATGCTGCTTGTTTGCCAAAGCGGGGTGTGGCGCGCACCACAGGCGCAGATTTCGGGCTATGTGCCGACCTCAACCAAAGGCTTTTCAGGTTACAACCGGACCAACAGCATCACGGGCGGCTACAGCTGCCCTGCCGGCACAGAAGACCTCGGGATCGAGACCATCTGGTACGGCAGTTATGGCTACTCAACCCTTCACCTGTGCAGCGCCCAATGAGCAACACCCTCACGCTGCCCGAGACCGTGCTCACGCCTGATGTTTCAGGCGTGAAGAGCGGAACGTATGACTTTACGCCGGAACTCTTCATGTCCTTGCGCACCACCCTGCGTCGATATAAACATCGGCGCTCCTCCAAGATGCCGAATTACGGCGTCAGAACGATTGGTGGGCACCGGGTCAAGCATGTGTGTGATTCCTCTGGGAACACACTGTCTGCCAGCAACCATTCTCCGGAACGCCGATCTGCGCATGGGCGCCTTGCCCTTCGACTGGGTCCATGCGACCCCGGGGATGATCCGCCACTGTCTCGAAACCGATTTTCTGGATTTTCTCCCGAAACCGGGCGAAGACGGTCACGCTGCGTTCCGTGATCGCTTTGGGGTGAAGGACATGTTCCCCCATAAAGATCTGCAGGCCCCTGCAGATCGCCATTACTATACGCGGTGTATCGACCGGCACCGACGTTTGATAAAATCCAGGAGCGGCAAGCTCTTTGTCATGGTCTCCCGGCCTTCCAATCCCATCGGCTGGCATTTCAGGGAGCTGGTTGACCTCATCAACCGCCTCACGCCCAACGCCGAGCTTCTGGCGATTCAACTCCTGCCGCAGCGCGACAACGGCGAGAGCGTGGGACTTGAACTCTCTCAGGAACGGAATGGATCGAGGCTGTATGACTTCAGGCCCGTGTCCGACGAAAGCGCTCTTGGCTATTTCCCGGACGTCCTCGACGAACTCATGATCCTGCGACTGATCTATCAGTATCACCTGCATCCGGTCGCTCTTCCATGACAGCACTTCCGCCCTGTGCTGCACTGGCCGCCCAAGCCTATAGCGTGCCGGTCGCATCCATTGAGCGTGTCATGGATCATGCGTCGGGGCCGGGCCTTGGGGTGATGAAAATCGACCCTCGGTGGTTGCCGATCCTCCAGCGCGCCGGATTTGATCCTGAGGAGGTCCGGTCCAACGCCTGCATGAACATTGCGGCCGGAGCATGGATCCTTGCATGGGCTGGCGCAGCCCGATCGTCGCCCAGGGGTTCGGAGCAGGACAAGCCCGTGTCACCCCCTGCCACCGGTTTTACGGACTCTCTTGGGGTCTGTGTTACGCATGCTGCCAGGCAATATCATCTGCCTGAACTCCTCTACCGGGCCATTCTGCTCACTGAGGGTGGTCGGGTCGGACATATCAGCCGGAACACGAACGGCACCTATGACATGGGTCCTGCCCAGGTCAATTCGATGCACCTGCCAGAACTCGCCCGCATGGGGATTACGCGCGAGCAGATCATCAACGATGGCTGCCTGAATATTCATATTGGCGCCTGGGTTCTGGCCGGCGCTCTTGGGGGGCACACCCCAGACAACGCCGCAGAATTCTGGAGGCGGGTCGGCAATTACAATTCCAGTACCCCCAAGTACAATGTCGCCTATCAGCGGAAGGTCTGGAAAAATGTCCAGATCGCTGCGCACTCACAAACGTCTCCGCCATCATAGGCGGCATGTGGCAAATCCCTCTCTGCCGACCCTTCGGCCTTACCCTTCTGCTGCTGTCAGGACTCTGTGCCTGCAGCAAACAGGCGGCTGCGCCTGTGCATCCCTACGATCAGGACATGAATCACATTCTGTCCGCGCTCGACCAGATCGGTGCCGTCCGTTTTCCTTTGGTACGGGCGGGCTCTGTTCTTCCGGCCGAGATGAACCGACCTGTCAGATGGCAGTGGCAGGGACCGCTCGATGAGGGCATCCGGCTGATTGCCACGCGGGTCGGCTATCAGACCGATATCCCGCCATGCGCCGCACCGCCAATCATAGAAGTGGATCAGAAGACGACCACGTTCGGTCGCCTGCTGGACGAGATGGCTGCCGCATCATCCGGTCATGCCGACATCTGGGTTGATATCCCTCACCACGTCATAAGGATTACCTGGAATGCGTAAGCCTCGGCACTCTGCCTGTCGGGCAGCCCTCCTTGCGGCATCACTCTGTGCGTACAACGCCTCTGCACACGCTGAGCCCCCTCAGGATCTTCCTGTCCCGGAGATACCCGACGGCAACCCGGAAGCGGGCGATGCAATCGATACGCCTGTCACCGGTGCAGCCGAAGCCCCGGATATTCCTGACGTGGACAGGCCGTCGTCGCTCGAGGCGATGATGGCCGTGCGTCCCGGCTACTCTCCCAAACAGGAAAGCGGGAATGGACGCGACAGCGCCGTCCGTAGTGCGGCATGGGCCTATGGCGCCCAGGGCGGACGGGCCGCAGAGTCCTACGCGATCAATGAACTCCTGCGCCGATATTCCCATGTTCTGGACCAAAGGGTGGATTTCCGCACTCTGGTGCTTCCCGCCGGCAACGGTCAGACCCTGATCCGGCCGCCCGTTGTCACAGAGGCGCAAATGGCGGTCGCTCTCGATCCAAGTGGCCAGACAGCCCGTGAAACAGGCACGATTTATCAGATTACGCGCCGCGCGCAGCTTGTGACGGCAGTACCACAATGGCGCACATGGCTTGTACGCACTGTCTCCTCCCCTTCCCCGCCAGCCGACGCGGTCCGGCCACGCACACCGCATGAAGTTGAGGTGTGGAGATCAGGGGTGGCTTATGGCTGGGCAGCCGGACAACGGCAGGCAGTCGAGATCTTTCTCGATGATCTGTCGCGCATGGAACGCGATGTCATGGGCATGGCCCGTTACAGGGTTCTGTTAAGGGCGGGAAAGGTGGCAGCCCCGGAGGTTTCCCAGCTGCACCGCGACGTCCAGGGCGGCGCAGATCTGATGCGTCTCGATGACCGGGAGCTTCGCATCCGCAGTCAGCCTGGTCTCGATGCGAACCGCGCGCACTGGCACGTTGCAGAAGGAGGCCAGTAATGCCCGTTAACCCGGCTCCCAACACGCGATCCCACGATCCCGAGCGCATTGCCAGCCTGCTGATCGGCGTCTGCGTCGGAATTGCTCTGTTTTCGTTCCTGCTCTGGTTGAAGTTCCATACCCAGATCGTCGAAGCCGTCCTCTTCGTGCAGGGCTATGAGCTGAGGCTGATTGGACTGTTCACGCACCGTTATGATGCGGTTCTTGTCAATCTTGGGGACGCCGTTCCTGAGCGTGTCTCTGCATCGACACTTTGGGAACTCTGCACGCTGACAGGGTCAGTGCTCCGATGGCCCGCTCTTGTTCTGCTTGTCATTCTCGCCGCCCTCTGTCTGACCCGCGCGCCGCTGGAACGTCACCGCAAACGGTTCGGTCTCGAGGGCATGCAGAAAGCACTCGCGGAGATCCATCCCTTGGGCGCAGCGTGGCTTGGCAAAGGGTTGAAGCTGGTGCGCCCCTCACCTCCTGAAGCGCCATTGGCGCCTCTCGATCCTGCGCTGAATCTTGAAGAATGGCGCGCACGATACGTGCGAGGCAACTCAGCTGCCCAGCTCCATGAGACAACTCTTCAGGCGCTGGAGGCGCAACTTGGCCGTCCCTGGCGCGGGCCCCTGGAGGCGTCGGTCGCTGAAAAATGCTTGTTCGTCGCCTTCTCGTTCTTCATCCAGCGCCGGAAAGATGAGGCACAGAGTGTCCTGGAAAACCTCTCTGTGCAGCTAAAAGGCACTTTGAAGGACGGAGCGCCATCAAACTTCGCGAAAGTGTCCAAATCCTTTGTGGCTACCCTTGATAAGCAGCTGAAGAAGGAGAGCTTCCGCTCCACGCTGAAAATCACTGAGCAACATGCATTTACAAGACCAGCACTCCTGTCGCTTCTCCAGGAGGCACGCCTCAAGGCCGGCGTCGTCAACCCAGGACTTTTCGCAGCCATCCAGTTCTTGGACCGCGACCTCTGGCTCGTTCTCTCCGCAGCGTCCTATCCGCGTGACGGACTCCCACCGTATGTCATGGCAATTGCCGCCTGCCCGGAAGCGGCGGCAGCACTGGCACACTGGAAAGCAGAGTGCCTTGCCGGACGCCCTCTGACGCCCCCCCAGATCTCCAGCCTTCTCAAGACTTTCGGCAGACCATGACTGATTCCGTAATTTTTAGCCTCATGCCTGATTTCATCCGTGCGCGCATTGCGGCTTACACCCTCCGGGACTGGGTGGCAGAGCATTATGCCGTACCAGCCCTTCAGCTCGATCGTGCGATGACACTGACGCTTGTTCAGCTCGAACATGCAGCGTCTCGCAAGACCTTTTACGGGTACGACGTTTCCACGGCTCCTGTGTCCCTTCTTGAACCAATTTCGCGTTACATGGACGCGCTGCTGGGTGGGGTGTCGCCCGGAGAAGACCGCGAGAGCTTTCCCAAGGATCTCGTCCGGACCCACCAGAGAGTGATCCATGAGTTTGAAACACTGAACCGTCTTGGGAACAAGGCACGGTGAGCATGCTATGGCCACACGACGGGGAGCCTTTGCGGGGAAATACGCTGGACCAGTTCCTGATCTGGTGTTCAGAGGCCGAGTGCTCCCGGATCGAAATCCAGACAGATACCCCCGTGATGGTGCGCCTCCATGGCGAAAACCATCAGGTCACGCGTGATGGCAGTCTGCCGGGGGAAGTCGAGGATGCGGTCAACTATATCTTCCGGTCAGCGACGGGAGTCACCAACCTCAAAAACGGCGACCCGATCGATGTCGGGCATACAATCTGGCCTGATCGCAAAAAAAGGCGATATCCCTTTCGCCTGAATGCCGTCAGCTCGCAGGTCGGGGCGGATGCAGGCATTTCGCTGACCTTCCGGCCCCTGGTTGACATCCCCCGCCCGCTGGAGGACCAGAACGTAGAGCCTCAACTGCTGGACGCGCTCCATGGAGAACAGGGCATTTTCCTGATCTGCGGCGCCACGGGCTCGGGGAAATCAACGCTGATTGGCGGCATCAACCGGACCCGACTTGAAGATCCGGATATCCACTGCAACCTGATCGAAGCGTCAGCCCCCCTTGAGATCCTCTATGATCGCGTCGAACGTCGCAACTCAGCGGTCACGCAACTCGAGATTCCCCGGAACCTCAGGAGTTTTTCCGAATTTGTCCGCGCGTCCATGCGTCGCGAGCCAACCGACATCGTCGTGGGCGAGTGCCGTGATCCTCAGACCATGGAAGCGTCGATCCAGGCCGGGATCTCTGGCCATCGCCTCCTAAGCTCTCTTCATACGAACAGCTGCTCTTCCACTGTCCGCCGTGTTCAGGCGCTCTGCCCCGCTGATCAGCGGGACAGCCTGACAATTTCGTTCGTCGAGAACCTCCGTCTTCTGGTGAACCAGAGGCTGCTGAAGTCGACCGACGGCAAGAGGACACCCATTCGGGAGTTCCTGCCCGTGACCCGCGCCATTCGAACCCGCCTGCTGGATGCCCCGCGGGATCGCTGGCCGAACATCACGCAGGCCGCTGTCGAAGAGCACGGACAGACTTTCGCTCAATCCATCGCTGCGGCTGTGAAGCAGGGCAGAATCACAGAAGCCGTTGCCGCCGCTGCCATGAAGGAAGAAAACTGATGTGGCGCTTCACCGCGGACCCTGTCCGCCTTCTCATTATCGACGCCCGTGCGCTTGCACCATTTGCTCTGTGGATCGCTCACATGCGCGAGTGGACGTTTATCCTCGCCATAATGGGGGCTCTGTTCTTCAGCGTGCTGGCATGGCTCGGCCTGACGCTTCCCGTGGCCGTGCGCATGCTCCGGGTCATTTTGTGTGGCCCGGTTCGCCCTCGTCTTCCCTCCTGGAAAAAGCGTGATTACGCATGAGCGATATTGATGACCTGGTACGGTGCTGCACGACCCTGATTGAGACGCAGGGATACCGCTTCGAGACGGGCATCCCAGGTGTGGGTGCTCTGCCGGCGTGGCGTGTTGCCCAGACAAACGTGCTTCTGCCGGTATTGCTCCGGCTCGCTGAGGAGTTCTGGAGATCTGAAACAAAAGGAGCCGGCTTCGGCCTCAAGCTTGAGCCAGACACACTAAGTGTGACGGGTTACACACTGACCGGGCTCTACCATGTCCCGCTCTCGATCGCTCTTCTGGCGCTCAACGCTGTGCTCAGAACCATTGCCGATGCTGAAGGCCGCATCACCCTCGAAGCTCTGACGACCTACACACAAACGGTCACGGGCTGATCCGCACTCACAAACGCCTGTCAGATACTGCACAGGCGTCTAACTTGCTGAGGTCCGCGATGATCATTTCCGTTCCACCTGAGACACAGTCTGTTTCTATTCGTCGTGAAGGGGAACGGACCATCATCGTTCTCGACCACGACACGCTTTCAGAGGGGGCTGACAGTCCGCGCCCCCTCCCGGCAGAAGAGATCGCCACTGAACGGCAACCACAAAGAGCCAGACGCATCCCCCTCCCGATGATCGCTGGCGTCTGTCTGATTGTTGTCGGTGCCGCCGTTGGCCACCGGCTGTGGTCGCCCGCGAAAAGCAGTGGTCCCCATACAGCCGACACCTTGCAGATGCCGCTACTCCGCGCCCCTGAATCCGCGGCACGCCGTTCCATCCCCGCCGCGCCTGAAGCCGCCCCGGTACCCAACACAGCGTTCGGGCTCGAATAATCATGGCGACGATCAGACGCCGCATAGACGGTCCGCAGGATTTTCACGAACAAAAGGGTGGGCTGGCATTCCGCGACACCCGAAGCGTTCCTCACCAGATCGCCGAAATCCTGCGATCCGGGTTCTCGTCCATCGGGCTCGTTGCAATAGCCGGCGTGGCCGTGACTGTTCCCGCGCTGACAACCGCCATCGTCCCGTTGGCCGTCGCCTATGCCGGCTATGTTCTGACGCGGCCGGTGACGTTGCCTCTTCGCTTGCCGGCCAACGCGAAGGGAAAGGACTACGGCAATCCTCAGCCGGACCCAAAACGACCTGGCGTCGAAATCCCCGGCAAACCTTCTGGAGACTGGCTGATAGGCTGGGATGAAGTTACGGCCCAACAGGTCTGGCTGTCCGGCAATGATATGACTATGCATGCCATTCTGCCCGGCTCAACCGGGTCCGGCAAAACGCAGTTCATTTATAGTCTTCTGTGCAATGCCCTGGCACAGGGCGGCGGGTTTACGATTGTCGACGGCAAAGCCTCGAACAACCTCGCCTTCTCCGTTGCAGCCATGGCGAGACGGTGGGGCCGAGAGGCGGACCTGCGCTTCATCAATATGATGGTGTCAGCCGGCGACAGAAAGACCAACACCTGGAACCCCTTTTCCTCTGTCAACGCGGAGGGCATGACCGAGCTTCTGCTCACGCTCTTTCTGCCTGAAGACAAGAAAGGCGGAGGGGGTAACTCCGCGCATTTCCGCGACAGGGCCGAAGCGCTTATTCGCGGCATGTCCTATGTCTTCGTCTGGGTCCGGGACAACCTTGGCATTCCGATCATGTCCGAGACGATCCGCACGATGTTCTCTGACATCGTGAAACTGCGCGATCTCTACCAGGATCAGATCTTCACCTACTATGATGCGGATGCAGCCGAGACGCGAACAGTCGAGCTTCCGCCAGAATTTGACCGAACCCTGCTGAACCCGGTCCGCGACTACGTGACGGAGACGGGTGGCTTTTCGAACACCAAAAGCGTGGGAGACCAGGATAAGGTTCGCGAGCAGCATTCCTATGTGGTGGGTGGCTTCGGCAAAACCTTTACCCAGATGAGTTCCACGCTGGGGCATATCTTCCGGTGCAATATCGGTGATGTGGACTTCCGGGACGTCATCTTCAATCGGCGCATCCTGGTCGTTCTTCTCCCCTCGCTCGAAAACCACCCGGACACGAACGCCGCCCTGGGCAAGGCCGTCATCACGGCGCTTCGTTACGCGCTTGCGGCGGCACTCGGCACCTCGATTGAGGGCGACTATGAGGACCGCGTCGTAAATCGCGCGTCGTCCTCAACGGTGCCCTATCCTCTGGTTCTGGACGAAGTCGGTCAGTTCGCGACACGCGGGATTGACGCCATGATGGCGTTGGGTCGCGAGCTGAACATTTCCCTGCTGATCTCGTTTCAGGAAGTGGGCACCCTCTACGCCACGCTCGGTAAGGATTTGACCGTTCCGCTTCTCGGCAATCCCAAGCTGAAGATCTTTGAAAATATCGAAGACTCCGGTCCAACCCGGGAGTGGATCGAACAGTCAGGTGGAACGATGCCTGTCAGCGTCCTCCCCGGCTTCGACAGTTCCAACCCTCTGGGCGTCTATGCGGACCAGCAGCGCGCAGACATCCGCGACGTCAAGCGGATCTCCTGGAGCGATGTGCAGAACCTCCGACAGGGCCAGGCCATCATTCTCTTCCGAGGAAAGCGCATCTACACGCGACTGTTCTATGCAGGCATCAAGCCAGAGGGCGTGAACAGGGTGTTCCCCACAGTTTCAGCGGCTCCCGCTCTTGAAGCTCCTGTCTCCGAGGAACTGACTACGGAAGCAGATGACGTCGCTCGGCGTCTTCAGGAAGGGCGCGATCGGATCGAAAAGGGCGATCTCCGGCCGTTGACCGGAGTTCTGGGAGATCTGTATCAGCGGCTCGGCGTCGTTCTCAATACGGAAAGCACGCCCCTGCAGGACGCCCAGGAACTCCTGAACCTGCTTTTTCCTGACGAGACTTCAGCAGAGGACAAACCTTTTGCGAAGCTGTTTGAGACCCTCGTTCCTCCATCCGCTCAGTTGCCCCGCACGACGGAATCACTTCATCCGGATCTTGACCGAGCACTCCTGACCGAGCTGGTGACGTTTGAGACGGCGCTTGGACTGGATGAGCGGGCGGCCGTCGAGGCAGTCACGCACGCCCTGAATCTCTATGCGCGTGGCAAAGAACTCGCATAGTACCTGAGGCGGCATGTCCCGTGCCGCCTCCTTCTTCAAACCTACATCCCCCGTCCTGTGCCACGAACCCGCGTGCGATCGCGCTCCCGCTCTTCTGCCTGTGCGGCCGCGCGAGCTTGCTGCAGCCGCTCTTCGGCCTGTTGTATCCTCCGACGTTCCTGCAGATCTTCAACCCGCCGCGCCGCATTCAGGGCATCCTGCGCGGCATAGCCGGCCTTGCGCAGCTTGCGACTGACATCATCCCACTGCGCGCGCGGCACATCCCGGATCGGGGCTTCCTCAACCTGCCGTCGAACCTGACCGCCCGGTGACTGCCCCTTCTGCCGGGTCCGCTCATTGACGTGGTTCTGCCGGATCCAGCGCGTATTGGCTTCTTCGTGCGCAAGACGGGCTTTTGCCAGATCGACGGCCAGCGACTTGTAGGGATGACGCCCCATATCCGACGCCAGACGGTCATACAGATCGTTGACCGTCACCGGCCGGATGTCACCCAGAGCCCGCGAAAACGTCTCGGCCTCCCGGAGAGACCCTTCCGACACGGCCGTCCAGCAGCGATGAACATGACGGCTTTCGGCAACATAGGAGGTAAAGCCGGTCATGGCCGAAGATCCACGCGGCATGGCGTTGATATGCTCGTCGGACGTCACACCCTGTGCTGCATCGACCGTCATGGCGTGACCAAAGCCCAGTCGAACGCGTCCGGTCTTCGGGTCGGCCAGCCGGGTCCAAGGCACCAGCCCTTCCCGTCCCTTCGCATTCTGTAACACCAGCCCCTCATCGGACCAGCCTTTGACGGTCGTGAAGTCGCCATTCGAACCCAGATCACGCCAGCGGCGCCCATGCGCGGTCTCCATCCGGACGCTGGTTTTCGCAAACAACCGAACCCGGTCGCCAACAGCGAGAGGCAGCTCATAGGTGACGCCACGCTGATCGATGGCGGCCTTGACGATCTCCGCCTGCCCGATCTCGCCACGCTTGCGCAGCCGGTCGCGGACGGCACGGCTGAGATCCATGACGTCTTCGTTCGTCGGCGCCGACATGGTGATGCCCCGTTGCGATCCGGCCTGCGTCAGCATGTCGCGGCGTCGAAGATACAGGTCAGCGATCTGCTCGACGACCTGGTCATGGTCGCCCCCCACAAGTCGGATCGTGCCGTCCTTGCGCTTCATGTCGATGGCTTCACGCGCCCGGGCAATGTCGGCCTTCTTCTGCTCGTCCTCCGTCTGGCTCAGATCCCGGCCGGGACTACGAAACATATTGGCGATCTGCCGACCCCGCGCGGACTTCTGACGGATCGTGCTCAACAGTTCCGGACGCGCTTCTTTAGGCATAACCCGCAACAGCAGTTCCACCGCGTCACCGGCCTCGATCGCCTGGGCCTGTTCCCGGTCGCCCACCACTCTAAGGGCAAACCCCTTTTCCTGCTGAAGCTGGAGGATCTCAAGCAGCTGACGTGGAGAGACCTGACTGACTTCATCAAGGACAAGAACCGACTGGCGATCGAGCTCGATTTTTCCCTGCGCCAGGCCGTCCAGAAGGGGAGTCATCGCGTAGGTTTGGGAAATGCCCGCATCCTTCAGCGCATCGGCCTGACGCCAGGCAATGGCCGCGCCAATGACGGTGCGACCATCCTCCTGCCAGGCGTCGACCAGAGGCTTCAGAAGTGTCGTTTTGCCGGAGCCGGCGACACCGATCAGAAAGCCCAGACCGCCCGCCTGACCAAGCGCATTGATGGCCGCAAGCTGCGCGGCGCCGTGGGCCGGCTCGCGCGTGAAGTCGAGACCAGACCGGGCGACCGCTGCGGCGATCTGCTCGTCACTGAGCGCACCGTCCCGCGTTCGCGCCGACAGGCCGGCAAGACGGGCCATGTCCTTTTCGAGGGCGATCTGGGCACTTGTCGCGACCCGGAGGCGGCCGTCCTGCTCGCGCTCCAGAAAGCGGACCTGTTGGCCGTCAATCTCAATACCACGCTCCTGGATCAGATCGGCGATCCGCTCGACGTCCTGCGTGCCTTCAATGCCAGCCGCAATGAGACCCCGTGCGGCATGGGTCCGGAACGTGTCCCGGTCGAGAACAGCAGCTGTCCGAAACTCCTCAGCCAATTTCTTCGCCGCAATCGCATAAGCCAGTTCGTAGCGCTCAGCGCGCCCTAATGGCTGGACCTTCTCATTGGTCAGGACAGTATCGTGATACCACCCGATGTCGTGAGCCTGCTCAAACCAGAACTCCCTGTCGTTGCTGCCATTGTACTTCTTTGAGCGGTAAGCGAGATTTGCGTTGTGAAGGATTGAAAACTTCCGCTCGGCCGACAGATCGTTCCAGTCCAGGCCCTGCCGTTTGGCATAGGCTTTTCCCATTTTCTCCGCCTGGGAATGGCGCTTTGAAAAAAGCTCACAGGCTTCTCGTGGCACACTATCAATCGCGATTGCGCGGCCGCTCTCGTCGACATGCACCGCGATACCGAGCTTGCGAAGTTCGCTTGCAAGTTCCGCCTGGAAATACGCCCCGAACATGAAAGACGTCGCACTGGTAATGCGAGCACTGTCCAGCGAACCCAAATGGCCGCTTTCGGTCGCTACGGCATTCAAAAGCAGATTGTGAATATGCGCCTGTGGATCCCCCGGCACCGGAACCTCCACCGCCGCCGTGGGGCCTTTTGCGCCATCCTGAATCTTCATGACCGGTCGTGCCGTGTAGTGCCGGAACGATACCCACGCGACTTCCCCCCGTTCCAGCGTGGCTGTCTTTCCTGACCCTCTGCGCGCCACGCCAACCTCTTTGGCAATAAACGCCATGGCCTTGTCGTTGGCCTTGTGAATTGCGCTCCAGATGAGCGCCCGCTCGGCATCCGTCGACGCAAATTCAGCGGCAAGCGTCACTGATTTATCGGGTGACGCTGTGAAGTCGATGGCCGAGTGCTCACGCTTCCGGCCTGTGTTGGCCCATTTCTCACCCGTGTCAGCGCGCTTCGCTTCAAACAGATTGGCCAGCGCCTGGTCTGTCGGCACCTTCATGACGTCAATGCCTAGCGCATCAGCGATCCGGGGGCCCATATCTGGCGACCACATTCCCCGCCCATCACGGCCGGTATAGTAGGTTGTCAGCCTGCCACCTGTATCACGGGTCGGATCACTCCGTTCCCGTTCAAAGCGGGCATCCTTCTCCGGCTCGGACTGATTCTCTCTCAGATAAGCGACGATCAGCTTGCCGGCACCTGCCGCAGAAATCTTCCGGTAAGTGATCATCTTCCAGCCGGCGCAGAGAAGGTGGAAGCTTCAAGCCGGCCAAGCTGCGCCGAGATTGTCTCAAGGGCGGCACCCTGCTGTTCCATGGCCTGGGCCATGCGCGCGACGACCTCGACCAGGCATTCGCCTTCTTCTGCTTTCTCTGGAGGGCTGACCATCTGGTGGATTTGGGCGAGCGTCTCCCCGATCTGATCCAGCCGTTGCAAAACGAGGAGCTGAAACGGCGCTTCGCGATCTACCGGTTGCGGGAGGTCAAATAGGTTTTCATCTGGCATGCATCGTCTCCGTAGGCAAAGGAGACATTTTGCTGGAGGGCGTTGTGAGTGCTCGCGAGCCAAACACGTTTGCGGACAACATGCTCAACAGCGGGCGCATGGCGGCAACAGAAGCCGACTGTCGTGACTAAACTTGCGCCAATGCCTTTGTGATAGCCGGTTAAGGTTTTGTCTTTTGCCAAGACGAGTGATAGGAGCACACGTCTTTTTGTGCGCAAAGTCCGAAGCATTCGAACAGCATGGAAATAACTGGGTAGATATCTTATATAGGTAGATATAAATTGTATTTATTATATGGACCAAAAAAAGAATAATAGGCGATAAATAAACATGAAAAATATAGTTTTTTTACTTGTGTTAATATTAGTTCCATTTAATTCCTATGCATCCGGTGACGAAATGGCCGTTTCTGGATTAGGCTCCATGAGCTGCCAAAGATATCTTGATAGCGATCAGGATATTAAATTTATGGCGTTTTCGTGGGTTCAGGGATATTTGTCATCGTATAACGTGTATACTGCGAGACAACAGGGATACTATATAAATTTGAACAGCAGTCTATTTGATTCAAGTTCACAACAGAGTATGCTCGATAGCTTTTGCCGAAAAAACCCCGACAAAGTAATTATGTCAGGCTCAGTGGCAATATTATCTACTTTGCTAAAGGTAGCTAAATTACCATTTCCTAAATGATTAAATCTCGTTTGAATGTGGTTTTTAATATGCTACTGTAAATTAAAAGAAGGCAGGGCAATACCACCCGACCATATGCTGCCAGTCATCCCCAAATCCACCAGAGGTTGCAGACTTACAGCAAGATCCTCCAAACACCATGTGGAGGGATCGAAGAACCGTTGATTGATGTGCTTGGCGAGTAATTTCTGGGTTTTGGCGCTTTGATTGACGGTTCTTTGGGTCGGTTTTGATCTGCGTTTTGAGCGGATCGGTGGGTGTTACCCTCTGGATGGCTACGCGGCGGCGTTTATCTGCTCCAGGAAGAGGAAGCGGCGCATGTTGTAGACGATATTGGCCAGACCGATCCTCATGGTGACCCGGGTGATACCGACAGTTCGGATGAATAGACCCATTTGCGATTTCTGATCGGCAAAGACGTGCTCGACGCGGGATCGGATCACCGACTTTCCTGCATTAGAGCGTTTTCTGTTCTGAATGAATCGGTTGGGATTCCCAAAGTGGCTGTGATCTGATTCAAGATGACAGCCGGGATGGAGGCCGGCTGTGGATGTCATCACGCACATTGTCTCTGGATCTCCGCGAACGTGTTGTTGCGGCCGTTTCGAATGGTCTGTCGCGGCGTCAGGCGGCTGAACGGTTTGGCGTCAGTCCGGCAAGTGCGGTTCGCTGGTGCGCTCTTGCCGCTACGACCGGCAGTCCTGCTGCCAGCCCCCGTGGCGGGGATCGTCTGTCTCACCGGATTGAGGCGCAGGCAGAGTGTATTCATGCGCTGATCGCCCAGAAGGACGATCTGACCCTGGCCGAGATCCGCGCCCGACTGGCTGAGAACGGCCATCACTTTGCAATCGGCACGCTGTGGCGTTTCTTCGCGCGTCATAAGATCACATGAAAAAAAAGACCGCTCACGCGGCGGAACAGGACCGACCGGACATGCCCAGCCTGACACGACGGCAGGAGTGGTTCGATGCCCAGCCCGATCTCGATCCGGCGCGGCTGGTCTTCATTGATGAAACCTGGGCTTCCACGAATATGGCAAGATGCTACGGGCGGTGTCGACGTGGCCAGAGGTTGCGTTCCGCCGTGCCACATGGTCACTGGAAAACCACGACGTTCATCGCTGGGTTGCGACTGACCGGCATCGTGGCGCCCATGGTCCTGGATGGTCCGATCAATGGCCGCAGCTTCCAGACCTATGTCGATCGCGTGCTGGTATCCGATCTGCGGCCAGGCGACATTGTTATCATGGACAATCTCGGCTCTCACAAAGGTCCCGGCGTTCAGGCCGCCATCGAAGCAGCAGGTGCGACTGTGCGCTATCTCCCGCCCTACAGCCCGGACTTCAATCCCATCGAGAAGGCCTTCTCCAAACTCAAGGCCCATCTCCGTAAAGCCGCAGAACGCACACGCGACGCCTTGTGGGACAGGATCGGCACATTGATCGATCAGATCACTCCTACAGAATGCGCAAACTTCTTTACCGCCGCCGGATATGAACCAGATCGAAAGGAAAACGCTCTAGATGGAGGGATCGAAGAACCGTTGCTTGATGTGCTTGGCCGGTAATTTCTGGGTTTTGACGCTTTGATTAACGGTTTTTGCGATGGCATCCGGTCTGCGCTTTGAGCGGATTGGGGGCTGTCCCCCGCTGGACGGCTACGCGCTCGCGCTGATCCGCTCCAGGAAGATGAGGCGGCGCATGTTGTAGACGATATTGGCCAGACCGATCCGCATGGTGGCCCGGGTAATACCCACGGTTCGGACGAACAACCCGGTCTGCGATTTCTGGTCAGCAAAGACATGCTCGACGCGCGAGCGGATCACTGATTTCCCTGCATTGGACCGCTGAATATGGCGGGACATGGGCTTGAGCTGCGGCTTTTTGCGATGAACCTTGGAGACAAAGCCCTGCTTTTCCATGAAGTCTTCGTTGGCTTTGGAGCGATAAGCAGTGTCTGCCCAGACGCTTGAGGCCGTATTGGTTTCATCCAGCAGCCCCTCTCTCAATCGCGCACCATCACTGGCGGCGGCGTCCGTCGTCTTCCATTTCCGGATGAACCGGTATTTCCGATCGATAGAAATGTGCGATTTATAGCCAAAGAACGGGATAGCGAGATCCGTTGCGGGGATTGTTCCGTCATCCCGCCGTTTTGCCTTCGTGAACTTCAGTGTCCAGCGCGCATGACGATCCTTGTGCGACAGCTTTGCGGGTTTGTCCTGCCAGTCTTCAGGAATACGTCCTGCCCGGAGATCGGCTTTCTCGACGTTCGTATTGCGTTGCTTTGGAGCAGCCACCAGTGTGGCATCCAGGATCTGGCCTGACATCGGCAGATAACCAGCGCTGCGCAGGGTTGTATCAAAGCGATTGAACAGACCCTCAATCGCTCCCACCTGCGTCAGACGCTCGCGAAACAGCCAGACCGTTTTGGCATCAGGCACACGGTCCGACAGCCCCAAGCCAAGGAAACGCATAAAGGAGAGGCGGTCGTTGATCAGATATTCTGTCCGCTCATCAGACAGATTGTTGAGCGTCTGGATCACCAGATTTTTGAACATCAGCACCGGATCAAATGGCGGTCGTCCGCCTTTACTCCCGTCTGAATAGGCTAAAGCCTGCCCCAGATCAGGGCGGAACACCTCAAAATCCACAGTCCGGGAAAACGCTTCAAGCTGATCACCCAGCCCGCTCAGCCGGGCAAGCCTCTCTTCAACATCAAAGAAACCAGCCTGCTTCATGATCCATTCCCCAATCAACTCGGGGGAAATGGAATCACAAAGGCACCCTCAAAACCAGAGGGTTTTTCGAACCCTCCAGGTTGCGTTCCGCCGTGCCACATGGTCACTGGAAAACCACGACGTTCATCGCTGGGTTGCGACTGACCGGCATCGTGGCGCCCATGGTCCTGGATGGTCCGATCAATGGCCGCAGCTTCCAGACCTATGTCGATCGCGTGCTGGTACCCGATCTGCGGCCAGGCGACATTGTTATCATGGACAATCTCGGCTCTCACAAAGGTTTCGGCGTTCAGGCCGCCATCAAAGCAGCAGGTGCGACTGTGCGCTATCTCCCGCCCTACAGCCCGGACTTCAATCCCATCGAGAAGGCCTTCTCCAAACTCAAGGCCCATCTCCGTAAAGCCGCAGAACGCACACGCGACGCCTTGTGGGACAGGATCGGCACATTGATCGATCAGATCACTCCTACAGAATGCGCAAACTTCTTTACCGCCGCCGGATATGAACCAGATTGAGAGGAAAACGCTCTAGCACCCAAACTCCGCGTTGAGAAAACAAAGGTGGCCGAGTTATTGGCTGCCTCTGATCTATAAAATTTTCCTGTGCAAAGCGTGTAAACTCCCTGCCTAGCTGACAGCTAGTGAAGTTAGCCACTTACTCCAACCAGTAGTGCGATCTGACGCCTGATCGCAATAAGCTGGTGGGGCTGAATCTTGCTACCTGTGACATTCAATCGATGCTTAGACGTTGTGGTCAACAAAGCACTAATCGCCCAACAAGGTTTAGAACAACCGTTCTCGGATGTTGGGTCAATCCGTACCGCCAGATCCGGAATGACGAGGTCCTCATCGTCAGTCAGCGGCACGAGCATCACATTCGGCCACTCAGGCGGAAAGAGATCGTCTTCGACAACAACCGCCGGCCGTCGCTTATTGGGCTCCTTCGGCAGCGCATCTCCGCGCCAGTCCGCCAGCACAATTTCACCAGGCGAAAAGATCGCTGCCATGGCGACCGGCCGATCAGGAGCCATGGGTTCCGCCGGCCTCTTCAAAAAGCGCC
The DNA here is from genome assembly GCF_058107395.1 of Gluconobacter sp. ESL1110. Lineage (NCBI taxonomy): Bacteria > Pseudomonadati > Pseudomonadota > Alphaproteobacteria > Acetobacterales > Acetobacteraceae > Gluconobacter > Gluconobacter sp. ESL1110. Next base: position 107,846 of record NZ_JBYLUK010000005.1, read on the forward strand.
TGGGCGGAAGGCGTCGCAGCGACGTAGCGTGCAACACGCGCACTGTCCCTGCGGATCCGGTCTCGGCGCGCACTCTTTGCCCCTGTCTCCAGCAGATCACGAATGAGCTGGCTCAGAGGGATACCGCGTGCCATTGCTTCCTGCTCCAGGTCAGTGCGTAGCCGCTCGTCCAGACGGATCGAAAGGGGGGATGCCATGACGAACTCCATACGTTCAGAACGTCATTAACGTAGCGCAATTCCGTAGTGCAAAACAACATACTTGGCAGGGCAGAATGCGCCGAGAGGACTTCGGCCTCGGGCCGCTCCGGCCCCACCGGATGCAACACCCGCAGGGTGGCGCGAAGCGCAAACTGAAAGTTTGCATTTGTGTATGGAAAAAGAAAAACCCTCTTCTTTAATGCTACACTAATGCTACGTCAGTGCTGCGGGTAGGCTTCGGTTAGGCATCGGCCTTGCTACGAGAAACCAAGGGTGTTAGACAGGCGAGGACGGGGCAGGAGTGAGGTCCATGAGCGCAGCAGTGTTTTCAGGTCAGACAGCGGGCAGCTATCTGGAGACCTGCGCCAGACGCCAGACACGCTCTGATGTGGTGATGTGGCTGACAGAGAATTTCGAGACGTTGCTCAAAGCCACCGGACGGCGATCCTTGAAGTGGTCGACCCTTGCAGAGCACCTCGCTCGCGACGGTCTGCGAACCCAGCAAGGCCGCGCTCCTACACCTAATGGTTTGAGAGTCGAATGGTATCGCGTCAAAGAGCGCATCACTGCGGCGAAGGCAGAGGCCGATCGACGGTTACGCGATGGATCCGCATCCCCCGCAGTCGTTTCGACTGAACGGGCACCGACCGGCCCCTCGGATGAAGAGATCCTTGCTCTCATGGCCGAGGCCGATAACGAAGAGCGCCTTAACAGGGAGCGCCGTGAGCGGATCGCAGGGTATGAGGCACAGCGCAGACCCAAGGTGGCCCCAGATCAGGCCAGCATTCAGCCGACGGCACCTGCCGAGGTCGTCGAGACCGCGCAGTCCCAGCCTGCCTCCTTAGAGACCGCCACCCAGCCGCGTGTTAAAATCGGCCAGATCGCCAAGCATGTGACGATGCTCACACAGGCCCCCCGCTATGGTGCAGACAGGGACAAGCCGCTTCCGCCGCCTTATGTTGGTCCTCGGCCTGATGGAATGCCGGAGTATTTGCCGCTCGACGCCCTCATGCCCCTCGATGCGACAGGGCGTCAGCCTGATGGTCGCATCGACTATGAAGCATTGCCGGGACTGCCTCGACGCTCGTTTTTTGAAAGTGAGCGCGAGTGGGCGAAGGCGTGCATCCCGATGGTGGAGGCAGTCCCACATGAAGATCGATCACTGATCCTGAGAGGATTGTTGATGCGTGCACGTGATCAGATGAAGACGCTGTACTAGCCCCCTGTTCGCACTCACAAACGGCGTCCTTACACTGAAGGTCTCTCCTCTCTGAGAAGGAGAAGGCATTGAAAGTAAGGACCTGTCATGAGTGAAAAGCCTATCCCTTCCAAGTTACCCCGTAACCCTTCTGCGACAGTCAAAGCAGGCCGCGGTAATCTGGGAGGATCTACGGCTGAGGCGGCGCTTGCGGAAATTGCCATCATGCAGGGGCGCCCGCCTCTTCTTGCGGACGGGGACGCACGCAATCCCGGGCTCTCTGCGTTCAAATCAATCTATGAGCGTTATGGTCTCACGCGCCCCAAGAACGAGGATGCTGGGGTGTTACGCGAGTGGTTCTCAGAGGCATTTGGAACGGCTGCCGAGCAAAAAAAGTCTCTTCTTGTCGATGTCGGTGGCGGGGATCGGACACTTGAACTCTGGGCGAAAGAGGAAGGAATTATCGCTCTGGCGGAGAGTATTGGTCTCGAAGTCACCGGCCTGTTCATGTGCGGGCCCCAGCCCGGAGATGTCGATTACATCAAACGCCTTTGGGAAAGCGAACTCTTCCGCCCGAAGCGAGCTTTGCTGGTATTTAACGACTGGACTGTGCCCGTGGGACACGACCCGGACCGAGCTTTTGCTCGCCTAATTGAGGAGCCACTTTTCGAGCAGATGCAAGATTGCGAAGTCCGCTTTCTGAGAATTCCGAGACTAAGCGTCCTGCCCGCCATTATTGAAAGTGGGCTGTCTTTTCAACAGGTCATGGAAAGTGCGCCACGTCCTTGCGGAACACCGTTTGACGTGTTGCGTCGCGCACAGGTCAAACGCTGGTTTGACCTGATTCAAAGCAACATCATTGCTGAAAAAGTCGAAGGCTGGCTCCCATGAGTGACGCTGAAACACCTCTTTCCACCCTGCACGCGTTGCAGGACGCGGGCCGCCTGATGGAAGAGGCGGCCCGACTGGAAGGGATGGACCAGTATTCGCCGTTCGGGAAATGGGTTTCCGCCACCCGTGCCACCATGGACGCCTTCGCGCGGCTCGCTCTGTCGTGTGCGGCTGAAATGCAGGATTTCAGAGGAGAAGCCCGCGACATCATCGAGATGGCGAAGCAGGAACAGACTACCCTGCGGGACCAGTTCATCGAAAGCCGTCAGCAGGTCGAAAAGCTGGGGGAAGTCGCGGCGCGGAATGTCGAGAAACAGGAACTGTTTCGAGACCGCGAATTGCAGGCTACCCTCGGGCGGATCGTCTCTGGCGTGACCTCGGAGCTGCGCAAGGAAGTTTTCGACCAGCTGCGGACGGAAATTCCGACGCATGAGCGCCAGTTCTACAAGGAAGCGCGATGGCGCGCCTATGTGCGGATGACACTGGCTGGGGCGATGCTGATAGGGCTCGGCTTTGCATCCGGTTACACATATGACGGCTATGCTGCGCGTGTAGGCCGTTATTGCGAGGAACATCAAGCGTTCGACACGAAGGGCGCGTCATGGTGTCAGATTGTCCCGCCGCCGATCCTGCCGAAGTCCTGAGCGAACTCTTGCACACCCGGGCCAGGGCGAAGCCCTGACGCAATATACTTCACAACCGCGCTTGCGCGGTTGTGTCCATTTTGGCGCGGTCTGACCGAACAACAAAAAAGGCGGCTCCCAGGGGAACCGCCTTTTGCGTGTGTGGACCTGGCCGAGGCCGATCAGGCGAGGCCGTTCGAGGCGGCCCGGATCTCCTCGGGGGTGGCACCTGCGGCGCGCGCATCCTCTGCGGCCTTCTCGATGCTAGAATCAAAGCGGGTATTTTCCAAAAAAGTCATGAGGGCGTCCGCGATGGCAAAGCCACGCGCAAGGTGCTTCAGCCTCCTGAGAGGAAGGCTCTTAGCGCTAACGTCCGGGACATATTCGGCGGGTGGGTGAGACATGGGACAGGCTCCACGACCGGGCGGGGCCGGTCGCTCTTCGATGTGCAGAGGGACAGGAAGAGGCCGCGCCCTGTGGGCGCGGCGGGCTTAACTTAGAAGCCCATAGCGTCGGCCTGAACGGCGGCGACGTCACGGGAGAGGCTGCGGCCATTGTCACGGGTGTAGGGCTTCCAAGCCTGACCCATGAGTTCTTCATAGGCGGCACATGCGCCGGAAGCGACGCAGGCCAGCGCATAAGCCTTCGCGCCGTTTTCGGCGGCGATGCGACGCAAGCCGTCCACGCGGTTTTCGCCACCGTCCACGCCCATGCGGTCTTCGTCACGGTCGGCGTTCTTGAAGCTGTCAGCCGCGTCAATGGCAATCATACGGCGGTTCTCATAGAAGTTTGCGGCGCCGTAGGCGGAACGGATCAGACCATCCACCACGCGGTCGAGGTGCATCCGCAGGCCGTTGAAATTCTCCTCGCCCCGGATGCGGGTCACGAGGATGGGAAACATCAGGTCGTATTGCTCGCGCACCATGTTGGACCCTGCCCCGGTCAGTTCGTCGGCGTCACCGGCCTCGACACCGAACGCGGGCACGATTTTTGCAATCTGATCGTCAGAAGGAACGAGACGGAGAATGTCTGCGAGACCCGGAGAGGCAAGAGCCTTGGTGCGGCGCTGTGCTTCACTGAAGCGACGGACAGCGGCGGGGGAATAGTTGCCCTGAGAAGCGTTCTGGGACATGGTGTTGGATGCGTCGGACATGAAAATTACCTTTCTAGTCTAGCGAAGTCCCGTTCGGTGGTAGGACACCGTTCGGGGCGCTTTGTCTTGAGGGTCAATCCCTCTCGACAAGTAAAAGATAGCCTTTTCGCCCTTTCGCGACAAGAGAAAAAGCGCGGAAAACCGCCATAAAGCGCTATTTATTTTTGTGCGGCAAGTAAAAAGATTTCTTGATTACTTTATGAATACCTGTCGTTTTCCTAGACCCATCCTGCCCGTGCGGCGAGCACACTGACGGCGACGAGAGTGGAACGACAGTGGCGTTTTCCTGAGCCCATCCTGCCATCGGCCAAGACGGTCGACGGGACAGGCCGTCAAGCCCGGAGCGTCCTGAGCAAGGGTGGCTGGTCTGCGGCTGATGCGGGGTCGCGTGCGGCCCTGCAGCAGATGCGGGCCTGACACCTGCCGCCGAGGGTCGCGGAGAGGCTTTACGGACTGGCACGGCGACTGTCAGACTGAATGCTGGATGCGAGGACGCTGTCGTGGAACGGCCCTCCCGGGCGGTCCTTCAGGACCGTTCGGGAGGGACGAGGAGCCGTCTCACGAACCGGGCACCCAGTCCGGGACCATACGTTCAGAGGAAAGAATGCGGGTGAACCGTTACCCGGAAGGGCCGAGACGCAGGGTCCAGACGCCCGGTTGAGGGCGGCTGGACCCTGTGGCTCGGTCGAACTTGGCGACGCAGGAGCCTAGTGAGATAGAGTGAGCGAACCCTTCAGGGCCGCCCCGATCTCTCTTTTGCTTTTTTTACCTATGACCCTGATTTTTGCCCGAAGACTCCCGCGTGAGAAAAAACGCTACAAACCCGACGGCAAGAACCAGCAGACCTCCCCGGGTGGGATGCAGAAAGCCCTTCCAGATCATGAGAAGAATGGCTGCCTGAAAGACCAGAGCCCCAATGCGGATTACGGTTTGTCGTGACATGGGGGTATTCTAGCCTTCTTCGCTGTCCTGGCGCAGCCCCCCTGTGGGGGGCGAGCAGTCGGGGGCATCAAAACTCGCGCCGTCGAGGCGCGTCCGCCTGATTGACTAAACGAGCGGACAAAAAAAAGCGGCCCGGAGGCCGCCTGTCGGTATCACTGATGGGACGTTCGCAGCTTTGCCAGCCGGGACGCAATGGGTCCAATCGCAAGCCCCAGACCGATGGTGAAAACAGCGGCAGGAAGAAGAATAAACAGGATACTCTGGGTCACGTTATCCATTGGTTTTCGCCTCCGTCTTGTCCTCAGGATAGGGGATATAAGCCAGAAAAGTCAAAGAAATTGCCTCAAGCGCGGCTCCCAGAAAAAAGCATGTGACGGTACGCATGGGGGTCAACGGTCCTGTCCCGGAGATGAGTGGGGTCACGATGCCGAGCCCCCACGCGCTAAGGGCGAATGTCTGAAGGACGCTGGCAATCGCCTTATAGCGGTCTTCCTTGTGTTTGGAGCGCTGCGGCGGGGGCAGCAGCGCCATGAGGCGGTCTTTGTTCATCTGGCGCTACGCTCCTTTTTCCTCGAATCAAAACGGCACGTCATCATCAAGATCGTTCCCGTTCGGTGCGTCCCAGCCCGCATTGCGGTTTGCGTTGCCAGACGCCCCCCCGGACCGGCCGCCACTGCTTCCACCACCAAAGCCGCCCTCGCCCCGGTTGCTGTCGATCAGCACCAGCTCGCCCCGGAAACGGTCAATAACTACCTCTGTAGTGTAGTGCTCCTGACCGCCCTGATCTGTCCATTTACGGGTGCGGAGTTCGCCTTCGATATAGACTTTGCGGCCTTTGCGGAGGAAGCGCTCTGCGACGTCACCAGCCCGCTCATTGAAGATGACGACACGGTGCCATTCGGTGCGCTCACGGCGTTCGCCGCTCTGGCGGTCGTTCCATGTGTCAGACGTGGCGAGGGTAAAGCTCACGATCTTGGACCCGGACTGCGTATGACGAACTTCCGGGTCTATACCAAGGTTTCCAACGAGAATGACTTTGTTAACGGAACCAGCCATGAGAGCCTCCAAGACTTCGGGAACGTATCGACTGGACTTGTTCGGCGTCATCGCCTCTGTCCATGAATAGATATTAGGTTTTTACTTTGTGATCGTCAACGAAAAACGGCAGAAAACTGCCGTTTTCAGAGAAATAAAGCCGCCGAAATGGGATAGTTACTTGTTGGTTACTGAAATTATATTTGATGTTTTCCTAGACCCATCCTGCCCGTGCGGCGAGCACACTGACGACGACGAGAGTGGAAGGGAGGTGGCGTTTTCCTGAGCCCATCCTGCCACCGGCCAAGACGGGCGACGGGACAGGCCGTCAAGCCCGGAGCGTCCTGAGCAAAGGAGGCGGTCTGCGACTGATGCGGGGTCGCGTGCGGCCCTGCAGCAGATGCGGGCCTGACACCTGCCGCCGAAGGTCGCGGAGAGGCTTTACGGACTGGCACGGCGACTGTCAGACTGAACGCTGGATGCGAGGCCGCCTCCCTGTAACGTGCCTCCCCGGGCGGTCCGCAGGACTGGCCGGGGAGGTTGAGAAGCCGTCGCACGAACAGATCCCCCAGACCAGGACCGTTCGTTCAGGGAAAAGAACGCGGGTGAACCGTTACCCGGAAGGGCCGAGACGCAGGGGCCAGACGCCCGACCGAGGGCGGCTGGATCCTGTGGCTCGGTCGAACTTGGCGACGCAGGAGCCTAGTGAGATAGGGTGAACGAACCCTTCAGGGCCGCCCCGATCCTGCTTTTCTTCTGCCCTTCAAACCACCCACGGGTCAGTATCGAAAAGATGGAAAAGACTGGCCTTTCCCTCCTTGCTCGCCTTCCTTTTCAAAACCCTGCGTTCCTGACGGGCCTTGCGCCTTTTCTTCTCGTCAGCCTTCCAGCACTCTCGCAGGACAGCACGCAGTTCGGGACACTGTGCGCTTATCTGTCCATAAGCTTGACGCCTAAACAGGGCCACGCCGCCGAAGCGGTCGATACCTGTCAGCAGGGTGCTTTTGCCGATCCCCGGATAGAAGATCACGCCGAGACCATCCTGCGCATCGGGTGTTGAGGGCAGCCGGAGGAAAAGGGTGGCGAAGCCATCTGAGGTCTGAACCCATCCGGGCGCTGGCCCTGCCAGTTGCCGCAATGGCATCAGGTCAAAGTCCGGACAGTTCTCAGCTATGGCCGCCGAGAGAGGCTGAGACCTGTGCCAGAAGCTGGCGCTACAGCCCGCCCAGTCTCTCGAAGGATCCGTTGGAAACAGGATTGAGAAAACGGTGATGAGTTCTGCCTCATAGACAAGCTGGCCGCCCTGCCATTTGGCGAAGCTCGGATCATCGAAGCAGTCGAAATATTCCATCCCCCGGATACTGACGTCGGGATACTCGTCTGACAGTCCGTCTCCATGATGAAGGAAGGGCGTGCCGGTGCCGTTTTCGAGGGTCATCACCAGTGTGGTGTCGTCTTCCCAAGTCATCCGATCCGCTGCGCAGGTCCGGTAAGCGCGCTCTTCGGCGATCTGGCGCAGACGATCCTGCGGCCCGGTGAGCGTGAAGACTGTTGTGACGGAAGTAGCCACGGAAAACATCCTTTTCTCTTTTCAGATGCTTTCCCGCAGGCGCAGACGGCTGGCCGGGACAATGGCGCGCCCTCCAAGGCGCGGGCCGCGTGCGGCCGAACCATTGTGGCGGCCGGACGGCCTGTGGCTGACCCCGTCTCTCTCCTGTCCCACGCTCTACTCTTCACGTCCCGACCCGCCCCCGGCTTCTCTTGTGCCGGCTTGCTGCGCGGTTGTTAGAAGGCGCGCAGATGCTGGCCACCCCACGGCCCGCTCTCACATCGCGCGATGACAGAGTGCAGGGATCCATTGTCATGACCCGGGATAGCCATGCACCATCGCATTTCCAAGTCAGCCCGTTCTGGCTGTCATCCCCACGACGAGCTTCGGCTGATCGTCTGCCTGCTTTTTGAAGATGGAACGGTCTTTGTCGGACAGAGCCTTGTCCGCACGTTGCAAACCTACCTCAAGCGCACGGGGACCCTTTTCCGCTCCGTAGGATCGTTTCAGCGTTACGACCTGCACGCCTTCACGATCGGGGATGCGCGCCCGAATGATATGGTTTTTCTCTGGGCCTACCACCTGTCCCGACACGGCGTGCGCCTTCGAACCCTGAGCGACCCCGAAGCCATCGTTGATCCGCTTGCGCCGCTGGCGTTACAGAAGTGCGAATGGAGCAGTTACAGCGCCCGTACCCGGAAAGTGCTGTTCCCTGCCGTCCTGAAGCAGGCTCTCGCTCTGCGGGGAGAATGGCGCGGCACCCGTATTGTTGCCTATTGCTGCATCCTGTCTCAGGGCGCATTCGTCCTTGGCAGTACACCTCTTCTCGATGAGGAATCTTTCAGACTGAACGACTGGCTTCCCGGGGTTGGAACCCATCATCTGTGGAGCCACGTTTATGAGGCGGAGGTCAACAGTCAGGCGGCATATCAGGAGGCGGAGGCCGCTTTGGGCCTCTGGCGTGAAACACTCGAAAACATGGGCGGCCGGGAGACGTGGTACCGTGAGCACATGTTTTATACCGGCTTTCCGGAAACGGGAGAGCTTCACCTTCCAGATACCGAACTGCTTCTGTCCCTGCCACCCTCTCTGCTGGCGGGAATCTCATTCTGCCTTGAGCACTGGCCCATGGGTCTCAAAGACACACGACTGCCGCTCGACAACCAGTCTGCACCCCTCGTCTTCCCCGGATTCCTCAAGTGCGAAAACGAGAACCCGAGTGACTGGGAGAGTGTGGCCCGCTCCCAGCAGGATACTCTGGAAATCATACAGACATATGTCGAGAATATGGGGGCGATGTTTGAAGGAACACTCGCCAGACAAAAGGCGCTTCATGACCAGATGAAGGTGTTATCCAGAACTGTTCTCGAGGCCACAGCGCTGATGGTCAAGCTCCACGCGGCCTCCCGCCCTGATGATATCTGATCAGCCATCCCGCACGAAGAAATTGACCTCCCCCAGCCACGCGCTATTCGAAAAGCGTGGCGAGGAGACGTTTTCAGGCGCGCGTGTTGGGCCTCTCTCCTTTTGAGAGGTTATACCCGACTTCCTCCTGTCTCACGCGCATCCCGCTCCTTTTGCCTCTCACTGCCTCCAAGAGCAGCATCTGCCTGAAGATAAAGGGCCTCAACCACACACAGCCCCTCTTCTCTCCGGTTTTCTGTAAAAAGCCTGTCTGCGACGTCGGCCAGAAGCTTCATAGGGGAAGTCTCAGACGGGGCGGCATGGGCTGCGGGCGGGAGCGGGAGAGGCATCATGGCAGAGTGTTCCGAAGATTAAGGTTACGGGATGTCATGGGTGACCGGCCGGGCATGGGCTGATATCCCTGAACCGGCTGCGCAACGGTGCGGCGAATGGCGAGCAGATCATCAAAATAGGTGATCGCGTGCCGCACCAGGTCAGGATCAAACGCGCCACCCGCCTGCTCCTGAAGACAGTCTTTCACCTGCCGCGGAGACCGTCCTGTTTTATAGGCCCGGGCGGAGAGCAAGGCGTCGATCACGTCGGCGAGGCCGATGATGCGGGCGGCCAGGGGAATGGCCTGACCCTTCATTCCGAACGGATAGCCGTCACCGTCATAGCGTTCGTGATGCAGAAGCACGGCCTCATAAACGAGGGTCGGGATATCGGCTGACAGATGAAACAGCGCTCCGAGACCAAGCGACGGATGCTGTCGCATCACCAGCATCTGACGGGCGTTAAACCGACCCGGATAATTCAGGAGACTGTCGGGCAGGAGCAGTTTGCCTGCATCGTGCAATCGGCCCGCCAGTTCAAGCGCGCTCGACGATAATCCGCTCCCCGTCAGATGGCCGAGCAGGCCGGCGAGGCGCCCGACCCTCTGGCCATGTCCGTCATCTCCTTGGGCAATCTGTGCCAGGAGAGAAACAAGAGGCGGGCCCTGCCGCCGATAGGACGCAGGCAGTTTCACCACCTCTTTCAGGAGTGTCTGCAGTTCAGGCATCTTTCCTCTACCGGTTGTGTAAGATCACTCTAAGCGCGGCCAATGTGAGTCCGGTTATCCCGGATGGATCAGACCGCGGGCGAGGCCGCCAAGAGCCAGAGCGACGCAGGTGAAGAGGAACTTGATCCCGGTCGCGCGGCGCGGCCCACGTCCGGACAGGATCCCGGCCGTCCTTTCGGCGAGTTTCACAAGACCCAGGGTGACGCAGGCCAGAAGCATCCATTGCCAGAGCGACAGCGTGACGACCGGCTGGCCCAGTCCGGACAGATGCCAGTCCCCCTGCCCTGCAAACTGGTCCAGACCGAGAAATCCATCCGCCGCATTCGTCAGAAGAAACAGACTGACCCCAGCCAGACACCTGGCGCCACAGACCCGACGCGGCACCGTCCCAACAGCGCGAGCCGGTCCCAGAGTGGAGATGTAACGGACACTGGTGACGCACGTTGGGGTCCAGTCCGTAAACAACGGTACGGGCACGATCAGAACCGATCCAGCAAAAGTCTGGAGAGAGAAAGCAGGCAGAGCACCAGACCGAGACTGGCAAATACCACTCCCCGCCTCCGCTCAAGCCCGTAGTCGCGTCCATCCTCGCCGATATCGGGAACACCCGGTCCCATCATGGATGCAACGCAGCCACCGAACATAAAAACGGGTCCCATGACAGCGCCAAGCCGGGGAACCACAAAGGCAAACAGAAGCAGGCCCACACTTGGCCAGCAGACCAGAATCTCTCCTGCGGCTTCGGCGATGCGGCGGCGCGGTGGGGCATCTTGCATCAGGTCACATTCCCAGGGCACGGCGGTAGATCTGCAAAAGGGTTTCCTGAGCCTCGAGTTCTCCGGGCTCCTGCTTGCGCAGGCGGATGATCGTTCGGATGACCTTGACGTCAAACCCGGCCGACTTGGCTTCGGCAAAGATGTCCTTGATGTCACCACTCAGCGCCTTGCGCTCTTCTTCCAGGCGCTCGACCCGCTCGATAATGGAGCGCAGCCGGTCGGCGGCGATGCCGCCTGCGACGACAGCCTGATTGTCCTGAGAGTCCTCAGGAGGCGAAACGCGTTGCAACATGGGTCAACCTTTCAGGGATCGGATGAGTAACAGATGGGTGAAAGGGGGCGGGGCAGATCGCGATGACCGTCTGCCAGCGCTTCGAGCCAGCGGGACTGCCTTTCCGGAAGATGTCCCTGTTCTTCGATAAGGCGGCGAAGGGCGGTCCGGTGTTCGCCGAGGCGCTCTGCAAGCGTGCGTTCGGACCAGCCAATGGTCATGAGAGCACTGCTCATCGCGTAACCATTCAGTGGAGGCCGGTTGCCCGCGGGAGGCACAGCCCGGGCCAGTGGGTGGCTCAGTCGACGATGCAACATCCCAAGGGCCGCAAGCCACCTGAGGAAGGCCGGATCAGGAATGCTATGCCCCGATTGCCAGCGCAGGATCCGGTCCTTTGAAACGCCGGATCGGCGGGACGCCTGACGCACGCCCCAGCCGATAGCGGAGAGCTCGCCTGCGATGGACAGCGCCGCGCGCCTGTGCCCCGGACGAACGGACCGTGAATCCACATGTCCTGCCTTCGGTTGCCCACAGTGCTGTCCACTGCTTTGGGGGATAACCCGAAAACGCAACGCCTCAGCCATGCCGGGCGATGTCAGTAAAGGTCCGGTCCTGTGCACCCCGGCGAATGTGTTTGGCCATATGAGGCGAGACAATCCGGTAACGGTTGGGGCGGCGCGGATCCATTCGCTCCTCGATCAGCCCCGCCCGCTCCAGAGCCGCAAGGGACTCACGCACCTCACCGACGGAGAGGCCGAGCCATGTCGCGATTTCGCTGGCGGTTTCATGTTCGGTCAGGGACGCAAAGACAAGATCCTCGATGGGCGAGGTTTTCACCGTTCGCGTGGCCGGCATCCACGGCACCCGGGCATAAACACTGTGACCCAAAGCCGCGATTTCTCCAGCCTGGGCGAGCGTCGTCAAAGCCATCGGCAGAGCACCCGCCTGCTCGGGCGTCAGGTTCGCGCGGAGTTCAAGGACATTATACGGCCCGCGGTTCAGACAGGTCCGGACGTGCTGGAGAACCGACTGATAGACTTCACGCTGCATCTCTGCCTTGAGCTTGCGAAAGACCCGCGCCTTCGGTTGATGACCGCCAAATTTCACTGTGATGCCCCGTCGTCTGTAGCCGTCGGGATATTCTGCCGGAGACTGTTGTGAGTGCAGTCACGCAACGTCACCATTGGCCTGCCGCCTTCATGCAGTCATAGGCGTTCCGGAGGTTGAACAGGCCGACAGCCACCCAGACCGGAACGAAGACAAGGACATGCCAGCGCGGCATGAAGGCTTTCGTCTTCCACACGCGCATGACGTCCATCACAAGAACGGAGATAGCCAGAGAGAAAAGGATCGCCTGTGCAAGCATGGTCCAGACCATCCGGACGTCCAGCGGGAAAAAGAGCCAGCCGAACCCGAGGAGCATGGTCGCCGAAAGAACCATGCTGCCAAGCATCCAAGAGGAAGACAGTGGGAGAGAAAGTGTTGATTCGGGCAGATCTGGCTGCCCAAGAGAAAGAGAGTGCTCGGTCATACCCGGCAGTATGACGACAGCGTTTGTGAGTGCAGTTCAGCGAAGGGACCGGATGAGGTTGAAACGACAGACCCTACTGGCAGGCCTCAGACCTCCAGTCCGAGACCTGACGCTTTGTAACGCTGTGTTGGAAGAAGCCGCACCACAGCATTTCCCTCAGCATCCGAAAGTTACAGAAAGTTTCGGACGACAAAGCCATGCTGGCCAACCGGCGCTATGACAGCGACAGCTTCCGCCTTCATCCTCGACATACAAAGCGCGATAAAGATTCCCAAAACCGGACATGTGCGCGTGGCAAGTCCGACATACTCGCGTATGCCGTCACCGTTGTTCCCGTCTGCCAGTAATTTCCGCTCATGTGCCTCACGATGCTGCGCATATTGGTAATTATACTGTAGCAAAATGAACCGACATCTCTGGACAAACACCTGAGCGAGCGCATGGTTAAGTGGTTCAACTTGATGGAATGATGCCCCGCATGCGCCGCTGATTGACGGCGCGCTTCATCACACCTCAACGCCAGTTCAGTCCTGCGCGGCACGACGATCAAATGCGGCGCGGGCCTGTTCAAGGGCGGGACGGTTCTCGCGTGCCCAACTTGCCAGGGCTGCCAGAGGTCCTGTCAGGCTTTGCCCCAATGGGGTCAGACAGTACTCAACCTTCGGCGGGACGGTAGCATAGGCTTTGCGAGCCACCAGTCCATCGCGTTCGAGCCCGCGCAGAGTGATGGTCAGCATCCGGTGCGAGATGCCGGGGATGCGGTGCTTCAACGCATTGAAACGATGGGTGCCTTCTGAGAGATGGCCACAGACCATGACCGTCCACTTGTCGCCAATGCGTGCAATCACCTCTGCCAGGCCGCGACATTCCGCTTCTACATTTTCCATTGCTACTCCTTGGGCCGACAGGAACCTGGGTGTTCCTGACGCATGAATTCATGCGTACTTGTTAGCTTATAGGAACAAATTTATCCTAAAGAACCATAAATAACCATGGAATCTGATGATGAAAATAGGTGTGAGCGGTGCCAGCGGCCAGCTCGGTAGCGCAGTTGTTCAGGCGTTGGCGGAAACGGTTGCGGCCGAAAACTTGGTGGCGATTTCGCGCACCCCCAAGACCGATCGAACCTACGCAGGTCGCTTAGGCGACTACGACCAATCCGAGACATTGGTGGCGGCCTATCAGGGCCTGGATCGCCTGTTGTTGATTCCGGGGGCTGATCTGCGGCCGGGGATTCGTTCGCGCCAGATGTTGGCGGCCGTGGATGCCGCTGCACAGGCCGAGGTCGGTCACGTCTTCCTGTTGTCGGCAACCGGGACGCAGCGTGAGGGGGAGTCCGCCGTTGGGGCGGCGTATTGGCGCAGTGAGCAGGCATTGATCAAGAGCGCGATCCCCGCATGGACGATACTGCGTATGAGCTATTTTTCCGAGACGCTGGTCGAAGAGGTGCGGATGTCTTTGACGGCAGGCGGGCTTGCGATGCTTGAGGACAGCCGCGTCAGTTTCGTTTCGCGCGGCGACGTGGCCAAAGCTGCCGCCGCCGCATTGACCAGCGAGGGCCACGAGGGCGCCATATATCAGCTGACAGGCTCTGAAGCCCTGCGTGGCGAAGCGGTCTGCAGACTGGTCGCGCAGCAGATCCAGCGGCCCTTTGCCTTGAACGTTATGCCCGCCGAGGTGTTGCGAGCCGGGTTGCTCAAAGCGGGTCTGCCTGACGTGGTTGCCGATGCCGTGGTATCGATGAAGGCGCGGCAGGCGCGTGGCGCCTACGACATCGTCAGCGGTGACATCGTGCGTTTGACCGGAGGCACGCCGTGTTCCCTAGCCGAAATTCTGGCGAGTATCGCCGGAGGACTGGGGCAGTCGTAGCACCGCACTTGCTGGGTGCTTTGCTGCGCCATTCGACGGAGGTCCGCGCCACCGGTGCAAGTAGGCTTGGAATTGCGGGTACATGACCACGCTGGTGGCGTAGTTCAACAGGAGGTCAGGTCCAACTGGATGTCGGCGTTGCAGGGCACTCGACCAGATGGCTTTCCAGGGCTATGGCGTCCGGGGCGGCTAGCAACTGTGTTTGAGCGGCCTCTCGTCACAATCACCAACGCTATCCTCAAAAGCGGAGTGCCATGGCGCATTAGCTCCGCCGCTTAAACACTGTTGCTAATTCAGACCGTCACGAGACTCAACGAAAGTGCTATTCCTCTCACTGTCGAACCGATCGCGTGCCGTTCTGAATGCCGCAGCGTTGTCAATAATCCACCGCCAAAGAGGCATCATTCCTACGAGCAGCCCCTTTCCCAACGGAGTGAGAGTATAATCCACCCGTGGCGGGACCTCACCGTAATCATGGCGAATAATAAGACCGTCGCGTTCTAACTGACGAAGAGAACGCGTCAACATACGCTGCGTAACCCCATCAAGCCGCCGCGCCAGCTCTGCGTGTCGCAGAGTACCAGCAACACCAAGAATATGGACAATACCGAGTGACCATCTGTTGCCGGCATGCGCAAGCACTTCTCGCTTCAACCCGCCATCGTTGTCACTGAGAGCAGCACAGGCTGCCTGCGACTGAGCCATCACGGCATCGAAGTCCAGATTATCGAACGGTATCACTCGTGTACCTTCTTCGCTTTCCCGCATCGCGTCTTATTTTAACTTCATAACCAGAAGGAATTCCTGATGCCAGCGATGAAGACCCCTGTCATTGAAACCCTTGTCATCGGCGCCGGAGAGCTTGGTCAGGCCGTCATCACCGGCCTGCTTGAACAGAAACCGGAATGCGCCCGATCGATCAGCGTTCTTCTCAGACCATCAAGCGGAAGCACCAGGACGGATATTGCGCGACAATTAAAGCAAAAAGGCCTGCAGATCGTTTATGCTGATCTTGCGACGGAAACGGTGGAGGACCTCTCCGTCCTCTTCGCCAAGTTCAATACGATTATATGTTGTACCGGGTTTGTTGGTGGTCCCGGTACACAGCGTAAAATTACCAGTGCCGTCCTGAAGGCTGGGGTGGACTGTTATGTGCCGTGGCAGTTTGGTGTCGATTACGATGTTGTTGGACGTGGCAGCGGGCAGCCAGTATTTGATGAGCAATCAGACGTAAGGGACATGCTGCGCGGTCAATCTGCGACCCGATGGATAATCGTTTCGACAGGAATTTTCACCAGCTTTCTGTTTGAGCCAGCTTTCGGTTTGGTGGATCTTCAAGGTGCCAAGGTTCGCGCACTCGGCAGTTGGGATAACCGCCTGACCGTGACCACTTCCGAAGATATAGGACGACTTACAGCGAGCATCCTCGCCCATAAACCGCCGATCCAGAACGAGGTGGTTTACGTTGCCGGGGATACGTTTTCCTACGCTCAGCTCGCCGGAAAGATGGAGCACTATCTCAGCCGCCCTGTCACTCGGGAGTTGTGGGAAATCGACTGGCTACGCGCAGAAGTCGCTGCACACCCTGACGATGGAATACGGAAATACCGTCTTGCTTTCGCACGCGATACGGGCGTGGCTTGGGACAAGGTTCGGACTTTTAACGCTTTACAGGGCATTGAGGTGACCGACGCCATAGCCTGGCTAAAACACCAGCAACGTCATGTAGCGTAAACATCTCACTGTTTGCGACATCTGAATTCCGGGAGACACAAGGTCTGCATCAATCCTAGCCATTCGCCCCCTTAGTTTACTTGCAGAGCGTCGCCGGAGCATGCCGTTCTGCTAGCCTCTGATGGAAGTCAGCATGAAGTGCTGCAAGTGTAATCTGGCCAAAACGCGCGAGAAGTTGGGCCTTAACATCCGCAAGGACGCCACTCATGGCGTGGTTAACGGCTTCTTCGACAAGGCACTCAGTCTCCACACTCCGGTTCCCTATGGCGAATAATCTTGGAGCATCAAGAGCCTCGTAAATATCTTGCAGCGTTACCTGATCCAACTGGCATGAAAGCGTCCACCCGCCGCCATGTCCTTTTTCGGAGTGTACATATCCATGCTCACGCAGACCGCCCATAAGACGTCGCACAACCACGGGGTTGGTGTTAAGGGCGCGAGCCAGAGCTTCTGACGTCATGGGACCACCTGCTTCTGCCATATGCAGGAGTACGTGGAGCACACAGGATAATCTGTTGTCTTGTCTCATGTAACTTCATGTGTTGCTAGAGTGCGATTTCGTCAGTATATCATGAAACTCGAAAAGTGACATGAAAGTGTGCGCGAACACTCTTACTTCGAGGACATGCTGTATGAATTTGCTCGAAATTCTGACAGTCGGCGTCGTGGCGACTGCTGCATCCGATATCTGGCAACAGGCCCAGAAACCATTGACTGGAATTCCTGCAGCCAACTGGCCTGTCACCGGCCGCTGGGTCATAGGGTGGCGCGATGGCAGGATCTATGACCCAATGATTGGAAAAAGACCCTCCCTGAAAGGAGAGGCACCTGTCGGCTGGGCATTTCATTATCTGATTGGTGCTGTTTATGCCGCACTGTACCTCAGTTTTGTGGTGGTTATAGCAAAGACAGTCCCCACACTGCTAAATGGTCTACTCTTCGGACTTGTTACCCTTTTAGCCCCTTTTCTGTTTATGAAACCTGCTCTGGGCGGCGGTTTTTTCGGGCTTAGAGCCCCCAATCCTGAAAAAGGACTATTTCTCAGTATAAGCGCTCATGCTGTCTTTGGAATGGGACTGTATTTAGGAGAAATTTTTTACCAAGGTCTTTGCTGAAACCTTACTCATGTACTGATTACATTTTTCTATAATCACGAGGACTGACACCCGTCACTCTGCGGAAGACCTGAGCAAAGTGGCTTGGGCTTTCGTATCCGATCTCCAAGGCAATCTCGATAATAGGAACATTGGTCTTACAAAGCATTTCTGATGCCTTCTGGACCCGGCGCTGCATGAACCAACCAGAGGGAGTTTGTCCCGTGGTTGTACGGAATGAGCGACTGAAGTGAAAACGGCTCATGCCACACAAAGCAGCAAAACAATCCAAATCAAATGGTTCAGCCAGATGTGCTTCCATATGATCAAGAACTCTACGCAGTTTCCATGTGGGCAAGAGTGTGGATCGTAGCTTTATCTTAGCCTTGGTATCAGCATACTGTCTTAAAAGATGAACTGTCAGACTCTCCAGAAGGCCATTTACAAATAAGGGATTTGCAATAACAGAAGATTGCATTTCAGCTATCAGACCACTCAAAATGCCTGATATGAAAGCATCCTCCCCGCCCGAAACATCCTGCATTCGAATACGGGATGAAGTCAGATTTAATGACATGGCAGCTCGATCGACAAGCTCAAGTCCAAGATAGAGATGCAACACTTCAAAACAAGTGTTTCCCTTGCCCTGCCACCGCATCAGATAGGGTGTGTCCGTCTGCGTGAGGTAAAATGTTCCTGCTCTTGCCTTGCTCTGTTCCCAAGGCCCTGTCAGTTCACGCTCTTCAATATTTGCTTCTCCGCGGATAACCCAAACAAGCAGGGGTTCTGCGACGGCAGGTACAAGAATTTCGTCTTCTTGTACCGGGCGAGTGAATATCTGGACGTCAACATCCTTCCAGACATCCCCTTCACTTTGCGCGACTTTCTTCCCGGGGAGAAGTTGCTCCAGTGTCAAACTGGCAGCACGCCGAGAAGGAAGGCAGGACAAAACCATCTGCTACACTCTCTCATTTCCATGCGCGACTATCTATAGCGCAAAATCGCGATAGTTTCAGCAAGAAGCCAAGCGAGATATCTTCTGGCATAATTTACACCTCCTTCGACAATTAAGGCCGATTGAAGGCTCGTCGTGTGGAGAAGATTATGAATATTGCAGGAAAAATTGCTCTGGTGACCGGAGCATCCAGTGGCATTGGTGCGGCAACAGCGCGCAAACTTGCAGCAGAAGGAATGACAGTCGGCCTGGCGGCACGTCGTCATGATCGCCTGGAGACGCTTGTTAGTGAAATTACCAAGGCTGGCGGTCGAGCCATTCCTCTGGTGACGGACGTTACTGATCTTGTCTCGTGTCAAGAAGCGGCAAAGAGCTTGATCGCCCAATTTGGAAGGATTGATGTTCTGGTCAACAATGCGGGCCTGATGCCCCTATCCAGCGTTGACAGCCTGAAAGTGGACGAATGGCAGCAGATGGTGGACGTCAATATATCTGGTGTTCTTAATGCAACGGCAGCCGTTCTTCCGCAGATGATCGCACAGCATTCGGGCCATATTTTCAACATGTCCTCGATTGCAGGCCGGAAAGTCTTTACGGGTCTCGCCGTTTACTGCGCCACCAAGGCTGCGGTAACAGCGTTTTCAGACGGCCTCAGAATGGAGATCGGACCAAAGCATAATATCCGCGTTACTTGCATTCAGCCGGGAGCCGTAAAATCAGAGCTTTACGATCACATTACAGATGCTGATTACCGCAAACAGATGGATGACCTTGCAGCGTCCATGACCTTTCTCGAGGGCGAGGACATAGCAGACAGTATCCTTTTTGCTCTGAAATCACCTGCACGTATGGATGTTGCAGAATTGTTTGTTCTTCCGACTGAACAGGGATGGTGAACAGGAACTGATTGCCAACTGAGCTTAGGAGTCAGGCACCCTACCGTCGAAAAGAGGCTTAAGGCTGGAAAGCCTCTTGAATCTCGGTCACAAAGACCCGCAGCTTTGGTGTCATAACCGGACCTGCGTTATAGAGCAGGTGCACGGGCCTGTCCGGAACTTTCCACCTGGGCATAAGCCGGACAAGCCGTTTGCTTTTAATATCTGGAAGCAGAGCCTGCTCATATCCCAGCAGAATGCCATCGCCACCAAGAGCTGCAGAATGCAGAACACTTGAATCATTACTGATTATCTTCCCGGACACGGTGACAGGTCGAGTAACGCTCCCCTGAGAAAGGTGCCACGTGGTTACAGGGCCGCCGGAGTTTTCATATAGGAGACACTCGTGGCGCATCAGATCTTCGGGCTGCCCTGGAAAACCGTGTTTTTCCAGATAGGTTTGAGCCGCGCAGATGACCCGACGATAGGCCGTCAAAGGACGACTGACCGCTGTAAGGTCCGTCTCCAGTTCACCAATTCGGATCACAGCCTCATGTCCATCCATTGTGGGGTGAACCAGTTGGTCTGTCAGGGATAAATGCACTTGAATTTCTGGATATCTTTTTTGAAAACTGTGAATAAATGATAGAAATACCGTTCGCCCGAAGGTGACGGGGACGCTGACAGATAATGTGCCGCGCGGTGTGCCAAGCGTATTGGCTGCCAGACTGTCAGCTCGTTCAGCAGCCTGCAGAACAAGCCGACACTGCTCGCAATAGAGCCGGCCTGTTTCGGTCAGACTTTGTCTGCGGGTAGTCCGATGTAACAGACGTGCACCAAGGTGGCGCTCCAGAGCCTCTATATGCTTTGCGACCATCTGCGGCGACAAAGTCAGATGCTGGGAGACCGCAGCAAAGGACCCCAATTCCACGACCTTGATAAAAATCTTCATGCTGGTTAACCGGTCAAGCATTCATCATCCTCAGTTGTGACTGATGTCTCGTATCGACAATTTATCCAGCGAAAAAGAGGAATATGCTGAAGGCTTCGAGTGATTGGCAAGTCCAGTTCTGGTGGAGACTTTCGAAATGCCTGTTTATCTTGTTCGCATGGATCACCCTGATGGCGAGGGCTGGGGACAGCATGTCGCAGCACACGTGTTGTATCTCAGGCGCCTTATTCAGGAAGGCAGCCTGCTGGCGTCCGGTCCGTTGAAAGGGACCCCATTGCGCTCCGGCTTTCTGATTATGAAAGGCGCCAATCGGCAAGAGATCGACGCGATGATTGCCGGTGATCCCTTTGCATCCGAAGGTTTGATTTGTGATCTGCGGATTGAAGAATGGGACCCACTATTCGGGTGCCTTTCAGATCATGCAACAGGCAAACTCCCGCAAGAATTGAAGTCTCTTTTCCCTTCATGACGACAGCGTTGTGTTTTTTGAGAAATAAAAACGAAAAGAGAGCCTTGGGATTATGAACGATCTTCAGTGGTATGCTGTAGGGGATGCCCGCATACTAAAAATACAGGATCTTACGCTGGCAGCACTCACTCCAGAACAGTTGCTTCCTGACTGGGATGATGCAACGGCACTTCAGGCCTATTCTGATCTACCTGAAACGCTGGATGCTTCAGAAACGAAAGTCCTTTTGAGCGTTCATAGCTGGCTCATCAAGGATCGCGGTCGGAACATTCTTGTGGATACGGGGGCCGGAAATAGCAAGGCTCGACCTGCTGCTCTGTTTTTCGATCACTTGCAGACCGTGTGGCTTGAAAATCTGATGCGCGCTGGCGTCCGACCAGAAGATATCGATTTTGTTCTTCTCACCCATCTGCATGTTGATCACGTGGGGTGGAACACACGCCTGCAAAATGGCATCTGGGTTCCGACCTTCCCGAATGCCCGATATGTCTTTTCTAGAGCCGAATATGATTTTTTCAGTAATCCGGCTCATGATAGCGTCCGCAATAAAACCAGTTTCATGACACGCATTGATAGCGTTGATCCGATTATCTCGGCGGATCTTGCGGATCAGATTGACGTAGACGGATCCGAAGTTCTTGAAGGAATTTCCTTTCACCCCACACCTGGGCATACGCCCCATCACGCGTCTCTCGTGCTGAAATCAGGTATGGAGCGTGCGCTCTTCACGGGTGATGTCATGCATCACCCCATTCAGGTATGTATTCCGGAGTGGAGTGCCGTTTTTGATGCAGATCCTCAGATAGCCATCATATCGCGCAAATGGGCTTTGAATTATGCCGCCGAACACACCGCAGCAGTATTCACATCGCATTTTCCGATGACATCCGCTGGAAAAGTGATGACATACGACCAGGGAAGGGGTTGGTCTTTCCTCTAGGGCTGCCATTATGTCCGCTGTTCACCTCGTTCAATTCCATTGCGGACATTCCGCTTTCCCCCCTGGTCTGCCTGTCCGCTCAGTGATGCATGAGCAGACAGGCTGCTATCGCCTCTCTCCAGACATGGAAGCGGTTGTCACAGTTACCCGAAAGCCGACACGCCCTAGCAACTGTGTTTAAGCGGCGGAGCTAATGCGCCATGGCAGGCCGGTTTTGAGGACGGCATTGGCGATTGTGACGAGACGCCGTGCGATAGCGACGATCACCAATTTATGTGGCTTACCCCGCTCTTTCATGCGCCTGGCAACAGCTTTCAGAACCGGATTATGGCAGGCAGCTGCTAATCCTGCCTGGAACAGGACGTGGCGGAGAGATCTTCTTCCCCCTGAAATGACACGTTTTCCACGCATTGCGCCGCTATCGTGAGACATTGGCGCAAGTCCGCTCATGGCAGCGGCTTCTGTCGCTGTCATGCGGCCGAGCTCTGGCATTTCGGCGAGAAGCATGGCGACTGATACCGGGCCGATACCAGGAATAGAACGGAGAAGCTCTGCTTTGGCAGAGAGTTCTTTGCCCTGTGCAATGGCTCCTTCAATCCGTTGTTCGAGCTCGCTGATCTGGCTCTCAAGAAATGCTTTAAGACTGCTGTCCATCTCCTCCAGTTCAGCGCTCACACCCTGCTTACGGCGCGCCGAAATCTGAGCAGAAAGCCGTTTGCGTGCCTCCACCATCTGAGCTCTGCGCACCGTCCGTGCCCGCAGAAGCTGGAGTTTTGCATCCGGCAGTGTTCGGCCGGCCTCTGGGCGGATAACCATGAAGCGCGCAATCAGTTCCGCGTCGATCTGGTCGGTCTTCGCTCTCTTCCCCATGGAGAATGCGAAAGCCTTGATCTGTGCTGGTGGCAACTGGACCGCCTTTATTCCCATACTGATGAGAACACGCCAGAGCGCCCATTCCTGTCCACCTGTGGCTTCAAACCCAACCTTGAGACCGTCAGGCATACTCTTAAGAATTTCCAGTAATCTGGCATGGCCATCAGGCGAATTCTGAAAACGGAATCTCTGTCTCCCCGGCAGACAAAATCCATCAAGCCAGTCTCGGGACACGTCTATTCCAATAATACTTTCCACCGACATATCACTCTCTCTTTCTTATGTTCGCGGTCCCGGAACCGGGCCGCCGTCAACTGTTCGAGACGGTGAAGAGAGGCGAGATCAGCCTGCTAGAAAACGTGGTCAGGCTACCAGGTGTTAAACGCTGTATCTCACCTCATGAACGCCCTTGGCCAGGGCGTTCATGAGGCCATCATAACAGGCTGGAAACACATAAGGTGTTTAGTCCCGTGTTTTGATGGGTTGGATTGATGATGAATATATCTGGCTCTGAAGTCCAGATTTTGCAGACGTATTCGTAAGGGGTGAGGCCGTTCAGAGTCTTGAGTCTTCGCCCGAAATTATAGGCTGCCATGAAATCGCTGAGGTGTGTCCTCAACTGCTCGTGGCTGTCGTAATGGAAGCGTTTGACGGTTGCTTCCTTGATTGTCCGGTTCATCCGTTCAACCTGACCGTTCGTCCAGGGATGGTTGGGTTTTGTCAGACGGTGTTCGATCCCGTGAGCTTCGCAGATCATGTCGAAGCGCATGGGGCGAGACCAGGCCGTATTGCGGTTGCGGGGCTGATCAGCGAACTGGATGCCCTTATCGGTCAGAATGGTATGGATCCGATAAGGAATGATGCTCAGGAGATATTCGAGGAATTCCCAGGCAGTCTTCCGATCGGCTTTCTCAACCAGTTGTGTGACAGCGAATTTGCTGGTCCGATCGATGGCGACGAAGAGATACAGCTTGCCTTCAGCAGTCGGGACCTCGGCAATATCGATATGAAAAAAGCCGATGGGATAGCGTTTAAAACGCTGTCGTTTGGGCTTGTCTCCCTCGATATCCGGAAGCCGGGATATCCCGTGGCGCTGAAGGCAGCGATGCAGAGCCGAGCGTGTCAGATGAGGGATGCTGGCCTGCAGGGCATAAAGGCAGTCATCCAGCGGCAGTAAAGTATGCCGACGAAAAGCGACTGCCATGGCTTCTTCGGTTTCTGTCAGGCTCGTTGAGCGAGGCTCTTTAGGGCCTGTCTTCTGATCCTCAACCGTTTGACGCTTCCGCCATTTTGCAACTGTTTTCGGGTTGATCCCGAACTCCTTGCTCAGCGCCGCGAGCGAAGCCTGCGATCGCTGTATTGCTGCTCGCACGGCGTGCGTGGTCGTGGCGCTCCCATAACGTATCTGTCCCATAAGGCTTCCTTCCACTCGCGGGAAAATAATACCCCATCAAATCCCGGGACTAAACACCTAAAGGCTGGATCAGCTTCGAGGTCTGTTCGCGCAGTGTCTTCAGACCTGACAACTTCTCGAAGTTTTGGATCTGTTTTGCCAGCCTGTTGTAAGGCTTTTGTAGGTTTGAGATAGACGAGTTTATCTTCGCCAGTTTCTTTGTAGCGTTGTCAACGACGCTGACGTTGACCGTATATGTTCCGTTTGATGCCATGTTTTACCAGTCCAGATTAAGTTCTGGTATTTAACCTGACGTGTACTTTTAACCTTTTTATCCATGCTCCACGTACTCGGTATGGATCAAACACATGAAATCTATCAAGATCATGTTCAGATAGATAAGGCATTTAAGAATGAGCACTGAAAAAACGCCATACAAAGCCATTCAGGAAGAACTGAACCGCGCAGTTAAATTATCACCACTTAACAGCGATCAAATACAAAACGAACTCAGGCTCATAACCTCCCTTTTCGACAGATACTCAGATGACATACCGACGATGGTTGAGAGTTATGAAAACAGATGCCTTGGTTATATCAAAACTATAAAAGATAATAACGGAACACCTGTACAAGCACTTGGTGACGATAGATCGACATATGTCATCCCTATAAAGGGAGACACAACAAAACTGTGGCTGGATATAGATGATCTATGCTCAAAAAGTATCCAAAATTTCAAAGAGAACGTAGAGATTTACCGAAACAGTACATTGGATTGTGTTCTGGAAAACGTCTCTGATTTCTATAAACTCCTAATGGAGCAGAACGTCACTGAAAAGATCGTCAAAGATGAGATAAAATCAGTCTGCCAATCCTTCAGAATGAATATAAAATGGGCAAAAACATTTAATGCCTTAACGGCAGGAAACTTTGAATCCAGAGTAGATGACTTACTAAAAATCCAATCTGGCGCCATAGCAGCACAATGGTGCTATAACAACCTAGATGAAGATCAAGATTATCCTATAGAAAACCATAAGTCTCATGATCATAAGATATTCATCGTGCGTGGTTCTTGGGCAGATGAAGGTGGGTATCTATCAGGAGATATAACCTATCTAGACACGGTGATGTCTGACCTCATGACGACTGGATGTAGTTGTTATCTCACCTTTTTCTTTAATGTCTCTGACCTCCCTAAAAAGCTACAAAGTGAGAAATACTCTGAACTCCGTAGAAAAAACATCAAGTCTCCTCCCATAAGCCCTGCTCCGGCAGAAAACATCATCGCACCGAAAGAATATCGCGGTTTGTCCGGAATGCTGAAAAAGCTCTTTGGAGCCTGACCAAAAATGAAGTCTGCAACCCGGAGAAACCGTGCTCTATGACGTTTTTTAATGACTATTATCTGCCCCTGCTTCTCCCACATGGAGGGTTCGAAAAACCCTCCACCTCGGTTCTTCCACGAGATCGAAAGTTTACATATGGAGGGTTCGAAAAACCCACTGGTTTTGGGTCGGCCTTTATGATTCCATTTTTCCTACGTTGATTGGGTATGGTGAAAGATGAAGCAGCCGGGTTTCTTTGATGTTGAAGAGCGGCTTGCTCGATTGAGCGGACTTGGTGATCAGCTTGAAGCGTTTTCCCGGGCTGTGGATTTTGAGGTGTTCCGCCCTGATCTGGAGAAGGCTTTGGCCTATTCAGACGGAAGCAAGGGCGGACGGCCGCCGTTCGATCCCGTGTTGATGTTCAAGATCCTGGTCATCCAGACGCTCAACAATTTGTCCGACGAACGGACGGAGTATCTGATCAACGATCGCCTGTCGTTCATGCGTTTCCTTGGTCTGGGGCTGTCGGACCGTGTGCCTGATGCCAAAACAATCTGGCTGTTCCGTGAACGGCTGACACAGGCGGGGGCCATTGAAAGACTGTTTGACCGATTTGACGCGACCCTGCG
Source organism: Gluconobacter sp. ESL1110 (assembly GCF_058107395.1). NCBI lineage: Bacteria > Pseudomonadati > Pseudomonadota > Alphaproteobacteria > Acetobacterales > Acetobacteraceae > Gluconobacter > Gluconobacter sp. ESL1110. The sequence continues at coordinate 133,593 of NZ_JBYLUK010000005.1, forward strand.
GAACGCGGGCTATCTGCCGATGTCAGGCCAGATCCTGGATGCCACACTGGTGGCTGCTCCCAAGCAGCGGAACACCAACGCAGAGAAAGCCGATCTCCGGGCAGGACGTACCCCCAAAGACTGGCAGGACAAACCCGCAAAGCTGTCGCACAAGGACCGTAATGCGCGCTGGACACTGAAGTTCACGAAGGCAAAGCGGCAGGATGATGGAACCATGCCATCCAGCGATCTCGCCATCCCGTTCTTTGGCTACAAATCGCATGTTTCCATCGACCGGAAGTTCCGACTGATCCGGAAATGGAAGACGACGGATGCAGCAGCCAGTGATGGTGCCAGACTGCGCGAGGGCCTTCTGGATAAAACCAATACGGCCTCAAGCGTCTGGGCTGATACAGCGTATCGCTCAAAAGCCAATGAAGACTTCATGGAAAAGCAGGGTTTTGTCTCGAAGGTTCACAGGAAAAAGCCGCATCTCAAAGCGATGCCCCGGCATATCCAGAAATCTAATGCAGGGAAGTCGGTGATCCGCTCCCGCGTCGAGCACGTCTTTGCCGATCAGAAATCGCAGACCGGGTTGTTCGTCCGAACTGTCGGCATTACCCGGGCCACCATGAGGATCGGGCTGGCCAATATCGTCTACAACATGCGCCGCTTTCTCTTCCTGGAGCGGATAAACGCCGCCGCGTAGCCATCCAGAGGGTAACACCCACCGATCCGCTCAAAACGCAGATCAAAACCGACCCAAAGAACCGTCAATCAAAGCGCCAAAACCCAGAAATTACTCGCCAAGCACATCAATCAACGGTTCTTCGATCCCTCCACCTGCTGCTTCGATGGCGGCCTGAACGCCGGGACCTTTGTGAGAGCCGAGATTGTCCATGATAACAATGTCGCCTGGCCGCAGATCGGATACCAGCACGCGATCGACATAGGTCTGGAAGCTGCGGCCATTGATCGGACCATCCAGGACCATGGGCGCCACGATGCCGGTCAGTCGCAACCCAGCGATGAACGTCGTGGTTTTCCAGTGACCATGTGGCACGGCGGAACGCAACCTCTGGCCACGTCGACACCGCCCGTAGCATCTTGCCATATTCGTGGAAGCCCAGGTTTCATCAATGAAGACCAGCCGCGCCGGATCGAGATCGGGCTGGGCATCGAACCACTCCTGCCGTCGTGTCAGGATGTCCGGTCGGTCCTGTTCCGCCGCGTGAGCGGTCTTTTTTTTCATGTGATCTTATGACGCGCGAAGAAACGCCACAGCGTGCCGATTGCAAAGTGATGGCCGTTCTCAGCCAGTCGGGCGCGGATCTCGGCCAGGGTCAGATCGTCCTTCTGGGCGATCAGCGCATGAATACACTCTGCCTGCGCCTCAATCCGGTGAGACAGACGATCCCCGCCACGGGGGCTGGCAGCAGGACTGCCGGTCGTAGCGGCAAGAGCGCACCAGCGAACCGCACTTGCCGGACTGACGCCAAACCGTTCAGCCGCCTGACGCCGCGACAGACCATTCGAAACGGCCGCAACAACACGTTCGCGGAGATCCAGAGACAATGTGCGTGATGACATCCACAGCCGGCCTCCATCCCGGCTGTCATCTTGAATCAGATCACAGCCACTTTGGGAATCCCAACCGATTCATTCAGGGCAGAAAACGCTCTAGACGTGCGGCCTCTTGATCACAACCTGGCTCTCGCAGCCGGATTGATGCGTGATGCGACCAAGCGGGTCGGCCTCAGCCACGGAGACCGCGCCTGTCTGGCATTGGCTAAAAAATTGGATCTCCCTGCGGTCACGGCAGATCGGGCATGGGCTGAAATTGCTGATGCGATCGGCGTTGAAGTGGTTCTCATTCGATAGACTTACTCGATGTAAATCTTGTGTAGGTTTTCTGTTCCGCAGCCACTCAAACCCCGGGGGGAGCTGCCAGAGAAAAGCGGACCTACCGCTTACGCCTTCATCTCAGAACATAGGGGGCTCCTACCTGCATCCCGATAGCGGACATGACTGATTCAAAACCTATCAGCTGACGTGCACAGGAAGCGTCCTTTGAAGAGTCACGATACCGAACTGCGCGGATCTACTCGCTCGCCCCCTACTGCCGCCATTCATGAAATCGGCATCTATCTGACGAAGCTCCCCAGAGCAGTTGTCGCACTAGGCCACGTTGACAAAAGATCCATACGATCTGCCTGAGATCTGATTCACTTCCTGGCTGTGGGATAACGGGCAGAGAGAACAGGCATGGCACGAGGCGATCTGACGGATCAGGAATGGGCGATGATTGGTCCGCTTCTGCCGCCTGAGCGTGGACGTTGGGCACGTCCATCTGGAGACAATCGCCAGTTTCTCAATGGTATGCTGCATGTTCTACGAACGGGTTGCCCCTGGCGGGACATGCATGAACGCTACGGCAAGTGGAACTCGGTCTATGTCCGGTTCCGGCGTTGGGCTGAACAGGGTCTCTGGGATGCTCTTTTACAGACCCTGGTAGATCTGGGGCTGACTGATAACTGGCAGCATATGATCGACAGCACCGTAATCCGCGCCCATTCACAGGCCACTGGGGCAAAAGGGGGGCTTATTCGGAGGCTTTTGGTCGGTCACGCGGCGGCTTTACGAGCAAAATCCATGCCCGATGTGACAATCAGGGACGTCCTCTCGGCTTTGTCCTTAGCGGAGGCCAGGTCTCGGATTACAAAGCCATAGACGCCCTGATGAAGCTACCTGTCCCGAACCCCAAAGCCATGCTGGCCGACCGGGGCTATGACAGTGACAGTTTCCGCCAGGAGCTGCTGGTCCACGGGATCCTGCCGGTCATTCCATCACGCAAAGGCCGCAGCGCTCCACAGAAAACAGACTGGCGGCGTTACAGGGATCGCAACCACATCGAGCGGATGTTCAACAGGCTCAAGCAGATGCGCCGCATCGCGACCCGCTACGACAAGACCGCCTTATCCTTCAAGACTTTCCTCAATATCGCCGCCGCAAAACTCTGGATTGGCTCTTTTGTCAACGTGACCTAGTCACTTGGAACCTCATCGTGAGAAGCTATCAACCTCCACTTATATAGCCCCATTTCACCTGCGCTTCTCGGCTATAGAAATTATACGGGCCATTGAGATTGCCGCTATTCACAGTAAACTGATTAATTGCAGTGAAAATGGCATCCTTTTTGAACGGTAGGTGGATCGCATTGGCGGTAGCATCATCCAACCGACTCTTGAGGATCGTGGGCCATTCGTCCGCGTGTGATTTAACATTTAAGATCGAGCCATACGCGGTGTATGCTATGATCAGGGGTATCTTGTACAAGTCTACTGCCTTTTCGATTTCGTAAGACAGCATACTTCCCGACTTCCGTGTGTCAGGCGAAATTATAACCACAATATTTTTGGATGCCGCAAGCCTCTCTCGTATACTTGCTTTTAGCGTTTCAACTTTACTCGCATCACGTACAGCACTTGCCTTATCATGGCTATTAACAAACTTAAAATCTATGTCCTCTGCGGCATTCCAGCTCTGAACTGTTGCGTAATATCTAAAGTCTGACTTAGTTGGGTCAGTCTCCCCAAGGCCATCAAATGCAAAATACGTGCCAGTCCTGTTTACCATGACGCTTTCCTGTTCCTGCGGTCGCCGGATAATCTTCACTTCTATTTGCGAGATAGCTCGCGATTAGGTTACTCCGTTCGTCCCTGCCTAAACCCCATTTTTGAGAGACTTAATATCAAGAAGATTGATTTGGTCTATCTTCTCGCGATGAATTATAATTGAAAGCTTAGCGGGATACTTGAAACGCATCTCACTAACTCGAAAAGTCCACAGCATGATCTTTAGAAGGTCCTCATCACCAATATCTTTATGCCCTTTAATTCGAGTAATGCCGGAACCAAAAATTGGAGTAGAGACGCTTTTTTGTGCGTAAACCCTGTTAACGCCATCCCAGAATTGAATCAAAAACTCTAAGTACTCAGGCATTGTCAATGTAGCGCGATTATTGCTGTCGAATTTCGACATCGCAGCCAAAAGGTAATCTCCATGAACAAAAATTGTTCCCAGTCTATATTTTTGTTTTTTCCCAGAGGTCCTATCTGGATTGACACCCAGAACTTCATCTTCGTCAAACTGAAATGAGCTTATTTCTTGATCAAGTTTTTCAACGCTTGTGTCAAGATGACTCTCTATAAAAATGCCATTAAGCGATGCCCGACTGATCACCCTGTCGTCTACAAGAGTGTCAAAATACTCATTGAATGCTATCGCCTTGAAGCCCGGCTGCTCGAATATGTCCCCCGCCTTGACGGACACGTTCGTCCCTTCAATTTTTATATTCACGCTTTTGAGTGAGTTAGATATTTTCCATATAGTAGAATATATTACTAACAAAATAAATAGAAACGCAATAAATGCCCAAATCTTACATTTCTGCGGAATGTCGATAAAAAGTAAAACTGTAGACAGTCCAGTACTTACTCCAGAGCTTACTTTGAGAAAAATCCCAAACACACGACGATCAAAAAAGCGGACTTTCAATGTTTCATTCCAATCTACCAAAGCAGCACTAGAAACGGCGGACGAGTATAGTAGCCACTCAAGGCCACCACATCCCTCCCTTGTTTGAGGAGGTGCTGACGGTGATTATCTCGCGAATAGATCACGCAGCAAAGCGCAGTTCCTCGCGTCGAAGGAACCCTGACCAAGGCAAACGACTGGCGAGGCCCTGGTTCTCTGGTCTGTCCGGTGACAGATCGGGTGGCGAGTGCTTGCCCGTTTGCCGGCATCAGTCCAGATGAATATCCGCTGTTTTGAGTTCTACGCCGGAACCGGACATTCTGCTGTCCCCCATAGCAGTTCATCCCCAGATACGAAATTTGCCGTGACATCTAAAAGGAGGGCTTCAATAGTTACGGCAAGGCGATAGAGGCCGCAGTTATTTTATTCGATCTTCATCGTGGGAAGTGGAGCATCGATCTCTTGCGCAGAAAACGATACTGGATTTTGACAGGCGTTGTTAACTTGCAAACTGAAGATATCAGGGCGGGCGTAATGGCCTGCCACGTCCAGATCGTATTTCCCCCGGATCACATCATCCAGATCGATATCAGCCGTAAGGATTGCTTCACGATCATAAATTGGTCCGGCAATGATTTCTCCAAGCGGACTGACGATCACACTGCCACCCCGAATAAGCACGGTGTCCGGATTATTGCCCTGATGGCAGGCATACTCCTCCGGCGCATCCGCACGCGTCATGTACTGACAGGCACTAAGAACAAACGTCCGTCCTTCATAGGCAATATGCCTCATGGAAGCCTGCCAGATATCGCGCTCATCTACCGTGGGCGCACACCAGAGATTGATACCCCGGGCGTACATACTCTGCCGCAGATCCGGCATATAGTTTTCCCAGCAGATCGCAGCCCCGATACGCCCAATATCTGTCTCAAAAACCGGAATGGTCGAGCCGTCTCCTTGCCCCCAGACCAACCTCTCGGTTCCCGTCGGCATGAGCTTGCGATGTTTACCCAAAAGCGTCCCGTCGGGTCCGAAAAAGAGCGCCGTACAATACAACGTCGCCTCATCACGTTCGATAACACCGACAACAAGATGGGCCTTCATTTTCGCCGCAAACGAACCGATCCGCGCCGTTTCTGTACCTGGCACGTCAATGGCAGATTTCCAGTAACGCAGATAATCCTCACGCCCTTCCGGAAAACGGCTCCCCAAAATTGCGCCGAAACTCAGCCCTTTTGGATATCCGCCAACATACGCTTCCGGAAAAACTGCAAGCTCAACACCCTGTGCGGTAGCCGCATCACAATGGGCTTCCATCCGATCCAGCGTCCGAGGAGTGTCGAAAAGACTGGTTCCCGCTTGAATAACGGCGACGCGACGCTGGCTCATGTCCGGATCTCTCATGCATGTAGCGGATTACAGTAAGAGGAAGAGTGGACTTTCCCCCATTATCGGGCAAATTGATTGTTTTAATAGTCTAAATCACCATGGTCGATATTTCACGCCTCGATTTCAATCTGGCCACCACGTTTCTGGCACTCTGGGAAGAACGCAGCGTCTCCAGAGCGGCACGGCGACTATCCCTGAGCCAGTCCGCCGTCAGCGCTTCTCTGGCCCGCCTGCGGGAAGCGGCGGATGACCCCCTGTTCGTCCGCACACGTGACGGCATGCAACCAACCCCTCGGGCAATTGCCATGGCGGAACCGCTACAAAACGGAGCGACGCTGATCCAGACAGCGTTCTCAACCGTCACGGCATTTGATCCGGCAACCAGCCGACAGCATTTCTCTTTGGGAATGTCCGACGACTTCCAGATCGCGGCTGGCCCCCTGATCGCAAAACGTCTGGCAGCGGAAGCCCCACGGGTTTCGGTGACATTCAGACAGGCCAACAAACATCGCGTCGAGGCTCTTTTCGCAGCAGGAGAAATCGACTTTGCCGTCGTCGCACAACCAAACATACGCTCCGGCTTACAGCATCAGGAGATCGGACAATCCGGTTACGCCTGCCTTCTCGACCCGGTCGCCTGCGGCCTCACACTTCCCCTTACACTGGAAGATTACCTGACGCTGCCACATCTTCTGGTGTCCTTTTCCGGACGTGAGGGCATCGTGGACCATGTGTTGAAAACTCTGGGCCATGCACGCCGGGTACAATCGGCACTGACGCATTTTTCTGCGCTCCCCCCTTTCCTGATTGGAACGCGTGCCATTGCCACACTGCCCCTCCATGCCGCGCAGAGCCTCGCTGCCGTTTCGGGCCTTACTGTTTGCGCGGCCCCCATTGATTTGGGAGACTATTCTGTATCGATCCTCTGGCAGAGAACGGCCGATAATCCTTGGATGCGCCAGGTTATAAGCTATGCCTTCCTGGCGATTTCACCGGATTTAGAGGCAATCTATTCGGGTTAATCTCGCATCGTGAATGTCCGATATCGGACAACAATAAACTGATAACCGACATTCCGAATCCCCCCCCCTTCCGGGAGTGTCGGAAAGCGAGAAGGGGACGATGCTCGTGCTGCCAGCGCTGATCCATTTCGATTGTCCGAGATAGAGCCTTTCGGCGCGCGCTTTTGGCAGCATCCCCCGTGCGGATTAGGGCCGTGACGACTATAGTACGTGTCATGTCTGGAAACCTTGACAATTTCATTGAGCTCGATCGTACCTTCCGCGATCTCGTCATCTCCGATGAGCATGGTGACGAGGCTAAGATGGTGCGGCTTTTCGCGCGAGAGGCATCGACGCGTTGGGCGGATCTCTTGGCCGAGCCGCGCGTCATCGTGCTTGCCGAGGCTGGTTCGGGAAAGACGGAGGAGATCCGGCATATCTGCCGTCGCCAACGCGCCGAGGGCAAGTCGGCCTTCTTCCTGCGCATCGAGCATGTCGTCGAGGATTTCGAGACGAGCTTCGAGGAAGGGGATCTGGAGGAGTTCGAGGCATGGCTCAAGTCGGGTGATCAAGGTTGGCTCTTCCTCGATTCCGTGGATGAGGCACGTCTGCACGATCCGAAAGATTTCGAGCGCGCCATCCGCCGCATCGGCAAGCGGATCGAGCGTGCCTTGCAGCGCACACATATCGTCATCACGGGTCGCACGGAGGCGTGGCGCCCTGTGACCGACCTCCTCTTGTGCCGGACCAACCTGCGTTGGGATGCGCTGGCGAAAGCACCTGACGAGGCGCCCGCGCCCCAGGGGGAATATGCGGTCGCGGCTGAGGATGCGGCAAAGCGCGAGAATAAGCACGCCCCGTTCCGCATCGTGACTCTTGAGGATCTGCACGACGCTCAGGTCGAGACCTTCGCGATCGCCAAGGGCGTCGCCGACATCAAGGCCTTCACCAAGGCCGTAGAGCAAGCCGAGGCGTCGTCGTTCACGACCAAGCCGCTCGATCTCGCCGAGACCGTCGAATTCTGGAACGATCACCAGCGGATCGGCTCTCGGTTCGACCTGATGACGAGTAGCATCGCCAAGCGCCTCGAAGAGCGGGATCAGGACCGGGCCGACGCACGGCCGATCGCGGTCGACCGTATTCGCGAAGGCGCCCGCCTCGTCGCCGCTGCCACCACGCTCTGCCAAAAATCGGCCATACGCGTTCCCGACGGGGACAAGAATGCCTTAGGTCTTCCGATCAAGGACGTCCTCACCAACTGGAACGATCAGGACTGCGCGATCCTGCTGTCCCGGCCGATCTTCGATCCGGGCATCTATGGCACGAAGCGGTTCCACCATCGTTCGGTGCGGGAATATCTGACCGCCGAATGGCTGTATTCACTGCTGGTTGACGAGGGCTCGCGCGCGAACGAGGGCTCGCGCGCGAAGATCGAAGGGCTGTTCTTCCGAGAGCAATATGGCATCGAAGTCATCGTACCGACGATGCGGCCGGTGCTTCCGTGGCTTGCGTTACTCGATCAACGGATCCGTGATAGGGTCGTGGCGCGCGCACCTGAGGTGCTGTTCGAAGGCGGAGACCCCGCCAAGTTGCCACTCGACACGAGGCGTACCATCCTGCGCCAGACCTGTAGACAGCTCGTGCAACCCGCACACGGCCGCTCAATGATGGAATATCAGGCGATCCAGCGCTTTACTAACCCCGATCTCGCCGAGGAGATCGGAGCGCTCCTCGACCAATATGCAGCAAACGACGACATTACCTGGTTTCTGCTACGCATGGTTAATCAAGGTGGAATTGACGCCCTTGCCACCAAAGCCAAGCACTTTGCGCTCACGTCCCGCGCCAAGTATCCCCGTATTGCCGCGATCCGCGCGGTGTTCGCGGTCGGCACTCCCGCCGATGCTGCAGATATCCGCAATGCCTTCCTGAGGGAAGGGCCAGGGCTGTCGCGCGACTGGTTGGGAGAATTTTTGGGCGACCTCCCCCATGACAAGGAGGCGATCGGGTGGCTGTTGCAGGCGCTCGAAGCGACTACGCGAAAGAGCGACCATCGGGTCGATCCCTTAGCTGATCCGCTCGACCATTTAGTAGATGAACTGCCGGTCGCGATGCTGGGCGGGCTGATGGACGGACTTGTCACGCTTTTGCTCCGCGAACCCGTCGTTGAGGACTCGCATTGCGGGATATCGAAATCCTATGGCTGGCTCGCCTCCACGGCTGCGCGCGTTGCCGGGCGCCTGATTGAGGCGCGTGATCCGGCGGCGTTGTCGCTCTCGACACTGTCCGCGCTGCGGCGTCTGCCGCATGCCAGAGATTATGATTACAGACATTTCGAGGAGATCCGAGCGGATTTACCAGATCTCGTACAAGATTGGCCGGAGCTCAATAGTGCGCTGTTCTGGTACTCGGTAGAACAAGAGCGCATGTGGCGTAAAATCAAGAATGACCAACCCCTTGTCGATTGGTGGGATATTTCGGTTTTCGGTCATTATTGGAACTTTAAACCGGACAGCTTCGAAACGATCTCAGCCGATATCGAGGGGCGCTCGTTATGTGATGATCGTCTCGTCGCGCTAAGCCTTGCCGTTGCTCTGTTTTTTGCCGGCGGCCGACCGCGCAAGTGGCTTGAACAACTGAAACGTCTGACGGTCAAGAGCGAGACGCTGAGCACGAAGCTAGAATTGCTGCTCCATCAACCTGCCAACGAGCTAGTTAAATTTCGCAAGCAGCAGGCGCAGAGGAGGGAGCGTGATGCACGTATTGTCGCCGATCGAGAGAAACGTCTCGAGCACGAGAAAATGTTCTTTGCCGAACGCGTCGATCAAATTCGGGATCCAGGGATGCCTGCTATCCTCACACCTGACCAACACTATCTGATGGAACGGATGCGGTTGGCAGGGCAGAACAGTCACAACCACTGTACTGATGGCAATTGGCGTTCTCTGGTTGACACTTACGGCGAGCCTGTTGCGACCGCATTCCGTGACGCCGCTGTACGCTTTTGGCGTGCGTTTAAGCCGGAAACTCGATCGCAGGGCGGGTCAATAAATCAAACGCCCGCCACTGTCATATTCGGCCTGACCGGGCTGGCGATCGAGGCGAGCGAGACCGAGAATTGGCATAAGACGCTGACATCATCGGAAGCGACGCAGGCGGCGCGCTACGGACTCGCCGAGATAAATGGCTTCCCGGTTTGGCTCCCGAACCTGTATGACGCGTTTCCTAACGAGGTTGTCGCTGTACTTCTGACCGAGATCCAGCACGAGCTCAAGGTTGAGCAGGCCGTTGATGAGAGCCATTACGTCCTATCCAACGTGGCCAGGCATGGTGTGTTCGCGCGCGAGCAGATCGCACCAGCGCTGCTGCCTACCTTGCGCGCTAAGCGCATCAATCCGCGCAATCTCGCCTATCTCCTGTCGATCGTGCAGGGCTCATCTATACCGGATGGAAACATCGCCAAGATCGCCGCGTGCAAGGCGGCGAGGAAATATGATCCTGACTTTACTCCAGTCTGGTACGCGACTTGGGTCGGCGTCGATCCCGGCGCTGCGATCCCTGCTGTCATGGCGCGACTCGCTGCACTGAACGATCCCGTTGAACAGACCAATCTCGCATTACGCTTCGTCGTCGCGCTACTTGGCGGCTACCAGCAAGAGAGTCGGGCGCGGCTCGCATACCGTACTGTCGAACATATGAAGACGCTCTACCTTCTGATGGCGAAATATATTCGCGAGGAAGAGGATATCGACCGATCCAGCGGTGGCGTCTATTCTCCAGGCTTGCGCGACAAGGCCCAAGAAGCGCGTAATGCGCTTTTCATCTTCATCCGCGAGATGCCAGGCAAGGAAGCCTATCTCGCGCTCATGGAAATGGCGCACGCACACCCGGGGGCGGAGTCACGACCATGGATGAGCCTGCACGCGAAGACGAAGGCGACTATCGACGCCGACTTTGCGCCGTGGAATCCGGGTCAGGTCCAGGAATTCAACGACGCGCGTATCGCTACGCCGGCCAATCATCGCGAGCTCTGGTATTTCGGCGTGGAGCGTCTTGAGGCGCTGAAACACGATCTCGAGCATGGCGACGAGAGTATTGCGTCGATTCTACAGGAGACCGAGCAGGAGACCGAATTCCGTAGGTTTATCGGCGGCTGGCTGCGCGACCACGCCGGAGGACGCTACAGCATCCCGCCCGAGGAAGAGCTTGCCGATGCCAAGCGACCCGATCTGCGGTTCCGAGGCGCAGGGTTCGACGCGCCGGTCCCGGTCGAGCTGAAGGTCGCCGACAATTGGACGGGTCCGCATCTGTTCGAGCGCATGGAGGTCCAGCTCAGCGGGGACTATCTGCGCGATGCTCGCTCAAGCCGGGGCATTTTCCTACTTGTCTATGTCGGCATCAAGCGTAGCTGGGACGTGCCGGGTGGCGGCCGCGCCAAGAGTTTCGAGGCGCTGCTCGCGGCGCTGCGCCAGCATTGGGCGGTGCTTGCGAGCCAATATTCCAATGTCGAGGATCTCGCCGTCGTCGGGATCGACCTGACCCGTCGTGGCCTCGATACCAAGACGGTCAAGAAGAAGAGCGAGGCGCGCAAGGCCGCGGAAAAGGCGACCAAACCGGCGTCGAGGAAGGCGGCGGGAAAGAAGGGGCCGGTGAGGCCCTGACGGGCGCTCCGCCGCTGCACGCGCATTCACCGCGACAGCCGCTCTCTTTGTTCAGGAGCTAAACTCAGGTTCGTTGACAGGAAATAATCGCGGGCCGAACGGCTGCTTCCAGCAATACCAACCGCGAATATCCGATTGCCGGACGGTGTATGCTGGTTCGTAGGCGTCATGAACTTGAACGCTGCGAGTGGCCGCTTTTAGTCATGCTTCGCCAATAACCGACATTCTGCTCACCCCCCCAAGTCAGTCGCAGGACGTGAGTGGTCAGAAGCCCATCGCCTCTCTCTGAGCCTGCCGATTGAAACCCGTTCCCCGTTGAAACGCGGGACGGCAGTTGAGATTCCGCCCCCAACCGTCCCGCCGCGCCTGGAGCGGGATCTCGTCGATGAAACAGCTCGGACTGGCCTGCTCGCCCCGACGAAACTCGCACCAGGACACGCTAACGCGCTGGCGGCCGCGGGTGAGTGCGACATAGGCCAGACGGCGTTCTTCTGCCGGGTCAATATTCGTGCGCGACGGGAACAGTGTGTCTTCCCACCCGATCAGAAAGACATGCCCGAACTCCAAGCCCTTTGATCCATGAATGGTCATCAGCTTGACCCGGCCGACACTCTCATCACCGCTGCTTTCCGAGCCAAGGGCCGCATGGTCGAACAGCTCCTCCACCGAGCTGAACTCGTTGGCGAGCGATAGAAGCTCGTGCAGGTTTTCCAGCGCCGTGCGGCCATCGTCCCCGGCTGCCTGGTGCATCGCGAGATACCCGCTCTCTTCTACAAGAACCCTCAGACGCTCTCCCAAACTGGGCTCGCCACTGCGGGCGCCTTTCAGGATCACGTCCAGAAAGCAGCGCAGCTTGTCAGCAGCCTTTCCGGTCCGTCCCTGCACCGTGCGCTCCGCTGCCTCGTACAGCGAGATCGCCTCCTCATCCGCGACCTGTTCGAATGTCGCCATGGCCTTGGCCCCGATCCCCCGGGCGGGCTGATTGACGATCCGGCGGAATGCCTCATCTGACTGCCGCTCATACGGAAAACATGTCAGACGCAGGAAGGCCAGCGCGTCCTTGACCACGCCGCGCTGCCAGAAGGCGGTGTCATTGACCAGCTCGTAAGGGATCTTTGCGCGCAACAGAGACTCTTCCAGCAGGCGTGACAGATGGTTGAAACGATAGAGCACCGCCATCTCCTCATAAGGCACGCCTTCCAGGGCGCGACGTCCGATCTCCGCGGCAATCCCGGAAGCTTCGTCCTGGCTGCCGGTGTGCCGCAGAATATCCACTGGCTCCCCATCTCCGGACGCGGTATACAGTGTTTTCTCCAGCCGGTTGGTGTCGTGAGAAATCACTGCGTTGGCCGCTGACAGGATGTGACCGGTCGAACGGAAGTTCTGCTCCAGAGCAATCATGCGTCCGGTCGGAAACTCCTTGAGAAAGCTTCGGATAATCCGGACATTGGCCCCACGCCAGCCGTAAATCGACTGCGCATCGTCGCCCACAACGAAGAGCTCGTTGTGGTCTTTGGACAGGCATTTCAGCCAGAGAAACTGGAGCCGGTTGACGTCCTGGAACTCATCGGCGAGCACGCAGTCAAACCGGCCTGACCAGTCCTGTCTGTAGCGTTCGTCGCGGAGCATGGTCACGGTGGGCCATAGCAGGAGGTCTGCAAAATCCGCGCGATTGCTTTCGCGCAACATCGCCTGATAGGCTGGATAGAGCGCGGCCGCATCTCGCCAGACCATGATGTCATCGCCTTCGGTGATGCCATCCGTCGCAATCCGTCCCTCTACCCAGGTCACGGCATCCGGGGGAAGCACCATGTTTTCCTTGAGCATGGCGATGCGCGAGCTGACGGACTTCACACGCTTGCGAAACGTCTCTCCGTCATCGGCATTCATGACGCCCGCTTCAATCGCCTTTTCCAGAAGCCTGCGCACGATCTTCGTGCTGTCTTCGCTGTCACAGACGTCGAAGCCCGGACGCAGCCCGGCAATGTCAGGATCGGTCCGCAGCTGACGGCGTCCGTGCGCATGGAAGGTGCCCACCCAGTACGGGGCCTGCGCGATGTTCAGGGCCGCTGCGATCCGCGTCTTCATCTCCCCGGCCGCCTTGTTGGTAAAGGTCACGGCCAGAATGCGATCGGGCGACATCCGGCGCTTGACGACACGGTCGACAATACCGGCCACAAGCGTCTTGGTCTTTCCGGTCCCGGCACCCGCCAGAACAACAACCGGTCCTGTCTGACGCGCGGCGTCTGCCTGGGAGGGGGTCAATCCTGAGAGATGATTATCCACGACCACGTCCCTGCTCCCGGGTGCCATGAAGAACCTCGCACCGCGTCGCACGGCGGCCATCAAGGCTGAGGATCATGTCCGTCTCGACCATCAGGTCGAACTCCTGCTCGAAGTCCCATGTCCCGTCCGCCAGGACCGCGCCTCCGACCACGAGACCGCGCAGCACATCATCGCCGAACGCAATCTCGGCGTAGGTCTGCGGGAAGGGCGGCTGATTGTGCAGCAGAGCCCAGGTATGCCAGGCGCGGGTTGTCTCTACATCGGCATGCCAGGCGGCGGTCAGTTCTGCGACATGCCCCAGAAGCGTGACGGCTTCCGGACCGTCAGGATGACGCGTGCTTCCGGGAACGGTGCCAATCTGGACAAGCTGCTGCTCCCCCGCCCGGCAGGTCAGGAACCCACTGTCTCCGGTTGGAGACTGAACAAACAGGACGATGCGTCCGGAGAGATCCCAGCCTGCCGCACTCCAGCGTCCACCAACCACGAGACCCTGGCACCGCCCCGTCTCAGGAGCGTATTCCACCAGAGCCCAGGGAATACGACATCCGAGGTCTGGCGTCAGGCGCAGATAATGGTCCGCATCCGGGTGCGCCAGAAAGGCCGTTCTCAGAGCGTCATTCTTTTCATGCCCGGGAAACAGCGCCTCCATTTCCCGTCGTGCCTTGTCATTCGTCATCAGTCTCTCCTCAGGCGGCGCGGGCGGCGGCCACAACAGTCTTCAGGGCGTCGTTGAAATCTTTGCAGCCACCGTGGGGAATACGGCGGATCACGCGGACACCGGCTTCGCGGCCCAGCTCTGCAAGGCGCGCGGCATAGCGGTTGCCGGCGTCGTCATTATCGGTTGCGGCTACCAGAACGGCAGCCGGATCATTTGCCATTTCAGCCAGCTCGGCCGTCAGGGCTTCGACCGTCTCCGGCCCCATGCCACCTGCGGTCGAACAGTACAGGGTTTCGCGCGTACGCTCGCTGTCGAGGGCGGCGTAGGACAGGGCATCAATGGCGGATTCACTCACCACCAGGCGACGAACCGTGCGAGCCAGACCGGGCTGGAAGCGGAACAGCGTTTTGACCGTACCCGACAGACAGATACCCTTGGTGTCCGGACCACGCAGTTCCGCGCCACAGATGGCTCCCACGGCATCCCGGTGGCAGAACCAGGCGGCGTGATAACCGTCCCGGATGCAGCCGGTCATAATGGCCCGACGCAGAACCCATTCCGGAAGGCAGCGCTCCTCGGTGAGATACGCCCAGACCTTCGTGCCGGATTTGAGCTCCTTCTTGCCCTGCCAGCGCTCAGCCGGGGCGCCGTCTGGCGTTTTGGCCTGACGCTCGCGGACATACTCTGCCCCCTTTGGTTCAATACCTACCAGTTGACCCAGCTCCCGACAGGCATCGCGAAACTTCAGACCGGGCGTCAGGCGCTGGATCAGGGAGAACACATCCCCCCGTATCCCACCAGCCACGGCCTTCATGGTTGACGATAATCGTCTCGCCCTTTCCCGCACGGTATTTCAGAGCGTTCCGCGTGCTTTCGGGCTTGTCGAGAAGATAGCCATGGCGCTCAAGCAGCAGAGCGCAGGAGACGCCTTTGACAATGTCGGTCCGGTCGTCATCAGACAGTCTGAACGGCTCAAAGCGTGCCATGATCGTCATCCTTTCTCACTTCGGGCGGCGCAACGGTCAAAACCGGACTCAACGCCCCTGTAATGTGGGTTTAGTTTAGGAAAAATACACAAGTATTGCAAGAAAAACCGTGGTTTTGCTGCGGTTTTCATCTTTGTTTATTCTGGTTTACTTTCGCATACATAAGAAACATCGCTACAAACTTAACTAATACTTAAACGAGCCTTTCGTTCGACCCGTGCCGGAGGCAAAAGGGGCGAAAGCAAGCGCAGCGACGCCTTTCGTCCCGACACTGCCAGGTCCGTCACAAACGCAGCGCAGGACACGATGCCTTCTCAGGGGACCCGGCTGCACGGAGCAACCGAAGGGCGCGGAGGAAGCTGGGGTGGAAGGTCGTCTTGTCCGGAGCGAGGCTTGTGGCACTCCAGACCTTTCCTGCCAGAGGCTCCCGCCCCTTCATGCACAGCTCCGCCCCATGAAGGGACTGGGCATCACGCTTGTCTGGTGTGCGCTCCGCGCCCGCTCGGGAAGATGGGCCGATCCTTCAAGCTCGCGGGCAATGGCGTCGATCTGAGCCTTCAGGGCCTGAATATCCTGCAGGCCGATCCGGTCCCTTCGAATTTCGAGGCGTCCGTACAGGGCGATCCGCTCAGTGCCGTTCTCAATCGTCAGGTCATCGATCTGAACACTTTCGCCTGCGTCAAGGAAAGGAATAAAACTCATGGCATGGTCTCCAGCACAGGGCTTCCGGAAGCAGGCCGGATGCGAACAGCATGAGGACTTTTAAGGGGACGAGGCAGCGTCATGGCCGTCTGACGGATCTCATCGGGAAGAGACGGGAAAGGATCTACACCCGTCGCCTGGGTTAACGCGCCGATGCTGATGATCGTACAGGTTGGTTGGCTGCTATTTTGACAGAAATACGCGCCTGCTTCGTCCTCGACAGGATCGTAAACAGCCTTCCAGGTCGCAGAGGGCACAAAAACCCGATGCGATCCGATGGTCTTGACCGACGCTCCAAATGCCGGACCGGTCACGACGTAAAGCTCGCCTTCGCGCTGTGCGAGACGACGCACCGCCATTTCCACGCCCGTCCAGATGCCTTCATTCAGTTCCGGGGTCTGGGGAACAACATTGGCGAGCGAAAAACTCTGCTCCTGCGCCTGAAGACTGTCTTCGTCCGCCGAACAGGCCATATGGCCGCGATCATAATCCGACGCGCGGTAGTCGCTCAGCTCGGCCCTGTCCTCAAAGGACAGACGGGGATCGGCATGAAAGAACCGGACGACCCGGCCGATCTGCATGCTGCGCTCCAGGCCTTCCTCGGTCAGATGCTCTGCCGTCCGCAGGGGGCCATGACTGATCCCCGAGTGCAGGACAGCAAAGCCGTCATTGCACAGAAGCACGATCTTCTGCCCAAGCGCTGCGTTAGTCAGAACCGGGAGCTGACCGTCTCCGCCGAAAGTGGAGCACGCTGCCGCGGTCGCGTGGGTTATGCCTGCCCATAGCAGGCTTGCCAGGGTCAACCCTGTCATCGGAAGCCGCATGGCCCATCCTTTTCTTCCTCGGAGCGTCTGTCTCAGGTCGCAGGATCGCACGGCCTGTTGTGAGTGCAGGTGCGCGGCTCTCAATGGGAGACACTCAGAAGCGTGCGCTGTGCCGAGCGGTGTGCGGTGCTGGCGTCCCGCCTCAATGCAGCCCGTAGCGCCGCTCCGAGACGGACATCATTCGCGTCGTCAGCCAGAAGATCGGCTTCCGCGTAAAAGCGCCGTGCGCGGCCAATGGTCTTGCCTGCCGAGACGGCGCGGTGAAAGACGGGCGCCTCAAGAGCGGGAAGAAAACTGGACGTAGGGGTGAGCATCTGGATCTGCACGATGCGGTTCCTTTCTTGTGTTTATTGACCGGATGCGGGCCGCGCTGCGGCCCTGATGTCAGTGGAGGAAGGAGAGGATCGGGAGAGTGGTCTCAGTCTTCCGTCCCAGGCAGGGAAGCGCGCTTGACGGCCCGACCGTCGCTCGCAAGGCATCGCTTTCCGTCGTGCATGTAGTGGTTGCGGCGAACCTTTCGATACACGGCTCCCAGCTCTGCCCCAGCCATGCGGAAGGCTTCTCCGAGTTCAAGATCTGCAAAGAGAACCGTATCCGGCCCAAAGACCTCTGCCTTTTTACGGGCTGCTGTCAGATCTGTTTTCCTGCGCTTGGACATGTTCTGCCTCTCTCGGAATATTTCGTTCCCGATTGGCAGCCTCATGGGGCGGGTGGCGTGGCATGGGCGGCGCTGTGCGCCGGGAGCGGAGCGACGCACCCTTGCTGCGACACCTGCCCCATGAGAGCCCCTTCCCTCCCTCCTCTTTCTCGTTCCCGCGCTTCTCTTTTCTGCCCCCGGAGGTTTTCTCGAGGGCCGAATATTGCCGGTATCTTATTGTTTTTATTGACTTTTATTTGTGGCGCGCTTTACGCTTACCGCACAACGACAGGAGGACACCGATGAGTGCACAGACAGATCAGACCGCCACGGTGATCCGCTTTCCGCAGGAGCGGCGTCGTGCGCCGACCCTGGACGCGCTCACCGACGCAATCCTGCCCGAGACGCAGTTGCGGTCGCTTGCCGAAATCCGGGCCGTGACACCGCCCCGACAGGTTGAGCGCCTCCGCGCGTTCGGACGCGAGAGGGCGCGACAGATTTTCGAAGCCACGCCTTTGCCCGACACACGCGAGGGTCGCCAGCGCATGGCGTCTGACTGGCTGTCGCAGCTTGTTTCTCGGGCACTGGCCCGGGTTTCCGACGCACGGTCCCTCACGGAGGAGGCGGAGCGCCGTGAGATCGAAGATCCTCAGCGCGACGGCATCTATTACGATCTTGCGCAGGCGCTTCGCGCCGAGATCGTCGCCTGGGAGACGGCCCAGAATATTCTCGGCGGATGGGAGATCGTTCAGGGCCTGATCGACGATCCGGACTCCTGCGCCGTCACGGACAGCGCAACGTGTCAGAGCAGACCCATCTGAACAGGCTGCTGCCGGGACAGGGTCGCAGCCAACGCCGGAGCCAGTGAGATGCGGCCGGCATGATCGGCCGGCACGCCGTGGCGGTCGATCAGTCTGCGCAACAGCGCCTGTTCGCCTCGGACAGTCTCCTGCCGCAGTTCGGCGCGGTACAGGTCCAGCACCTGATGCTCGACCAGAAGAGCCGCGATCCGGCTTTCCACGTCTGACCAGGTCCAGGCGGGATCGCCGATCCCGCCACGCGCAGTGATCTGATCGAGGAAGGCGATGCGCCCCTGCGTTGTGCTGAAATACCGGCCCGCAAAGCCGTTCCGGTTAAAGCAGGCGATAAACCCCCACATCTGGCTGACGCGCTGGTACAGCGCCTTGCTGAACCCCTCCTCCGGCAATCCTTTCGCAACAAAGGCGAGGATTGCATTGGCCAGTTTCGCTTTGTCCTGCGCTGAGCTCCACTGGGTGGCCGTCAGGCCCTCGGCCTCAATGCGGACGCGCCGCAGGTGTGGCAACAGCAGGCTCATGCGTAAGCCTCCTGGACGAGCGCGGACAGAGCCTCCGCGACAGCGCCCGCAAGATCGGGCCGCTGCGCGATCAGCCAGCCTGTCAGCGCGCTGCGATCCGCCGCGTCAACAAGGGAGACGACGCGGTCGACATCGCAGCGTCTCAGCTGCTCCACGCTGTCAGCGGCCACCGCCACGGCCGAGGCCCAGATCTGCTCGTGGGGAACAGGCATAAGATCGGACATTCTTTCACTCCTGAAGGATTGCAAGGAAGGCCAGTCAGGCCAGAATTTCGAGGGTTTCAGGCGTAATGTTCAACCGCAGTGTGTCACCGGACACCTTGCTGAGGGCCCGTCGTACAAGCGCAGCTTCCAGGAACTCGCATCCGTCATCCCCGCCAAAAGCCTGTCGCTTGACGTCATGAGCCCTGCCCGCGTTCTGTGCCGGGTCAGCCTCGCGCGCATACGCGCACAAATTGGGCTTCTGACCGTCATCGGACGGCAGAAGGGGAAGCCCGTTCGACATCATGTAGATCCCGTGATCGCCAACCAGCCACAGACCCGCAGGGATCTTTGTGGGCTCGACGTCTTCCTGAAGGCCCCATTCGCACGCGCCATGCCCAGGCTTACGCAGGTTCTTGTCAAAAAGCTGCGTAAGCGTGGCACGTCGTTCCGACGCAACCTCGGCATGGGCAAGAAGGCGCGCGATCAGCGCGCGGTCGAAGGTGACGATCATGGGATATTTCCTGGGATCAGAAATGGAAAAACCCCGCACGATGGCGGGGCGTGGATGCGTTCGGAAACGTGAAAACTCAGCCGCGGGGGTGAGCGCTGTGCGATGCCGAGGCGAGATAGTGATGGGGCACCGGTCCCGCCAGAAAGCTCGGCAGGCACGTAAACGCGAAGACCAGGGCGAGAAAACCGAAGACCCCACCGGCCAGTCCGGCAACGTCCTTGATGTCCTGAAGGGTCTGCTGGGAAATCTGCATGAAAGGTCACTCCTGTTGCCGTCATCTCTTTTCTCTGATGACCTCTCCGGCACAGGCACAGGGTGTCTGCGCTGGCACAGGCGCCGCGCAGCGGCGGGATCTCCACGACCCGGAGCCCGTCAGGGCGAGGACGCGTGGAGACCCACCCTTTGCCAGCGCAGACAGCCTGTGCTGCCCCTCTCTCCTTCTGCTTCTTTCCCTCTTTCCTCTTCCTACTCTCCTCCTTCCACAGCTTGAGCGGGTGTCGACCGATGTTCAATTGTGTCCATTTTGGCGCGCGACCTGCATCACGCCGGTGTCCTCCACGAGGCGGTAAGGCGTCAGGGTTAGTTGCCCCGTCCAGCGATGCTTCATTACGATCATGGGGACGCCGTCGACCGTTCCATGCTCGCCGCGACGGCTGGCGTCAGAGATCTCTGCTCGCGTGACGCATGGCGGCTGCGTGCGGGCCAGGAAATCCGTCTCAGCCGCTTTTCGGTCTGAGTATGGTCCGTGCCAGTGCTGCGCGGCTTCTTTTGGCCAGAACGACGTTACACGCAGATAGACGCGCCCATCCGGCGCAATGCCAAGATGGACCTTGCGACGTTCCAGAAGACAGGTCTCAATCTGGAGAAGGCTTTCATCGACCATGGAAAACTCGCTCTTTTTTAAACTTCAGGATCTGGCAGGGGAGACATTGTCCGCTCCCCTGCATTGGCCTCAGGCGGCCAGATGCTCGGCCATTGAGGACGCAGTCAGGACAGCGGCGGCCAGGGCGGGATGCTGGTGGGCGCGATAGCGCGACACCAGAGCGTCCCGGGTCTCACAGCCCAAAGCGGTCGCAGGCGCGCCAATGGTGTCGAGAATGGCCGCGACTTCCGCGGCCCATCCCTTGAAGCCAAGATGGCCGTCGTCAGACAGGCGTTCGGCCTCGGTGAGCGAAGCTTCGCCCGGCTCTGCACCGTCCATACGGAATGGCGTGTACCGTGTTCCCCATGAGGCCACACCTGCCATGCCGTCGTGGGGAACCGGGTCTGCAACCGTGATTTCCAGCCATTCAGAGGTGCCAAGTGCTTCTGAATCATAAGCTGCGTCGAAACCGCGCGGCTTGCGGCTGCCACGATTGACCGTGACCATGATCTTGAACGACTTGCCGGGGTGCTGCAGCGCAGTGTCGCGGCCAAAGCTCAGAATGAGCGGCTTGAGGCCATCTACCGACTTCGCCTCGACGATGCGGCGCTCACCAAGCTGGGACATGAGCGCCATCGTGGTGCTGGTAAAATAGCCCTCACGTTTTGCGGTAGCGGGCGTCGCACTGAGCGTAAAGAAAGCCATGTCGGTCTCCGGATATGACAAAGGCCGCCTCGCGGCGGCCTGGAAGAACTGTGACGAAACGAGGTGGGATCAGAAGACGTATTCGGCGCTGCCGAAGACTTCCTGCCAGGGGCTCCGGCTCGTGGAGTGACAATCGGACACCGGATCATAAGACCCCGATCTGAACTGCTTTCGGATGTTGTCGACAGTCTTCTGCGCGGCATCATCCAGCGGATTGTCGCAGTTGACCGATACGGACCCGTAAGAGGATTTGCGCACACGGAACGTGTGCTTTGGCAGCGCAGCTTTCAGGAGACGGCGGATGTTCTTTCCTGCCAGCACGCCGCTCTGGTCCGCCCCCTGCTCCAGATGAGCGTATTCGGGATCGGTGCGCAGACGCTCGATTTCAGCCGCATGGGCCGCCGCAGCCTGATCTTTCCGCGCCTGTTTTTCAGCACGGCATGCTTCGGCATGAGCGTGCAGCTGCGCAATTTCCTCCGGGCCAGCCTTGGGCTCGTCGTGGAAGATCGTCCACTGCACGCCGTGCAGAATGCTCTCGGGCAGCTTCTTGCTGATACTTCCGCAGGCAAAGACGATATCAAAGCTGGCACTGCCTCCCGCCGCGATGAAGCCACCAGCAAGGCGTCTGATTGTCTCTGGGCGAGGCGTGCCATGGACCGCAGACACGACACCCCGGCCTCTGTTGTACAGGATGGTGCTGACACGGGTGCCTACGGTGACAGTCGGGTGTTCGGACATGCTGATCTCCTTCTCTTCATGTCTCTTCAACTGTCCTCTCCGGGGTCAGGGCCTGACTGGCGGGGCAAGGGCGACGCGTCAGCGGCGGTCCCGCAGGCGTCAGCCGAGGACACCACCCCTTGCGGCGACAGACAGGCTCTGACACCCGCCCCTCTCTCCTCCTTCTTTTTCTTTTTTCTTCGCTTCTCGCCCTCGCGCGGGCAGGACAGACAGGCTCACCCAGGTTTCTTCGCTTCTCGCCCTCGCGCGGGCAGGCTCTTCCCCTGTGAACCCAGGCACCGTCTCACCGCACGAAAAAGGGCGGAGCCATGCTGACTCCGCCCTTGAAAATCGTAACCGGTTCGTCCAAGTTCAGAGGTGAGCCGTGAGGGGCTTCGCAAAAAACACCTCACGGCCCGGTTTACCTTAAGTGATTTACTCGGAGAGGCTCTTCAGTGCGGTGGCAACCGCCTGAAGGGTCTTCTTCGTTTTACGAAGGATCTTCGTAAACCACTTACGGTCCACCACGATCACGAAGATCATGGTTTCCCCTTTCACTCTGACGACTGTGGGCAAAGCGACCCCCGACCCACATCCGGTTACGATTTTCGGGGGCCGCGACGTCTGAACCGTAACCTGAACAGACGTTTCGTCACGCGGACTCATCAGGCGACCCCGATCTCCTGTTGTGCCAGATCAGGCGTTCCACGCAAGTCTGTCGCGAAACGCTCTGTCATCAAGCGGCCTCAGACCCGAAGGATCTCCAGCCGCCCTCCCATGGCGGCCTGCATGGCCACCAGTTCCTGCGGCACCACGAGGTCCGGTTTTTCTGCTGGCTCATCCTCCATGACGTCTGGCTCGCCAACCTCTTCCCCGCCTTCGTTGTCCATCACGTCTTCCAGACCCTCCGGATCAGCACACTCCAGGTCATCTTCATCCTCGTCCTGCAGTCTGCTTTCAGCTGCATCCCATTTCGCACGGCGAGACTGGTTTTTCCGAACCTCGTCCGCCCAGACGCCAGTCGCCTGCGCAAAGCCTGCGGCCTCCGGAACCCAATGCCCGTCTCCCACGGCGTTCAGCAAAGCGGCCCGCATCTCTTTGCCTGTGTTGAGTGGTGCGAGCCCATGTGCCTGAACCGCCTTGGTGATCCCGGGCTTGCTGTAGGTCTTCAGGAAGTCCTCATCGGCCATGCTCGGCATGTGGCTATCCGCGTCGAACAGACAGCCCAGCAGTTCCGCTGCCATGCCCGAACCGGAGTGCATGCTCACTTCGCAGTTCATGAAACCACCGAGACTTTCCAGCGCGTGGCGACGGATGAGCGCCTCATCACGCACCAGCTCCCCCTCCGGGAACAGCTCTTCCATAGCGGTTTTCACCGCGTTCTCATAAGGCGACCGGCCTGATGAACCGTAAATATGGACGTTATTGGCATTCAGTGCGAGCAGCAGGCCAGCCACCAGATCCCACGGATCGGCATCTTCACTTTTCGCTTCCAGCGCCTTCTTCAGCGCGAGAGTCCGCACGGAGCCGATCATCTTCAGACCCGTGCCGGAGATGTCCGCGCGCTCTTTCTTTGGGGGTGGCGTCTGCTCCACCACACGCGCTTCAGAGCGAACGGTTTCTTCACCCGTGTAGCGAAACTTCCGCTCTTCGACTTTCAGGGTACTCCGATTGAGCCAGTAGCCGACAACATCGGTCTCCTGCTCGCTCATCCAGTACGCGACGAAGTTGTAGCCCTGAGGGCGCAGGGGAGATCCGTACTCGTCCGCCTCGATCGCAAGAGTGCCTTCAGGGCGATGCTCGGCAATCCAGTCTTCCTGCGCGGCCCGAAACGCCGTGGCATCCGTGACGTAGCGATTATCCTCACTGCCCTGCCCGAACAGATCTTCGGTCCAGACGACGCCATGCTTTTGCGCCAGAGCATCGTCAAACCGGGCGTCCCGCGCATACCACTCGTCCTGACGCAGGTGCCAGGTGAAGTCACGCCAGTTCACGGTATCATCCGGATCTTCGGCGTTAAGACAATACCCGGCCGGGTCTTCTCCCTCCTCCACGCTCTCGGCAAACATCTCAGCCCAGGCAGCGGCCTGCTCCTCCAGAGACGACAGAGCCAGAGTCCGACGCTCTTTTTGGTCCGGGCCACGGCCAATTTCGATGGCGTGCAGGATTGGCGGATGCAGTTTCGCGAGCAGGGTCAGCCCACGGAGATAGGCAGGCGTGATCATCAGCGCCATGCACAGCTGCTGATCCGTATAGCCAAGCTCTTCGCGCATTCGGGTTACGGCACGCCACTGGTCCGGCTCGGTCATGCCCTCACGGATCATGTTCTCACTGGCTGCCGCCAGATCCTCCAGACCATTATCGATCTTCGTCACATGGACCTGAATTTCCGTCAGACCCGCATAGATCGCCGCTTCCGTCCGTCGATGGCCCGCAATGATCATCAGGCTGCCGTCACCGAGCTCACGCACGCGCGGCGGATGGACAAGCCCGACTGCGCGGATATTCAGCGCAAGCTGGCGAATGCTTGCCTGGCCGGAGGTCGTCTGGCGGGGATTGTTCGGGTTCGCGATCAGGGTGTTGGGATCGACAAGGCGCAGTTCGTCCATGATGGGCTCCAGTGATGTCGTAAGGGTGTCGAAAAGGTATCGTGAGGGGGGAGACGTCAGGCGGTCAGGCTGTGCGCGAGGTGGGAGACCACACGCTCGATATGCTCGACCTCAAGCTGTCGCGTTTCCAGCGTCAGCGTGGCTGTGCCGTAAGACCCGTCTTCATCGTTGTCGTAATCGGCCTGCACGCGCCGGATAACGGTTTCGACGCAGTGCCAGACCACAAGGTCAAAGCTGTTCGGAAACAGAGGGGCAATCGTCTGGTCAGGTCCAAGCGCTGCAACGGCCTTCTCAAGAGACAGGTCTTCGAACAGATCCGGACTGTCGTCCGCCGTCACATGAAGCGTTGTCCACCAGCCTTCCTTGGCCTCGTACTCAACTTTGACCGCCTTCACGCCATGCGCCTGCATCGCGTCAAAGATCAGCGTCAGGTTTGCTCTGAGCGCCACTTCGGCCGCGGGTTGTCCTGTCGGGTCTGACACGCCTGTCTCCTTTTTTCTGTCATGATGATCTCGGCGCGGGCACGGGGCGTGGCTTCGCGCAAGGCCGCGCGTCAGCGCGCCCGGCCTGAGCCTTGCGCGGAGCCGCGACCTGTGGCGGCTCCCTCTCTCTTTTCTGTTTGTTTTCCCGCCCCCTTCTCTTCTTCCTGAGGCAGGCAAGGCGGTGGCGGTTCAGTCGTAAAAAGGCAGCGTCTCGTCGATCGACCCGTCCCGATCGAAGTGGATGTAATGGCAGTTCTGCTCCCGCGCCCGCACCATCAGGGCAGCCAGTTCGGGAGACACATCCTGCGGGACGTCCTCCGCCTCAGTGGGCACATGGATCATCCAGCCATAAGGCCCACCCAGGCAACTTCGCCCTGCCGTGCCCCCGCTGCTGAGATAAAGCTCGCACGCATCGCGCTCTGCGAGCGGAAGATGCCCGGTGCTGAGATCCAGGTGTCGGCAGACGAAGCCTGCGGACGTCGGAAGAACTTCGCTCATGTCCGGGCCTCCGGCCGGACAATGAACGACGTCAGACAACTGCCTCCTGTCCAGCGATCCATGGTCAGCATCATCTCGACGCCCTCAAGCGTTTGCGCAATAGTCCCATTCCGGCGGCCCCGTTGCAGATCCTCCGGGGTAATTACGGGCGGCGCGTTGCGGTCCACGAAATCGGCTTCCGCGCAGGTCGCATCCTTGTATGGCCCGTGCCAGTCATTCCCGTTGACGGGATAGCTGTCCACGGTGCGCAGAAGAGCCTCACCATTCGGATAGGTGAAAATCTCCACGTTCACACCGCATAGAACCTTGGAAATGATGGCCTTGTTCGTCTGGCTCATGCCGCGCACTCCGCGAATGAAGTCAGACCTTTCATGATGGAGTGGCGCTCGTGACATGGTCCATAAACTGTCGCCCGGTTATAGACAGGGGCGTCATCCAGATTGGAGTATGCCAGAAAGATGGCTGCATCCTTTGGGTCACGCAGCAGGTTCAGCCAGGACCACACCGGAGTTTTACCTGTCATCTCCGGGGCTTTGATAGCGGACAGCTCGTCCACACGTTTCTGGAGCCACGCTGAAACCGCCCCCTTGCGGAGCGCGAATTTTCCCGTGCAGGTCATGCCCCGATCAAGAAGCGCCTGCGCGGCCACGGCATCCCGCAAAACAGTCCGGCACTTGCGAATATAGGTTTCTGCCTGCGTCTCGCTGGCACCGGAGAAGCGCATCCCGCCGCCCTCACAGGAGGCAGCGTACTGCACCACCTGACGCATGATCTCCCAGTTCTGTCCCGCCCCAATCAGGGACCAGCTTCTCGCGCGCAGCGAGCCGCGCCCCTCATAGACATTGTTATCGCCACCCAGCTCCATCAGCAGATACTGATCGGCATGAAAGCTGCTATCCGCAACATGAGGGCGCAGGGTCTCTGCGGGAAGTCGCACGGCGGCGAGGTCATAGACGATACGATAGGACATGCTCTCTTCCTCTGATCTCTCTTTCAACCTCTTCGCGGATGCAGGGGCTGCCCGGTGCGGCAAGGCCGCGCGCTAGCGCGCCCGGCCTGAGCCTTGCCGCACCGGGCGGGCCATGCCCGCCCTTTCCCTCTTCTTATGCTGCCGCTTCTTCTTCCTCGCCTTCTCCCCCATTGTCGTTGACGCTCAGGCTCTCCATCACGGCCAGAGCCTCGGCGGCATCCGCCTCCCGCCGCGCTGTATCCTCGGCCAGATCCGCCTCCAGAGACGCCATTTCCTCCTCCTTCTCCTCCAGGAGTGCGGCCTCGCGGAACGGCATCCCGTCACGGGCGCGGTAGCCGGGCAGCTTGCGCTCCGTCTCGGCAACCACACGCTGCGCATCCGCAAGCTCACTATCGAACCGCAGCAGGGTGTTCTCGATGCGGGCGATGAATCCGAGCGGCGCGGTGTCGTGATCAAAGTCGATCCCGATCATCCGGTCCTCGGCCACGATGGCGATGGTCGCGTCCCATTCCGTCTCACCCATGAAGGTCGAGCTCCAGGTCTCACACACCAGCTCGAAACCGCCGATCTCGCCGAGTTTCCACCGGCCTTTCTGCTCGGCACGTTTGGCGGTGCGCGCCTGACCCATCAGCCACCTGCCGGCATCCTGCCGCTCGGTCAGCACATCCGACTTGCGCACAAGCTGGAACGCCTCGCCCCGTGTCGACTGGCGTTTCGCGATATCCGCCCGGATCTTCGGAATAACGGCTTCGGCCACCCTCTGATCACGCTCGGCCCGCTCGATCGCGCGACGCACGTTGAACTGGTCGTCGTAATGGGCGGCTTTGAGACGACGCAGACGGGCCAGCTCTGCTTCCAGTCCCGCCTTTTTCATCAGGCGTTCGTCGCCCGAGGCCAGTGCCTTCGCCATGGCAAACTGGTTCGCACTCTCGCCGATATCCTCCAGACGACGGATCGACCGGTCTCCCGACATGGCCAGACACAGGAAGCGCTGTTTGCGCTCCAGAAGCTGCCAGTTCGTGGCATCCACCGACCCTTTCAGGGCGTAGGCGTAAATTTGGATGACCGGGTTCTGGTTGCCCTGGCGTTCGATCCGTCCCTCACGCTGGATGATGTCGGCCACCAGCCAGGGCACATCGAGGTGGTGCAGGGCAATCAGACGCTGCTGTGCGTTCACGCCCGTGCCCATCGTCGCACTCGAACCGATCAGGATGCGTTTGCGTCCCGAATTGAGATCCCGGAACAGCCCCTGCTTGGCGGCACTTTTCTTGTAGTGCTGCATGAAGGCGATCTGCTCGCGCGGCACACCCATCCGCATCAGTTCGTCGCGGATCCACAGATAGGCCGAGAAGCCCCGTTTCTCCAGCGCCGCTTCCGTGCCCAGATCCGAGAAGATCATCTGCACGGCCCCGGGCAGGTCATAGGACTTGCCGGTGTCGGGATCGGTGTAGCGGTTTTCGCTCGTCGCCTTCCAGATGTCGAAGACCCTCGCGATCATGACGTTCAGCTTGTTGCTGGTGTCATTGTCCTCCGAAGGTCGGACAAAACGCAGATCAATCGCTGCGTGACGCGCATCGTTGATCACGGACAGGATGATATCCTCACCCTTCTGCGGCTTGCCTTTGCGCTCCTCGATCACCTTGATCCGCGCTTCCAGCTCCTTCTGGTAATCGCGAAAGGCGGGTCCGCTGTCTGCGACGATGATCTGTCGGCTGCCCGTGGCGATGTCAGGCAGCTTCACGTACTGGCGCAGGTCGTCCTGCTGCACGACGTCCGCAAAATGCCGGTACATGGCCATCAGATCGGCCACGTTCACGAACTCCGCAAACCGCGTCACAGGCTTGTACAGCCCGCTCGGCTGAAGTTCGAGTTCCGTGCGGGTCTCCCCGAAATTGGCGGCCCAGGCATCGAACTCGTGCAGGCCACGCTCGATCAGGGCGTCGATCTGCTGGAAGCGCTGCACATTGTACATCTCGCCCAGAGTGTTCGTAATCGGCGAGCCCGAGGCCATGATTAGCTCGCGACCGGGGTTGAGACGGCTGAGATACCGGGCCTTGACATACAGGTCCCAGGCCCGCCCGCTGCCGTTCGGATCGACCCCTTTGAGGCTGGACTGGTTCGTACCGAAGCTGAGCTTGCGGAACTGCTGCGCTTCGTCCACGAGGATCTGGTCGATCCCGATCTCGCCAAGATGCACCAGATCGTCCTTGCGGCTGGCCAGCCCCTCCAGTTTGGCCTCCATCCCCTCCTTCATGCGCTCGATGCGCTTGCGCGACACGCGATCGTCCTTGTCCACATCGCACAGCAGGCTCTCGTAAGACGCGATCTGCGCCTCGATCATCG
Organism: Gluconobacter sp. ESL1110; assembly: GCF_058107395.1. NCBI lineage: Bacteria > Pseudomonadati > Pseudomonadota > Alphaproteobacteria > Acetobacterales > Acetobacteraceae > Gluconobacter > Gluconobacter sp. ESL1110. The sequence goes on from NZ_JBYLUK010000005.1 coordinate 162,491, forward strand.
CCTGCTCGAACCTGGTCTCGACCGGAATGAACTTGAAGGCATCATGCGTGATGATGATCGCATCCCACTGACCCGTGGCCGCACGGGCGAGAAAGCGCTGGCGCTTCGCCTTCACGAAGTTCGTCTCGTCCGCCACCAGGATCTTCGCGGTCGGGTAGAGCATCAGAAACTCGCGGGCCATCTGCGCCAGACAGTGTCCCGGCACCACAACCATGGCCTTCGAGATCAGGCCAAGACGGCGCTGCTCCATGATCGCCGCGCACATCGAGAAGGTCTTTCCCGACCCCACAGCGTGGGCCATGTAAGTGTTTCCTGTGGCGATGATGCGCCAGACCACCCGCTTCTGGTGAGCACGCAGCTGGATCGTGGTGCTGGCCCCGGGCAACTGCAGATGCGAGCCGTCAAAGGCGCGGGGGATGAGGTTGTTGTAGGTGTCGTTATACAGCCGTACCAGACGCTCGGCGCGCTCTGGATCCTGCCACACCCAGGTCTGGAAGGCTGTCTTGATAGCGGCGAGCTTTTCCTTGGCGGCCTCGGTCTCCTGCGCATTCAGCTGCCGGTGCTCGCCGTTCTCGTCGCGCCACGTGTCCCAGATCTGCGGAATGGCCTGATTGAGCGCATCCTCGATCAGTTCGCCTGCGGGACGGCGTTCGGTGCCCCAGGCGGACGTCGCCTCGGCCTTGCCACGGAACGGTCCCTTGTCCAGGGTCCAGGACGCCACCTCTTTGGTGTGCCACACGCCGGCTTCGACCCCGATCACCTCGGCGATGAAGCCCTCGATGTCGGCGGTCGGGATCCACGGCGCGCCCAAACGGGCGGTAATGTCACTCGGCCGCAGATCCTCGGGCTGGGCCTCTTCCAGCGCGGCCAAGGTGCGGGCAAAGCGGGGATCGGTCTCAGCGGCTTTGCGGGCCTCCGCCAGCTTCGTGCGCACCGCCCCTGACAGGGCTTCGTCGGCGGGCACCCAGACATCGCGTCCGGGCTGGCTGCGTGCGGCATCGAGGTAGATGGCACTGCCCAGCTCGGCGATGACCTCGTCCTCGGACCGTCCCAACAGTTCGGCAATGCGCGGGATCTCCACCACACCCGTCTCGTGCAGGCAGACCGCGAGCGCGTCATGGGCGCTGTGCACCTCCGGCTCCAGCGTCGCCTGGATCACACGCTCGGAGAACAGCGGCCCCTGTGTGCCGACCTGCCGGTCCTCGTCGTACTCCTCGATCGAGCTGACCAGCCAGACGTCCGGATCGTCATAAAAGGGCTGGAGGTTCGGACGCCGCTGCGTCGTGCTCTCGTCCCCGGTTTTGGGATCAATGCGCGTGCTGGTCTGCGTGAGGTTGATCGGCCCGAACTGTCGCACAAAGGACTGATAGGCGCGTTTAAGATCCGCCTGGAGCCCGCTGTAGGGCAGGTTCTCCACCTGGGCGCGCAGGACCGCGCGGGCGGCATCACGGACCGGGATCAGGCCTTCGATGATACGCGCGTGCTTCTGGAACATGCCGTCCTTCTGCTCGCCTTTCTTGACCTGCACCGGCACCGACTGGCCGTCAACGATCTGGTGCAGGCCCCCCTTCTCAATCAGGTAGCTGCCTTCCTTGAGGCTGGCCCCCTCCCCTGCCGTACCGACATCCGCTCGGCGGCATGCGCGCAGAGCCTCGACGTCGAGCGTCTGTGGCATCGGGAAGCGGGCTAGCGCGGCCAGACGGGAGAGTGCGCTCGGCAGGGCGTCGTCGAGCATCAGCATCGGGTTCGGGGCGCAGGTGTATTCCGGCCCGAACTGCCCGCTCGTCCAGCCATGCCGACCCAGCACCTGCTGACCGTTCTCCGCAAAATAGCGGTTGATGCTGAGCGGTCCCTCCCCCTCGTCGGTGTCGGACAGGTCCGCAACCTCCAGCCAGGCGGTCCCGCCCGGGCTGTCTCCAATCTCGCGACGGCGCAGAACCAGCACGTCCACGACCACGTCCGTTCCGGCATCATCGCGCATCGCGCCAGCCGGCAAGCGAACCGCACCGACCAGATCGGCCGTTTCGAACAGGTGCCGGCGTGCTGTGGCGTCGCGCTTGTCCATCGTCCAACGCGACGTTACGAACAGACCCATCGCTCCAGGCCGCAGGCGGGACACTGCGCGTGCAATGAAGTAGTCATGCAGCGACAGCCCAAGCCGCCCCAACTCGTCCGTGCCGCGCACCGTGCGGTTACTGAACGGCGGGTTGCCAATCGTGAGGTCGAACTGCTCGGCAATCTTCGCCGTCGTGAAGTCCTCTGACCGGACCCACTGGTTCGGAAACAGCTTGCGGGCGATGCGGGCGGTCAGCGGATCGTTCTCAATCGCCGTCCAGGCCGTCTTCGGGGCAAGTTTCTCCGGGATCGCGCCCATGAACAGACCCGTGCCACAGCCCGGCTCCAGCGCACGTCCGCCGCGGAACCCCATCTGCGCCACCAGATCCCACAGCGCATGCACGATCAGTTCCGGCGTGTAATGCGCGTACTGCGTGGCCCGCGCCAGTCCGGCCCGCTCCTGCTGGCTCGTCAGCGTCTCAAGCTGCACCCCGATCTCTTCCCAGCCCTGACGGAAGGCTTCGCCCGGACGGGGGAACAGGCTGTTGGCCAGCTCCCCGGCTCCAAATCCCGTAAACTTCGCCAGCAAAGCCTGCTCGGACGGCGTTGCATTGCGGCCCTCCGTTTCAAGTTCGGTCAGAAGACGGATGGCGGCGAGGTTGTCCCGCGCCCGCGCTTTCCAGCCCTGTGCCAGCTCGCGTGTGCCGCAGAGACGGAAGTCAATCTTAGACGCGGCAACCGGGGCTGCGGTGGCTTCTTTCGCGAGGGAGGCGGCCTCTTCGAACGCACGATCTCCGGGCAGGTCGCCCCAGAACAGGGTGCTGCTGCCGCCACCCAGGGCGGAGGTGTCGAAAAAGCTGAGCTGGGTCTTGCTCATGGGAGGAACTCCGGACAAGCGGCAGCGCCCGGTGCTGCGCGGGGACAGACCGGGGGGCCGGAAAACAAACAGGATGGGTTTGGGCGAAAGGCGCTCAGGCCTTCCGGGTCAGGTCACAGCGGACCGAAGCGCAGGGAGATCTGTTCGCGCTCACTGTGAGACAGACGCGACAGGGCCTCACGGTGATAGGGCGATCCCTGACGGGCCTGGCGCGCGACCTGCCACCAGGCATTCTGGTCCGAGCAGGTCACGCCGCGCAGCTGGGTGTCAGCGTGCTCCGGGCCGCAGCCTTCGAGAATGGTCCAGCCCTCGCGGTGGGCCTGAACCAGGCTGAAATTCTGTGTGGGGGTTGGGCGTGTGAGGGCCATGACGGGCATCGTCTGCTGTCTCCTTTCTGACCCTTTCCGGCGAGCGCGGCGTCGTTCTGGGCGGCAAGGGCGACGCGTCAGCGTCGGGACCGCCCGGCCCGCAGCGCCAGCGAGGACACGGACGGACCCACCCCTTGCGGCACAGGGCGATCCCGTGGTGCCTGCCCTTCTTTCCTTCCTTTTCTTTCCTCTTTTTCTTTTACGGTCCGCGTCTTCTGCGATTTGTGCTCTCACGATCAAAGAAACATGACCGTGTTTCGACGCGGCTCAGGGAACTGTTAATATCTGAGGCAGTAATAGTCGTAACGACTTGCAGTCATGACCTGAAAGAGCCATGTCCAGAGCTCTTCCAGAACCTTGAGGGACATTTATGACCGACCTGAATGAGACCAGTGCACACCCTCATGCTGATCTTCTGCCACTCACCGCCGACATCGTGGCCGCCTATCTGTCGCAGAACGAGCTTTCCGCCGACCATCTGCCCGCGCTGATCCGCAGCGTGCACGATGCCCTCACCACCCCGACCAAGGCCGAGCCTGTCGCGGAAGAAGCCCCGACCCCCGCCGTGAACCCGAAGCGCTCCGTGTTTCCGGACTACATCATCTGCCTGGAAGACGGGAAAAAGCTGAAAATGCTCCGCCGTCATCTCAAGACAGCCTACAACATGACCCCGGAGGAGTACCGGGCCCGGTGGGGCCTGCCGCGCGAGTATCCAATGGTGGCACCCAGCTATTCCGAGAAACGCTCGTCCCTCGCCCGCGAAATTGGCCTGGGCTCTACGACCCGCGCCTCTGCGTCGCAGGAGCCCTCCCCTGAGGAAGACACCCTTCCTCCGGTAAAGAAGCTTCCCGAGAAACGTCGCGGCCGTCCGGCCCGCGCCTGAGACTAGACCGGCCCTCCCCCGGTGCCGAAGGCTCCGGCCGGGAGGGTCCAGTCCTCTGTCAGAACCGTCTCTAACGGTCGGTCTGCCAGGCAGGCTGCGACCAGGTCGGGCCGCGACCGGGCTTCCTGATAGACCGTCCCTTCGGACGACAGCTGTTCGAGCCCCCCTGTCACGTTTGATCGTGCAGCCGAAGTCCTTTTCATATCTGACCAGTTTCGCAAACCGGTTCGCATCCATCCATTTCAGGGTGGCGAACTGGTCTGCATTGCCGAAGATGCAGAACGCGCAGGACAGGCGCGAAAAGCCGACCTGATAGGGAAAGGCGGGCATCACGCGCCAGCGCTCGAGGATGGCCCAGACTTCGGCCTCGGACCAGGCGTGCACGGGCCGGAAGTGATCGACATGTCGACGCCGCCGCGTCCCGTTTCTTGTGTCAGTCCGATGGCGTTCGAAGGCCGCATATCGAGCCCGTGCGGGACTCTCTTCAGCACGCTCGCCTGTGACCATGAGGGTACGTCGGTTCAGGAACCGGTCCTGTCCCCGCAAAGCGCGATCGGCCACATCAACCTTGAGGCTCGCCGAGCACCAGCGCACGGAGAGGCTGGCTGAGACCTGGGGAAAGCGCAGGCGTGTACCCTCTGGCCCCTGCCCGCCTGCTGTAATGACCCCGTCAGGGGTTTCGAAGACAACCGGAGCTGTGGGCGCATTGTCCCGCAGCATTTCGCGCTCGAAGCCACCCTCGCGCCAGGAGCGATAGAGCGGCAGGCTGAAATCCCGCGCCAGGGCTGCGACATACGGGCCTGTGGAGGGCCAGTCCATGAAGGACTGCCCTGCCCCATCCACCTCGTGATGCCAGAGCTCGATGAGCTCGACCGGAGCACCGGCTTCCAGCAGGGCGAGCAGACAGGCCGTGCCGTCCTTGCCGCCCGACACGGCGACAATGATGCGGTCATAGGACGCGAGATCCGGGCTCATGAGGTCCACTGACTGACAGGCGCGCCTGTCCGCACCGAGCGGCACATCAAGGCGTGGGCGATCGGGCGTGCCCTCAATAGCAGCGGCTTTTCGTGGCGACCGTCCCAGGTCAGTCCCTCACAACGTGTCAGCAGCCCCATCTGGACGGCCGCTTCGTCGCGACAGGCGCATACACGCTCATTGCCACCTGAGCTGCGGCGGCACGGCTCATCCGCAGGTGCACCGCAGCCCGTGCAGGCAATCGTCAAGGCCGGATCGCCGTCGTCCCAGTGTATGTTGCAGCGGCGGCAGGTTGTGGGTTCCTGCGTGTCGGTCCAGCGCATCGGAGGCCGGCCACGGGGGGTTGGAATAAAGGGGAACTGGTAGCGTCGCATGATGCTCGATCCATCTCTGGTTCTTCAAACATCCTTGCGACGGCGTGTCGGTCGCCCGTGCTGCAACAGTGCCGCGCAGCGGCAGGATCGGCGTCACCCGCACCCACGCGCAGGCGGCGCAGCCGGCGAGCATGGGGAGGACGGACGGCGACCCACCTGTTGCAGCACGGGCGGCTGA